>NZ_JXRQ01000023.1 GCF_000829445.1 Jeotgalibacillus alimentarius
AAATTAAACAACCTGGCACCGATAGAGTATCGGTACCAGGCCGTAGCGTAGTTCTAACCTTTTTTCTTTTTTACTGTCTACTTGACAGGGCGCAGTTCAGATGATAGATCAGAAAACTGCTTTTTAAGATGACCCGTACGGGATTCGAACCCGTGTTACCGCCGTGAAAGGGCGGTGTCTTAACCACTTGACCAACGGGCCTGACTGGCGGAGAAGGAGGGATTTGAACCCTCGCGCCGCTTACACGACCTACACCCTTAGCAGGGGCGCCTCTTCAGCCACTTGAGTACTTCCCCATAAAAAATGGCTCCACAGGTAGGACTCGAACCTACGACCGATCGGTTAACAGCCGATTGCTCTACCACTGAGCTACTGTGGAACGAATGGTGGGCCTAAGTGGACTCGAACCACCGACCTCACGCTTATCAGGCGTGCGCTCTAACCAGCTGAGCTATAGGCCCTTATAATGGAGCGGGTGATGAGAATCGAACTCACGACATCAGCTTGGAAGGCTGAGGTTTTACCACTAAACTACACCCGCACTTTCTGAATGGGGCGACTGATGGGAATCGAACCCACGAATGCCGGAACCACAATCCGGTGCGTTAACCACTTCGCCACAATCGCCATGAAACAACAAAGATGGCTTTGGACGGAATCGAACCGCCGACACATGGATTTTCAGTCCATTGCTCTACCAACTGAGCTACAAAGCCTTAAAAATGGCGGTCCCGACCGGGATCGAACCGGCGATCTCCTGCGTGACAGGCAGGCATGTTAACCGCTACACCACGGGACCATAAATAATTGCGGGGGCAGGATTTGAACCTGCGACCTTCGGGTTATGAGCCCGACGAGCTACCGAACTGCTCCACCCCGCGACGATATGAAATTAAAAATGGAGGAGGAAGAGGGATTCGAACCCCCGCGGGCTGTTACACCCCTGTCGGTTTTCAAGACCGATCCCTTCAGCCAGACTTGGGTATTCCTCCGTATAAATATAAAGTGGTGGACCTTGCAGGACTCGAACCTGCGACCGGACGGTTATGAGCCGTCTGCTCTAACCAGCTGAGCTAAAGGTCCTTTATTATATTGGTGGCGGCAGAGGGGATCGAACCCCCGACCTCACGGGTATGAACCGTACGCTCTAGCCAGCTGAGCTACGCCGCCCAATAAATAAAGTGTCTACAAAATACATATGGTGGAGCCTAGCGGGATCGAACCGCTGACCTCCTGCGTGCAAGGCAGGCGCTCTCCCAGCTGAGCTAAGGCCCCATATGAGTTATAAAAGATGGTCGGGAAGACAGGATTTGAACCTGCGACCCCTTGGTCCCAAACCAAGTGCTCTACCAAGCTGAGCTACTCCCCGTCAGTTATGTGTTGTTCTATGTATTTTATATGGCGCGCCCGAGAGGAGTCGAACCCCTAACCTTTTGATCCGTAGTCAAACGCTCTATCCAATTGAGCTACGGGCGCTGAATAGAGTAAGCGGAAGACGAGATTCGAACTCGCGACCCCCACCTTGGCAAGGTGGTGTTCTACCACTGAACTACTCCCGCATGGTAAATATGGTGCGGGTGGAGGGACTTGAACCCCCACGCCTTGCGGCACTAGATCCTAAGTCTAGCGTGTCTGCCAATTCCACCACACCCGCATAAAAATT
>NZ_JXRQ01000024.1 GCF_000829445.1 Jeotgalibacillus alimentarius
TCTCCGTAAAGTGTTTGAAAAGCTCATTGTCTTTTTTGTTCGAAAAAGACTTAAAATCTTAAAACGTTGACGTTTGGTTGTTTAGTTTTCAAGGTTCAAATACTTCTTTAGTCGTGAGTGTTTCGCACTCGAGCGACTTAATCATCATATCTCTTTTCCCTTTAAGAGTCAACACTTTTTTGAAGAAAATCATTTCGTTGTGCTGTGCGTTTGACTCTCGCGTCTCTTAAGGACAGGTAATAATATATCACGGCATTTAATATCGTGCAATACCTTTTTGAAAAAACTTTTGATTTTCTTTAAGAAACTTTGATTCTCCTAATTGTCAGGATGAAAAATCCAAGACTCAGCAGAATGATTGACCCTCCTGTTAATTGCGACACACTCAGCGCTTCTCCTAATATGAAATAGGCAAATACTGCTGCACCGACCGGTTCAAACAGGATAGCCATTGAAATCACTGTTGTGCTCACCCACTTCACTGCCCAGTTAAAAAGCGAATGGCCAAATAAGGTAGGCAGGATTGCCAGACTGACAAAGATCACCCACTCATTAACTTCAAATGGTCCAAGTGATTCTCCTTTTATCAGAACATAAAGTAGTAATAGAATTGCACTGACTGAATAGACGAGAAAAGTGTATGTAGTCAATGTGAGATTTTGACGGACACTTTGGCCAAACAAAAGATAGCCGGTTACGAATGCACATGATATTAAAGCTAGAATATCACCGACTAGTGCCATTCCACTGACCTGTAGATCTCCTAACCCAATAAGAACACTTCCTGCTATCGCAACGACTGCTGAGATCATAGCCTGAGGTGTAATTCTTTCCTTAAATAAAAAGTACGCTCCAACAAAAGCAAATAACGGCTGCATCGTCACCAGAACAGTTGAACTTGCTACAGACGTATACTGCAGTGATTCAAACCATAAAATAAAATGTAATGCCAGCAGCACTCCTGCCGCGATTGTAAGAATCCAGTCTTTTCTCTGTAAGTGCTTAACCTCTTTAACGTGCCCTCTCAGAAAGAAAGGCAATAATATCAGCGCACTGAAAAACATTCTATAGAATGCGATGACACCAGGTTCACCGGATGACAGCTTTACAAGAATAGCTGAAAATGAAACTGTAATAACACCTATAATAATTGCTAATGGAGCCAGCTTTTCCCCTAATTGCATCGTACAATCCCCTTTACCGCTGTATAATATGATTAAGCACGTCTACATCCTTACTTTGATTGATTTCCAATGATAATTCAAGGGGGTGCCGGGATTTGATTAATGAAGAACTTTTAATAAAACTTGGGATTACAGCCGTTTTGGGTATGATCATCGGGATTGAACGCGAACTAAAGAGAAAGCCTGTTGGTCTTAAGACGAGCCTTGTCATCTCAATTGCCAGCTGCCTCCTTACAATCGTATCAATCGAGTCAGCGTATTCGTTCAGTGGTGATGAAGAAGTAAATATTACGATGGACCCGCTCCGGCTCGCTGCTCAGATTGTATCCGGAATCGGCTTCCTTGGAGCAGGCGTGATTCTCCACAAGGGAAATGATACGATTTCAGGACTTACAACCGCTGCAATTATCTGGGGCGCTGCAGGTGTCGGAATTGCAGTTGGCGCAGGATTTTATATTGAAGCAACGATGGGCGTCATCTTAATTATTGTAAGTGTTGAGCTCCTTCCATTTATTCTAAAGTGGACCGGTCCTTCACACTTCAGACAGAAGGAGATCTATATCAAGGTGATTCTTACGAAGGCTGATCAGGGTAAACATCTCCTGGATCAATTGAAAGCTGATGGTGTTGTGATTGAACATATGAGATTAAAAGATACGAAAGAAAGATTGCACATGGTTGAACTGACCGCTTCAATCCCAATCAGACAAAGTGTAACTGAACTCTACAGCTCTCTTTCAATCATGGATGATGTCGAAGGTGTTGAGATTGAATCAAGATAAGATTGATGATAGGACGTAAAAAAACCTTGAAGCTTTTATGGCTTCAAGGTTTTTTTATATGGAGCTAAGGGGATTCGAACCCCTGACCTCTTCACTGCCAGTGAAGCATTCTCCCACTGAACTATAGCCCCGCGCAAGAACTATTATACCCTTAAATTGACATCGTGCAAGGTACGCGGGAATAATTTTTTTGTTAAAAAGGCAATACTGATGTGGAGGTGAAGTGCGATGATTCAGCATATTAGCAGACTTCCAAAATGGCTGTTCGTAATATTGGCTGTTTTCCTGCTCGTTTTTTCAGGAGGGATCACCATTCATTTAATTGAACCTGATACGTTTAAAACAATTGAAGATGGCTGGTGGTGGGCTCTTGTTACGATTTCTACACTTGGTTACGGAGATCTTGTCCCAGTAAGTTCTCAGGGAAGGTTTTTTGCTGCCGTGCTTTTATTGATCGGCGCAGGTCTTCTTTCCAGTTATTTCTTCATGTTTGCAGCTTATGCGGTCCGATCACAGCAGGCTTATATGGAAGGAGCCGCAGGGGCTGCGTTAGTTGATCATGTGATCGTAGTTGGCTGGAATGCCCGGGCATTTTATCTCATATCCCGTTTAGAGAACGATATTTTAATTATTGATCAGACGCTGAACAGCCACCCGATGTATGAACAAAAACACGTGAGTTTTATCAAGGGAGCAGCAAATCACACTGCCGATTTACATAAAGCATGTGTTGAAAACGCAAAGGAATTGATTATCACTGCAGATCAGCACTTAAATGAAGAAGCCGCTGATGCACAGACGATCTTAACAATCCTGACAGCTAAAAGGCTGAATCCCTCAATCAGATGTGTAGCAGAATTGATTTCTGACCAGCTGACTGAACAGGCATTAGCTGCAGGCGCAGATGCGATCGTCAAGACAAAGCAGGTAATTGGAGAAGCACTGCTCAGTCAGCATAAACCTGATTGAGCAGTTTTTCCGCACGTTCGAGTGCAGCTGAACCATGTTCAATTTGCTCAGGCGTAAGCGGTGCATCCTGATCTTCTGGGGACTGAAATTGATTAAACGCAGCTGAAACTGCACCGGATGAAGCATCCTGATCACGATCCGGATCGTACTGATGAGATAAAAGAAACGGCTGAAGCATTCTAACCGTACTGTCGTCTTTATCAAGTTCTCCACCTTCAGCCTCAAACGGCAGCCTTAAATACAGATAATCGCCCTGCTGTTCAAGTAACAGATCGAAACTGCCGTGATCGTATTCCCAGTTCCCACCAATTACATACCCCT
Source organism: Jeotgalibacillus alimentarius (assembly GCF_000829445.1). Lineage (GTDB taxonomy): Bacteria > Bacillota > Bacilli > Bacillales > Jeotgalibacillaceae > Jeotgalibacillus > Jeotgalibacillus alimentarius. The sequence goes on from NZ_JXRQ01000024.1 coordinate 3,257, forward strand.
CTTTTTTTAAGCGGTCTTCAAGCAGTATAAGCGGAAATTCCATTCCTTCTATAGAGGATTGAAACGTATGCATGTCTTCACACTCCTTTATATATAGGATATCCGCAGCGTTTAGAACTATGTAAAAAAGACTGCCCTTTTACATAAAGGACAGTCCTGTTGCATTACTTCAAACGCTTTTCAAGTTCAGCTTTTTTCTCTTCAAAGCCAGGCTTTCCAAGCAATGCAAACATATTTACTTTGTATGCTTCAACACCCGGCTGGTCAAATGGGTTAACACCGAGAAGATAGCCGCTCACTGCGCAGGCTTTCTCAAAGAAATAAACCATGTAGCCAAATGTATAAGCATCCATCGCAGGGATTTCAAGAATCAGGTTCGGCACACCGCCGTCAGTGTGCGCGAGCAGTGTTCCTTGAAATGCTTTGTTATTAACAAAGTCTACAGTCTCTCCTGCAAGGTAGTTTAGACCGTCAAGATCACTGTCAGCTTCTTCGATTGTCAGCTCATGACGCGGATTTTTCACTTTTACAACGGTTTCGAAAATGTCGCGTCGGCCTTCCTGAACATACTGACCAAGTGAATGCAGATCAGTTGAGAAGTTTGCGGATGAAGGGAAAATGCCTTTTAAATCCTTCCCTTCACTTTCCCCGAACAGCTGCTTCCACCATTCATTAAAGTACTGAAGGCCCGGCTCATAGTTGATCAGCATTTCAATCGTTTTCCCTTTATTGTAAAGAACGTTACGGATTGCTGCGTATTGATAAGCACCATTTTCTGAAAGCTCAGGTGTGCTGTATTCTTCACGCGCATCAGCCGCACCCTTCATCATCGCTTCAATATCAATACCAGCAGCGGCAATCGGTAATAAGCCTACCGCTGTCAGAACAGAATAGCGACCGCCAACATCATCAGGCACAACAAATGTTTCGAAACCTTCTTCAGATGCGAGAGTCTTAAGGGCACCTTTTTCTTTATCTGTTGTTGCATAAATGCGTGATTTCGCTTCCTCTTTACCGTACTTCTCTTCAAGCATTTTTCTGAACACGCGGAAAGCAATCGCCGGTTCAGTTGTCGTACCTGATTTTGAGATCACGTTAATTGAAAAATCTTTTCCTTCAAGAAGGTCCATCAGGTCTCTCATATATGTAGAGCTGATGTTATTTCCAACGAAAAGAACCTGTGGTGATTTTCTCTGATCTTTTGATAGCGCATTGTAGAAGCTGTGGTTCAGCATTTCAAGAGCAGCTCGTGCACCAAGGTATGAACCGCCAATCCCAATCACTAACAGTACATCAGAATCTTTACGGATTTTTTCAGCTGACTGCTGGATGCGTGCAAATTCTTCTTTGTCATAGTTAACCGGAAGATCTACCCATCCTAAAAAGTCGCTTCCTGCACCAGTTCCCGCGTGAAGTGATTCATGCGCCTGCTTGACTGCGCCCTGCAGATAAGTCAGTTCATGTTCACCGAAAAATTCAAGTGCATTTGAATAATCAAAACGAATTGAAGTCATATCGTTTTATCCTCCTTAGTTTTTCTTTCTTCACTTTATATGATGTCTATAGGAGAATCAAGAATGGTCCTGATTGTAAACGGATTCATTTAGAAAAAAGTTTATTTCACTTTTAAAATTTGGAAAGTGACAGCAAAGTGGTTGACTTACGCTTCAATGAACCTGACTTTTCATATAAAAAAGGAGTATCACGCTGCATAGTACAGCATGATACTCTTTTTAAACAGATTTCAGTTTTACAGTGATGCAGTCAGAATCTTCACTACATCATCTTTATTTAATTTCTTAAAGTTACCGAATTCACCGTTGACCATTGCTTTGTCAGCCATCAGGTCAACTTTTTCGTCAGTGATATCGTAGTCGGCTAGTGTTGAAGGTGCACCGATCTCATTCCAGAATTCACGCAGACGTGCAATTCCTTCTTCACCGATTTCACGGTCAGATTTACCTTCAGGGTCAACGTCAAATACGCGAACTGCCATTTGTGCGAAGCGTGCTTCGTTGACTTCAAGATTATGCTTCATCCAGTTCGGGAACAGAATGGCCAGACCGCCGGCATGCGGAATATCATACACTGCTGATACAGCGTGCTCAATATTATGTGATGCCCAGTCGCCTCTGTAACCCATCTGCAGCATACCATTTAATGCGAGTGTACCACTGTAAAGGATTGTCTCACGCAACTCATAATTTTCAAGGTCATTAACAAGCTTCGGTGCTGTTTCAATCACTGTGCGCAGCACACTTTCAATTAAGCGGTCCTGTACTGGTGTATTTGAAACATTGTGATAGTACTGCTCAAATAAGTGACTCATCATATCGACCATACCATAGATTGTCTGATCTTTTGGTACTGTAAATGTGTTTTGCGGATCAAGAATCGAGAACTGCGGGAATGTGGCAGGACTTCCCCAGCCGTACTTTTCCTGTGTCTCTTCGTTAGTAATAACAGAACCTGCATTCATTTCAGAGCCTGTTGCAGCAAGTGTCAGTACTGTACCGAATGGAAGTGCTTCACTCGCAAATGCTTTCTTTGTGACAAGGTTCCATGCAGCGCCGTCATATTTTGCCCCTGCTGCGATCAGCTTTGTGCAGTCAATCACACTTCCGCCGCCTACAGCAAGAATGAAATCAATGTTTTCTTTCTTCGCGATCTCAATTCCCTTTTCTGCAGTTGTCAGTCTCGGGTTCGGCTCTACACCTGAAAGTTCAAATACTTCAGCATTGATTTCTTTTAAAAGACCTGTGATCTGATCATACAGACCGTTCTTTTTAATGCTGCCTCCACCATATACCATCAATACTTTACTGCCGTATTTAGGGATTTCTTCTTTTAATTGTTCAGTCTGATCTTTTCCGAAAATAAGTTTTACCGGATTATAAAAAGTAAATGTATCCATTGTGATGCCTCCTCTAAGGTTATGGAATCCACTTTTTATTATCTTTCATGAGGTCATCGAATGCAATTGAGATGCTTACACGGAATAGTCAAACCGCTGCCGGCAAATAATAAAGGAACGCTGACGGAAAGGAGGGATTGGATGCATACTGTTCAGAGAACTGCGCTCTTATTAACTGTCATCGGTGCGTTGAACTGGGGGCTTGTAGGCTTTTTTCAGTTTGATGCTGTAGCTGCAATATTCGGCGGGGTTGAGTCGACTGGGGCAAGAATTGTATATGGTCTTGTCGGAATCGCCGGATTGATTAATCTGGGCTTACTTTTTAAATCCTGGGAACCTGCTGTACGTGAAGAAAGAGACCCTGCACCAGTGTAATTCCACTAAAAAAGGGTTGCCTGCGTTCAGGCAACCCTTTCCTATCATTTGATTATACCCAGCCTCTGAAGCGGCTTGCTTCAGCAGATTTACGTACGCCGACCATGTAAGCAGCCAGTCGCATATTGACGCGTCTGCTTTGAGACAGATCATAAACCTGATTGAATGCATCAACAAGCTTCTTTTCAAGCTTTTCATTTACTTCTTCTTCAGTCCAGTAGTATCCCTGATTGTTCTGTACCCATTCGAAATAGGACACAGTTACGCCTCCTGCACTTGCAAGTACATCCGGGACAAGCAGTACGCCGCGCTCGTTCAGACGGTTCGTTGCTTCAAGCGTAGTTGGACCATTTGCAGCTTCAACGACAATTGACGCTTTAATGTTATCCACGTTTTTAGCAGTAATCTGGTTAGAAACTGCTGCCGGCACAAGAATGTCGCAGTCAATTTCAAGCAATTCTTCATTTGTTAACGTATTTTCAAACAGTGTTGTCACTGTTCCGAAGCTGTCTCTGCGGTCAAGCAGATAGTCGATATCGAGTCCATCAGGATCATGGATCGCACCGTGTGCATCGGAAATCGCGATCACTTTGGCACCTGCATCATGCATGAATTTTGCCAGGAAGCTTCCTGCGTTACCAAATCCCTGCACGACTACGCGTGCGCCTTTAATATCAATTCCGCGTTTTTTTGCGGCCTGGTCAATACAGATTGTTACCCCTTGTGCAGTTGCTTTTTCACGCCCCTGTGAACCACCGAGTACGATTGGCTTCCCAGTGATAAAACCAGGGTTGTTGAATTCATCAATCCGGCTATACTCATCCATCATCCACGCCATAATCTGAGAGTTTGTGTATACATCAGGTGCAGGAATATCCTTAGTAGGTCCTACAATCTGACTGATCGCACGTACATATGCACGGCTTAATCTCTCAAGCTCTCCCATTGACATTGTTCTGGGATCACAGATGATTCCGCCTTTACCGCCGCCGTATGGAAGATCAACAATTCCACACTTCAGCGTCATCCACATCGAAAGTGCCTTTACTTCTTCTTCATCCACATCAGGGTGGAAACGTACGCCGCCTTTAGTCGGACCAACAGAATCGTTGTGCTGGGCACGGTATCCTGTGAATACACGCGTACTTCCATCATCCATGCGGACTGGCATGCGCACAGTGAGAAGGCGCATTGGTTCTTTCATCAGTTCAAAAACTGCATCATCGTACCCCATTTTTGTCAGTGCTTCGTGAATAACCTCTTGCGTAGACGTAAAGAGATTCAAATTTTCTGCCATGATTATTGTTCGCCTCTTTTATTTCAATAGTATGAATCGGCATTATTGTAACATAACCAGCATATTAAGACGATGGTTTTGTTAACAAAACTTTAAGAAAGAACCCGTGTGATTTTTTCGATTGCCCAGTCAAGTTCCTCTTTGGAAATGACTAGCGGTGGAGCAAAACGGATCACCGTTTCATGCGTTTCTTTACAAAGCAGTCCTTCGTGCTTTAATTCCTCACAATACTTTCTTGCAGGCTCAGTCAATTCCATTCCGATAAATAAGCCGCTTCCACGGATTTCCTTAATCATCGGGTTATCGATTTTCTTTAAAGCGTCCATAAAGTATTCACCCATTTCAAGTGAACGCTCAGCCAGCTTTTCTTCTTTCAGCACTTCAAGTGAAGCGATCGAAACGGCACATGCCATTGGATTGCCTCCGAATGTTGACCCGTGTGAACCCGGGTTGAAGACGCCAAGTACATCTTTATCAGCTACCACACATGAGATCGGGAATACGCCGCCGCCAAGTGCTTTTCCTAAAATGTACATGTCAGGATTCACATCTTCCCATTCACATGCAAACATTTTTCCCGAGCGGCAAAGGCCCGCCTGGATCTCATCAGCAATAAACAGTACATTATGTTTTTCACAAAGTTCTTTTGCAGCCTTCAGGAATCCTTTTGGCGGGAATACGATACCCGCTTCACCCTGAATCGGTTCAATTAAAAAAGCGGCAGTATTTTTTGAAATCGCCTGCTCAAGCGCTTCAAGGTCACCATAAGGAATTAACTTAATGCCAGGCAGCATTGGACCGAATCCACGCTGATACTCTTCTTCAGATGATAGAGAAACTGCAGTCATAGTACGGCCATGGAAGTTACCGTGACATGCAATGATTTCTGCCTGATCCTTTTCAACGCCTTTTACTTCATAAGCCCAGCGGCGTGCCGTTTTCACTGCCGTTTCAACCGCTTCAGCTCCCGTGTTCATTGGCAGTGCCATTTCTTTTCCTGATAATTCACAGATCAGTTCATACCATGGTGCGAGCTGATCATTGTGGAAAGCACGTGAAGTCAGTGTCACGCGGTCCGCCTGATCTTTGAGCGCCTGAATAATTTTCGGGTGACGGTGCCCCTGGTTGACTGCTGAGTATGCACTTAGCATATCCATGTATTTGTTGCCTTCAGGGTCCTTTACCCATACGCCTTCTGCTTCTGAAATAACGATTGGCAGTGGATGATAGTTGTTTGCGCCGTAGCGTTCTGTTTTTTCGATAATTGATGTTGAGTTGACCATTTTATTTTCCTCCTATTAAAATTCTCTGTTGAAGCGGGCTGTTGATTTCCGCTCCAAGGGAACGCTTTCCGCAGGGCCGGCGGTGAGCCTCCTCGACGCTTCGCGTCTGCGGGGTCTCACCTGTCCGACTTCTCCTGCTGGAGTCGTCCCCTTCCGCTCCAATCACCAGCTGTGCTAGAACAACATTTGACTTTAATATCATTAATTTAAAAAAGGCAGGAAGAGACTGGCAAATACTGCCCGTGTTACAGACGCATCTGTTCAATCTCTTACCTGCCGGCTTATTCGTTAAAGCTTATAGCATTTCTGAAGTTGTTTTAGCCTGCATGTGAAGTGTCAGGTAATCCGGTCCGCCAGCTTTTGAATCTGTACCGGACATGTCGAATCCGCCGAATGGCTGATAGCCAACAATGGCACCTGTACATCCACGGTTGAAGTAAAGGTTTCCGACGTGGAAATCTTCACGCGCCTGCTCCTGGTGCATGCGGTTATTTGTGATAACAGCACCAGTCAGACCGTATTCTGTATCATTGGCAATCTCGATTGCTTCGTCAAAGTTTTTCGCTTTTGTAAATGCAACAACCGGTCCAAAGATTTCTTCCTGCATGATACGTGCTTTTGGAGAAACGTCAGCAAATACAGTCGGCTCAATGAAGAATCCTTTGCTGCTGTCGCCTTCTCCACCTGCAACCAGTCGTCCTTCTTCCTTACCAATATCAATATACCCCATAATCTTATCAAATGCAGCCTGATCAATCACAGGTCCCATGAAAGTATCCGGAGATTTTGTTTCACCAAGTGATAATTCTTTTGTTAATTCTACTACACGGTCAAGTACCTGATCGTATACTTCTTCAAGTACAACTGCTCTTGAACATGCAGAACATTTCTGACCGCTGAAGCCGAATGCTGACTTCACAATTGACTGTGCAGCCAGTTCAAGATCTGCTTCACTGTCTACTACGATTGTATCTTTACCGCCCATCTCAACGATGACACGCTTCAGCCATACCTGGCCGTCCTGCACTTTAGCAGCTCTTTCATAGATGCGTGTACCTACATCACGTGAACCTGTGAATGAGATAAAACGTGTTCTCGGGTGATCTACAAGGTAGTCGCCCACTTCTTTACCGCTGCCCGGAATATAGTTTACGACTCCTTTAGGCATACCGGCTTCTTCAAGCACTTCTACAAACTTCGCTGCAACAACCGGTGTTGTTGAAGCAGGCTTCAGAAGAACCGTGTTCCCTGTAACCATTGCTGCAACTGCAGTTCCTGCCATGATTGCAAATGCGAAGTTCCAAGGTGAGATAACGACACCTACACCAAGTGGAATGTAGTGATACTGGTTGAATTCGCCAGGACGGCTTTCAACTTTCTTGCCTTCTTTCATCGCACGCATTTCGCGGCCATAGTATTCCATGAAATCTATTGCTTCTGCTGTATCAGCATCCGCTTCATTCCAAGGCTTACCAGCTTCCTTTACAAGCAGTGCAGAGAACTCGTGCTTGCGGCGTCTTACGATTGCTGCTGCGCGGAAAAGAATGTCAGCACGTACTTCAGGCTTTACTTTTCTCCACGTCTTGAACGCTTCGTCTGCAGCCTGCATTGCTTTTTCTGCAAGCTCCTGGTTCGCTTTTGATACACGGCCTACAACTTCATCCTTCTTTGCAGGGTTATAAGATACAATTTTATCTTCTGTTACAACACGCTGGCCGTCAATGATCAGCGGATAATCCTGCCCTAAATATCCTTCAACGGTTTTCATACCGTCTTCGAATGCTTTTTTGTTTTCTTTTACCGAAAAATCAGTAAATGGCTCATGATTGTAAGGAATCATAATAAACCTCCTAATTATATAAGTATTGTTCCGGGCTTACGCAAAAAATATTTGCAGTAAGAAAACCCTTACATATATAATAATGCAAAAGATGATTGCATTTTTCAAGTATTTTCTCTTTTCAAATAATTAAAAAGCCAATCCACGTTGCAGAAATGCTTCATGAAGGGAGCGAAAAGACCTTGCACTCAATTCAGCATTCAGCTTTTATTTCTTCAATGATTGATGTTATTGACCGTGGTATTCATGTTGTGGATGCGAACGGACGAACCATTTTTTATAATCAGAAAATGCGTGAAATGGAAGGCACCGGCGATATTGATCTGCTTGACAGACGCCTGCTTGACGTCTTTCAGTTTCATCCTGACGACCAAAGTACACTGCTTCAGGCATTGACATTAAAAGAACCAATTCTGAACGTTCAGCAATCCTATTTTAATGTAAAAGGGCACGAAGTCACCGCAATTAACGATACGTATCCGATTATCATAGACGGCACGGTTCTTGGTGCCATTGAAATTGCCAGAGAGGTAACAGCGGTTGAGCACGATATCATCCCGCATAAAAAGCTGTCATCGTTCGATCACTGGGCAGGCACTTCCCCTCTCATCCAGCAGATGATTGATGAAGGAAAACGCGCTGCCGAAAGCGATGATTTTCTGTTGCTCTGCGGGGAGGCTGGTACCGGAAAAGAACTGCTTGCACAAAGTATTCATTTAGAGCGGGGGCTGCATGAAAGCAGCTTTATAGGAATTGATTTCAGGAGTTCGTCTGATGAACGGAGCGAGCGGTTTATTGAAGAGCTGCAAAGCAGCAGTAAAAAAACTTTTTTTATGGGCCACGCCGAATACCTGCCGATTGAGCTTCAGAAAAAACTCGCAGACAGACTGCTCATTGAAAAAAGACAGCCGCGTCATGAACGGGAAAATCTCATTTTAACACTGAGTGAGGATCCGATTGATGCCATTCAGTCAGGCAAACTCCTGAAAGAACTCTATTATGTGATCAGTGAGCGCACCGTATTTGTTCCGGCATTGAGGGAGCGTAAAGAGGATATCAGCGAACTCGTTCAATATTTTATCGAACAGTTCAATATCCGATTTCAAACGGCAGTTTCAGGAACTGCTGATGAAGTATTGAAGCTTTTTTGTGAGTATGACTGGCCCGGAAACGTCAGAGAGCTTGAGCACGTAATGGAAGCTTCCATGCTCGCACTCGGGACTGAAAATCAGATCTCTTATTCCCACCTGCCACACTATTTCAGGCTGAAGTTCGATGATCCCTCAAGCAGTATGCCTGCACTCGATGGTTCAGCTTTCATGGTGAAAGAAGGGAAAGCCTCTCAAACGCTCGACAGCTTTTTACAAGAAGCGGAATCTTATTATATTCAAAAGTCGCTGCAGTACCATGATTTTAATATCACGAAAACAGCGGATGCACTCGGAATGAGCAGGCAGAATCTGCAGTACCGTATGAAGAAGCATGGGTTGAAGGTGAAGGGGTAGGGTTAAGCGTTTTTGTTAGTTTTCGGGCGTGGTGGTGTAGCCCAGCGAATCATTGGTAAAGGTGATGGAATTAATGAATTGCTGATCGAATAACCTGCATTGGTGATAGATATTTTACCGCTCGCAGCGCAGAACGGTGAATTGCGCCAAAAGGTGATGGAATTATGTTCAAAGATGATACATTTATCAAAAAAGGTGATAGAATTCCAGCCACCTCTCTGCGTCCCAGCCGGCCAAACATCAAAAAAAGACTCATGCGGCAAACCCGCATGAGTCTTTTAATATCGTCTTATCGCTTCATGTCAGACTGATCAATCCACTCCTGAAGCTTATCTTTCAGGCTGTTGAAACCTGTAGTGTCTTCAGTGTGTGATACAGACTTAGAAGGCTGAGCACGGCGCTCTTTGCGCTGTGGCTTTTCAGGTGCTTCTTCAGTTGCACGGATTGACAGGCTGTATTTACCAGCATTTTCATCAACAGAAAGAACTTTTACGTTTACTTCCTGACCTACTGAAAGGTGATCGTTAATGTCGTTAACGAAACCGTGAGTTACTTCTGAAATGTGTACTAGACCTTGTGTATTTTCATCAAGTGCAACGAAAGCACCGTATGGCTGAATCCCTGTAACTTTACCTTTTAGTTCTTGTCCTGCTTCGAATTTTGTAGACATGGAAATCTCTCCTATAACCAATTATTTTTTATCGTTTTCACGCAATTATTGATTATATCACAAGTCTTCGACAAAATCAAAACCAGCTGAGATGATCAGCATCGAATTCAACCATCCATACACCATTTATTTCCTGCAAAACGATTTCTCTTTCGTCATAGTCCCCGCCTGACAAAGTCACGAGTGCTTTCCCATCTGCGAATGCTGTTTGGATAGATGTAAAACGGCCTGCCAGAAATTCTTGATCCGACCAGTTTATTTGATCATCAATCACAAATGTCCCGGGTACAGACATCATTTCAGCCACTTCAGGGTTATTTAAAGACATTGCATTCATATAAATAAGCACTGCTTCTTTTGGTAATAAGTAGCTTATATCACTGATGTTTTGAAAAGAATTAAGCATATTATATTTTTCCTGAAGGTTATCACTCAGCGGGAAATAAGCGTCATCATACCTGATACGGTACAGGACAGGGACCAGCGTATATTTGTCACGGATTTCTCTGACTTCATCAGTCATGATGTAATCTGTATCACCAAGGGCATTGTAAATATCACGGATATACCGTGCAGTTGAATACTTCTGTATGTTTTCCTCAGTGATTAACCCTTCCCAGATCTCAAGTACCTCGGGACGGACTCTTTGGGATTCGTCTGTGACATCAAGCAGAAACGCTTGAAAAAGTCTCGAATGTTCGATTAACATTTCCTTTGTCAGCCACTCATCGCCTGCCATACGGATGAGAATATCTTCAGATGTCAGCAGTTTGATAGACTGCTGTGCATAACTGTAGTCAGTTTCTCTGTCTTCAGTTACGTAAGGAAAATACTTTTTTTCTCTAATCATTCTGGCGTACTCGTCTGTTAAGAGACCATCTATTGCTCTATCAATTCGTTCTTCACTGTAATTCACATCAAAGGACTGCTGTTCAGACTGTATGGTCACTTCAAAACCATTTTCCTCAATTTTATCAATCAGCGCCTGTGCTTCATCTGAAAATTGAAACTGCGCAATGTCTGTTTCGAGCCCGTTTAATTCAGACTCGTATTGCAAAAGAACTTCTTCATACACGTTGATCATACCGAACGTATTGGATGTAAAGCGGGAAAGCAAGGCATCATTAGCCTGAAGGATAGCAAATGAGGTGCGCGTGGAAACCTGCTGGGCGTCACTGGCCAACTTATTGATCGGTGTAATCATCTCATTTGTTGCGAGGCGTTCTACATTTCTCATGCTTGAAATTGCGTTTCCGGCTGTTTCTTCTGTATCTGCAGTTGCTCCTAACTCCTCTACACTTTCCATCCTGGTGATCAGGTTTTCAACATATTCAAGTTCCTCAAGCTGTTCTCTATTCAGTCCAGTTTGTTCAGATAAAAAATTAACTGCATCTTCTACAGCCGAAGTCATGGCCTGCTGTGCTTCTGCAAGTGTCTTTGAATCAGGCTGCTCCGGCGCAAACGTTGTCTCTCCTGCACCATCATTGCTATTAGGGTCCTGAAGTAATAAAAATATGACTGCAATGATTGCAGCACCTGCTACTGTCATAACCGGCCAATTCAGATTCAATGGCTTTCTGTTACCGGTTTCAGCTGCTTCAGACATTTCAGAAGGAGCGTCCGGCAGTATTTCAGCGGGCTGCTCTTTCACTGTATCTGTCATCATTTTCATCAGCAGCCCGAGCTGTTCATCGCTGATCCTGTAACCAAACCTGTTCTCCATCCGTTCTTTCAGTTTGAGGAAAGCCTCTTTATCAAAAGCAGCTGTCTCATCAAAATAAGGCAGCAGCACATAGACACGGTCACGCATGTCCAATTGAGCGACTTCAAACCAGACCTCTTCATCTTCGTTATGTTTGAAAGTGTCTGACGTCTTTAAAGGGGGAACTGACTCCCCCTTTTCAATAATCAGGGGGACTCTCTTGCCTGCATGCTTCTTCATTGCCTCACGGATAATGCCTGCACGTACAGACAATGGCAGTCCTGCAGCAAATAAAAAATCATTCAGGCTTTTTTCAGTCTCCAGCATCAGCCACCCACCCCACTTGCCAACGCTTCAAAAATATCTGCTGAATTAAATTTAATATGGTATCTGTCTTCAGATTCAGTAATCGTAAAATTGATTGAATTTCTGCTTTGATCAAATGTCAATACCATTCCCTCATCTGATGAAGAGACAGGTATCAAATCATTAATACGTCCAAATTCGTATTCATATTGACTCGCAGCCTGCACAAAAGACTCGTAATCAGGAAGATCTTCTCCTTCAACGAGAGAGTACGCAGTTTCGTAATCCCCTGTTTCAAGTGCATTCAGGTAAAACACGATTAAAATTTGAGGATGAATAAAATCAATGCGCTCAAACCCTTCAGCTACATAGATTTGATATAGTTCCTCCATGTAACCGCTGAGCGGCATAGTCATAGTAGCTGATGAATGATTTGAATAATACAAAGGGTCAATATATTGACTGAATGGAGAAATAGAGACGTCTCCAAATCCCTCTATGAGCTCATAATCATTCTTTTCTGCAATCCATTGATTCAGAGACACTATTTTTCTAATGTTAGAACCATTGAATTTTTCGTCATTTAAAATATATTGCCATGCTTCACGATAATTTTCGGATATTTCTTTTCCAGCATACATCGAACGATCAAAACTAAGAGATTTTAATTGGTCTGTAAATTGATAACTCATCCCGTATGGCACCTGAAGTTCATAACCATACTGATTATCTCCACTATCTAACTCAGCTCTCATTAATTCCTGTTGTTTGAAAAGACCCGTCAACATTTTCTCAGTTTCGAGCAACTGATCTGCCCTTGCAATTAAATCCGCATCAAACTGATTGGCAGACATATTCATTTGCATACCCATTTCTGTGAACATACTAATAAACTTCTGATACTCGGGATGCAGGTAGTCAGTCTCCGCTAAAAACTCAGGGCCGCCATAAGATACAGTCGTAACCATTTGTTCATCTGTTTGCTGAAACGTTACTTCCATTCCATTAGCTGAAATCTTTTCAAACAAATCGCTGTGATTTTGTCTCAATTCTTCCTCAGTATAGTTATTTTCAAGAATGAGTTCATTTAGCTTTCTTTCGTAAGCCATCAGGAAGTCAGGTGCAGCATGCAGTAACGATGCAACTGCCTGATCACTTCTCATCAGATTGTTATCACCAGCCATATCACCTGCCTGTTCATAACTGTTGCGCAGTGCTATTAATGGCGGATCCATACTGTCAAGAACATAATCAGTATACTGTTTCATATCTTCAATACCCGGACCTGATACACCCACGTCAGGCTTCATCATCGTTCTGATGTAATCAATGTGGGAATCAGCCTGCTGGACCACCATCATAAAACGGAGATCACTTTCAGTCAGACCAAGTGTCTCAGCTAACTGTTCTTTTTTTTCAGTAACTGTTGTTTCGATTTCTTCAATCTCTTCATCTGTAAAGGCCTTCTCACTTGCCAGGTCATCAGCATCATCTTCATCAGCCTCCTGCGCACCTTGACCTTCGTCTGCAACAGGTGGATCACCAAGTAAAAACATCGCACCCGAAAGCAGCCCGATCACCAGTACTGCTGAAGCAATCGGCTTAACAGCTTTTTGCTTCTTTGCTGGCACAGGCTCAGGAGTCTCTTCCTCCCTGGGCAGTGATTCTCTGGACTCAGGCATTTCTTTATGATCATAAGTAGGTTTTAAAAACCTGAGAAGTTTCTCTGTCTGTGACTGATCTGTATCAAGATGATCAGACAGTCTCGTCAAACCTTCTTGATATTGGTCTGCACTGATCATGTTCTGAAGCTGATCTGACTGATGAAAAATAGTCAGCGCTACTGCTGATTTCAAGTGTAATGGCAGCTCCTGCAACGCTTCATGAATTTCCTGATCATCTGCATGCGGAGAGATCGTTTCAATTTCAGGCTGTATATGTGATGCCTCATCTAAAATGATCTGCATACAGTCAGATTCACTTTCAGGCTCGGCTTTAAATAGCTTGCCGCTGACCCTCTCACGTTCAGATTCAGGAAAACCGAGCTGTATCATAAGCTGTTCAGCTTTATTTTTCCAGTAAGGTTCTTCTATTGAAAATTGCATGATTTCACCCCTATTTATTACCATTATACCGTTTTTCATGAGGCATTTGGTCCAATTAATGGAATTCACTGAACATTTTTAAAAAATCTCTTCAAAAAGACTTTTCTCTACTCTCAGGATGTAGTAGCATTAACAAATCAAAAAGAAGAGGTGAAACGTATGAAGTCACAGCAATGGTCGTCAAAGATCGGGTTTATACTGGCAGCTGCCGGTTCAGCAATTGGTCTTGGGGCGATCTGGAAGTTCCCATATATGGCGGGTTCTAATGGCGGGAGTATTTTTCTGCTGTTTTTTATATTGTTTACAGTATTAATTGCAGGTCCGATTTTACTTGCTGAGTTTGTGATCGGCAGACGGGGAAAATCTGATGCGATTTCCACTTACCGAAAGCTTGCTCCTTCAAGCAAGTGGCCATTTGTAGGATACCTGGGTACAGCTGTTGCTATTATTATTCTTTCATTCTACAGCGTGGCGGGCGGATGGATATTATCTTATCTGTACCGGAGCGTGACCGGTAACCTGACCGGATTATCACAGGAAGAGTATGGCGGGCTGTTTGAGACGATTATTTCAAACCCTGTCGAAGTACTTGTCGCACAGGGGATCTTTATGATCCTGACGATTCTGGTCGTACAGACCGGAATTCAAAACGGAATCGAGCGTGCAAGTAAAATCATGATGCCTGCACTGCTAGTGATGTTTGTTATTCTTGCGATCAGATCACTGACGCTTGATGGCGCTTCAGAAGGACTTGAGTATTTATTTATTCCTGACTGGAGCTATATGACAAGTGAAACAATGCTGCTCGCGCTTGGCCAGTCATTCTTTGCATTGAGCGTCGGGGTATCTGTGATGGTTACTTATGCATCTTATCTGAAGGATGATGAAAACCTTGGACGATCCATGGGGTCAGTTGCAGTGCTGAACATCGTGATCTCGCTTCTTGCGGGAATCGTTATCTTCCCTGCAGTATTCGCTCTTGGATTTGAACCCGGAGAAGGACCTGGACTTGTATTCGTTGTGCTGCCTGCCGTGTTTAACGAGCTGGCATTTGGCGGACTGTTCATGTTTGTATTCCTGGTGCTGCTGTTATTCGCAACACTGACTTCGGCATTTTCTATTCTGGAAATCGTCACAGCATCATTTTCAAAAGGGCGTCCTGAAGCACGTAAAAAGTATGCATGGATTGCCGGCGTATTAATTTTTATTATCGGCCTTCCAAGTGCACTGTCGTTTGGCGTACTGACAGACGTTACGATTAATGGCATGCTGATATTTGATTTTGCAGACTATATTGCCAATAACTTCGGTCTGCCGCTCGGCGCATTACTGATCAGCCTGTTTGTCGGCTTCCGTCTGAAAAAAGAGGATGTATTCGGAGAGCTTGAAAAAGGGGCAAATGGTCCGGCGAAATGGATGCACGTATGGTATTTCCTGATTAAAATACTTGCACCAATCGCAATCATCGCAATCTTTTTACAGTCACTGGAGATTATTTAATGTAATAAAAACCCCTTTCACCCGGTAAGTTCCGGTGAAGGGGGTTTTGTTATGTCTGGCTGGTTGCGTCCATTTTTACTGCCAGCAGTTTATAGGAAACTTTAGTGCATTCCTGAAGCGGAATCCACTGGTCAAATGATTCCTCATAGATCGCCTGGATCTTCTTCGCCAGGTCACTCGGGTGATGCAGATCATGAACGGATTGAATCACGTCTTCAATCTCCCCGTCATATCCTTCTTCCCCGATATTAAAAGGATCCCACTCCTGCAGGATCATCACAAGCTTTAAATTCATTTCACGAATATCCATTTGCCCCACCTAATTGTTTTGAAAAATGCTGAATCTATCATACCATAGTATTGAGAAATAGAAAGGATGTGTTTCTGATGAGCATATTTGATCAGGAATTAAAACGTAAAGGAACGTACTCAGTGAAGTGGGATATGTTGAAGGATGTGTTCGGAACTGACGATCTGCTTCCGATGTGGGTCGCAGATATGGACTTCCTTCCTCCGGATGCCGTTTTACAGTCAATGAAAAAACGTCTTCAGGAACCGCCATTCGGCTATACATTTGTACCACCTGAAACTGCGCGGATTATCTCCAACTGGCTTGAAAAACGTCATAGCTGGAAAACCAGCGCCGCCTGGTACATGTATTCACCCGGCGTCGTCCCATCAATCGCTACAGCAGTCCGTGCTCTCACTGAAAAAGGGGATCAGGTGCTGACAATGACGCCAGCTTATCCGCCGTTTTTCAGCATGGTCGAACAAAATGAACGTGAGCTCGTGCTGACGCAGCTGATTGAGAAAAATAACCGCTATGAAATCGACTGGGATGATTTATCGGAAAAGCTTAAACATGTAAAAATGTTTCTGCTCTGCAGCCCACATAATCCTTCAGGAAGAATCTGGACTGAAGATGAGCTGAAAAAAATCTCTGATTTGTGTAACCAGGAAGGTGTATATCTTGTATCAGATGAGATCCACTCTGACCTTGTCTACCGCCATGCAAAACATGTACCTGCTGCATTAGCCGGTGACAATGCACCGCATATCGTCACATTTGTGGCACCGTCAAAAACATTTAACCTTGCCGGTATGCAGGCTTCAGCCATTATTGCATCTGATGAAGATGTTCGGAAAAAGCTGCAGGAGGATCAGGGAAAGCAGGGCTTCTTCACACTGTCAACATTCGGCATTACCGCAATGGAAGCTGCTTATTCAGACGGTGAAGAGTGGCTTGAACAGCTGATTGACTATCTTGAAGGTAACCTCGAGATCGTCCGTAAAGGCATTGGTGACATCGATGGCCTTTACCTGATGGAACCTGACAGCACTTATCTTTTATGGTTCGATGCACGTGAAAAAGGACTGAGCGAGGATGAAATGAAAGAAGCCCTTTATCAGAAGGCGAAGCTCGGTGTGGATACAGGTGAAAAATACGGTAAAGGCGGCGAAGGCTTTATCCGTATGAATATTGCCTCTCCACGTGCGATGGTTGAAGAAGGAATGGCGCGTTTGAAAAAGGCGTTTGGGTAGGTGATGGTGCGGACTGGTGATTGCCGCATTAAGGAGTGTTTTGGTCGTATCACTGCTGATAATGGTCGTATGTCACTCTGTAGTGGTCGCGTTAAGGCGATTAATGGTCATGTCACTCACCGGTATGGTCGTGTACCGGCCACCAGTGGTCGCATGACAGATTACAGTGGTCGCGTCCTTACCTTCGACGGTTGTACTGCAATACAAAAAAAGCCGGAACGCAGCAAACATGCTGCATTCCGGCCTTTTTCAATCAGGAATGAGTATCCTTACGATTCAGTATCTCTTCTTCAAGCTTTTTTGTTTCCTCCGCCTGACGCTTTGATACACGTACGATCCATTTATAAGTAAAATAAGTAAATAAAACAAATAGCAGCAACCACAATCCGGCTGGCAAGTACTCGGATTTATCTTCCGGGAAGTATAGGAAAAGTTGTAAGGTCAACCAATCAATTACCACCTGAGGACCTCCTTACATCTGTTGGATGTCTCAATTATAACAGCCGCCAGAATAGACTTCACGTGAACAATTCGTGTACGCTATTCTTCGATTGTGATTGATTCAATCACGATCTCTTCTTCTGGCTGATCGTTTACCGCTTCAGCAGTCGCAATCGCATCGACTACATCCATACCTTCGATCACCTGACCAAATACTGTATGGGCATTATCAAGCCATGGTGTTCCGCCGCGTTCCTGATAGATTTCAATTGTCTCTTCAGGAAAACCTGCTTCCTCCATTTGCGCAACCATATCTTCCGGAACTGTATCAGCCTGTACAATGAAGAATTGGCTTCCATTCGTATTAGGACCAGAGTTCGCCATTGACAGTGCGCCTCTCATATTAATCAGAGAAGGATCAAATTCATCTTCAAACGGTTCACCGTATATACTCTCCCCGCCTGCACCAGTACCTTCAGGATCACCGCCCTGAATCATGAAGTCCTCAATCACGCGGTGAAAAGTCAGTCCGTCATAATAGCCATCTTCCGCGTGAGTCATGAAGTTCTCAACCGCTTTAGGTGCCTGATCAGGGAATAATTTAAGTGTAATTGTTCCTTCAGATGTTTCCATCGTTGCAACCGGCTCATTGTCACCAGCCGCAGGATCTGTTTGCGGATACCCTTCAACGACCGTATATTCAGGTTCTGCGGCAGCATTTTCCTGCACATCTTCTTCCTCAGCTGAATTGCACGCAGAGAGTATCAATGTAAAAGATAATAATAATAGTGCTTTTAATTTCATAAAATCATCGCCTCCAACTAATACTTTAGTCTAATGAAAAGAAAAAATCATCATTTTACGTTAAACTTGTGTGAAAGGAGTGAAAAATTAATGAATCTTGTGAAAGCTTTTTATAAAACAGGTGCTTATATCGGGGAAGTGGATCAGGTACATACAGATGTTCAGGTTATAAAAATTAAGGGTGTGCTGAAGCATCCTGAACAGGGCGATCTTCATAATCCGAAACAGACAGAGGTTCCTTTTTTCCACGAAAGAAAGGCACTCGCTTTTAATGAACGGGCGAATATTCCTGCTTCCATGGTGAAGCCTTATGATGGAGAATTGATTGATTATAATGAAAGCCTGATTCAAGCAGTTCAGAAACTCGAGGAGAAGCTGAAGAGTGAGGAAACTGATTTCAACTCAAAATGCCTTGACGCCTTGAAGGGTGTAAAACGCGAGTATGAATTGATGTATAACCTGACATTTTGACGTAAAAAAGAACCCTTGATCGGGTTCTTTTTACTGGGCGAGAAACTCCCTGAGCGCTGAGAAATCCACGCGGTCACCAATTGTTGTTGATTCTGAACGATTCAGATATTTTTTGTCTTTTTCAACAAGCTGATAGATGTGATAGGTTGTCATCGCATCATCAAGCGCTTTATGATGTCTGCCGGTTCCGTCCTTCCCATATTCCTGAACGGCTTTCCAGAGTCCGGTCTGATTTCTGTCACCGAAAAAGCGTTTATACTCCATTGAAAGATCTACGAATTCACCCGAGAAAGGAAAAGGCAGTTTTGCAACCTGACAGTTATGCTTCAATACCTTCATATCCATATTGCCCCATGTAACAACTTTACAGTGGCCGGCATCATTATATTGCTTTAGTTTTTCAACAAGCATATGCAGGGGTATGCCTTTATCTACCTGCTGCTGGCTGATATTGAGGAAATTTTTGCATCGGCGGGTCAGGCGCTTGAATACTCTGGGCCTGACATAGCTCGAAAACTGCTCCTGCTTTCCCCTGTGCACGGCAAGCAGGCCAACCTCAATAATTTCAGGAAAAAAACCTTTGTGTCCCCTCCCCTCCGGCATAGAAAATTCGAAGTCGATAAATACGGTCACTTCCTCTGACATCACGTGATCCCTCCTTTGCATGCAACATGTGCACAAAATATTGGGTTTATTATACCATGCAATGGATAAATGTTTATAAAAAAGTCTGAATTTTCATACGACAATTTTTGTGACATGAAGTTGCAGGATGCACTATATCCTGTATAATTACTACGTTACACGAAATAAATCAACAATGATTGAAGAAGGTGTTTGAAATTACTGTCGAAAAGAAAAATCTGATCATTATGTGGGTCGCGAATTTTATGGTTGCGGCCAGCGCGACGATGATACTGCCTTTTCTATCTCTTTATATTGAAACAATGGGTAACTTTACAGATGAATATGTTCAGAAATGGTCAGGACTTGTGTTCGGGGTTACGTTTCTGACTGCGTTTTTTGTCTCTCCGATCTGGGGCAGATTCGGTGACCGCTTTGGTTATAAGCCGATTCTGATGATTACTGGATACGGAATTGCCTTCAGTATTTTTCTGATGGGATTCATTGATTCTGTTTTCGGGTTATTTATTTTAAGAATGTTCATGGGTGTAGTCACAGGATTTATTCCAACCTCCCTTGCCCTTATCTCCTCTCAGACGCCAAAGCATATTGCGGGCAGAACGCTCGGTACCCTCCAGATGGGTACTGTAACAGGAGGATTATTCGGTCCGATTCTTGGCGGGTTGATGGCTGATGCATTTGGATTCAGTTATACATTTATTATTACTGCTATTAGTATCTCTATTGCTGCGACCGTTGTAATGATCGGGATTACAGAAAAGAAGAAATCTGCCGATAAAAAGAATGAGAAGACTTATACAAGAAAAGAAGTGTTTCGTCATATTGTCAGTCAGCGGATGCTGTTGACAGTGATGGTGCTGTCGTTTCTTGTACAGATGGCGAACTTCAGCATTCAGCCGCTGCTCGCACTTTATGTGGGCGGCCTGACGAGCGCAGCAAATATTGCCTTTTTATCCGGGCTTGCATTTTCTGCAACCGGATTCGGTAATTTAATTGCTACGCGGGGCTGGGGGAAGCTTGGTGACTCAATCGGATATGAAAAAGTGTTAACAATCTTACTGATATTATCAGCTGCTTTTATTATTCCTCAGGCGCTTGTCACTGAGCTCTGGCAGCTTGTCATTTTAAGATTTATGTTCGGTATGGCGATCGGCGGGATTATTCCAAGTGTGACTGCATTTATCAGACACGCGGCCCCTGTATCCATGCAGGGTGAGGTGCTTGGCTATAACCAGAGCTTCAGATTTTTGGGGAATGTTGCAGGTCCCGCATTCGGCGGTCTGTTATCAGGATATATCGGAATTTCCTCCGTATTTTATGTCACGGGTTTCTTATTTTTAAGTGCCTTTGGACTCCTGTGGTGGAGCCGCCGCGTCCTGCCCGGATATTAGCAGATTCAAAGAAATGGAGAATTGCATTATGCGCATGACAATTGGCTTTACAGGTATACTGCTTCTGTTGCCGCTTTGCATTTACCTGTGGGTCGGAATGGATCAGGAAATGAAAACACAGGCTGCATTTCAGGAGGCTGTCTCTGACAAGGTTGATGTAAATAATATTGAAAAGAATGAGACCAGTTTCATTCTTGATAAAGATGGCAATCGCTTCGCTCAAGGCAGCAGCGGTGTCAGACTGTATGCAACGGACGAAGAGATCCCTCAATTTCTAAAAGATGTAACCGTCTATTCGGAGGATCAGAATTTTTATGATCATATCGGCTTTGATGCCGGTGCGATTATCCGGGCTGTTGTAAAAAACCTGGTCTTCACCCACATTCAACAGGGTGGAAGTACCATTACGCAGCAGCTCGCACGTAACCTTTACTTGTCACAGGATAAAACGTATAACCGGAAGATGACTGAGCTTTTTTATGCGAATGAGCTTGAGAAGAAAATGTCTAAAGATGAAATTCTTTCTGCTTACCTGAACATTATTTATTACAGTAATGGTGTATATGGCATTAAAGGTGCTGCCATGTATTATTTTAATAAAGATCTGACAGAGCTGACAAAAGCGGAAATGGCTTTCCTTGCAGCGATCCCGAATAATCCTTCAAAATATGATCCTTTCAGTAATTTTGATCAGGCAAAAGAGCGCCAGGAACGGCTGTTTGATATTTTAGTGCTTGAAAATATGATGAACGCTGAAGAAGCAGAGGCATTGAAAGCTGAAACGATTACGCTTCATCAGTATGAGAACAAGGATCTTTATCCGGATTATGCTGTGTACGCAGAGTATGAATTAAAACAGCTGATTGCAGAGCAGGAAGGGTTCAAAGACCGGCTGGACCGTGCTGAAAAATCTTCTGTTAAAGAGCAGATCTATCAGGAGCTTAACCAGCGGACAAATGAAGTGCTCGGTTCCGGGGTTATGATTCATACAGCCCTCGACCCTTCGCTTCAGCAGAAGACAGTTGATGCACTTAACCGTAATCTGCCTTATGAAGGTGTGGAAGGTGCTGCAGTGCTGATCAATAACAGTTCAAGGGAAATCGTTGGACTGTCCGGCGGGAAAAATTATCAGAAGTATAACTTTAACCGTGCATATCAGGCTGTAAGACAACCCGGCTCAGCGATTAAACCGCTGCTTGTATACGCACCCTATATCGAAACATTTCAGCCATTTTTAACTCAGACTGTTAACGGAGGCAGTCTATGTATTCAAAACTACTGCCCTGAAAATTATGGTGGTGTGGAATACGGAGATGTCTCCCTATCCAGAGCATTTTTACTGTCACTGAATACACCTGCTGTAAGACTGTTGAATGAAACAGGTATTGAAAACTCTTTTAAATATCTGAATGCATTTGAATTTTCCAATCTTCAGCCCGGTGATCAGACACTCGCAGCTGCTACCGGTGGCTTCACATATGGAATGTCTCCGCTTGAGCTGACAGATGCTTATACGAGTTTTATAGACGGCAGTTACAAACCTGCACGTGCGATCAGAATGGTCACAGATACAAGCGGCAACGTACTATATCAGTGGGAAGACAAACAGATTCCCGTCTGGTCGGAACAGACTACCGTTAAAATGAGAGAACTTCTGAACACTGCAGCAGTATCAGGTACCGGCAGTCCTGCCTACCTGAATAAGCCCTATATCGGAATTAAAACCGGTACGACGAACGAATGGGCTGATTACTGGACAGTTGGTCTTACCGATCAATATACAGCTGGCGTATGGGTTGGGCATGACCTTCCTGAGAGTATGCTCAGTATTGAAACCAACCGCCCTGCCCATCTGATCTGGAAAGATATGATGCGATAATAATGATTGCAAAACCCCTCTGATGCTCTGTGTCAGAGGGGTTTTTGTGTGGTGTCGAATAACTTATGCAGGGAAGAAAAGGGTGATGGAATTAAGCAGTGTAGTGATGGAAATAAAGATTCCGCTGACGGAATTCAATGAAACACTGAGGGGAATACGCCGTCCAGACATTCGGCTGATAGGAAAAGTTGAGGATTTGATGGATATGATTCAGCCATTGATGGAATAAATTGAATCTCTGAAGGAAATGTTCATTCAATTGATGGAATCTTCCTCACGCCCCTTCCCCGCCGCATTATGCGTCACACCACACGTGCAATTCCCCGCTCCCCCTTAATAAAAAAACACCCCTGATATCATTATCAGGGGCATTGCAACCTTCTATGAAGGCAGCTGCTCAAGAATCGGCAGACTTGCCAGCAGACCGTTATACAGCCTGATCACTACATAAAGAACAGTCGAGATCAGCGCCGCCCAGACGGTAATTTCAAACAGGATAACACCCACTGTGCCCCCTGCCGACAACGTTGTACTGACTTTCAACACAAAATACACAAAGTACACACACGACGTCACAACAAAAATCAGCAGCAGTCCTCTCAGAGAAGACAGGCTGATAATTGTCACAAGTGATCCGAAGAAATAAATCAGTGACCCTGAGCGTACCCGTGTAAGCGCCTCTCCTTCTTTATCCCTTGAAAAAAACAGCAGCGATACTTCATTCACCGTTTCTGCAATCAGCTTCAGCGCTGCAAATATCATAAAGAAGACGATCATTAATACGATCAAAATGAAAATTTTCAGTTCAAGGTCTGAAAGAAACTCCCTCATCCCGGCGTAAATGCCAATCCCCCGAAATAGTTCTGTCAGTACCCCTACAAAGTAAACTGAAAATGAAAGGCTGAACATTAATATTGAAAATAAAGGAAGGTATCCTGTTAAGTAAGTGTTTTTCATCTGTGACTCTCCCGGCAATTAATCTATTCACATCATAATCTTTTCCGGTCGTTTTTTAAAGGAAATTCCAGAAGATTCTAGATTTCCCCTCCACAATTCGACACGATTTCTTAAAAATTTTATGTCCGCCGACCGCTTTCTTCCTATTTAACAGATGAAGTCAAAGCCTTTTATACAAGTGATTCCATTATGCATATGGCATACATTTGCGTTATACTTACTGTTATACGAAATAAAAAAAGGTACACATCACCAGGGACTTCCGTGTAAGGCGAGAGTCCTTATTTAAATGTGTGACAGAGAATGTTAGGAGGGATCTTCATTGTCGCTGCTTCACTTAGCCATCTTACTGCCCTTCATTGCGGCGGTAATCGTCCCTTTTTTATTTAAGGGATTCCGTTCTATTCATACGGGATGGTTCGTTTTGCTCGTTCCGCTGGCACTGTTTATTTACTTTATTCAGTACATGCCGGTAACAAGCAGCGGACAAACAGTTTCAAAAACTTTCGAGTGGATTCCATCACTGGGAATTAACTTTACCGCTTATGTGGATGGACTGGGTCTATTATTCGCCCTGCTGATTACAGGTATTGGATCACTTGTGGTTCTATACTCCATTTACTATCTGGCAAAGGAAAAAGAAGCACTTCATAATTTCTACGTGTATTTACTCATGTTCATGGGTGCAATGCTTGGGGTTGTCTTATCTGACAACTTGATTGTGCTCTACATGTTCTGGGAATTTACATCTATATCATCATTCCTGTTAATCGGGTATTGGTATGATAAAGAACGTTCACGCTATGGTGCTCAGAAATCTATGCTGATTACCGTTTTTGGTGGACTTTCAATGCTTGGTGGTATCGTACTGCTGTACATAATGGGCGGTACTTTCAGCATTCGTGAATTAATCGGCATGTCAGGAGAGCTGATGGCAGATCCATTATTCCTTTTTGCGATGATTCTGATCTTACTTGGTGCATTCACTAAGTCAGCACAGTTTCCATTCCACGTCTGGCTGCCGGATGCAATGGAAGCTCCGACACCGGTTTCTGCATACCTTCACTCTGCAACAATGGTTAAAGCGGGTATTTATCTTGTAGCCCGCATGAGTCCTGTCTTTGCAGAATCTGGCGTCTGGCTATGGCTGGTTGCCGGATTTGGTATCTTCACTTTATTCTGGGGATCCTTTAATGCAGTAAAACAGACTGACCTGAAGGGAATACTTGCCTTTTCAACTGTCAGTCAGCTCGGTCTGATCATGTCCTTACTTGGGCTTGGAGCAGCTGCACTGCACTTTGATACGCTTGACGAAAATATGTATATGACAGCAACCATTGCTGCTGTTTTCCATTTGATTAATCACGCTACCTTCAAAGGAAGTCTTTTCATGATGGCAGGTATTGTCGATCATGAAACAGGTACACGTGATATCAGAAAACTCGGCGGATTAGTCAATCTGATGCCGATCACATTTACTATTGCGATTATTGGTTCATTCTCGATGGCAGGACTTCCACCATTTAACGGATTCCTGAGTAAGGAAATGTTCCTGACAGGTATGATTTCAGTCTTTGAACTTGATCTGTTCAATCTGAATACTTGGGGCATTCTGTTCCCTGTTCTTGCCTGGATCGCGAGTGTATTTACATTCATCTACAGTATTATGCTTGTATTTAAAACGTTCTTAGGAAAGCCTCAGTTTGATAAGCTTCCTAAAAAACCGCATGAAGCACCTATCGGGATGCTGATTTCACCACTGGTCCTTGTGACACTGGTTGTCGTTTTCGGTTTCTTCCCGAATCTGCTTTCTAACACAATGATTAAGCCCGCTGTAGAGGCTATTCTTCCAAGTCTGCCGGCTGCAGGTCAGGAAGTATATGTGGATATTTACTTCTGGCACGGCTTTACACCTGAGTTATTTATGACACTTGGTATTATCCTGACAGGTACGCTGATGTATGCCACGCTTGCAAAATGGCAGGGTGTCTATAACCGGATTCCTGAGCGGTTTACGATTAACGGCTTTTATGACCGTGGACTTGACGGGAGTGAATCAGGCAGCTTTAAACTGAATGAATTCTTCATGACCGGCTATATGAGGTCATACCTGATTTACATTTTCGCCTTTTTTGTGGCTATTCTGTTATCCACACTTACCGTAAGTGATGCATTCGTGATCGATACATCAAACCTTGCAGAAATCAGAATCTATGAAGTTGTGCTTGCCATTGTCTTAATTGCAGGTGCCATTACGATTCTTTTCGCAAAATCACGTCTGACATCTATCGTGCTGCTTGGCGTTGTTGGTTACTCTGTTGCTTTGTTCTTTGTATTCTTCAGAGCACCGGACCTTGCATTGACACAGCTTGTCATTGAAACAGTTTCAGTTGCACTGTTCCTGTTATGTTTCTATCATCTGCCTGAGATCAGCAGAAAAGAAGAACGTATGAAATTTAAAATGGGGAATGCCGTCATTTCCATTCTGGTTGGATTAACGGTGACACTCATTGGTATTGCTTCATTCAGCAATAGTCAGTCATTTGAATCCATTTCCCAGTATCACATTGATAATGTGTATGAACTGGCTGCAGGCGGAAACATGGTTAATGTTATTCTCGTTGACTTCCGTGGCTTTGATACACTGTTTGAGATCTGCGTACTTGGAATTGCTGCACTTGGTATTTATGCAATGGTTAATTTCCGTGGCGTCAGGAGGGAGAAAAGATGAAGAATAAACCGAATGATCTGATCCTCCAGACCGTTACAACAATGATATCTTTTATCATTATTTTATTCTCTATCCACCTTTTCTTCGCCGGCCACTATACACCCGGCGGAGGATTTATTGGAGGATTAATGACAGCTGCAGCGCTTGTTCTGCTGCTGCTTGCTTATGATATTAAAACGCTGAACACAATTCTGCCGTTTAATTTCCGTATGATGACAGCTGCCGGTCTGTTAATTGCTGTATTAACCGGTGCTGGTGCATTGTTATTTAATCAGCCGTTTCTCACACACGCATACGACTATTTCGAGCTGCCGCTGTTAGGCGAGACTTCACTACACACAGCTGTATTGTTTGATATCGGTGTGTATCTGGTCGTAATCGGTGTAACAATGACCATTATTCAGACGATAGGGGAGAGTGAATAATGGAAATCTTAATGTCTATCGTTGTAGGAATTTTATTTATGTCTGCCGTGTATCTGATCTTGTCAAAAAGCCTGCTGCGCGTCATTATCGGCACTGCCCTTCTCAGTCACGGTGCCCACCTTCTGCTTTTAACAATGAGTGGATTGAAAACGGGTGCTGCGCCGGTTTTAACTGACGGTGTAGAATCATACACTGACCCGCTGCCACAGGCACTTGTTCTGACAGCAATCGTTATCAGCTTCGGGGTTACGGCATTTTTCCTGGTACTTGCCTACCGGGCTTATCAGGAACTTGGAACAGATAATATGGAAGAAATGAAAGGGAATGAATCAAATGATTAACTTACCGTTACTGCCCATTCTCATTCCGCTTTTATCTGCTGTACTATTAATGTTCTTCCCGAAGCGAATTAAAGCTCAGCGCATCATTGCAATGGCCGGAATTACCGGAACCATTATTGCTGCGATTGTGCTTACAGCAGAAGTAAAGGCAAATGGGATTCAGACTCTAAATTTAGGAAGCTGGCCTGCACCATACGGAATTCCGCTGGTGTCAGATATGCTTTCAGTTCTACTGGTGTTAACATCTAGTATCCTGACGTTTTTTGTTGTGTGGTATGCGATGATTTATATGGATGAATCTTATGAGAGATTCTTCTTCTATATTGGCGTCATGTTCCTGTTAACAGGAATCAACGGCGCATTTACGACAGGTGATATTTTTAACCTGTTTGTATTCTTTGAAGTATTCCTGATTGCTTCCTACCTGCTGATTGTGTTGGGCGGTAAAAAAGGACAGCTCAGAGAATCAATTAAATACCTGCTGATCAACGTCATTTCTTCAGCATTGTTTGTAACAGCAGTTGCTTATCTGTATTCAGTTGTAGGTACGCTGAATATGGCAGATGTTTCACAGCGTATTGATGAGCTTGGAAGCCCGGGTATCATTACAGTGATTGCGATTTTCTTCTTAATCGTCTTCGGGTTAAAAGGAGCAATCTTTCCGCTGTACTTCTGGCTGCCTGGTTCTTACAGTGCACCACCGATTCCAATTCTTGCACTGTTCGGTGCGTTATTGACTAAAGTCGGCGTATATTCAATTATGAGAACCTATACGCTATTCTTTTATCATGATCAGGGATATACCCATGAGATCCTGGCCGTCCTGGCATTATTAAGTATTATTGTCGGGGTAATCGGAGCGATTGCATACAGAAATGTGAAAACGATTATTATCTATAACATCGTCATTGCAGTCGGCGTCATTCTATACGGCGTTGCAGCAATGACACCGGCAGCACTTGAAGGTGCCGTGTTCTATCTGCTGCATGATATGGTTATTAAAGCAGCTCTGTTCCTGCTTGTCGGTATTATGATCGCTATTGCCGGAGCAAGCCATCTGAATAAGATGGGCGGTATGATCAGGGATTATCCGCGTATCGGCTGGACTTACTTTGTCGCAGCACTTGCACTGGCTGGTATTCCGCCGCTGAGCGGATTCGTTGGAAAGCTGCTGATTGTACAGGGTGGCTTTGAGACTGGAGATATGGTCGGTCCATTACTAGTCCTCTTATCAAGTCTGATGGTCCTGTACTCAGCAATGAAGATCTTTATGAATGGCTTCTGGGGAACGCCAAAAGAGTATCACGGAGCAAAAGCTCACCTTGCAAACCGCCTGTGGGTGCCTGCTGCAGCATTAGTCCTGATTGCCATCGCATATGGCGTGGGCTCTGAAGCAGTATATCCTTTTATCCAGATGGCGGTAGAACCACTCATCGATCCTGCAGTCTATATTGAAGCAGTGTTAAAGGAGTAATGTGATATGCCATTTCAAATTCTATTAAATTTCTTTTTAGCGTTCCTCTGGATGTTTTTAAGCAGTTCATTCAGTGTATCGAGCTTTATTATCGGGTACTTTCTTGGCATTGTTGTGATCTTTGCCATGAGACGCTTCTTCCAGTCGAGACTCTATCTATTCAGAATATGGGCGATCATCAAGTTAACGCTTCTCTTTACGTATGAGCTGATCAAGGCGAATATTGAAGTGCTTGTGATTGTCCTCAGACCCAAGATGAATCTGGAGCCCGGAATATTTAAATATGAAACAAAGCTTGAGCACGGGTGGGAAGTGACCCTTCTTTCCCTGCTCATTACACTTACGCCAGGGACGCTGGTCGTAGATGTAAGTGATGATAACGGAACACTTTATATTCATGCACTGAACGCCTCTGATATTAAAGGAAATGTAACATCGATTCGGGAAGGCTTTGAAAAAGCCATTATGGAGGTGAGCCGATAATGCTGAATATGAGTGTCTATATTGCACTTGTCGCGTTTGCCCTTGCCATGATCGGGATTGTATACCGTGCGATTAAAGGCCCGTCTACTGCGGACCGGGTAGTGGCGCTTGATTCACTGGGTATCAGCCTGATTGCCGTGACTGCACTGTTTTCAATCCTGCTACGCAGCAGCGTGTTTCTTGAAGTCATCCTGCTGCTTGGTATTCTTGCCTTTATCGGAACAGTGGCCTTCTCAAAATATATCGAGAAAGGAGCGATTGTAGACCGTGATCGACACAAGTGAGTACATTATTGCTGCATTTATTTTAATCGGTGCCTTCTTTGGCGTCGTAACAGCGATCGGACTGATCCGGTTACCTGATCTCTACACACGTACACACGCTGCTTCAAAGAGCGCAACACTCGGCGTTATGTCTGTACTGATCGGCGCGCTCCTCTTCTTTTTAACAGAGGAA
Source organism: Jeotgalibacillus alimentarius (assembly GCF_000829445.1). Classification (GTDB taxonomy): domain Bacteria; phylum Bacillota; class Bacilli; order Bacillales; family Jeotgalibacillaceae; genus Jeotgalibacillus; species Jeotgalibacillus alimentarius. The sequence goes on from NZ_JXRQ01000024.1 coordinate 32,794, forward strand.
GGTCTCTTCAATTCACGGATCGTGCTCGGAATCTTTTTCGTATTAATTACTGCTCCTGTCGGCGGACACCTGATTGCGCGTGCAGCCTATAATTCAGGCGTGAAGCTTGCACCGGAAACCGTTCAGGACGATCTTGCCAAAAAAGAACAGTATGAAGCTAAGAAAAAGAAAAACTCATCCAGGGATTAATTCCCGGATGAGTTTTTTGATTCATATAATGTCTGATCGAACGAACCATCTTCTTTGTAAACCTCAAGCTGACCGCCATGATCAGTCACATAAGACTTTGCCTTTTCTTCAAGATCGTTTTTTGTATCCTCTACATAAATCGCTTTATCAGATCCCTTTTTAATGAGCTGCCATCCATCATCATGCTTTTTTATCTGATACGTATCCTGATCATCCTTTTGGACGGCCTGCTTTGCTTTATCTGTTGCAATCGCAATGACGCGGCTTTCATCATAATCCTGTTCTCTTAACAATGCATTTCCAATCTCAATTGCTTTATTTCTGACATCCGGGTCGAGATTGTTCCAGGAGTCCGGATAATCGTTTTTATTCCAAGGCATGTTCATTCCTCCTTAAGTAAAAGTGTAAGGCGCTTGATCAGCTCTGACAGGCATAAGACGCAGAATGAAAAAGGGCGACCTTTCCCCTTTATCGTTCAATGGCTTATGACTCGAGCAGCTAGCGCCTTAAGCTAGATAAAGTGTTTGTTCATTCTTTTCCACGTAAGGAAGGAATTAAACACTATTTCCGTTTCGGCACGACTGCTACAGTACACCGTGAAATGCAGATTAATTCGTTCTCTTCATCAACAATTTTAATTTCCCACACCATCGTTGTTTTTCCTTTATGTATGATCTCAGCAATACCTGTCACTATTCCTTCTTTTTTCGCTTTAATATGATTCGCATTTATCTCAAGGCCAAAGCAGCTGTATTCATTCAAATCCACCATCGCTGCTGATCCTACGCTTGCTACCGTTTCAGCGAGTGCGACTGATGCCCCTCCATGTAAAAAGCCAAACGGCTGATGCGTACGCCCATCAACCGGCATCTCACCGATAGCTTTCCCCTTTTCCACGCTGATCATGTTAATCCCGAGTGAATCCATTAATGTTTCTCTATTCCATTCCATTTTCTCTCCCCCTTTTTTCTATCTTCTCTCAGTAGGGGTGGGTTGGCAAGGGTTTGGTATTCAGGTGGTGTGAGGTGCTGGGCGTGTTCGGCGGAAAAACCGTGATGTTCGATGGGAAATGTGGTGTGTTCGGCGGGAAATATGGCTTGTTCGACATTTAAGAGGTGCTGTTCAACACTTATACGCTGATGTTCGCCACTTAGTAACTTTGGACCTATCTATCCACCATATCATATAAAAAAAGCTCTGACACAAAGTCAGAGCCCCATACAACCTTATAAAACCAGCGCCGCGATCCAGCCAAACAGCACAAGTGGAATATTGTAGTGTACGAATGTCGGCACACATGTATCCCAAATGTGATTATGCTGGCCGTCTGCATTCAGCCCGGCTGTCGGTCCAAGCGTACTGTCAGACGCCGGTGATCCTGCGTCACCAAGTGCGCCGGCCGTACCGATCAATGCGACTGTTGCAAGCGGACTGAAGCCGAGTTCAAGTGATAGCGGAACGAAAAGGACCGCTATAATCGGGATCGTCGCGAATGAAGAGCCGATTCCCATTGTCACAACCAGACCAACAATCAGCATTAATAAAGCACCGACTGCTTTATTATCGCCAATTAAGTCTGCTGCGCTATTAACAAGACTTTCAACAGCACCGGTTTCTGTCATTACGGCAGCAAATCCATTTGCTGAGATCATGACGAAGCCGATAAATGCCATCATTTTCATTCCGTCAGTCATCAGCTGGTCCTGGTCTCTCAGCTTCACTGTACCTGTTACAAACAATACGGCAAGACCAATTACTGCACTGAAGACCATTGACTGGAAGACTGACTGCACAACGAGTGCTGCGATAATCGCAATGATTGTAACGATCAGATCTTTTGTCGTGATTGTTTTAGCGTCTCCATCCTGAAGTGACACTTTACGGTTTTCATATTCACGCGGCTTACGATAGCTGATGAAGATTGCTACGAGCAGCCCCAGTACCATCCCTGCAGTCGGGATCAGCATGGCTGTCGGGATGACGTTCATATCGATCGTTAATCCACTTAGTTCCATATTGGTTGCAATCGTATCATGGAAGATCTGGCCGAATCCGTACGGTAGAAGAATATAAGGTGCCGTCAAACCGAATGTAATAATTGTCGCAATGAGTCTGCGGTCAATACCAAGTTCATTCATCACAAGCAGTAGCGGTGGAATAAGCAGCGGAATAAATGCAATATGCACCGGCACAATATTTTGAGACATAATAGAAATAGATAAAATGGCAAGAATGATCAATACCTTAGGCAGCGCTGTTGCTCTCGGCTCCCCTTCCCGGCTTACAGCTGCAACGATTTTATCAACCATCAGCTTTGGCAGCCCTGTATAGGAAATCGCAACGGCAAATCCACCTAACAGTGCATAACTGAGCGCAATATTCGCACCTCCGCCAACACCTTCAGAAAACACAGCGACTGTATCTTCAACAGACAAACCACCGATCAGGCCGCCGACTGCAGCACCAATAATCAGTGCAGCGACAACATTGACTCTGATCAGACTTAAGATCAGCATAATGATTACAGCAATGACAACAGCATTCATATATTGTAACTCCTTTTCAGATAATTCTTTACTCTGCTAAACAGGTAACGTATTAAAATACCTTTCATACATTAACAGAATAAAAGTAGTGTTGTCAATTAGTGAATACGAAAAAGAGGAATGCCCGAAGACACTCCTCTTTTTCGTATTTTTTATTTCTCTGTTCTCTCAAGTACAAACTGCTCTGATAGTAACGCAAGTGTTCTTGCCATAGCGCCTGTTCCGCCTGCAGGTCCGAGCAGGTGAGCAGATTTTGTTGTCGCAGTTCCTGCTATATCAAGGTGTACCCATGGTGTACCGCCGGTGAATTCGCCGATGAATGCACCAGCAAATAGTGCATGACCGTCGCGGCCGGGTGAGTTATTCAGATCTGCAACAGGACTGTTCCGTACCCGTTTGCGATCACCTTCTGTATAAGGAAGCTGCCAGATGAATTCTCCCGCTTCAACTGATGCTTCAAGCACTTTTTCAAAAAGTGCCTCATTATTGGTAAGTGCCCCTGTTTTATCAAGACCGAGTGCTACGATAACACCGCCAGTCAGTGTTGCAACATCAACAAGATAATCCGCTCCGTGCTGTTTTGCATACGTCACTGCATCAGCAAGCACAAGTCTGCCTTCAGCATCAGTATTGAGCACCTCAATCGTTTTCCCGCTCATTGAAGTAATGACGTCATCCGGTTTGAATGCTTTATGACTGATCATATTATCCGTTGCCGCAATGACAGCCATTACATTTTGCTCCGGCTTGAGTCTGCCGATGATCTCCATTGCGCCGAGTACTGCTGCTGCACCGCCCATATCCGCCTTCATGCCGACAATGCCGTCTTTCGGCTTAATAGAGTAGCCGCCAGTATCAAATGTGATGCCTTTACCGACAAGGGCAAGTACGTCTTCCCACTTGTCAGTTGCCTGATGCTTCATGACAATCATGCGCGGCGGAATCTCAGAGCCCTGATTGACTGCGAGCAGCGCGCCCATACCCATTTCTTCAATTTCTTCTTTGCCGAGAACCTCAATTTCAAAATCATGGCGCTTAGCCATTTCGATTGCGTACTCAGCCATTTTCACTGAGGTTAAAAGGTTTGACGGCATATTAACGAGCGTTCTTGCCTCATTCGTTCCTTCTGCAAGGGCAAGCCCCACTTCAAGTGCTGCCTCGATCTCCTGCGCATCACCCTGCGTATAGATTTTCACTTCATCAAGCGGTACGTCAGGTACATTAGACTTCTTTTTATATCCTTCAAATTCATACATAGCCAGTGTGATTCCTTCAATAAACGCCTGAGCAACATCTGTTGCGTCAAAGTCTTTTCCTTTAAAAGAATCAAGTGCAATGGCAAGTGTAGAAACCTTTTTCTTTTTCAGAGTCTTGCCTAGCGCACCAAAGCTTTCTCTCAAATCTTCAAATGTCAGATCCGCTTCCTTGCCGAGTCCTGTGAAAAGAACTCTCTTTGCAGCTAAAGCTCCCATAGTAGGTAATACTGTGACCTGCTTAAGCTTTGTTTCAACATCGCCTTCTTTGATCAGATCAGTCAGTCCGCCTTTCATCTGATCATCCATTTCTTTTGAGAAACCGGATACGACAGGCTGATGCCAGACCCCTGCCGCTAAATAATCGTGCTGTTCGTTAAGCACGCTATCATTCGTATGTATTGTCCATTTCATTAAAAACACCTCCATTTTTAATTATACTGTAATTTCTGTGATAATTCGATCACCGAACATTATTGAAGGCTTGAAATATGGTATACTTGCCTCAAACTTCCGCCTTCTGAAAGGATGAATATACGTCTATGGAAATCTTCAGCAATTTTCCTCTTTGGGCTTCATTATTTGCAATTTTATTTGCACAGGTGGTAAAAGTACCAATTCAATTTATTGCTTCGCGAAAAGTTGACTGGTCACTCGTTACTTCAACAGGCGGTATGCCAAGCTCCCATTCTGCTGCAGTCACTGCACTTGCAACAGGCATTGCCATTGAAAACGGTCTGGCATCCCCTGTGTTTGCTCTGGCCACCGTTTTTGCCATCATAACAATGTTTGATGCAACCGGTGTCCGCTTTCAGGCTGGTGAGCAGGCTGCTGTGATTAATCAGCTGATGCGGGATTTCAATAAATTCGTGTCTGATGCAAAGGGCTGGCAGAACAAAGATGAAGAAGAAAAACGCAAAGAGTTAAAAACGCTGCTGGGTCATAAACCGATAGAAGTATTTTTCGGCGGACTGACAGGAATATTCTTAACACTGCTGGTGCATTATTTGATTACGTTATAATTCGGGAGGTATCTGAATGAGAATTGTGTCCCTTTGTCCGAGCAATACTGAACTTGCAGCATACCTTGGCCTGACTGACCACATTGTTGGTGTGGATGACTTTTCAGACTGGCCGCCGGAAGTAAAGCAGCTTGAACAGCTTGGTCCGGATCTCACTATTGATATAGATAAGGTGGAGGCTTTGAAGCCGGATCTGATTCTATCATCATTGAGCGTACCCGGTATGGAAAAAAACATTGAGGAGCTTGACCGGAGAGGTCTTGAACACCTCTGTCTGAATCCTCAGTCTCTGGATGATATTGTGCAGGACCTGATATCACTCGGGCATGCAGCTGGCATTCCCGAACGCGCTGAAAAGGTGGCAGAAGCATTTCAAGCAGTCATTGACGAATGCAGACAGGCTGCTAAAAAGATCACAGCGCCTCCCGCTTTATACTGGGAATGGTGGCCAAAACCTGTCTTCACACCGGGCGGCATTAACTGGCTGAGTGAGATCAGCAGGCTTGCAGGCGGCAGCAATGTTTATGAATCAGTTGAACTGGCGAGTATTCAGACGGATTGGGCTGATGTAGCAGCAAAAAATCCTGATGTCATCTGTATGGCCTGGGTCGGCGTACAGCCGCGTAAAGTAAATCCTGAGATCTTACATAAACGCCCGGGATGGACTGAACTCGAAGCCGTTAAAAACAAAAGAGTCCATGTCCTTGAAGAAGCGCTGTACTGCAGACCTTCACCGCGACTGCTTGAAGGTCTGATCAAGCTCGGCAGGATCCTGCATCCTGAGCAATATCAAGCGATTGAGCTGCCTGAGATCTTACAGCTCAAATAAAAAAAGTGTCGCACAGCGCGACACTTTTTTTATTATCTGTTATTCATCTCGGCAAATTCTTCTTCAGTCAGTGTACCATCGCCTTCTTTCAGCACATACACCTCAACATCCTGCTTACCCCACTCATTAAATACTTCATCTACCGTATCAAAATACAGATCGATGATATTTCCTTTAATCGCACTGCCTGTATCAGCCACAACACCATAGCCGTAACCAGGAATAAACATCACAGTCCCGATTGGAAATACGCTTGGATCCGCTGCAATGGTAGAATAAAGGTCTCTTTTTACCTGTACACCGGAAAACGTGATGCCATATAAAGGATCACCAGGTTCTTTCCCTGTAGATTCAATCCCAGCGGTATAACCAGTCGCCTTTACCGTTTTTGACGGATTATCAACTACATGCTGCGGAACAGCTTTATTAACATTGCCCTTCATTTTAGAAGCAATCAGCTTAAATGCTGTATCTTTCTCCGACAGACTCTTCGATGCCAGTGACAGCTCTCTGTCCTGAAGCATTCTCATATCCTCAACAACTGGAACCAGCTCTTCAGACGGCATTGCAATGGACCAGCCCTCTGCTGCAGCTTTATTTTCGTTCGTGATAAATAATGAAGCAAATCCTGCAAGAAGAATACCTGCAGATATTTTAAATAATTTAGACATTCCATCTACTCCTTCCAAATACGGTTATTCCCTCTATGACAAAAGTTAATCATCTGTGACGAAAGCCTTAATCCTTTGAATTGACTGACAATTAAAAAAGCTCCACCTCATCCGGGGAGCTTTAGAACATTCGGTAACCCTGCTTACGGAGCCATATCATTACAAGTCCTGCAACGATGGCGCCTGCCATACCGCTTGATAAAATTAAAATATCCGCTGGTGCCAGCGAAACAAATCGGGTTCCGAGTGCTGAAAAAGATTCTCCCGGTTCACGAAAATACTCGATGAATCTGACTTCATCGACAATGAGTACAGTGATGACTGGATAGATCACTGCCATGATCCACGTCATACGTAAAAGCATATTTAATAAAAAGCCGATCCCGAAAAATAAGACGAGAAACAGCATCATTGAAATTAAAAGTTCAGCCAATCCAAACGAAGCCAAATGATACACCTCCATGTTCACTAGAACAGTGTACATCACTTGGTAATACAGTGCAATGCTCCTGTTTCAACGTTCAATTTAGTGACACAAAGTCAGTCTTACACAGCGATGGATTTCTCGGACATGTCGCTGTTTTGGATCGGGATGTAGCAATCCTTACTCAGCTTGTAGCGATACACCCGGGTATTTTCTGCAATCATAGCCCGAGTTGTAGCTTTCCAGTGTTTTGAAGGTCATATCCGGTTATCTGAAATCCGCTTCCCAGAACATAGAAAAACCGGATGCTACCGAGGCATCCGGTGTATCATTTATTTTTTACCTTCCCCACCACAGTTTGGGCAAGTTTCTGATCCGCCTAGTCTTAATTGGAAATATCCTTTACCTGAGCAGTAGCTGCAGTTTGTTTGTTTCTTCATATGAAGCACCCTCTCTTCTAATGTATTGAGAGTACTATAGCACGGACGCTTTTGTACTGAAAAGCGCCAAAATTGATGAAAAAAAGCCATGTAAGCGAATACATGAGCCTGTTTCTTCCTTTTTCTTTAATTATCAGAAAATTTAGAACTGTAGGTAAATTTCGCAATTTGTTCACATTTGCATTTCTAAACCGCGGGCCCTTTCCGGGGAGAACTGCGCTTTCCTGCCCCCGGGCGGTGAGCCTCCTCGAGCTTTGCTCTGCGGGGTCTCACCTGTCCCTTCCTGGGGCGGGAGTCTCCGTTCTCCCCTCCAAGGGCCCGCTCAGTTTTTCAGAGATCCTAGTTAACGTTTTTAAACTATGCTATTAAAAAAACAAATGATATTTCGTATACCCGAACTGATCACCCGGGTTGGAATGACGGTTGATCTCCAAGGTTGACGCTTCTTCATGGTCGATCATAACCGGAATCATGGATGAAACATCCGGGTGATCTCTCAGTTCACCTTTATCTATCCATGCCGCCTCTGCAATTTCCTCTTCGGGTACCTGCAGTATTTCCTCTTCATTGACTGCCTTCATGACAAAGATGATCATATTATCACTGATTGTATCTTTCAGAACGCCGCTTCTGAAGCCGGCTACTTTAATCACTTCTGCTGTAATACCCGTCTCCTCTTTCACTTCTCTGACTGCAGCCTGATCAGCGGTTTCCCCTTCTTCAACGAAGCCTGCCGGGATTGACCACATGCCTTTTAACCCGCCGTATTTCTTTTTGACAACAAGCCATTCACCTTTACTGTTTTCAATGACGCCTGCAGCGCCAAGCCAGACTTTTCCCCTTTTCATGTTGACACCCCTTATATATGTAGAAAAAAGAGCAGCCTCAGCTGCTCTTTTTATTAAAACATGTTCAGCTTACCCTTTTTGAATACAAGTCCAGGACCACCGAGGATATATAGTGCACGGTTGTCGATGACTTTTTTCATCATAGCAGCTTTTTTACCTGTGATCTTACGGCCGAATACTTCACCGATTGCTTCATTTTCGCCAAGTGAACATACTGTACCTTTCAGATCAGGTGTAAATGGCTCAAGCTCATCGCCTTTGAATAGTGCAACCAGGTTATGTGCAGTGTGTGCACCCTGCTGCATCGCGATTTGAGCTGTTGGCGGATATGGACGCTCTGTCTGTGCGTTAATCATTAATGCACAGTCACCAACGATGAAGACATTGTTGTGTCCAGGTGCGCGAAGATCCGGATCTACTTTGATACGGGCACGCATGTTTTCGAATCCAGCTTTTTCAATGATTGAGTTACCGCGAACGCCGGCAGCCCATACAACAGTCTTAGCAGGGATATCTTCGAATACATCTTCACCTTTTTTGATTTTTACACCCTCAGGCGTAGCTTCAGTCAGTGGTGTACCGATAGAGAATTCGATTCCCTTGCTCTTCAGGTAGTTCACTGCATATTCAACAAGCTCTTCATCAAACCCTGGAAGAACCATTGGTGCAGCTTCTACACACAGAATGCGGACAGCTTTAGGATCTACATCATACTCCTCGCAAAGCTCAGGCAGACGGTCAGCAAGTTCTCCAAGGAATTCGATTCCTGTGAAGCCTGCCCCTCCAACGATGATTGTCAGTCTTGAAGGATCTTTTACTTCTTCAAGGCTGTACGTTGCGAATTGATATTCGATATGATCGCGGATCTGACGCGCTGCTTTCACGTTGGCAATAGAGAAAGCATGTTCCTTCAGACCAGGGATACCAAATGTTTCTCCTTCGAAACCTAAGCCGACTACAAGGTAGTCATAGCTGATTTCTGAACGATCTGTAATGACTTTTTGTGCTTTTGTATCAATGTTTTCAACAGTCGCCTGAACAAAGTTCACTTTCCCTTTATCAAGGACGCCGCCGATATCGTAGCGTACAGCATCGGGAGTCATTGTTCCCGCCGCTGCTTCGTGCAGCCATGTTGATTCGTAATGGTAATCATTCTTGTTTACAAGAATAATATCTGCATCGTCTGCATTCACAAGCTTCTGAAGTTTTGTAATAACGGATAATCCACCGTATCCTGCTCCTAAAACAACCACTGTTGGTCTTTTCAATTGGATCACTTCCACCTTTTTAATATGAGATTACGATGCTTTTAAGGCAGCAACGCTAGCCCTTATAAAAGATTGTGAAATTGTTCACGAAAATGAACATCATACTTCTTCTATTGAATCTTCATCTTTAACAATCATATTCTTTTTTTCTTCTTATTTCAAGGTTTTCTGCACAAATATGAAAAGTTAATGTCTTCCTCCAAAAGTCTGAAAAGTGTCGCACTAGAGCCTCAGGAAAGGTTAATGTAGCCTGTCCTGTGTTACACTACATGCAAATCAGCTTTGTTGGAGGGATTTCAAGATGAAGGAAGATACTTCAGTTTATGATATTACAGTAATCGGTGGCGGTCCGGTCGGTTTATTCACAGCTTTTTACGGCGGTATGCGCCAGGCAAGTGTAAAACTGATCGAAAGTCTCACGCACCTAGGCGGGCAGCTGACTGCTTTATATCCGGATAAATATATATATGATGTGGCAGGCTTTCCTAAAGTGAAGGCACAGGAGTTAGTTGATAACCTGACTGCCCAGATGTCACGTTTTGACACGGAAATCAGACTTGGCCAGGAAGTGACACACGTTGAAAAGCGTGAAGACGGTGTATTTGTATTAACAACACCAGAAGAAGTTCACTATACAAGAACGATCATTATTACTGCAGGAAACGGTGCATTCCAGCCGAGGAAATTAAATCTTGACGGACTTCATGATTTTGAGGAAAAGAACCTGCATTACTTCATTGAAGATCTGTCTAACTTTAAAGACCAGGATGTTGTGCTGCTTGGCGGCGGCGACTCTGCAGTAGACTGGGCGCTGATGCTTGAGCCTGTTGCAAAATCTGTGACGCTTGTACACAGACGTGATACGTTCCGTGCACATGAAGCGAGCGTTGAGCAGTTGAAGCAGTCATCTGTGAATGTGATGACACCTTATGTACCTGTTGCCTACCAGACAATGAACGATATTATCCAGTCTCTGACACTTCAAAAGGCAAAGTCAGAGGAAACAACTATATTGAACTTTGACCATTTAATTGTTAACTACGGTTTTGTTTCATCTCTTGGTCCGATTAAAGAGTGGACGCTTGATATTGAGAAAAACTCAATTGTCGTGAATTCAAGAATGGAAACAAATATTCCGGGCATCTATGCTGCGGGTGATGTATGTACGTATGATGGAAAAGTGAAGCTGATTGCCTCAGGGTTCGGTGAGGCACCGACTGCTGTGAACAATGCGAAGGCTTCGATTGATCCAAAAGCACGTGTACAGCCGATGCACAGTACGTCTATGTTCAGCTGATGATCCGTTTAGTGAAAGCTGTGCCGGGTATAATAATGAGTATTAACTAATTTTGGAGAGTGATACCATGCATGTACTCGTAATAGGCGCAAACGGCACAACCGGAAGAATGACGGTTCAAAAACTTGCTGAAAATGAACAGCATCTGGTAAAAGCGATGATCCGAAAATCAGAACAGGCCGGGGATATGGAAGATCTCGGTGCAAGACCGATTATTGCTGATCTGGAGCAGGCATTTAACTATGCCTTTGAAGATGTGAATGCAGTCATCTTTGCAGCAGGCTCCGGCCCTGATACAGGCACTGATAAAACAACTGCAGTTGATCGCGATGGCGCAATTAAAGCCATTGATTATGCAAAAGAAAAAGGAATTGAGCGATTCATTATGCTCAGCTCGATGGGTGCAGATGATCCATCTATTGCAGGCGACAGTGATACTTTCCATCACTATCTGCAGGCAAAGCATGATGCAGATGTCCATTTAAAACAGAGCGGTTTGAATTATACGATCGTCCGCCCTGGTGCCCTGACAGACGACGGGGCAACGGGTAAGATTAATGTGTCAGAAGAAATGAAGCACCGCGAAGGCGAAATCACCCGTGAAGATGTAGCGACTGTGCTCGTGGAATCAATTCTCTGCACAAACCTTCACCATAAAACAATTGAAATGGTCAACGGTGACCATCCGATAAAAGAAGCTTTAAAAGGCATTTAAAAAAATCGCCGGCACATGATGTGCCGGCGATTTTTTACATTTAACAATTTTCAGGTGTACCTGCTTTTGTAGCCGTTCTGAATGATGAGCCGCAACCGCATGAAGCAATTGCGTTAGGGTTTTCGATTGTAAAACCGCCGCCCATGAGTGACTGTTTGTAATCAATCTCAGTGCCATTCAGAATGTCAGCATCCTGCTTGTCCACAATGACCTGAATACCATGATGCTCTTCGATTTTATCCGTATCGCCAAGCTCATGTTCAAACCCCATACCATATGAAAGTCCGCTGCATCCCCCGCCTTTGATGGCTACGCGCAGATATGCATCCTCTTCTTCAGCCTGCTTCATCATATCTTTCACCTGAAGCGCTGCAGCTTCTGATAATTTAATGATATTTGCCATTTCAGCACCTCCAACGTTTTTGACTGATTTTAGTATATCGCTTATTTCAATTCCACTCAACCGATTCAATTCGACTACATTTTATCAGATAGGGTATAGGATAATACGAACAGTAAACTTTTTATAAAATACATTCCGAAAGACCTATATTTGATTTATAATAGATGTATTAAGTATGAGTTAAAAAAGAGTAACGGCCAATGAAAGAGGTGAACATAATGGAACTCACACCGTTATACGATAAACATTTGACCTGCGGGTTATGCAAACACAAATTTGCTACAACTAAAATCAGAGGCAGATTCGTTCGGGCAAAGGAATACAGTACTGATTTGATGCCGGTGTATGAAGACGCAGCAATCAATCCAAACCTCTATTACGTCCATGTATGTCCCGAATGCGGTTATTCTTTTACAGATGACTTCGCACCTTATTTTCCACCAGGCGGCAAAGAGGAAATCGAAGAAAAAGTATCTAATCGCTGGAAGCATCTTGATTTTTCAGGAGAGCGCACGCCGGATGATGCTATAAAAGCTTTTAAGCTGGCCATTTATATCGCTACGATCAAGCATGAAAAAAGCATTACTATTGCAGGTCTTTACCTGAGATTATCATGGTTGTACCGCGGACGCGACCAGCAACAGGAACAGCGTTTTCAGCGCCTTGCAGTTGAGGCTTATAAGGATGCATATTCAAAAGAGGATTATGCAGGCTCTCAGATTACGACTGAGCGTGTCCTCTATCTGATTGCTGAACTTTCCCTGCGGCTTGGTGAAGAAGACGAAGCAACGAGACACTTCTCAAAAATTATTGAAAGACAGCACAGCTCCACTGATCCGAAAATGGTTCATATGGCAAAAGAAAGATGGCAATCCTTCAGAGAAGAGCGCAGAGCACAGTAATCAACATATTTTCAAAGACTGGCGAAACGGAAGGCGGTGACTCCGGTACGATTAGCGGGGTAGCTGAGACCCCGCAAGCGAAGCTGAAGAGGCCATATCGGACCACAAAACGGTCCATCGTCCGGAAAGCACCGCCTGCAGTGTAGTGAACCGGTCCAAAGTAAAAGGCTGAAACACATAACAGTGTTCCAGCCTTTTACATTTTAAAACATCGGATTTTCTTCAAGAAATTCATAGACAGCTTCCACAAGCTCTTTAGGCGTGTCCGCTTCCACGACTTCCCCGTTTACAATCGCAAACATCGCTGCCGCACAAATACCGCAGTGACTCGTACAGCCGTACTCAATCACATCAAGATTCGGATCCCGCTCAAGTGCCTCAAATGCCTCCTGAGACCCGCTTGCTATATTACTAATACAAAATTCTATAATTGGTTTCATTGTTATCACCTCATACTCATTTCAATGTAACGTCTTACTTACACTTCGTCAATAATCCTGCTCTTTAAAATGACAAGTTTGTGAAAGAATTCTCTTAATATGATTGTACTAAGACCTTTATTCCGATATACTTTTTAGTGAATGTAAACGTAATGATCAAACACATTGTGTATGTATGATCATATTGAAAGTGCTTACTTACTAATATGCTTACTGTAAAGAGAGGGCTATCCATGAAACACTTAGTATTATTAGGTGGAGGTTACGGCAATATGCGCGTGTTACTGCGACTGCTGCCGGATAAGCTGCCTGAAGACGTAAAAATCACTTTAATTGACCGTACACCGTACCACTGTCTGAAGACAGAGTATTATGCACTCGCAGCAGGTACAGCATCTGATCAGGAGATCCGCGTAAGCTTTCCTGAACATGAACGCCTTGATCTGAAGTACGGATCTGTAGCGGAGATTGATACTGAAAATAAACGTGTCATTCTTGAAGATAACAGTGAAGTGGAATATGACGACCTTGTTGTTGGATTAGGCTGTGAAGATAAGTATCACAATGTGCCGGGTGCAGATGAGCATACATACAGCATCCAGTCGATTCAGCGTTCAAGAGCGACATATGAACGCCTGTCAAATCTGCCTTCCGGATCAGTTGTCGGGGTTGTAGGAGCCGGCCTGAGCGGTATTGAACTTGCAAGCGAACTGCGCGAAAGCCGTGAAGACCTGAAAATTAAGTTATTTGACCGTGGTGAACGGATTCTTCCTGCCTTCCCTCAGCGATTAAGTAACTATGTACAAAAATGGTTCGATGCGAACAATGTGGAAGTTGTCAGCAACTCTAATATTACAAAAGTAGAACCGCATATGCTTTATAATCATGAAGAGCAGATTCCGGTTGATGTCTGTGTATGGACTGCAGGAATCCAGCCGGTCAAAGTCGTACGCGACCTGCCTGGTGAGAAGGATTCATCTAACCGCGTCGTCCTGTCGCAGTATCATAACCTGCCTGATGATGAGCATGTGTATGTTGTCGGTGACTGCGCAAGCCTTCCATTTGCCCCAAGCGCCCAGCTTGCCGAGGAACAGGCGGAGCAAATCGTCAAAGTACTGATTGCACGCTGGAAAAATGAAGAGCTTCCTGAGCAGATGCCAAAGATCAAGCTGAAAGGCTTTATGGGCTCACTCGGTAAAAAACAGGGCTTTGCCTATCTTGCAGACCGCACCGTAACAGGCCGTATCGCACGTCTGTTGAAATCAGGTGTGCTGTGGATGTATAAATATCATAATGGATAGGGTTTCTCAGGCTTTCGTCAGAATCTCAAAAAGCCTTATAAACAAGCCTTTTCGTACTTATAATTAATAAATTATTTCACGCTCATTCACTTGAGCGTGTTTTTTTGTCAGGTTTTTGTCAGGTTTTTTCAAAAGCCTGACAACGTGTTTCTTCTATAGAAAGTCTACACCTGTAACTTCATCAAACAAAATCTTCGATTGTTCAGATTCACTCCTTAAATTTATGTAGCCTTTTTCATAATTGATTTCTTTCGGTGTTCCAATAAGACTTAATTCTTCTTTATTCTTAAAGATAGAGATCTTCACTTCCACCTGGAACTCCATGGCTTCTTGAATATTTAAGATTATTATCTCTGCCATGTGTTCCTCTATTTCAGGCTTTTCAGGTTCAGCATAATTTATATGAAAAACTCCTGTTGTATCTCCGTACTTTTCACGGAGACTTTCAATAAAACTTTGAACTTCCGGATCGTCCTTATACATAAATTATTCCTCCTCCAATACCAATTATACGAACTAATGTTCTTATTATAAAACAAACTAATATATTTGTTAATTAATTTTATTTTTACTCGTGAAAATATTGTAAGATTGTAGTAAATGACTGGAGAAAAGATAATTGAACTCATACGAACCTACAGCATACTGGCAAGAAACAATGATGTTGCTTTCTATACTTCAAAATTATCGAGTCTCATTTAAAGAACATATCAATGATGAACAAGATATTCTGTTGTATTTTAAAGTAAAAAAGAGAAGTTTTGACCGCTATATATTTGTGTTGGATATCAAGAAATCGAAGGCTGGTACTGGCAATGCAATAGATGAAATATTTAGTCTGTGCCAGTACATAGAGGATAGTGTAGTATGTGTACCACATTGGATTGAGAAGAATTTCAAATACGTAAGATGTATAGAAAGCAATAGAACCCCTGCCGGCTAAAGCAGGGGATTTTTTTATTTCAATTCATCGTAATTTTTAATCATTTGCCATGCCTGCTGTCTCGTAACTGGAAGTGTCGGTCGAGTTCCATCTGAAATGCCTTTTTCTTTTGCCCATTCTTGAGCGTCTGCGTGAGCAGGGTACACTTTAGCTTCAGGATCTACGAGAAAACCAACGCGATTTAGAATAGTAGCGATCGCTCCAATCGCATCTGACTCAGAAATATCACCTTTCTCGGTCTGCTCAGCATGCTCTCTTGAACTGAAGATACCTACTGTGTGAGCATCTTCGAATAATTTAACGGTTTCTTTCCTGAATGTAGGACTATTTGGTTTGAACAAAATGGTTTCCTCCTTAGGATCATTTTTAGTTGGTGCTGTTGCCCCTGGTACTGCAGGCGGTTTAACGGCTACTTGAAGTGCTTTCTTAGACTGCGGACCATATACGCCGTCTGCTATTAGATTTCTGCTTGATTGAAATGATTTTAATGCCGCTTCACTCGCCGGTCCGAATATACCATCAGCCGTGATCTTATGGCCAAGTGCGATCAACAGTTTTTGCATTTCTTCTACCGCAGCACCTTCATCGCCATTTTCTAGATAATCACGTTCCGAAGCTGCTTGTACACTTCCGAATGATGGCCGCTTGCCAGCTTGGAGATCTCTCCATGTTAAACCCTTCGTATATTCCAGATGTGGCGCATCCACAAAACCCTTCCAGTCTCCTCCCCATGTGAAACCTAATGACTTTCCGATTTGAGCAACCCGTCGCCATTGTGCGTTGACCACCCAGATTGCTTTTAAACCATCATCTGAAACTAAAAAGTAATCAATAGCCAAACCGTAGTTATGGATGGATTGTCCTGGCTGAGCGTTTGAAACGATGCTGCCTGTATTTCCATAGTGCTTTCCGTTCCACCAGTAGTTTGGCCGGCCCATTCCGTATATAGAAGCTTGTTGAGTATTGGAACGATAACCTGAACTGATTTGAACGTTAATACCCTCATTGTATGAACGTGTTATTAGTTCAACAGCAAGTGTCCGGATCTGAGGCACGACAGCGCCCATATTACGCACACTGCGGTCAATGAGCGTTTGTAATGATACTCTACTCATTTAAATCCATCCTTCCGCGGTGCTTTATACGTGAGTGCTTGCTTACTATCAGACAGACCTGCAGTTGTGGGATCCGGAAAGATATTCAGCACGCTTAAAATCACAGCGATAATGACTGCTGGATTTGATACAGCATTAATCAAAAGATCACCAACACTTTGCCATGTGGTTAGATCATCAATCGAAAGACCGAAATACGCTAGGATTGGACCGAACACAGCAATAATTAGGCGAATCCAAAACTCTTTACTTTTAAAACGTACTTTCCAGTTAATTTTCATAAATAACATCTCCTTAAAATAAGTAATTTACCGCGGCGGCAATCAATGCTCCACTCCCAAGCAAACCGCTGACAACTGCAATGGTAAGTTGATTCTTTCCCTTTTCTTTCTCGATTTTCAGGTTTTCTTTACGCTTCAACCTGTCGATCTGCAAATGATGTTCATCAAGCCTGCCGTCGTGTGCTTTGATATCAGAAGAAACATCTTTCATGCTATCTTTCATTTCCGATATATTTCGATCAATCGATTGCAAGGTCGGAACAATCATTGCAACAGATTCTCTTAATCCGTTTACTGATTCATTTGTTTTTTCAATCGCTTCACGCCATTCCTGCTTGTCTTTCTCTCGATAATGGTTGAATTTTCTCCACGTTACATAATTTCCTTGCTCTTCTTGTGCTCTCTCATTTTCAGGCGCCAAGTCAACACCCCCAGACTAAACATCGCAATAAACCACCCTGCTATATAAAGGTATCTGTAACTGGTGATGGACGATTTAGTATTTTCAAAGCCTGCTGCCGCATAAATAACCATTAATATCGATGCAAGCAATGATCCTAAACAATAATAAAAATGTTGTCCTGGTCCTTCAGATATCATTCCGATGAAGAGCAAAACACCTGCCAAACAAAAAGCAATACCATAAAACTCAAATGGCGCAAGTTGTGACATCGATTGATATACTTCTGTTTCCATGACAACCCTGTCTGCATTAACAATAAAAAAGACCCCTGTCATGATGAGGAGTCCTGATTGATAAAACGCTAACACATCCATATAGTTTTCCATTCTAGCCTTCATGTCTTTTCCTCCACTCTTTTTTAAAAGCATAAAGACCCCCTATATATTATTTTTATATATTAAAAAGACCCGGCGAATGGGCCGAGTCTTCTACTTACTGCACAAGATACTTTTTATGCTGCTCTCTCTTTCTTTCGTCTGACAATACTGCATATGTCTGTGTGGTAGCTGGACTACTATGCCCTAGAAGCTGCTGCACAGCAACAATGTCAGCACCATTGTTCAGTGTCAATGTGGCGAATGTATGCCTGCACACATGAGGGTGGACTTTGTGTCCCAATCCAATTCGCTCCGCAATTCTCTTAAATTCCCGTTGAATTGCTCGGTGCCCCACTCTACGATACGGCTTTCTCAGTGTAATGAATAATGCTTCCTGGTCATCAGTGCGCGTCATTAA
Source organism: Jeotgalibacillus alimentarius (assembly GCF_000829445.1). GTDB lineage: Bacteria > Bacillota > Bacilli > Bacillales > Jeotgalibacillaceae > Jeotgalibacillus > Jeotgalibacillus alimentarius. The sequence goes on from NZ_JXRQ01000024.1 coordinate 50,879, forward strand.
ATACTTTCTCAAATGATACATTGCCTTAAATGAGAAGAATACTTCTCGTTCTTTGTTTCCCTTTCCTATAACACGGCAGCTCATTGACTGTAGGTTGATATCATCCTTGTTTAGCGCTTGAATCTCAGACAGCCGGCAGCCAGTAGCATAAAAGACTTCAAGTAGTGCTCTTTCCCGCAGAAGCTTGCAAACCTCTCTCAGCATCTCGAGCTCTTCGATAGAAAGTGATTTCGGTGCTCTCTGCTCCTTTTTCGGAGCCTTGAGTCTGATTGTAGGATCCCTCATGATAATTTCTTCACCGGTGATCCATCCGAAGAACGATTTTAATACTGTCAGTTTCTTGCTCAGTGATGATAGTTTAAGGTGCTCGAATTGTGCAAGATAGATCCGAATATCTCCTGCAGTGATATCTTCAGTACGCTTCTTAATGAAGGTTGAAAATGTGTTCAGCTCATACCTATATGATTTGAGACTGTTGAGTGCCATACCTTCAAGCTTTTTGTTTGCCAAGTATAGTTTAATGTTGTCAGTTAAGTCTGGATGAGTCTCATCATCCTCTACTTTTTCAACAGCATAAGTAGCAAGCAGTCCTGACAGTTTACCTCTCATATCTTCTACATTTACTGGCACCATTTCCGAGACAAAACCTACAAGTTCAGTAATCAGTTGCTCATTAGACTGTGTCATATAACTCCCCTATCCGTTACTTATATAGTAACATTTGATAAACACATTCTATACTGTTACTATATAAGTAACAATAGTTATATGTTACTATTTTAGGAACACAAGGAGGTATAAATGATGCACGTAGTCATTAAATTAAACGAATTACTAAAAGAAAAAGGAATTTCACAACGCTCACTTTCAAGAGATTCAAACGTACGTCTGGCAACAATTAATGAAATGTGTAAACAAGAAACTAAGTATCTTCCACTGGATAATTTAGCAGCTATCTGTGAAGTTTTAGAATGCGAAATTGCCGATATACTCAAGCTTCAAAAGAATCATTAGTCTTTACTATTTTGATTTTGTTTGCTTGCTTCCTGCATAGCGACCTCATACTTAGCAATTTCAAGTTCTAAGTATGAGATTTTTTTAACCAATACTTCTATGACTTTATTTGCATCTACATTTACATTCATTTTTTAATTCCCTCCAACTTCAACTTTTTCGTAAAGTTCTTGAATTGCTCTCCACAGATAGCTCACCATGTGATACATATCAATTCCCACACCGTCCAAACTAACCACTTCAGCAGGCGCCTCATCTACAATCAATCCAATTCTTTTAAATTCATTGTCCAGATCATCAATATGATGATAACTATGAACCTGAGTTGAAATTACTCCGTCAAGGGCCTGCATATCAGCTATCTCAATATTCTTTTTGTATTCTCGATTCGACACTTCAGTAAATGCGCTTGCGTGAATAGATCTGTAACCTGTATCTGATCCATTTCGAATATGAACTTCATCACTAAGCAACTTTATTGCAGCTCCACTGTATTGATGTTGGATTAGTGTATTAGATCCTGCCGAAAGCACACGTAAAAGACCTGAGCCGGAAGGATTTAACTCAACGGTAGAACCTATCATTGCTACAGTCCCACCATTTCTTACTTCTGAAGCTTCTCCTGCAGTATTCGCGTATCCTGCATTCGCAACATAACTTGGTGCAGGTAATCCACTGACTGATGCAGATGAAAAATTTACATCTCCGATAAATCTCACGCTGTCATTGAGAGATTGCAGCGTTATGCTGCCTATACTTGAATAGATGCTAAGATCAAGACTAGAACCTCTGATTGAGTGGACATAACCCTGAGGAGAACCTAAATCCCATGTGAGCCTGTCCTGATCCAACGACATATCATTTATTGATATTCTACCGTTTGAAATTTGAACGTTTCTTCCTGGTGATATGGAGTTCAGGGTTATACCATTAATCGTTCCACCAGTAATGGTCCCGAGATTACCTGTAATTTCTGATAATACTGTTACTGCACCTACTAGATTGATTTTACTTGCCTGAATCTTAATAGTAGTGGCCGTTTGGTTGATCAGAGATGAGATCGTATTTCCGTTGTAATCCGTTTGAGAAACTTTCGATTGAATTTCAGTTGCATTTATTGTGATTTGACTGAATGCTTCTTGCAGCTCGCCATTAATCACTCCAACTTCTAAAGTAATTCTTTCATCAGTTTGCTCTATCATTGAATACTGCTCTGACAAATCTTCGTTTATTTGCTTTACTCTACGGTTGATATACCTAGAATCATCTTGCTGCTTTTGAATATTATCGGCGTCTTGATCCAGCATGTCTTTCCATGCTGATGATAAGGTTGCTCTGATGGTCTTTTTATCAAAAGGGTTCTTGACTATATCAACAATACGAGCTGGCAACCTATCTATTCCAAATGGCGTATGAGTGATATGAACAACATCCCCCAAGCGAATATCCTCTTCATGAAGAAAATCCACCTTATACGAAAACTGAATTTTATCGACTGTATCGAGATACTTTTGAGCTTCGTACAACAATTCACTCGGATCATCAATATCATTGAATCTCACTTCTCCGCGCTTCGGTCTACGGTACATGCCTATATAAGGAGAATCGACGTATCGCAGTCCAGTAAGCCCTTCAAGTGTTAATCCGTCCTTGCCGTAAACATAGAGACGAGTGATTATATTTGACGTTGTAGAAGGATAGCTTAGAGCCTTCAGATTCTTCCCATATTTGATTTCAACATCGGTCATTCTACTTCGATTACCCAGGTGGACTGTTCTGTTGTCAAACCATAAATCAACATTCCATTTTTCGCGGATCATCTGCAGCGCCTTTAAAACGTTAATCTCGGTTAGATCAATATCGTGCAGCCCGGGAGCATTAATCGAACCAACGGAAAAATCAGTTCCAAACAGAACCTCATTCACAGCTGTTTGGCAACTCACTCCATAAAACTCAACAACACGTGGAATATACTCATCAATCAATTCAATATAAACGTGTGTAGCCTTAACAGAGATCGTTTTTTTGCCAGACTCAGAGTAATCGGCCTGTTTAATAATGAACTTTTGATCTTCATATACAATAAAGTTCTCTAATTCAATTAACTTTGCAGAGTCGCTATTTTGAGGGATTGAAAATGATAGTACTGTCTCACCCATCGTCAATACTTCTCTGACTTCAGTGCCAGGAGATGGTGTCGTAATTCCGATTGGCTTTTCGTTTTTGTCTAATACAGTAAGCAAATATTTCACCTCATTCCAAAAAGAAAAAGCACCTCGATTGAGATGCTTTCAACTTGAATTTATCTTCGTAAAGCAAGTAGTTCTCCAATGCTCTTTATTTCATCATCCTGAATCTCAGCAAGGATTTTTTCTGCTCTATCATTAAAACGGTCAGCACTCTCTACCAAGCCGTTTTCAATTAAGATTTCAACTACAGCCCGATTAAACGCTTTTTGCTTCACATGCTTAAACTCTGAAATCGCAGTAATTGCATTTTCTGCTTCACTCAAGGTATTCCCCTCCTCTTCTGATTATTGATTATACAGAAGAAGAGGCTCATCCTTTATTTTGTCGCTAAGCCTGCCAAAAACTTGAGTTCTTCTAACTTCAACTCACGCCCTAACTTCTCTTCAAACTCAGCAACCATTTTCTTTAGTAATTCCGAATCAATTTCTTTGAGCTTCGGCCGATTGACCACAATTGATCACACCTACAAAAGAATTTGAGACGACCCTTTTTTAAGAAAAATATACCACTTTTGAACATCAAAAAAAACATCATTATTTAATGATGTTTACGACGCATAAATCTCCAAGAAAAAGAGCAACTAACCAGTTGCCCTACTAAGTTTAATTTTTCCTAGAACGTTCTATCGACTCAATCAACTGAAAGATAGCATCTACTACTGTATCAAATGATAGTTGAGCTTCTTCAGAGGTAGCTTTAGCTTTTGACCCATGCGCTATCTCATTTCTCCAAATCAAGACCCTCTCTTGCCAATTTCGATGGGTTTCTTTAAAAGACGAAAGCTTAAATCCAAACAAGTTGTACATTAAAGGGTTAACTTTAGTTGGAATATTTGCCGAAACCATAAGCCTTGAAATACTGTCTTCATCAAGTCCTATTCTTAAATATTCATTTGATATTGTTTTATCAATAAAGGATTCTAAAGCTATTTCTGAAAGGATTATACTTGTTAAATATTCTTTTGATCTTAAATGATCTAAAGATGAAGATAACAGGTGCAACCATGGTTCTTCATAGTCATCTTTTTTGGCATTAACTATATAAAATGACATGATTTCTTCTCCTAGTTTCGGTTCCTCTGAGCCTTCTATAAAAGAAGTAAGAACATTAAAACCGTTGGCCGTTATGTCAACTGCTCCTATTTGAAACGGTCCCATTGGAATCAACTGTACTTTAAATACTTTTTGAATACCTTGAGGCAACTCTATATACTTTGAATAACCCATTTTTAAAGAAACAGTACCATTGTACATATCGTTAGCTAAAAGAGTATTCGGCATAAATTGCTCTTCTTTGTCTTTCAAAGAATTTCTTATTCCTTCATATACCGAAAAAGTATTATTGCATTCTGGATCTTGACACTTAAGGTCGAGCTTCTCAAACTCCTCAGCAGATGCAGACCATCCTCTAGAACATTCGTTGCATTTAACTGAGAGTGCAATTAGTTTTCTATGTTCCATAAATCCCCCTATGATCGTTTAGACATCAAATTCTACTTCGTTGTCCTCGCATTTTGAACACACTATAAATAGTGATTGATGCGGGTAGCTGCCCAAGACAGAGATAACAATATTTGAAGAATTTGTTTTCTTATCAAATCCTTTTTCAACTAATAGTTCACTATTACATTCCATGCATTTAACAGAAAATCCTTTTGTCATTTCAAATCAGTCCTTTAAGTGATTTTATCATAAGGGGATTATGAATTCTGAACATAAAAAATACACCTCAATGGGTGCTTGCTTTACGACGTATAAAATTCCAGATGCGGCGCGATGTTTACTTTCCTTCGCTAATCGTTTTGTTGTCGATTACATTTTGTCCGCAGTCGTGGCATTCTATTTCGATAATATTTCTATCATATTCCCTGTCCCAACTGATAATTGAAACGTTGTTTTTACCACAATTGTCGCATGTAATAGTGAATCCTTTGTTCATATTAAACCTCCCGACTTCTTGCGTTTAAAGCTCCTGAACAACCGACAATGAACCTGTATCCGATTGTGGCGTAGCCTGAATCATATTTGATTCTCCCTGTGTAATGCGTCCAAGTGTGACCATTTTCGATAGGTAAACCGCATCAATCTTTTTCATAATCCACATGTTTAATAAGAATCCGTAAAACATTTTACATTCCTCCTAATAATACGCCTAATAACGCTTCTTCTGTAGCGTCCTGGCGCTCTTTTAATATTTGTACATCTGATTTAGGAATATCTTCTAAAAACGCTTGATGTGGTGAAACAGAAACATCCACACCGATTCCATCTCTTATCTTTAATTGTTTTCCTTGAGGGATTTCCACCCATAAAAAAGGTACACCGTTTGGTTCTCTTGGTGAAGGTTCACCGCTTCTAATATCCAATATATAACCTGCATTGTCATAAATGATTAACGTGTTCATTTAAATTCCTCCTTCATTCATAAGCAAACCAATTGAAAGTACCTGTACCATAAGGCATGGAAATGACTAGACCATCACTGTTCCATGTCACGGTTGGACTATAATATGGTGAGTTTCCTGCCCCTATACGTAATGGGGCAGGCAATGCAATAGAAGCCATGACAAAATGCGCTATATGATTACCCCCAGATACTGTTTGAGCAAGAAATGTTTTTGGAGTAAATGGCAGACCTGTAATTATCAAACTATAACCAGTGAAGCTTGTTGTTCCACTAGCCCACCCTTTACCTGTACTAATTTGTCCTATTTTCGTAGCCAATGTCGGAAATGTATCGGTAGGACTTGCCGCTACACCTTTTGCAGTAACCGCACTAGCCACTGCCGTTTTCCCATCACTGGCTGATTGAAAAGCCGCATCTGCTCTGTCCATTGCGGTTTTAACCGCTTTTGGAGTCGCTGCTAACGTTTCACTCGTACTGGTTACACTACTGCTTAATTGGACATGTCCTTTTTTGGTTAATGTCGCATCTTCCGCCGGATGCGTCGTAGCGAATTCTTGTAATGTAGCAATATCTGCCTGACTACCTTTACTATCTAATTCACTTTGTAACCCATTAACATCTGATATTTCATGAGAATGTGCTGCCGGCGTAAACTCAGTTGGCTTCCCAGTAAGATCTGACCAATCTGTAACTGTATCAACTTCCACATTTCCGCTTTCATCAGGAGATAATCCATTAACGGTAGATACAGCACCAGTACCATCTACTCCACGTTGAGCTCTTAAGGCCCAAAATGTAGTGTTCGTAGGCAGGTTGCCTGTGGTTTCCTGCAACGCTACATAAGATGATCCGTTATAACCAACCTCATTGCCTCTCAGGTAAGTCACGCTTGCACTGAATTCACCAACCCTCTTAAAGTTGTTAGTTACAAACTCAGCTGCTTGTGTTGCGCTTTCAGCATCTGCTGTAGCATCAACTGCGCTAGCAGTCGCTGTATTTGCGTTAGAAGTTGCTTCATCAGCTAATACCGCTGAAGCATTGGCAGTATCTGCTGCAGTATTCGCGTTACTTGCTGCAGTGTTTGCTGAATTTGTTGCTGCTGTTGCATCAGTGGTTGCCTGGTTAGCACTAGCAGCCGCTGTATTTGCTTCAGTTGCTGCTGTATTTGCTGACCCGGCGGCAAGAGTGGCATTGTTAGCTGCATCATTTGCCGTAATACTTGATTCCTCAGCAGTTTCAGCAGCCGTCAATGCATCCGCAGTAGCTGCTTCTGCATTATCAATTGTTGGTCTTAATTCATCAATTGCTTGTTCTGCAATATCAGATGCTGTATTTGCTCGATCTGCAGCTTGATTTGCCGCTGTTGTTGCAGAAGCTACATCACCAATTTTTGAGAAGTTACGATTAATCTTCTCCCCAAACTCCAAGTCTAGTTTGGTGCCGATAATCTCAAAACCTTCTGCCATTTCTTCACACCCTTTTTAATAAAGATACGTATGTCTAAACTCAATCTCCATAATGTAATCAGCTTGATCAGACATAACCGACAAGCTGTTTACACCTGGCTGGAGAACAAAAAAATCGCCTGATGTATCATCAAAGCGATTGGTCGAATTTAAATATACAGTTGAATTTTTCATGTCGATCGTAAGCTCCGATGTACCACCCATCGTTACATCAATTAGTAATTCTTTTCCGGTGGTTTCATTCTTCAAGAGAATCGTGTCCGCTATGCCAACTATTTTAATAATGGGAAAAGCGCGATAGGTTCCTGCATTCACAACCTCAAGCAAATTGTAAGGCTGGTCAATATCGTATGTGTAAGTCATGCCTAAACTTAAACCTTGCCCTAATACATAGCCCTGACCTAATTCAAGAGGAGTCGTTGATTTAGTGACCGAATATGCAAATGGGTCAAATGCTTTTAACGGCAGAGTAAATTCGCCATAGGTACCAATTCTTTCGATAGGCAAAGATCCATTATATTTTACAAAGTAAACTTTACCTGATTGACGACCTAGCACCAACTCCTGAACACCTTTTGAAGGGTCAAATGCCAATGCTACCATCGCCAGCTTCGATTGATATTCAGCTTCATTATCTGCTGAAATATCCAGTACCAATTCTATCGGCCGAGTCGTATATTCTGTTCCTAAATCAATCGCTCCATCCAGACCAGGTAGCTCTTCCTCAAACTGTCTAGTCGATGGAAGGATTGGTACATTAGCTCTGATTAAGGATAGTCCCAGAGCGTCAAACGAAAATCCTGCAATGTTACCTCCTCCTCTCATATCTAAGCTCATGGTCTATTCCCCCTCGATAAAAGCTTTTGAGCAAGCAATTCTCTTTCGGTCCAGTATGTCGCGATGTCTGCATCGTCTTCTAGCCTTACATCACCTTCATGTGAGATCAACGGACCATGGTAATGATGTTCTTCGACTTTCTGTCCGGTCCCGCCGATTAACGATTCTAGTTGCTGTGGCTGAAGAGCAATTTCGCCGCGTTGCATAACAGCCGCAATTTCATTCGGGAGAAGTCTGTCTGATCGACTGAAGTTCATGAGACCCGCGATACCTCCAGTGTGATACTTGGCCACATCAGCGACTTTAAAGAAGCCTCGTTCGAATAGTTTATCTCTTACCTTTTGCGCTCTTTCAAGAGACTCAAAAATACCTCTTACGTGATATCCTCTTTCTCCTTTTTCAATATTTGCTTCATGGGCTCCGTAATTCCTCATCATTTCATCTGCAACTTCTTGAGCATCGGAAGCGTTACCATACCAACCGGTATAAATACTCCCTCTGGTGCCTGCTTCTCCTTGAACAGGTTTAGCAAGTTCCTGATATTCAGTTACGAAATTTGAAAGTTCTTGGATCAATTTTCGATTAGTTTCTCCCATGAGTTTTAATCTCTCATCATGCATGAATTTTTCAATTTCTAATGTATATCCAGAGTAATCAGAGACAGCTTTTCGCAATTCGCTAAAGTAGTCTTTGACCTGATCTTCTCTCTGATCGAGATTTGCAAGTTCTTCATCTCGCTGATCTTCAAGCTTTCTCTTCTGATCCTGGCGATCCATCTCACGCAGCTTCTCTACTACAGAATTGTATTTAGCAATTCCATCTCTGGATGTTGCATGACGATACTTTTCAGCATCAGCTAGTAACTTGCTGCGGTCTTCTTCACGTTTTTCAGCATCCATTTCATCAAACTGATCATTATAAAAATCATTAATTTCTTTCCTGCGCTTATCCAATGAATCAAGTTCCGCGCGTTCTTGATCCCTCAGGCTGTCTTCAAGGGCATTTGTCGTATCTCGTAACGCTTGTTCCTGCTCACGTTTGAGAAGTTCAGTCAGTTTTCTGCGCTCATCATACAATTCTTTATCCAACTGTTTGGTTGCTTCAGTGTTAGCCCGGTACTTGTACCTTAAGGCATCTAAGTTTTTAATTCTTTGACTCAGAATGAAGGTATCTGATCGACCGACATCTTTCATGCGGTCTTCTACTTTTGATAAACCATCTAACTCTGCTTTGAATGCATCTGTGCTAAGTTCCTGACGTCTTCGGTAAACTTCTACTTCGAGTTTCTTCCTGATATCTTTATGTGCATTGAATCTTTTTAACAGACTTTCGTACATCTTCAGTTCAGTTGATTCGGTAATCCGATCCATATCCCTCTGATACTTCATAAATTCTTCTGCAGCCCTTAACCTTTCATTAGCAAGGGTACCTTTGTCCTTCAGCTCATTGTCTTTATCATAAGCAGAAACGCTATTGATAGATGAATTCAACATTCTGAAAAGTTGGTTTTGCTGTGACTCTGTCAGAACCATTTCATTTCGTAAAAGCCGGACATCTACTTCATTGTGTAAAGGACTCGATGCAACACTTGCACCTGTGCCGCCTGAATGCAAACGAGGTAGTTCCTGACCATCTTTACCAATGACTCCACCAGAGTGATATGCGAGTCTCTGATTGCCTGCGTTTAAGTCAGGGCCACCCGTTTGACTGGTGATAATCGTTACTCTCTTGCTGATATCTCTTCCTAACTCAGCATTTAATGCCTGGGCATTAGTAGTAGCGCCAAGTATCTGGTTTCTCACTGTATTCAAGTTAGCGATCTGACCATCTATAGCAGCCACACCATCCAAATACTCACGCGTATTCCTTTCAGCAGCTGGTGTATTTTGTTGTAATTGCTGCTTTTCCGCTCGCAATGCCGATATAGCTCCATTCACTGCTGAAATTTGTTCCTGATAAGTACCGGTCAACAAATCCGACATACCTTTAACAGAAAGTAATTCGTTTTTGGCATTATTTAAATTAGTTAACTGTTGATCTAAGGCTCCAACTTGCTCTCTATATGCTTCTGTATTACGTTGATTTACAGGTGTATTTTCTTCCAGGGCTTGCTTTTGTGTTTGTACTCCTGCAATAGCTTCTTGAATAGCTTCAACTTCTTTGCCCTTTTCAGCAGTCAAGCCAACTTGTTGCAAAACTAATTCACTCATTTGTTGAGTGATTTCATCCACTAGATCAATTTCTTGTTGTAAGGCAGCTATATCTTCTTTAGTCTTATCATTCTTCGCAGTCTGTTGACCTAAAAGAACCTCATGATTATCAATTTGAGATTGTAGCTGGTCTCTCTGCAAGTGAAGTTCTCTAGTAGTAAGACCCTGTTCTTCATTATAGGCAATCTGCTTTTCAATCTTTTCTATTTGTCGTTCTGTGGCCGCTTCATCAAAACTATTTGCTTCCGCACGCAATCTTTCTTCTTCAACTATTCCTTCGTTTAGTTCTTTCTGGAGTCTTGCTAGTTCCTCTTTGTTTTCACGCTCGTTACTTTCAGCTGTAATTCTTTGACGCTCTAATTCACGCATTGTTGATTCATACAGCTCGGCATTGTATTCTCTGACTTTATCAGTGGTCGCCAAAATACGGTTACCCTGATCGGTGATTGCAACCGCAGATTCAGGGACGGTATCGATCAGTTCATTATTGAGTTCCACCATTCTATTTAACTCATTATTGGATAATGTACTCTTTTCAACTAAAGCATCTTGTTCAGCATTCAGCGCTTCAATCGTGCCTTGATCAGAGGCTGCTCTTAACTCGGCTTGAATGTCCATGAAGCGACCAAATTCATTTCGTGTCAATTCACTTTTTGCGCGAAGACTTTCGAAATCATCAGTCTTGTCTTTTAATGCTTGGCTTGTCTCTATCATAGAATTAGCCAATTCAAGGTTTACTTCATTCGTATCATTGTAAGCTTGTTTGAGGGCAACGATCCCACCAGATAAAAGAGATACTCCGATAATTGCTGCACCTACTGGCGTCATAGCAAAAGCACTCAGAGCAATGGAAAGCTTACCAAGTGTTGCGAGTGTTGCCGCAACTGCCGCTGTAGTGCCGACAAATGATACTCCCATCTTAACCGTTTCTCCATCAACTTCACCAAGCCATCTGACTACATCAGCACCTTGATCAACTAGGTCTCTAAAGATTGGTAAAAATTCATTTCCAACCTTGATACCTACTTCTTCAAGCGCAGACTGAAATTCTTTAAAGGATCCATTCAACGTATCCATCTGAGTTTTTGCTACACGCTCAGCTGTTCCACCTGCGTTTTCTAGTTCAGAAGTATAATCAGCAAGTGTGTCTTCTCCAACATCAAGCAAAGCAAGAAATCCAGATGCTGCTTCAGTACCAACTAATTGAGCAGCAGTTGCTGTCTTTTGAGCATCACCCATACCCTCAAGTTTTCCGGCGATATGACCCACGAGCTCCGGAATAGGCTTCATAGAACCATCTGCATTTTGTACTGATATATCAAGAGCTTCAAATGCTTTTTCTGTTTGACCAACTGGATTAGCAAGTGCAAGTAACATAGCACGTAGAGAGGTACCTGCTTGTGAACCTTGAATACCGGCGTCACTCATTTTGCCGACTGCTGCTGCAGTTTCTTCAATACTCAAACCAAGCGAAGCTGCTACCGGCGCTACATACTTCATTGCATCTCCAAGCATAGGAAGATCTGTATTAGCTGTACTCATTGTTTTTACAAGAATATCAACGGCCTCACCCGATTGTTCTGCACTCATACCAAAACCGGAAAGAATATTTGAAACGATATCTGCTGAAACGCCAAGAGATTGCTGAGAAGCTGCTGCAAGGTTTAATACTCCAGGCATAGCTGAGATAGTTTCGTTCACATCAAAACCGGCCATTGCAAGATAACTCATGCCTTCCGCTGCTTCAGAAGCGCTGTATTGAGTTGTAGCACCCAATTCACGAGCAGTTGCTTCAAGTCGCTTGAACTCCGCGTCAGTAGCACCGGAAATTGCTTTTACTCGTGCCATTGCCTGCTCAAAGTTACGTGCGACCTGGACAGATGCCCCAATACCGGCAATTACTGCGCCACCTACTGCTACAGAAGATTTTTGGATATTACCAAAATCTCTGTTAAGATTTTTGCTTGAGATCCGGGTCTTCTCCATCTCATTTCTCGCATCGTTCATCTTATCTTTAAAATTTTTACTATCTAATAAAATACGACCTCTAAGATCGCCAAGACTTGCAGCCATATCGTCACCCTCCCTGCATTGCTCTCAACCGTTCCATGCCTTCACGGTCAAATTTCATATTTTGAGGCTTTTGGTTTTTAGTTGAATGATTTAAGCGCTGGAGATCATTGAAGTATTTTGTGAACTCTTCATCACGCATGGATCGGTTATTTGTAGCGATCATCCTTGTGATTGCTTCGATCTGATGAGAAATGTCTTCATCACGCTTTTTCTCAAGCATTGCAGGAAGATCAACCAGGTAGTACTCTTGCTCAATCGCTTTTTGAGTAACTCCTAAGGCAATTGCTGCTTCCTGTAAAAATTCATCAAGTGTTACGCCTTCTGCTTGATCTCCTGATTGCTGTCCGTCAAATTCTTGTGCAGAAGGCTTTTTACGTTTTTTAGAACTGCCTCAAAGTCATTTCGCTTATATGTGAGCATGAGATAACGAACAAGTTCTGAAACCCCAGCTTTTTTATGCAGATAATCTTCATCAATATCACTAAGTAACGAAACGATTCTTACCACTTCATCAAGGCCAACTTCAGCAGCTAACAGACCGGTGGTTACACGGTCATCCTGATTTGCTGTGAAGACCTGGATTAACAGGTTGGGTAATACATCAATTGACTGCGTTAATTTCTTAAAAAGATCAGGACTGATTTTCTTCACTTCAGCCTTTTTATCACCAAGCAGCACAAAATTGTCCCCGTTAGCTCTTTGTTGCATCCATTCCTTCAACATTCGATTTCCTCCCAAAAGTAAAAGAGCCCTCAAGTGAGAGCTCTTTAATTAGATATTATCCTGCCGGCGCTGGATCTACTGCAGTTTCATCACCCATGATATAAATCTGATTGCCGTTCTCCATATCTGGGTAGCCAACAAACGTGATATTCGTTACACGCTCATTATCTGAGTTGTAAGTGTATTCTGGGTCAGCCATTACGCCCGCCAGTGGCATTGTAATCCAGTCATTTGGAGTAGCTGCCGGGTCCGTTGGTTTGATAACCAGCTTTTTAGCATTCTTAAGGAAGTTGTAACCCGCTTGCGCACTAACAATTACTTTCTTTTTTACGTTCTCCGGATCAGTAGCATCTTCAACATACTTAGAATTCGGAATCGCCGCCGCAATTTTTTCAAGGTCGTGTAATGCGAACGGTACTGTTACTTGTGCAGTACGTCCTTTTAGAATTGATTTAACGATGGTGTCACCGAGTTGATCAATTGTAGTATCTTGCTTAGTTGTCCCGGCAGAAAAAACAATCCCGCCCTTTGTAACATCAAATACTACTTTACTTGTGTCCTCACCGTATTCAACAGTAGCTGGACCGATTGGAACATCAATACCTTGTGCCATAAATGTTGCCTCCTTTAATTAAATTCCTGAATTTTAAAACTGAAATTGGTGGAAAAAATAGGACGATCCTTTTCATCCAGTCCGATTGGAATTGGATTACTTTGAATCGCCCTGCTGATATAGATGTAGCTTTTGCCGATTTGATAGTGCACCTTCTTATTGAGTAGTTTAATAAGAGCTTTTGCTAAAGTCTCTGTTTCGTGCATCCGAATAGGGTTTATAGAGTAGCTTTTACCCTTCAGCACCACTTGGAAGTTTGGAAAATCTAAAGGTAAGTCGTTATCAGACTGACCACCCCCAGTCGAAAAAACAAAAAGAGCCGGCAATTGGCTCTCATCCATTTCAGCTGGTATGAAGTTGGGGTCCGGGAATACATTGAAACCTTCAGCTGATAAATATTCAATTAGCTCAGTTCCGGTCAAAATGAAAAACCTCCAAACTTCAGAGCAGTAGCAAGCTCTTTCATGATCGTTTTTTCGTTAATGGTAATAGCGTTCTCCAGATACTTTTTACCAGGCATGAAACCTTTGTGGGCCCCTTTGCTACTCGTAACTTCTCCAGGAGAAAAGTGAACAACTTTACCTGTTTTTGTTTTCCGGAAACCTTCATGCTGAGCCCAAGCATATGGTGCTACTTCAGGACTGGCAACAACTCCAAAGTCGATATAGATTGCTGAAAGCATTGTCTTTACTTCATCAATATCCAGTGCCGCCTCAAGATCACCGCTTAGGACTGGAGCAAGCATCCTAGCATCCTCAATAACCTTCTCGGCCAGCTTGGTCAAAACAATATCGAGATTGCGAAAGAATTCTCTTTCGATATTTGTTAGACTTTGCTCCATTTCATCCAGTCCACCAAGAACGAAGTATTCATCAGCCATAAATGATCACCTTCTTTGCGATATCGGTACCGAGCTCTTTTCTGACTTCATAATGCAATGGCCGGAAGTCGTACTCCTTGCCGAGTTGATTAGTGTAAAGGATTCGATCCTGATTACCGATCGAGTGAGCGCCCGGCAAATGAACTTCAATCATACTCTGTACCTCTTCACCTTTATCATTCTTGATGACCTTCTGCTCTTCAATCACTTTAGCCTTAGAGGGAACTTCATCGGTGCCGCTGACACGCCCCCAATTATCGACTATTGCCTTTACGTGAGTAATGACTGCCGGGTACCCAAAGATACTCATAGCAGCATACCGCCGAACTGTGGAAGTGCTTCTTCTTCAGCTTCATGCTCAACAACTTCAAAGATAGGCGGTCCTAAAATCTCTCTGACTTCAGGAGCGACCTTATCCCGGGATGTATAATCAATACGCTCACCATTATCTGTGACAGCCTTAACTCCCTGCTTCTGAAATTTCAGAGCCGGGTCAAGTCCTTGCAGCTCCCAGATCGCCTGATAAGCAACTGTTTCATCAGTTAGTGGTACTTCTGGATACCATCGCGTGAGATTTCTTGAAGCTTGAACAAAGGCTAAATCTTTCTTTGCGGCCTCGTCCCATGCTTGTGAATCAAGAACGTTTGATGCAATCCAGGCTCCCACTGTTTCAACTGTAGGCATTCAGATCACCTACTTTCCTTTTTCAGCCTCATCAGCTTTTGCTTTTTCTTCAGCAGCCTTTTTATCTGCAGCTTCTTTTGCTTTAGCTTCCTCTTCGGCTTTTTGTTTAGCTTCTGCCTCAGCTTTAGCAGCAGCTTCTTTTTCAGCCTTTTCGCGTGCCTTCTTCTCTGCCTCAGATTCTTCAATCTCTGCACCGACACCAAGATCAATTAGACGTTTGCCATCTTCCTTTTTGATCTTCTTCAGCTCGTCACCAGACTTGAACCATTTACCGTTATGCTTTACGACTGCACTGACTTTAACATCCATCCTTCTCACTTCCTCTCAAAAGAATAAGACGCCTCAGAAGAGACGCCCTTAAATCACTGTTGCTGTAACAACAGAATCGTTATATCCGAATGCAGGGAACGCAAGATTTGCACCGATAGTTCTTACACGAATAGGATTTTTATCGATATCTCTGAATACATAGATACCATTCGAATCTGTATCAACTGCATCAATCTCACTCATCAGTTCTTCAGTTGTTTTCGCCCACAGGTAGTTCCCCAGAGGACCGTCAGGAAGAAGGACAAAACGGTTTTGCGGCATCATTCGAACATTTGAGAAAGAAACACGTCCATTGGAGAGTGCCTTATTCTCAACACGAGCCTGCGTATCGTACTCTACAATCACAGGAAGATTGTGAGTATCCATGAGTGAATCAAGCTGAGCACGGTTAAGAATCGGCGGGTTCGCAGTGCCTGATGGATCACCGTGATATGCCTTTCTAAGACTCATGTTTTGCTTAAGGTACCCGATAACTTGACGTGACGCCATTGCGCGGCTTAGAACAATCCCTTTATCACCGGCATCATTTACCCACTGCTGAATGTCATCAAGCGGAGTAGAGTTTTCTGTATCGCTCCACAGGTCCGTCCCGCTAAGCACTGGCTTTTGATCTGCTTGATATCCGAAGTCTACTGAGATTGGTGGCGCACCTGCTTCAGATACAGTTACCTTTCCAGTAGAAATCGCCTGCATTGCAATCCATTCTTTACGAGCCTTAATTGCTTGTACAGCATAAGCTGCATCATCAAGCTGAGTTCTACGGATTTCTGCAAACTCATTTGAACGAAGGCCGTTCTGAAGCAGAAGACGGACATACTTCTCATCCATTGCGCGACCGCGCTGAATCTTAGGAATAGAAATACGTTGTCCTGTAAGACCTTCACGGCTGCCGTATTCAACTTCTGTACCAAGCTCTCCGACCTGGGCCATTACAGGAAGACGAGATCCTTCACGAATAACATCTACGTTTAGCTCAGATGTTTCCTGCGCCGGGAAGAGCAGCTCAGCAAGATAGTTATTTGGTGTAACAAGGTTATTTGAATAAGTCAGTAACTCCTGACCTGAAAGAGCTTGTTCAAGATTCAATAATTCTGGTGGCATTTAAACCATCCTTTCTGTTTTCAAGTTTATTTGATTAAGCGAATACAATCTGAGGCATTTTGCCGCGAAGTGTAGCATCAACAGCAACAGGGATGCGCTCTGAAATCACCTTCGCAACCTCATAACCACCGACAACATGATCCCCTTCAGTTACATCTACAGTGTGCTTGAGAAGCACGGTCGGGTTCTCTGATCCGTCAGCTCCTGCTGGATCGTACGGCACGTACTTCCCACTCGCCAGCTTCGCCATGGGCATTCCCTTCGCAATGACCTTCTTTCCATCAACAGCGGTTACTGCAGCAGAATCAATCGTGATGCCATTAACTACTTCACGAACTACCTCGTAACTCGCCAGAATTTCTGCTTCACCTTCAACTACAAAGGTTGGACGGGGTTGTAAATTCATTTCTCATTCCTCCAGTTCAATTGGTTTATCGTTTCCACGGATCATTTACACTAGCTGTGTAAGTACCGCGGGATTGTGCTTCTTTCTTCAATTGCTCTAAACGCTCTTGCTCAGATTTACGGCTGCTTCCTGCATCTGCACCAAAGTTGCCGTTGCCCGCTTTCTTCAGAAGATGTGGCTTCTTTTTTGCCAGCGCTTCAAGAACTTCTTTGACGCCAGTAATCTCACCGTTGGCATCTTCTTTTACATCTTCAAAATCGCCGAGTTTAAGAGCATCCTCGTAATCAGCAAAGTCGAGTTCCTTTGCGGCTAGTTTTACCTCGGCTGTCAGAAGTCGCTTGAATGTCTTCTGGCGATCCTCCTGCAGTTTCTGTTCAATGATTGCATCAACATCTACATCTTTGTCCGGACCTTTACCGCCTTTATCACCAGTTCCACCTTCAGGATTCTTTTTAGAAGAAATTGCTTTCTCCATCGCTTCAACCGAGTCAAAGCCGAGCTGTTCGGCCAGTGCTTTCTGTCCAGCTTTTTGTGCTCGATTTAGGCGCTTATCCAATTCTTCTTTGCTGTTGAAAGTAGCAAACGGTTTGTCTTCCGGATCTGGTTTAGTTCCGGATCCTCCTTCGCCGCCTTTGTCACCACCAGATTCTCCACCTGGAGGATCACCTTCCGCAAAAAATTGAAGATTAAGCTTTAAAGGTTTTTTATCAGAAGCCTGAATTGTTTCCGGCTTTTCAAAGAGTGATTTGATGAATGTAAAGATCGCTAAATATAGTTTCATATTGCCTCCTGTTTAAGGTCGTCAGTATGACCATGGTTTCCTTCACAGCTTTTAATGCCATCAGCAAGTTCTGGGCAGGCTTCTCACGCTCAGCCGGCGAGATGGCGGATCACCTCTCATTCATGATTTAGATGTTCTCGAAACCACTCGATCCACCTCCTCAAATACATAATAAAAAGCACCCTGCATGGATGCTTAGATTCTTTTGCTATTCTTTTTCACAAACCCCTGCCATTCTTTTAAACGGTGATCTCTCAATTCTTTTGGACCTTCATCAATTGCTGATTTCAAACGGCGTGCTTCCTGTCCATACAGAGCAGCGCAGACACGACGGCAATCACATTTCTTTTGTTTAGTCGGGCAACGCCCAGTACTAATATCCATCAGGTACCACTCCCCTCACTCAGAATGAAGCCAAACTTTCTAAAGTCCGCCTGCCACTCCTGGTACCTTGCTGTGTTTCTGGTCTTGTGACTTGAGAAAGTCTTCAAGTCCGGCAGGTCCGGCATACGTGATTTGTATTTAATCCATTGCTTGCGAGTCTCATTCTTTCGTGATTTCTCCCGCTGCAGTTGATTGTATCGATCAATATCTTTTTGAGTCCGATTATCCGCAAAAGGTCTATTTGACCTATTGATCATATCCATCACTTCTTTTGAATCCCGCATCTCTTCATTCCAGGGATAAGTGCTGTGAACACAATGACTGTGATACGGTGGTCTACGGTCAAGTGTTGGGAACCTGCTGTCTCTACCACTGATAGAATACACACGGCCCTGAAACTGAGCACATAAAGCGCAGGTAATCCCCACGCTGTTAACCCGGACCAGGTCCTGACCGTTATCTCTCATTCGATTAATGCGACCATCAACATGTGCTTTCCGCTGATGATACTGGATCGTACCGGCCATATACTTCTCAACAGGAATGCGTGCGCCGTTACTTGCAACCACTCCGGTAATGCCCCGTTCAGTCGCCTCAGCAATTGCTTTCTGAGTAGCCTGCTTCCTAGTCACCCCTTCAACAAGTGAGCGCTGATTGGCTTTCTGCACGATTGATTCAATACGCTCTTTTGCATCCTTGCTCATGTTGTCAGATGCTTCAAGAATTGAATAGAAGGCTTCATCCAGTGTTTCCTGAACAGCTTCTTTATGGATCTTCGTTTTGAATGAGGCCTCAATATTGTCGAACCCTTCTATTCTCATTTCCTCAGTAGCTTCTTTGGATCCGGCCCTATATGCAGCTTCGATGATCTCAACTACAATACCGGATACATCACCGTTCAAAGTAGAGATGATTACACCAATCTGCTTCAATAATTCAAGCTGCCGGCGCTTCGCCAGACCTCCAGTCATGCTTTGGATCAGCGCAAGCATATCAAATGAGGCTACCTCGTACATCGCGATAAGTTCTTCAACCTTCTTCTCATCCATTATGCATCATCTCCAATAGTGGTCCGCGGCGGCTGAGTGAATGTTGGATTCATACCATCTGTTGCTTGCTCATCTTGAATCTTCTGTACCTCAGTCGTGATTGCCTGTTCAGACCAATCAGGATGTAGATTTCGTACAGTAGTTTCAAGTGATTGAACACCGTCTGCATACTTCTTGGACTCTTCTTCACCAGTCTCAGCTTCTGCTTTAGGCAGCATGTCTTTCCATTCCACAACCGGATCTTTCAGTTCATAGTCAGTACCACCTAAAGCATTCTCTAAGATGGTGCACTTTCGAAGCGCGTCTTTAATCGCTGTATCAAATCTATCGCGAATTGCTTCAGCTTTTATCACCGACTGGATCCATTCGTAAAGAATCGCTTTAGCAGAAAGACTCCCACCTGCTTCACCGAGTCCGACCGCAGTAGCAGCTGTCTTTGAAACAGCCATCATATAATCGATCAGCCTAGAAACATGCTTAAAGGATTGCTCTGTCTGAGCGTTCCATGTGATGTACATCGGCACAGCACCATTCTTTTCATCGTAGCTCACAACTTCAAGATCAGCGTTTCGGACAAATCTTGAACGATAATTCTTTTGATTTTCGTTTGCTACGCTGTCCCACAAAGCCCGGGGAATAGCCAGTTTCGGTTTACCATGCTTTTCAAAGACCACTGAATCACGAGTAATGGTCCAGTTAATCTCTTCCTGCATCTCCACAATATTGCGGAGACCAGAACGGCCGCGCTTATGTCTCAGCGTTTCATCATTGGTGATGAGGCCACACATCAATTCGTTCACATCGTTAAGAATTACTGACTGTTCTTCTGTCAGACCATAATCACTAGCGTACTCAGCAAAATCAATTTCACCTTTAACCTGATCGCCTTTCATTTCAAAAACATGCTGCGTCAGCTGAAGGGTCCCGTCAATAAGACGTTGCCTTTCGACTCGGAGATATTCATCATCACCACGCACATCTCGCCAGGAGATATCAGCGCCCATTCCATCATCATGCTCGAAGTACTGGTCAGCCAGCTCCCAATCGAACCAAACGCCTTTTGCATCTTTACGTCGGATTCGGTATGCAATAGCACCGTCTACTTGATGCTGCACAATGGAAGCCCACAGCTTATCTTTTACTTTAGAGATTCTGGCCGTCGATTCTATAAACTCAAGAAACTGCTTATCATCTTCACTGTCAGCCGAGATATTCCCCAATGAACGATTGATCAAGTCAGCTGGCAGTTCTGCTACAGCAGAGGCGAGATTGACTACAACATAATGATTAACTGAATTCTGTGCTGCACGTCTTTTCTTGAGGTCGCGCAGGTACTTATATTTGGAACGTTTAAGATCTTCTTTGCTGACAGCAGCTTCTGTCCCGATTTCTTTTGCTCTCGGGAAGATGTCAGCATGGTTTCCATCGTATAGATCACGAAAGAACTCCATATAGTCCAGCTCCGTTTCAAACGGACTTGGGGGAAATGATTGATTAGCATATTCGATCGTCATACTCTCACCTCTTCCTACCAGCCTGCAGGTCTTTCATTCGTCCAATCAAGTTGTCCAGATAGGACCGTGTGAATTGGATATCTCAATGCGTCCAGGCAGTGATCATTTTCTTTTTTGGGTTTATCTTCACCACGCGTTTGTGCTTTCTCATCCCAAATGTATGAAGAAAACTCACGCAGCGTTTCTTTGCAATCTTTATGGATGTACAATCTGTTGTGCTCGAGCAAATTACTCACGGTCTGAATACCATCGAGTACAGCATTATCTGCCTGCTGCGGATAAACGCCATCCTGATTCAGCTGAGCAATTAATGGTGTAGCTGACGGATCTACATAAACAGTTGCATAAGGATAACCCTCCATGAACTCTTTCAAATCCTGAGAATACATACTCACTGTCTTCTGTCTGCTTTCTTTTCGACCGTTATGGTAATACTCCTTGATAACGTAAAAAACCTCACCAGCGCGTCCTATGAGTAGGAATGTGGTGGGGTTATTTGTACCGAAGTCGATACCGACAAAGAACTCATCGATAAGAACATCTAACTTACTATAGACATGCTGCTCTTTCTTGAACATGTCGTATATGATTCCTTCAGCCAGTACCCATAAGCCGAGTATGTAACGCTGAAAGAAAATACCTTTGTACATTCGCTTGTAACGATCTTTCACTTTGTCAGATAGCGAAAGATTATCATCCATGGTGAAATGAATATGCAGCATGTTCTTTTCTACAAGCTGCTCAAGCCATTCGAGCTTAAACCAATGATACGGGCCGGCCGGGTTACAGTTGAACCAATACTTAGAACCTTCAACAGAACAACGTGCAGTCGCCTGCTTCACGAAGCTTTCCGGCATCAGTGCCACTTCATCAAAGAACATGCCAGCAAGTGTAATACCCTGAATCAGATCCTGACTGGATTCGTCTTTCCCGCCGAAAATATAAAAGTAATTGACCTTACCCTTATATGAAATGGTCAGGTAGTTCTCAGCTCGATGATCCTTAACCTGGTACCCTCTTGCTTTTAACATTCTCTTCAATGGAGTAATTACGTTTCTTCTCAGAGCCCCGATTGTCTTTCCAGACATACCAAGATTCTCTTCCTCGAAGGTATCCATCGCCCACATGACATAGGACAGCGACATCACGACTGTTTTGCCGGCACGAACTGAACCATCACAGATGATTCCGTCCTTATCTTTATGCGGAGAGTCTTTCCGCCACCAGGTCAGCACTTGCTTCTGCTTTAAAGAGAATGGTTTGAATTTGAACGGCGCTGGCTTTTTCTTCTTATTCGCTTTTTTCGTTAAAAAAGAAAACTGCTTAACTGTCTTCTTCGGTAGAGTGATCATCTCCCCACACCTCCGAAGTCGTAGCATTCAATGCATCTTCAAAACCATCATCTTCATATTCATCTGGATCCTCGCTGCCAAACACTTTATGATGAGCAATGCGCAGCTTCTCTTCCTCAACTTGGCGCTTAAATTTATCCGGGAACAGGTCGAAGTACAGCGACAGTTTATCAAGTGCTTTCATCTTGTCAGCCAGCTTAACCGCAATGCCGTCTTTACCCTGCTTGATCTCTGTAATGATCGTACCGTCCACTACATCAGAAGAATTGAAGTCCACAAAGTTTTCTTCTCGGGTGATCTGCTGACCTTTCTCATCAACCAACGGACCAAAAGCACCCATGACAGGCACTTCTCTTCGCCCGAACGTGGCGTAGTCAGTGGCATCAGCAAAGGCGATTTTGATGTACTTATCAAGTACGTCCATTGCATCGATGAAGAGGCCCTGCCGCATGCTGTCTTTTATAGCCCGGATCTCTTTCGCAACCTTAGCATTTCTCAGCAATCGTGAGCCCTCTACATGAGCACTGTCTGGTGCATACCCGGCATTGATAGCAGCATTGGTAGCATTGAAGCTTTTAACGTAATACAAACAGAAAAGCCTCTGTCTATCAGTGAGTTCATCACTTTCAACAGGGGGCTCTAACTTAGGTACACTCTTCTTCTTTTTCGGCTTCGGTTTGTTTGTAGTACTACATTCATCTTTTTGCAGTACTGCATTCCATTCATCGCGACTTTTCCATGCGCTGATCGTCTTTTCAGGCACATCAAGCATTTCAGCTAAAGCTCTATTTGTAATGTCACCGTTTTTTGATTTCCATATTTCAAATGCTTTATCTCTATTCGGATCTCTTGCTCTGGGCATTTACATAGCACCTACCCCCTACTCGCCTTGAGTTATTTTTAGAAAAAGAAAAAAGCACCCCGGAGGATGCTGTGAAAATAGTTTCTATAGCTATCGTTCTATTATTGCATCTTTATCAATCAAGTTAGTACCTTGTTCTTTGATTAGTTTCCCATCAATAACTCCATATACTTCCAAAGAACCACCTTTATTTATTACATCACCACTTACTGTGCCGCGAATGTATACATTTGTATTTTCATATAGAGTAATATCGCCAACGACCATTCCGCTTAGAATAAATTCGGCAGAACCAATCACTTGAACGTCACCTACTATCATCCCTCGGAGCACAGTGTCTTCCTCTATCTCGATATTATCTTCAATTTTACCTTCAATTTCCTTCATGTTAATTCCCCCTTTATTATCAGATACGACAAATAAGAGGAAATTCCTTCTTTTTATTCAAGAGAACCCCTATATTTCTGATTCAGTCCTGCATATGCAAATAACTCACCGTTCTGATCCTCGATCTCTTCAAATCCATACCGCAGCAACCAGCGATAAGCTCTCATTCTCTTATCATCTTCCCATTCAATCAGCAGGATCTCATTCTCTTTCAATCGGTCTACAAAATCTAAGATAATATCCTTCGTGATCATTAAGCCGGTAAGACCACAATCACCAGTACTTTCAATTCGATTATCCTTACATTTCATATACCAATCATTTGCCTGTCTACGAGTTTTAGAGATCATTACACCCATTCTCCAGGCATTCATTTGTCTGTCTTCAAATTCAAGAGGCTTTTTAGAAAAATACACATTTAAAAGCTGTTGGTTCGGCAATTCTATGCAGTGTCTAATCTCACGTTTACGCCTAGCAACTAAATTGTGCATTTCAAAACCTCCTGCCTCCTCTAAACCATACAAAAAAGACCACTCTTTTTATCGAGTGGTCTCAACGGAGTGAGGGGTTTATGTTTGGGTCTAAACCGGAGGTTGCTCTTTACGATCGCACTCATAAGCATAAGCGCGACCTAACAGCCGTCCGACCTACCCACATTATAAGCAGAAAAATCACATGGATGCATCTAGTGTCAGTAAATGCACCTAGTGTAAAGTAGTGTAAAGTACTGTCGGGTTAATCAAGATACATGATCTTAGCGAGCTCTCTCACCGCTGAACGCTTGATCTCTTGTATAGTCTGACGGCTTACATTTAACTCTTGAGCAAGTTCATTTGCTTTCAGACCATCCAGTATCCCCTCAATCACCAGACGCTCTCTTTCATTTGCTAATGCAGCTGCAGACTGATCAATTAGTTCAATCTTCTTTTTATATCGCTGATGTCTTTCCCATACTCTCATCTGTTTCTTGGCAGCATTGAAAGTAGGGTCCGAAATGCCATACGGTGCTTTCGGCAAGCTTGATTCAATGCCGTACTTCGCTGTAGCAGCTGCCGGCAGATCGCCTGCTGACTGATTACTTCTATTTTCAGAACTATATTTTCGAACCTTAATAC
This sequence comes from Jeotgalibacillus alimentarius, assembly GCF_000829445.1. Taxonomy (GTDB): domain Bacteria; phylum Bacillota; class Bacilli; order Bacillales; family Jeotgalibacillaceae; genus Jeotgalibacillus; species Jeotgalibacillus alimentarius. The sequence goes on from NZ_JXRQ01000024.1 coordinate 75,315, forward strand.
TCATCCACTCATAGTCACGCAAATCATCATGCACTCTCTGAATCGCCTCAACAATTGTATCTACCTGGTCATATGTTAATTGTTTTTCCATCCTTACATTCCCCCTCAGAAATTTATCGCTGACGCATTGCCCCGTTATGTCTGCTGTATGTGGGCCTGTCCACTCCCATCAGATGCCGGAGATCACGATCAGACAAACCTTTCTTTTTCTTAGGCTTCTTAATTGCTGCCTCTTGGTTGAACTGCTTCTTAAATTCTTTCAACTGTTCTTTCGCTTTCTGGTCCATCTGATCATCTCCTTTTCAAATAAAAAGAGGACACAAACTAAGAGCGCTCGGCTCTCAATCTGTGTCCTCCAGTGGGCTGGTGGGACTATTTTTGTAGTTGTGTAATCGGTAATAATGAAAAGTTACATTTTACATCGTTGGTGATCAAGTTTGAATTTGCGCTAGACTTGAACTTTACATAATAGAAAATCTTTTCATACTTCTCCTCGAAAGAATCCCAAAATGTAATTTTAATTTTAAATCTAGGAACAATTGAGTGCTCGGAAAACAATTTATTGTCATGATATATAGCCATATTCAAAACTTTTATTATTTTCTTTGGAAGATAAAAAACTCCGCTTTTTTCAGGTAAGATATAGTCAATTGGCTGAATATCAGAGTAATCCAAATCATAGTTAGTTGATGCTGATTTTTTCGGAAAAGAGTCTTTTTCGGATAAAAAAATGTCTTCACTGTAAGAAAGCCAATCATACAGGAACCCATCTCTCTTCTTATTAACTTTTGCTTGGAAACGATTTGAATCATTTTTATTTATGGTCTCCACTAGCTCATTAATAAATTCTTCTTCTAACTCTACTGAAACGTTAACGTACAGCGCAGGACCGTAACCAACATTTGTTACTTTAAGAGGGAAACCATCATTATCATCATTTTCATATAAATCTTTGTGTATCCAATTAGCGTTTACTACTAATTCATTATTAGAAAAGTCAACCTGAATGTCTTCTAATTTGTTAAGAAACAATGATGGTTGCTGTGAGTACTTTTTTTGATTTTTCATTTCTTCTATCTGAACTGAGCCATTTTGCGCTATTTTCCTTGATGCTAATGAAGATCTCCAAGCCGCTGTAGCTGCTGCCAAAGTACCGATTGTTCCTAGTATTTGAATGTATTCAACAATACTTAAATTCAAAAATATACCTCCACCTTTAATATTTTATCAGTCTTCTTCAAAAATATTTGATAATAAGAAATTATAGTTGTTCTTCAGGATATATACTTGTATAGGTATCACTAAAAACCAATAGTGTTTAAAAGTAATGTTTATATTACCAATATTCATACCGTCAAATTTTTTTCGAAGCCATCTGTTCTTAAAATAATCCCTGTAAATTGTCGTTCTGGTGATAGTTTCTTGCATCAAAGAAGTATAAGTCATATTGATTGATCTAACTTTCAAACCAGGTTCACCAAGACACATAGCAAGCATTTCTTTTGGATTTAACCTTGAAGTATAAAACCTTTTAACAGTTTTCTTAGTATGTTCATCAACAGAATCTATAGTTATTTTAACAATTTTCCCTGGATTTTCTCCTTCATTAACAAAATAAAAGAATAAATATTGACTATACTTATCATTTAGTAATTTATCGTGGTAATATCTTTTATTTTTATACCCTTCAAAACCTTTAAAAATATTCTCGAAAGAAGTTTGTTTTGAAAGTAAAATCCAATCCACTCTCGACTGGATTTTTTTGTACTTTGTGTCTCTTACAGAGCTTAGATAAAAAACTAATATAGCAGTTACTAAGGGTATATAGTATCTAAACGCTTCTGAAGAAATTATCTCAGTTATCAAAAATCCTCACCCTCTTCAAACTTCACTCTTTTAACTCTACCCTGATGCGTAATAATCCTTGCTTCTCCATGAGGAGTAAGCTTGATCAATTTCGCTTTGCCTTTATCAATAATCACAGCACAGTTATCTAATTCCATTATATCGATATTCAGGCAACCATTGTTATCTATTTTTAGTTCTTTCATCCTCATAAAATTCCCTCCCGTGCTATAATAAAAATGTCGAGTTTTTATCAGGCCGGGAGAGATTCCGGCTTTTTCTATGTCGTTAAACACTTACTGAATACCTGGTGTTCTCCTCACACATTTCTGGTAGGTTGGCTTTCACCAGTGCATTCGCAAATGGTGGAGGAACGGAATTGCCTACCCTGGCAACCTGTGCTGATTTAGGGTACCTCTTGCCTTTATAGTCTTTATCTATGATGTACTCTATTGGGAATCCCTGAGCTTTGAATAATTCATGTGGCTGAAGCATTCTCATACCAATGTCAGTGATTTGATAGTTCTCACCTTTAACTGTGATCAGTCCAAAACGATCTTTTGTTGGTATTGTATGGAGAGGCTCAGTAATGCTTTGTCCTATCCCCTGTCCATAGTATTTAGTCAGGAATGCACTAACCAGTCCAAATCTGTTTGCAGTTGGTATAGTTGGCACTGGCTGTCTCATATCACTTGCCCTGGTCTCTTTGCCCTGATGAGTGTAATAGTGCTGCAGGAAGTGCGCTTTACCTTTAAAGATATATGGCTGATCAGTCTCTAAAACAAATTTCTTGAGACCTCTTTTAATCCTGAGCATTGTATTATCACTTAAAGGCTTGTTCCGCTCGTAAATGCTTGGCGCATCCAATGACCAATCAATCACTTCAGCAGCAGTTCTATATGGCTTTTTCAGCCCCAATTGAACGTTTATATCACCTGGATCAGTGTGAGTAGCTTCCGGCCATGTTATTGACTGACCGTCACAACGGGCTATTAAGAATAACCTCTGACGTGTAGTTGGTGCTCCATAATCACAGGCCTTTAACACTTTGAACTCTACTTCATAACCATGACGCTTAAATGCTTTTACAAATGATTGGAACGTCTTGCCTTTCTTATCAGGATCCGGCCGATCACCCTTTAATGGTCCCCAGTCCTGAAACTCTTCAACATTTTCCAGAATAATTACCCGCGGCCGCACCGTAGCCGCCCACCTGACACCGATCCATGCAAGCCCTCTTATGGTCTTATCAACCGGCTTGCCACCCTTAGCCTTACTGAAGTGTTTGCAGTCCGGGGAAAGCCAGCATAAGCCGACCTTCCTGCCCTTAACTACCTCACGCGGATCCACATCCCATACAGACTCACAATAATGCTCAGTATGAGGATGGTTTGCCTTATGCATGGCAATAGCAGCTGGATCATGATTAATTGCTACATCTACATTCAATCCGGTAGCCATTTCAATACCCGTACTTGCTCCTCCACCACCGGCAAAGTTGTCCACTATGATCTCTCGAAACAAATCCAATTGCACTATGCCTTCACCTCATATCCCTCTGCCCGATCAATCAGTACCAGTCTTTTATGTGAAAATCTATTAAGCTTTTTAACTGTCTGTTTATTAATGCCTTCTTCAAACACTGTCACGACTGCAAGCAATTCATAATCAGTTCCTTTAGCTGTATGCTCTGTTACTATCCGGCACATCAAATCATCCTTTCTTTGGTCCTTTCTTCTGCATCCTCATCAGTTGTTCCAGTTTCTCTAATTCAATCCATCCACCTGCGCGCTGATCGTATGTAAGCAAGATCAACTTATGTGGGTACTTCTTTTCAAAAAGCTTTTGTTTTATCCTGAAGACATCCGTTTTGGTGCCGGTGGTTTTTATATCAATGACATCAATGGTTCCATCTTCTCTATGAACCTCAAAGTCTGCTATATAATCAATTCTCTGATGCTTTACGCCATTCTTCTCAAATGCTTCTTGCAGCATATACCTGGGCTGGATCCGGAACATTAAAATATCTTCATGCTCCTTCGCCCACAGCAGCTGCTTGTAATACTGGGCCTCCAGGATAGAATCGAATTTGATCCCATCCACTGTGACTTTCTTATTTCCGTACTTTGATTTCTTCATCAAAACAACTCCAATAACTTTTAAAATCCACTTAGTCTTCCTATACGAGCAACAGCGAATATAAATTTATGAACATCTTCTTCATCAACAAACTGCTTTTCCAATGCTGATAATTCATCCCAATTCTCATTTATTTGAAGCGCTATAGAATGAACCTCATCAATGTCATAGACTTTTAACGGCATTTCTTTGCTCCTTTCTGAAACGGTTATCAAAACAAAACTAGTTGCTCAGATTCAATAGGTTTAATGTTTTCAAGCTCTTCGACTTTTGATAGCAATGAAAAGTTTAAAATATGATTCGGTGTTTTCCAGTGATCAACGATTTCAACTAACAGCGTATTCCCCTGAATCACAATCGCATTGATCCCCAGTAGAGAAAGCTGTACGTATGTCATATGAACGGACCTGCTATCAATGTCCTGTGCAGTTACTCTCATAGCCGATTGGTAGTTGTAGCCTCTCTTCTGAAGCACTTTGGCAAGCGCAATGATCGTGACCCCGCCTCCCACAGTTGGCTCATTTACAGTAATGTAGCCCTTATCCTTTATGATCGAATCAATATTGTGAGTCGCCATCTCAGCCATCGCTTCAGCTACTGCTAACGGCGTGAAGAACTGCCCCTTCCAAGAGTTATAAAGCTCTAGTTCCATGAACAGCTTTCCAAGATAGTCATCAGGTTTCTGTTCAAGTAGTACAGTGAGCATTCCAAGCAGATCTGCGAATTTCACAAGCTCATCTTTTGAATATCGTTCAATGATCCTCATGTATCGCTTTTCTCGCTCTTGGTATTTGCTAATCTGCACTGTATTCGCAACAGCAATCGCAGACATTTCTATGAAGTCTGAGAACACAGTGAATGTCGCATGACGGTGTGATAGCTGCTCAATCGTTTTAACCATCTGCCTGAACGTTTGCTCTATCATTACAATTCATTGCATCCGATCTTATAGCGCTCTTTCATGTCTTCAATTTCATTAACGACTTTATCCAGCAGCGCCTGCTCACTCTGCTTATCCGCTTCACTGATGCCTGGACGCATCATGTAATACTTCAATGCGTGTTTAGTCGCATGCAACTGCTTGTATGACATGCTGAAGGATGTTCCACCCATGTCACTACCTCCTCTTTTACGACGTGGTTTGTTCGGAATGAGGCTTATTCAATCCTCATATTCCAGTATTTGATTAATTCTGATCTACTTTCATAGAGCAAAGTTCCTAAAATCTCTCCATCGTGATTTGCGATAGGGCATACTGGATTATTTCTTGTATTCGGATGATTGAGAGCGAACGATAACCCTGACCACGGATCACTTTCATAGTCATCAGATCGCATATTGCCTTCATCATCAGATACTTGTATCAGTACCTCTCCTCCGCAAAACGGGCAAGGTTTTAAAGCTTCTGTTTTCGGCATTTTCATCTTTCCTTTCTGCCATACATTTTTTTCGGAATGTGCCGCATAGTTTGATCGAACGGTATAAATTAAACGTGTTTTGGTTTACAAGAATTGCAATAATTCATAAACCGTTTACCGTTATCTTTAAATGTGTAACCCAACGATAGTGCTCCATTCATTTTGTTATCAAAACCCATAGGTGTAGGTGTGGTGTTTAACACACTTTCTTTTTTACAGTCATCACAGATAACAATAGTTTTATAATTCGTTACTTCCTCAGTTCTGAAAGCCATTATTATTTCTCCTTTCTGTTACGCATCTTGCGTCATCTAATGTTCGGAATGTTTATCAAAAAATCAAATTGCTAATCAACGTTGGCTCAGATGCCCAAGTGATAAAGTTATAATCTCCTAACTCTGTATCTCTTCTTCTTTTCATCTCTTCACTTGTCATTGGATAGGCACGTTCAACCCATGTATCGTAACCACTATTCTTTTTGCCGTTAGTGGGTTTATTGCGACAAGGCTTATTTACAAACACTTCAACACTCCCAATTTCATTGCGAACAATATAGTTGAATCCTTTCAAACGCATATAACTCAGTTCAATTTTTTCTTCATAAGACAAGACAGGAGCGCTCTCTCTATTTCTTTGGTTATCCGAAAAAGCTACGTTATTTAATGACATCTTTTTCATCCTTTCTGCGACACATCTTGTGTCGACCATTCCTCATAGAACCTTCTTAGCAAATTCAATAAAAAGTTCTTTCGGTATGATTGAAACCTTCGAGTTACATTCTTCATCCTTGTTATTAGGTTGGGCAACATAGACGCAATCTTCACCCATCATCAGGGCAATCTCTTCACCTAATAAATCTTTTCCTTTAGTGATGTGTTGCAAGACTTTCAGCTCCTCACTTAATTCCAAAAGGTAATTGCTGTTCATGCAGCACCCACAGATGATACATATCTGCTTTATCCACCAGTTCACTTTCTTTTGGAAATACTTCAATTGCTAAAGCCTCTTTCCCTAATAGCTCATTCTTGATCTGCTGCTTCACACCCCAAGGCGGCTGCTCATGCGATGTGATTGTCAGATGAGTGACTTTGCCCCACTCCGTCTGCAAATCCCTCATCATGCAAACGTACTTACCGTCATTCCGACGATAGACACGATCTAATTCGCCAAACCATCCAGTGCCCTGTTTTAATTGTTTAGGAGAGGGGTGGATGCTCCACCCCGTAATCTCGTGACCTCTTTCTAACCGCTTTCGTTCTGCTCGATTCATTTTGATTCCCACTTTCTATTTCTTAGTATCGCTATGATCTAAAACATATCGTTTGCCAGATACCTGGATCACAGTGGGTACTTCATTTTTCACCTTGACGATTGTTACAACGGGTCTGTATTTATCGCCTTTAGAAGCCATCAGTAAGAATTCTCCTGCCTAATATGATTAATTTGATTCTTCTTGAAATAAGCAGCTTCGATCTCTTCCCAAGTGAAGCCGAGCAAAAATGCAAACTTCACTACGACTGCAAAGACCATATTGTATTCTTGCTTTAGACTACCTGCTGCAAATTCGGAAATTGTCATAAACATCAACGCAGTCATGTAGTTGACATCATTCTCAAAAACATCTTCATTTTCCATGTGTCTAATCTCATGATAGAGAAGGATGTCTGTCCAGTTGTTGTCGTTACCGATTGATAGCAAAAATGAAATTACATCAGCTATCTCATCCAAAATCACCGGTTTATCACTCGGATCTTTTGTACTCCAATATTTAAATGCTCTTATTTCATTAGCTAACTCAGAAGCCTCTACGAACAAAGCAATGATCTTCATTGTCATACGTTCTTCACCAGGCTGCCTCGGATGTTCCTTCTCAATGTGTTCGTCTAACTGGCGTTGCGCGTTGTACATTTTGATTAATTCCATTCTGTACCTCCTAAAGAAGTGTCATTATGATGATTACGGTGAAGCAGATTGCTACTACTATGATTTCTGATCTGGACATGACTTTTTTCGTCGGAATTTATAGTTGCAGTCTTTAAAAGAACCAACGGATAATCCGCCACTTAAATCGTGCCATTGACTATGCTTATCAATATGTTGCCATTGGATACTTTCACCATTTAGATAACCTGCCACCGCTGAAGCCCCACTAATATTTTCATATTCCGGCTCGATCTCGCAGAGTTCCGGAAAGTAGTAAGCTGCTGCGACTTTTTCTTCTGACAAGCGGTTTAGAGGAATACCACTTGGTACAGAGAAATTATTATCGACAGCTAAAACTTTTAAAGCAGAACTTAGTTTATAGACACTTTTGACTCTTATTACTGAATCGAATTCTGCCTGCGTCATTCGCACCTTATTCACGTGACTGACTCCTCCTTATCAAACAGCTTTAATCCACAAATACCGCAATAGTTAGCGTTCGCCTTATGCTTATCAAATCCGCACCTCGGACAAACTGTTGAAGTATCGCATGATAACTGTTCAGGATGTTTCTTATTTACCGGGTTGTTTTTAAGGTCAGCAGTTATAAGATCATCAGCAAGCTTTAAAGCTTTTGATGTGAAATCTCTTGACCAACCACTTTCGACTGCCAGATGCAAAAATCTGTGAGCAGCACCAAGTAAGTTTGCGTTTCTTTTAATTGCTGCAGTTTCTGAATGGTTTGGTTTATATTGATTCATTCCATTTCCCCCTCACTTAAACTGTTCTTCATACCAGCTTCTATCGTTTGTCCTAACAGCAAGAATCCGATTTATGTACCTCAAATCGTGAAGGAATTCGCTGTCCATGTTTGTTTCCGTCTGATCAATGTCAGCAGCTCTGACATCCTTTACTTCATTGAGACTGGCGTATTCCTTGTAATATTCCTGGCTTTTCGGATCGTAGTAATTCACCACAAAACCTCTGACCCGTCCTTTTTCTTTCACATAGGATAGAATCACACCGCGATGACCCATAGCATTTTCTACATCCAACCCAATCAAATTCCCCATTTTCTCACCTACTTTTTGAGAGCGTTAATTGCAACCATATTCCGCAATTCGTAGAAGTCCAGTTCCTGAATACGTCTACCTTTTTTGTTTTCAGTAATGCCTGCTGCCAATAATTCCTGCCTGAATGACTGTGCCATCAGCTCGTTTGATTGATTAACTGCTTGTCTGAGTAACATTTGATCGCCCCTTTTGCTTAATTAATTTTGAAAGTTCAGGATATTTAGTTGAGTCCTTGGCTAAACGTTCCGCTTCTGCGAGTACTTTTCGTAGAAATGGATCCATTACATTTCACCAACCTTTACACCGAATCGTTTCTCAGCTTCACGAAGCTTTGCAGTAACTCTTTTCCTGCTAGCCTCGTACTCTCTTACGTTGCGTTGCTGGCAAACTTCATTCGGACAAGGAATCGTCTCTACACCGAACGAATGAAACTTGTAGGTTGCTCCATGACCGTTACAATGACTGCACATCTTATAACCCCTCCAATCGATGATTCAGTGTTTTGCGATCGCCTTTGATGACAACCGTATAATTGCTGCACATCTCGTAAATCCGGGTACCAAGCGCCTCATCAATATCAATGATCTGATCGACATCAAGCTCTGAAGAAATCATGATCGGCTTATGATTCAGGTATCTGTAATTGATCACTGCATACAGTTGCTCAACCTGCCACTCAGTCGCACGAGGTTTTCCTCTCGCGGGTTTGAATAGATCGTCGATAAAAAGGACCTCAACATCTTTCAGGTGCTTCATTTTGGCTTCCAGCTTGTCAAAGTCATCCTTCAGATCGTTAAAACCTTCTACATACGGGAAATACTGCACGTTCACGAGTTTTTTCATGATTAAATTGTTCGCAATCGCTGTGAGTAGATGGGTTTTACCAGCCCCTGGCTGACCGATCAGTGCGATGCTATTAAAGCGAGTGCCTCTGATCTCTTCAAAGTCTTTATAGTATTCAAGAGCAGCCTCTTTCGCTTCAGCGATAACAGATGCTTTACCTTCAGTGCGAAAGTTGCCAAAACCGAGCTTCTTAAATTCTTCTGTGATCTCACTCGATTTGAGAAGTCTTGATTTTTTGCGCTCTACAGTGCATTGACAGATGATTGAATAAGTCGTTCTCCACTCTCTCGCTTTATCAGGTCCGCACACCTTTCCTCCAAAGAAGTCATCTTCTGGTACCATCTTCTGAGGCTTATGAATCGTAATAACCCGGTCGCCTTCAATGTGCTGAATTTCATCCCATTTTGTATCCTCATGAACCCGGTATATTACTACGCCTTTGTCATGACATTTGCTACAGTTAACCTTTTCTTCTGATACGGCCGGTGCGCCCTCCTGTGATTGACGGTTCCTGAGATTCTCCAATACTTCTGCCATGCTTTTTGTCGCCATATGTACCACCTCCGTTTTTTGAGTTCTTTGATTCCTGGTATCGATCCAGCATCCAGCCGGCGCAATACTCAAGTGCTTTTATTCGATCAAAATTGTGTTTAGGTTGATATGCTTTAAAACGTTCTTCCAGCCAGTGAAGAGCATCTGATAAAGGCATGTCCTTCAATATCTTTTCAGCAGCCATCTGATCTTTCGGCGTAGTTTCTGTACCTTTAGCTCTCAGCTGAATGAATTTGTTTAATAGCTCCTGCTGCTGATTTAAATTATTCTGTCGTTGTAACTGAGGTGTTGGAGAAGGTACCTGCTTCGGCTTCTCCTCCGTCACTTCGGTCCTTGAATAATTCTGCAATCCCTGGTAAGCGTAATAGTTGTTTATTGTGAATACCGTGCCGATTCTGACCTGTTTTCGTGCAATACGTCCCTCGTTCTCCAATTCATCCAGCTTCCTTCTCAGCGTCGTCAAAGGAATTTCAGCTACTGAATTGTTTTCTTTGTATGATAAATCGTGTTGAAGCTTCGACAGTGACCGCAGATATTGACCTCTCTTCAATGTGATACCGGCCTGCTGTACCCCTCGTTCATCAAATACTGCTTTTCCTACAAGGTAGAAGAAGATCCGGAACTTAATCGGGTCCTGCCATATATCGTTATCAAATATCTCTCTACTGATCTGAAAAGCCCCGCCAGCCACCGGATCGCCTCCTTTGTGATTTATATTTAGCTAAATGATGCTTCAGGTTCTGCGTCTGGCAGCACTTCTTCCATTTCATGGAAGCTCAAATCCATATTTAAAATTGCTCCGTTTTGAGTCAAATTCATTAATTGAATTTCGAAATTGCTGAGATATTTTAATGACTTTAAATCAGGACTTCTTTTATATTCGATCTTCCAAGTGTTTTCAGGATCATTTTTATAACGTGATACGGGTACAGAGAAATTCATATTTTCGTCGTGCTCACATTCGAATATCATTAGAGCGTGGCTGAATACTGACCAGCTACGGCTTTCATCTTCTTCAAATTCAAACGTCACTTCGACGTGATCATAAGAGATATCATCATCATAATTAACCTCTAAACCATCCGTTTCGACGTTGGCAGCCACATAATCTTTCCAGATATCAAACAGTGCTGATGCTTTAATCTCTTTATCTTTTGATTGCTCCATCAAGCCCTTAAAGTTTTCCAGAAGAGCACTATGTTCTGCAGTTGTATTTTGTAATACTTCAACAAGAACACTATCCAATTTAGTGATGTACTGTGAGTAATCATAATTCTCTAAGAAAGGGACCATAACTGATTTGATTTGATCTTCAATCAGTTTTGTTGCATCACCGTATGAACCAAACAAGCTGCTAAGTGCTTTTTCAATTCCGTTTTCCAGTTGCTCAACAATTAATTTCTCCACGGTACCGTCATTCATTTTTTGAGCAATAACATCCTTAACTGCGTTTTCTAAGTTCATATGCTTCTCTCCTGTTCTGTTTTTTATTAGCAATCGTAATAATTATCTAAAGCAATTTCCTGAAGCTTCTAGACATCAAATTCATGGTTTTCTTGAACACAATCTTCACAAGAGCTTTCAGGTGTTTCCTTAAACTCATAGCCTTGTGAAAATCTGTGTTCGATAATCTTTTTTGCCATGCTACCTTTCACGCATCCAATTTCTTCATCGCCCGAATAAATTGTGTAATGCATCTCTGGACCTCCTAGTTTTGAATCAATACCAAGTGCCGTCTGGACAGTAATGCCACCAGTTGCCGTCATCGAAATGAACGTGTAGGCAATTTTCTTTCTTGTTAAACTTCACTTTCACGATATTGTTTGCTGAATACATCAGACGTTCCGCCTCGCCCATTGACCTGGTGCGTTTGGCGTGAACAGCCTCTAAAACTCGATATTGATCGTCTGTAAGATGTTTTGCTGCTGTTATTTTTCTATCCAAGAGAAGCACTCCTCTACTTAGCTATCTTCACGATCTTACCGGTGACCTTCTGCACTTCACATTTGAAGTGATCTTCGTCAGAGTTATTGCTGCTCAGATGCAGCAGCCAGATCTCCTGGACCTTTGACAGATCATTTGCTCGAAAGAAGTCCAGTGCATTCTCTAAACTGAAGTGCGACTGCATTAATCGCTTCTTTAAGATGGCTGGCACCCGACCTTCAGCAATGTTTTCTTTCAGAATGTTCATGCTGTAATTCGTTTCGATCATGATGTGCGTAAGGTTCTGAAACTTGTATTTGATGTAATAGGTGTCAGTGGCGAATAACAGCCTCTCTCCCTGCTCGTTCTGCAGCATGAATCCGAAAGGCTCATTAACATCGTGCTCAACGTCAAAGGGTAGAATCGTCCAAGTACCGACCTTGAAAGATTTCTTCACTTCAACCTTCCTGATTCTGTGATGATCAATGCCGATCGCTTCAGCAGTTCCAGTGCTCATGTATGTGTTGATCCCGGCTTTCAGAACATCCTTCAGGCCGGCTCTATGATCTCCGTGCTCATGTGATACCAGGCAGCCTTCAATATCGCTCGTTTCAAAATTCAGCTTCTTCTGGATCTCTGAGAACTTGATGCCGCATTCCAGCAGCAGGGAAGTAGTACCGTCTGTCACCCGGTAGGCATTCCCTTTACTGCTGGATCCAAGCACTTTTATATCAATCAAAACGGATCACTGTCTGCGCCTGCAGCGACTGGCTCTTTCTCCAGCTCTTTTTCTTCGTAATCAATGACTTCTTTTCTTACTTTTGGCTTTTCTTCTTCAAAATCTATTGATTCTTTATTGGCTTTCTCTTGAACTTCATACTCAGGATTGAGCTCTTTTCTTTCATTATCAAATTCATTTTCCGTGGTACGATTAACTGCCCCGATGAGTAAATCACTATCATCAGAAGTATTAATAAACGCTTTAGCTGCACGATTGATGACTGTACGTTTAGCCATTTCCTGCGGATATTTATTTTGAACAGTTGTCATGTTTGATTGAGACCATGAAGTCTTAATTTCATCCATTGTCATAACCGTCAAGAACTGCACACCGTCATCACGTTCGATGATGCAATAAGCACCCTCAATGTCATCCTTGCTGCCAGTAGCTGCTTTCCAGTCAACCTTGTGTGATTTGAAAGCTAACTGACCACGTTCGTTGTACTCGACTTCGAACTCTTCACCTTTCCAGATAACGTTAGCCCAAAGGTCTTTCACTCCACTCATTCGCTTAATGACTGCTTGCGTACCGTGATAAGAACGCACGAATTGCATTTTGTCACCATAAACAATGAAGTAGCCTTGATTCTTTGCTACACTTAGCGCCTGGATCGCCATGTCTTGCAGTGAGAAGGCGACACTTTCTTTTGTCGCGCTATCCATAAGAGAAGTTTTCTTTTTGAAATCGATCTCTGTCAGCTTGAAGTAAGCTGCTTGAATCGCATTCACAATCGAATAATTTTCAGGGATGTTGATTTGATTATCTTCAACCATCTGCTGGACCTTTTCGGCAACTCTTGTCACGATTTCATTCTTTTTATTTGATTCCGCCGGCGTATTGTTCTGGCCTTGTTGTACTTGATTTGACATATTAGATAACCTCCTGAAGAGCTTCGGTTTCAACTCTTAATTTTTTGTCTTGCTCACTTACAAGCAAATTGATCATCTGAGCGTTTGTATCAATGATCTTCGTGACAGCCTCCGAGTTATCTACAAAAATCGGTGCTGACAGTCCGTAATGCTCTGATAGTGTATTGATAATGTCCAGTCCTACATTGATTCGGGCGGCATTGTTTAGGCCTGCATCGTATTCAACGCCTTTGAAAGTCGTCTTACAAGTTTCAGCCAATCCGCCATTTACCTGGTCTTTAAATAGCTTGAATCGGGCATGCTTGAATTTGCTGTTGATCTTCTCTTCAAGAAGGTTCACTTTTGTTCGGACAAATTCATCCATGAGAAACTCTTCCTTGTTCAACTGCTCAAATTTCTTCGCCAATTTGCGCTCTTCATCTTCAAGCTCTTTGATACGTGCCCTTGACTGCTCGTGTTGCTTAATCTTAGCCAGACCAACCTGCAGCTTCTCAGCCTGGTCTTTCAGCTCATCGATTTTGCTCTGAATCTCGCTCATTTCATCAGCAACACTTTCACTTGCATTAGAGATCTCTTCTTTAAGAGAAGTAATTTCTTTCAGCTTGTCCTGATAAGCAGGGACCTCTTCAACTGGCACCAGGCCGTCTTTGATATCAGCAAGTTCTTTCTGATACTTAGCAATGTGATCAGCTTCGATTTGTTGATCTTTCTGACGCTGCTCAATTGTGGATTTGATTTCAGCGATTCTGTCAGAAGCTTTTTGAATGTCTGCCTTTAAGCTGACACCTTTCTCTTTAATAGAATCCAGTTCATTGGCCTTCGAGAGATTAAACTGCTCAAGCGACTTCTCTCGTGCTGCATTTAGCTTATCCTCTGGCAAGTCCTGTCCGCAGGCCGGGCAAGAACACTCTTGACTGAATTCAAACTCCTGACCGTTCAATGAGTGGTATTTTTCAAGCAGTTGCTTTCGTTCGTTTTCCATGAAATTAACTCTACCGTTAAGGCGATTTTTTTCTTCACCTAGGTCTTGTATTTCATATTGGATGTTCTGCTGTGCTCGTTTTGCCTCATTCAGTACTTTCTCAACCTGCAACGTTTGATCAGACATGTATTTCGTGTGATTATGCTTGATCGTCTGCAGTTCATTTTCCAGTGCATAGAGCTTGTTCTTTTTCTCAGATGCAGAAGCACCGTTTCTGATATCTGACTTCTGATCTTCCAGTCTGTTAATCTCAGTTTTAAAGAACTGCAGCTCTTCATTGATCTCTGCTTCGTTAAGATCCGATAGATCTGCCATTCCTTTATTTAATTCATCAATACGGACCGGGATCCGTTCCAACTCATCATTAATTTTCTTCTTGGATGAAGCGACGACTTTCTTATGGTCCTCAATCGCTCGTTCTTCCAGTACGCCAAGCAGTGAAGCGAGTTCGGTATTCGAATCGATTACGTCTTCGTCTGTAACGTCTCCGCAAACTTCCATCAGAATTTCACGGCGTTTCTCCCACTTGAGCTGCTCGTTGAAATAGCTTGGATTAGTGAGAAGTTTAAATACTTCTTCATCAGCGATTTTCTCAATGAACTTTGTGTATTCAGTTTTCTTTTGTGGCACACCGTTAACACTGTATTCTGTTGTATGGCCCGTCATAACTGATTCGATGTTGCCTTTATGCTTCGTCCACTTCTCTTTATAGAGCTTGGACAGTTGAATGGTTTTACCATCTACTCTGAGGACAGCTGATACTTCATGATCCAGTCCGTGAATGACTTTGTTATTTTCATCAACCTGCTTGATACCGAACTCTTTCTGGTTGCTCGTGTCTTTATCAAACAATAACCATACGAAAGCGTCTGCCAACGACGTCTTACCGGTCGCGTTGTCTCCGTACACCTTCACGTTTCCGCCGGCAGCATCTAGGGTGAATGACTTAACACCTTTAAAGTTTGTAAGCTGAAGTTTTTCCAATGTGATCTTCTTCAAACTGATCTCAACCTTTCCATTTCCCACTGAATGCGGGTAGTCTCGTATTCTTCAAGCATTTCTTCATATGGTGCTGATCCACCAAGAGTGGCTTCATACTTTTTAAGCCATTGGTAGTGAAAATGGTTTGTTTCAGTGTCATTTGGCGAAGGTTCATAAACACGCTGACCTTTATAGTCGAAGCTCATTCGATCGCCTCCAGTAGTTCAGGATTGTCAAACTTGTTACCAATGATTTCAAGCTCTTCATCATTACATTCAGCATCAATCAAAAGGTAACCATCAGCCCAAAACGCGGCTTTTTCATAAACAACTTCTGCTTTTATAATCTGATCACCCATATGACCGCCGGTACGAGCATAAGATTGATCATTAAATTCGATAATGTCGCCTCCGAAAATGGCACGATCACTTTTGTCTTTAAGCCCGGTGTACTGACCAACAGATTCCTTATCAACTCTGATCCACCATTCAAGAGAAGCGTATTCATCGTTTACTACCGCAAATCCACCTGTTATAAAATATGCATAATCAGATATGACAAGGTTTCCGTAAACCCACCCATTTTCATGTTTTATGTTTAATTCATGAAGCTCTCGCTCTGTCATCATTGGCTTCCCCCTGAATTTGAACTCTTCCATCGATCACGCCTCCTCTTGTAAAAGTTGGCCGGTCTGATATAATTAAAGTATGATTTTTGTTAATCGACCGACTTAGACTCGTAGTTCCAGCTGCGGGTCTATTTTTCTGCATTTTTTATCTCCGTGACGTCCATGCCGTATTCTTCAAGGCGTTGGATCAAGCGCTCCTGATTATCATCATGCTCTTTGCGCTTCTTCAGCTCTGCTAATTTCTCAAGGCTGTTCTTCGCAATTCTTGCATAGCAACCAGCAAGTTCGAACTTCCCTTTCTGCTTTGCAGTTTGCATCGTCCTAACAGCATTCTCATAATCAATTTCATGATTGACTGCCTGAAATATATCTTCTCTGCGAAAATCAAATATGTTCAATTCACTGCCTCCACTCTTACTAACCTGAATTTCTCCTTCGAAATGTACTTCTGAGAAAACAGGTGTTGATAATGATCCTGCCAAACCTTTGTGACATCATGATTTAACTCTTTACATAAAACCGAGATCATATGAGTCAAGGCGGTTTTCGCTTCCGCAAGTTCCATAATGGTTCTTTCTGCAGCTGTTCTTTCGAGTTCATTGAGATTGGATAAAGGTTTAGCCAGGCAATTCTCTTCAAGGTGATCAAGCGCATCCCTCAATTCTTTAAGAGTTTTTTCTTTCACACTGGAACGGTGTAGGTCAACATTCTCTCCATCCAGAAACACTGGGCCTACTCCTGTTAAAGCCTGTGCCATTTCAACCGGCATGAAGGGATCTCCAAACATCCTCACTGCAGCTCTTCCAACGTGATTGGACATGAGCACCTTTCCGTTCTCCTGATCTGCATAGCCACTTCTAGACATGGAAGACTCTAAAGCCAGTTCTGTTTGTGTAAAACGGTCTTTCCGGTAACTCTTAACTACATCTCCAACGCGTTTGTTGCGATCGGAATATTCCATTTTCATACACTCTCCTTTCGTCACATGACGATCATTTATGGTGATAAAATTAAATTACATCATCAAGATAAGTACCATGTTGCCGGATCCATTTGGTGTTCTCATCAATCCACTGGAACAATTGTTTTTTAGGAACTTTTGGTGATCCTGCTGCTCTTAAAACAGGAAAATCTGCTCTGTTAAGCAATTCAGAAGCTTTTGTGTCACCAATCCCAAGTATTTCTTTAAGTTGATTTCTTGTGAGTAACTCTGGTAGACCTTGCTTTACCGCATGTCTTTCAAAACCTTTATCAATAGCATCATTCACAGCTTTTTGTAGCTGATCAATGTCCAGTTCAACTTTCAACATTTGTTTCACCCCTTTCTAAGACACCTGGCGCGGTATCCAGTTGTCGATGTAGTTAATCGCTGTTAGCAGATCCTTGCGCTTTACATCTTTGTAACTGGCTACTGCAAAACGGTCTTTGATTTCCCTATACAGTTCTCGGAACAGTCTGCGGCGCTCTTTCTCACAAGATGTGAGTGAGTAAACTCTTTGCGCCACGCCTTTCTGCAGTCGCCGTTGCTCGCCGTGATCAAGCGTGATCTGATTCTCAACCATGGATTTAATTTCAATGACATCACCTTTAAGCTGCTGAACGTCTTGTGATGTCATCAATGAGAGCTTCATCGATGCTTCAAGTTGCTCTCTTTCTGAAAGAACCTTAACTGTCTCCTGCACCCGGTAATATTCATCAACGAGCATTTCGTATGCTTCCCAGGCCTGATCAGTGTTCAAAGATTTGGCGTGAAGCCATGCACCCTTTTCAGTCCAGAGGTATAAACGGTTAATATTTGGCGAAAGGGCAATTTGACCTTTTGCTCTGAAAGCCTTTAACTCTTCACCATGCAGCAAAATGTAATGTTTGTTTTGAAGGTACCTTTCAATGTTGCGGTTGTAGTTCTTAGTTACTCGGTCAGTGTCAGTTCCATATGCTTCTGCCATCTGCTGAGTAGTTAATAGTCGTTGATCGTTAAATGTGATTGGCTGAATACTGTTCATATGCTGTTTCGCTCCTCTCGTTAATCCATAAAGCACGAGGTTTCGTTGAGATAAAGCCGATGTATCCTTTCTCTCTGATCTTTTGCAAGTGCGCATGAACTGTAGAAGTAGATAAGTTCCCTGCCAGGTCTGCTACTTCTCTTACAGTTGGTGGATAATGATTCTGATCCATGAACTGAATGATTGCTCTGAATACTTTTCTTTGTGCCGGCGTTAAAGCAGCAGTGACTTTAGTTTCCACGGCGATCACCTATACGAGTGAAGACATCCATGATAACGATTGTCAGACCAACTGCTGAGAAAACGCCGAAGAATAGAATTTGAAATACTTCGTGTGCTTCGTACATTTGGTTGCTCCTTTCTAGCTGATTTTATTTATAAGCAACTTAAGGTTGCTTTCTGATTCAAAAAAAACTGTCCATTCTACTTCTAAAACAATTGCAAGCTTTTGAGCGACTGGTACGGATGGTTTCCTTTCGCCACATTCGACCATTCCATAAAATTGTCGAGTGATTCCAGCTTGATCAGCAATCTCCTGCTGAGATAACTGAAGTAGATCGCGCTTTCTCTTTAATAACGCTTGTAGAGACTCTTTCACTTGTTTCACCTCTTTTCGCAACTTAAGGTTGCTTAATAACCTTTATTATACGCAACTAAAAGTTACTGTCAATAGTTTTATGCAACTTTTAGTTGATTTCATTTAATGCAACTGATTGTTGCTGTACAATATTGTTATAAAATCCTTTAAGGATGGGGTATTGCCATGTTTCATGAGAAATTAAAAAAATTAAGATCTGAATATAACTACACTCAGCAATTCATGGCAGACTATTTAGGAGTAACTCGCCAAGCATATGCAAAATACGAGTCTGGACAATCTCAGCCAGATCACGAAGGTTTGTTGAAGCTCTCTCAAAAATTTGATGTCTCAGTTGATTACTTGTTAGGTAATGAACGAAAAGATACATCATTAAGTGACGAAGATCGTGCAATACTTCAGTTTGCTAACACTGTTGAAGGTGCTTGGTTTAAAAAACTGCCGGAAAGTGATGAAGAAGTGATTGAAGCTTTTAGAACTTTGTATTACTTGTACCAAGATCGTGAAAAGAAAAAAGAATAGTGCCACGCGCGCGTAAAGAGGCAGTATTATTTAATTATTTATTATTCCTTCTTATTATGGTGCCAATGCTCATTTTCAGAAGTGCTGTAAACGTTGATATGACGGCTTTTGTCAGGGGTGCCAAGCTGTGCCACTGTTGTGCCAAGCCTACTAATTGAATGTTGTACAAACGTAGTCATATCAAGGGTTTAGTGGTGTGCCAAGCTATGCCAGATATATTTTTCCATATCACCTAATAAATAGTGAAATGATCTATTTAAAATTAATTGGGGTGCCAAACCCTATTTATTGAAATAGCTTAAACCATTGATATATAAGGGTTATACCGCTGTGCCAAGCTGTGCCGCCAGACTGCCAAGCTATCATTTGTGAGTTGAAAGAAACGGCTACATATAGCCTTTTGTTGAGGGTGCCAAGCCCTGCCAAGCTATTTTTCTAATTTCATCAGTTTTGAGCTCGAAACGAGCTTTATTTTTTTACCTTTCAGATGGGTAAATCTATCTAATATATATTTTTATAGGAGGATTCTAAATTACTATCTAAATACTAATTTAATCCTTAAAATCTAAATTCAGGTTCATCACCAAAACTCGTGGGGACCCGTTTCTAAACAAATGCGATGAAACAGGTTTTGCTCGTTGCGATACCCATAGCCCCGGCGTTTAATCAGTTT
>NZ_JXRQ01000025.1 GCF_000829445.1 Jeotgalibacillus alimentarius
TAGTCAACAATTACGATACAGGAGTTTTCGTTTTCTTTCTATTTATAACTGTTAAATTGTGCTAAATATGGTCTATCCCACGGGTTGTGGTGATGAACCTAAATTCATTCAACAAAGGGGATGTTCAGGTTGAAAAATCTTTTCAAGTCAAAAAAGTTTTTATCTGCACTTGTTTTATTGGGGATTTTCTTATTAGGTACTGGGGTAGGCAACGGCTATGCAACTGTACCTTTAGATGATGTGAAATTTAATTATGATGAAGCACAAAATGAAGTTCTAACAAAACAAGAAGCAATTGAAGATCTGGAAGCAGAGTTGGAAGCTAAGCAGAAAGAAATTGAGTCTGCCGAATCAAAGCATGATTCAGTTTTGAAAAATATTGAAGATGATCAAGAAAAATACGATACAGCTATGACTCTTTATGAAGATAGAGAGACATTATCTAAGGAAGTTAAAGAACTAACAGACAACCTGGAATCAAAGCAGTCACAGGTAGCAGGCCTAGATGAAACTATTGACACTAAAAAAGCTGAATTATCCACAGTAAATGAGAGAATCAAAGCAGCTGAAGGCGGTCCAATAGAATTACCTGCAGGTAAATTTGTTGTCGGTAAAGATCTCCCTGTAGGTCGCTATAAAGTTGAACCCATTGGTAGAGGAAGTAATTTTGCTACCTACGATAATGAAGGTTATCTTGACGTTAATATCATTCTTTCTGCCGATAGCTCTATTGGAGTAAGTGAGTATGTTACTTATATGCTTGCTGACTACTTGATTGAATCAGATACACCAGCAATATATACACCAGTTCAATAAAAGGAGTTCTTCGATTCATGCACACTGGTAGGAACAGTCTATCCAGACGGTGTGCCTTAAAGACATGCTGCTTATCAAGGTAAAATGGATCGTGATAAAGATGGATGGGCTTGTGAAAACTGATAATGACTATGGGGGTAGAACATATGCCAGAAAATAAAACAGATCAAATCTTTAAGTTAAGAGGATACTTACATGATTACATCAATTCTGCATCTCTTCAAATTTTCTTAAAAGATCAGGGAGTTAATAACGATGGCTTAAAGCCGGGAATGATCTCGGCATTAGAAGATGCTGTTAATGAGGATGAAATCTCTGATTCAGATCTATATCTTTTCTTAGATAAAGAAATACGGTTTGGACGACATAGAACCATTTTCATCAAAGACATAGCTGAATCAGATATTTCGACTTTAAAAACTATGAGCGAAGATGAAATCAAAAGTATTATTATTAATAAAGGCTTTGCTATACCTAACAATAATATTCTGTCTGTAGAATTGCCAGATACCACAACTTTGGCAGAAGTAATTATTGAGCCTGGTAGCAGGATTTATTTAACCTTCATTGAGACTGTTAAAGTTTTAAAAACTGAAACTGTTAGCAGAGAGAATAATTTTTACTTTGTTGAAATTGATCTTGAAAATTCCAGATTTAGTGTGAGGCTGTATCCAAGATCTAAGCAAATAAACAGCCGAAATAAAATTGTACCCTACAGCATTCATTTCTTTAATATTGAAAGAACTCTGAAAAGAATTTTTGGATTTTCAACAATTCAAACTACTCATTATAAGAATACTCTATATGACATTGCTAACGATTTCACACAAAAAGCGGAACAAAAATGGGTCAATAAAGTTAATGCTCACGACAAAGCACTAGATGATTTTACGGATATGATGCTGACGAAATTACCAGACATAAAGCCAAGTGAGTTTAACCTACGAAATAAATTACAGAAGCTTCTCGAGAGAGCATTAATTCAGAGTAACTTTGATGATTTAAAGCAACAACATTCTAAGAAAAAAGGATACCTACGCAAATTTAATTTTTCTGATAGCACTGGCGGTGTAGTTAATGCCTCTTCTCAGGAACGCGAACGTTCTATTGACTTATCAGAAATATACTATGATACTAAGGATACGATAGACCAGCTTAAAAAATATGACAAAGTTTGGGTTTATTGGTTCACAGATGGGGAACCAATTGAAAACAGACTTGAAGCGAATGATGATTATTTAGAGATTCATTTTTTTAAGCACATTAGTCAGGAGGACTTATTCTATGTTCTTTCCGAAATTAAAGATTTTATATCAAGCTCCTGAGGTCACTAAGTATATTGTAAATGAGTTCGATAGATGGCTTGGCACCCTCAGTAAAATGAGATATGACTATATTAATCCATTAGATTTTGCAACGGCAGCCCAGGTAGACAACGCAATGACATTAAACCTATTTTCCCTATGTGTAGATGAAGAGATATTTAATAAAGAAGATACAACTCCTTTATTAAGAGTCAAATACATAGTTGAATGTCCGTTCTGTGGAGAACACTATAAAACCTATTATAATCATCAGGACATTCCTAATGAATATGTTCAATGTCATGATGAATCATGTGAAGAGTTCAATCCATATGAGAGCCCGCATAAAATAGTGATCTTTTTTGAACTTTTAGATTCTCCGGAAATTCCTAAGAGCAAACAAATCACTATTTTTGACAAAACACCAGCTTCCCCCTCGTTCAGTGCAGATGATCTAGAAAGCATTAGAAATGAAATGCCTGAAGATAAAACTAAGTTTGTGGATCATTTATGGAGAAGATAAAAGGTTTAATCAATCCAAAAAGCTTTTGGTATACATTAATATTTACAATTTCTATTTCATCTGCGACTTTACTAATTTTAATCAACTTTTCAGAAATTAATTTAATTGACAAGATTTTTGATATCTCTACCTCTATTTCGTCGGCATTGATCGGAGGATTAATAGCTTTAACCGTCAGCTATTCTCAGATCAAGTCAACGAGAGAGATTGAAGACCAGAAAAGAAAGACAATTGAAAGAGCGACTATAATTGCTTCCATTTCCGAACTAGAAACCTTAGAGCATACATTAAATACTTTTTGCAAAGTTGGTTTCCCTGAAAATACGAAAGCATTTATAGGTGTTGATTCTCTAAACGAATTTAAGATGAATTTTTTATATGTTTTAAATGAAAATGAACTAAATGAATTTCTAGATATTTGGAGTAAATTATTTTTACTTCAAGTCGATAAGGTAAACTTAAACGAAGACTCCTTAAAACAAAAAGTACAAGAACTTCTACCAAAGATAGAATTAATGATTATTATACTAAAGAAAAAGAATACAGAAATTTAATGACTTCCATTTCTGGGAGTTTTCTTTTATACTAAAAAGGGAACATATGTTCTATAAGGAAAGGGGATGTTCCCGTGAAATTAGCCACTTCGCACTTGGAAGACTACGTACAGAAGATGTACGAGTCAATTGATATTTACAAACCCGAACAGTTAGACATGGAAACGATCGCTTCAAGACTGGGTGTGTCCCTCATTCTTGAAGAAACGAACAGCAGATGCATGGACACGTATGAAGATTGCTTTATCTTTATTGATTCACGCTTGTCGGATCAGCAACAGTTTGAAGAATTCTGCCACGAGCTCTGCCATGCAATGTGGCATATGGGTACCCAGCGTAATATGCCTCTGCCCTACATGTTGTACCAAGAGTGGAAAGCTGAAGGGTTTATGCTGCAAGCAGCAGTCCCCTCTTTCATGTTGGAATCGGTCATCAGTAAAGCTCACTATAAGCATGAAGCAGTAGCGCTCATCTCAAAAACATTTGGAATTACTGAAGACACTGCATTTAAAAGACTTAAGCAACACTTGTTAAAAGTTCAGAATCACGAACTTAATGAACAGTTCCAATACAAAATGAAGCGTATTTACAGATATCTTTAGGAGGTCGCTATGTCAAAACACAAGATCATGAAGATGAGCGAAGCTACAGCAAAATACAGTAAAGATGGTCAGCAAGAATATATACCATTGATCGGTAAAATGTACGACATTGACGGAGAGTTGCACTGTGAAGTTTTAGAGTACCGTGATTTTGATGGCAACAAAATGCCTGATGATGGATCAGAAAATGAACTGTTAATTAACTGATGACGAAAGTTTCACAAATGTTATTTTTGTTTGCCGAACTCTAAGCTGCCGACGTTCGGTGAACTCACTTCAATTTCGTCACTGACTAATATGTTTTTGCTTGATAATGGATGTATAAGGTGGTGATAAGATGCACTGCAGAAAAGTAAAAACGAAAAAAGGTGAAGTGTGGGAGTGCATGGATGATGCTCCCCCTCACCCTGTTACAGGTAAAAGAAGACGTGTTTCTGCGAGAGATAAAAACAGAGGTGTTTGCAAATCAAAAGTTGAAAAGAAAATTGAGCAGCTGACTGAACATGGTTTATTAGTAGCTGGATCAAAAGCTAACATTACATTTGAACAGTTGGCCAATCTTTGGCTTAAAGAGGTTACTACAGGTTCAAAGAGTTCTACCAAGTATTCTTACGCTTACCATATCAAAAGGTTTAACAAGTATGTCTCTAAGATCGATGTGAGATCGTTTACTAGAAAGATGTATCAAAACGTTTTAAATGAGATGTCCCGGGACGAATATGCCGAGAATACGATCATTAATGCACATTCAACTGCTAAGAAAATATTTCACCAGGCTGTTATCTGGGACATTCTAAAAGATTCTCCCGCTGAGTATGCAAGAGTTCCTAAAAAGCTGAAAACGGTAGAAGAAATTGAAACGAATGAAGTTGAAGAAATGTATTTTAACCCTGCTGATCTTGAAAGGTTTTTAAAAGCAAGTATTGATGTTGGACTCAAAGATGATGCGTTTTTCATTTACACCTTATCCTTTACTGGTATGCGGATCGGAGAAATATCAGCGCTCACTGAGCAAGATATTAACTTTGATACGAATGAAATTCGAGTGAGTAAAACGCTATATAACATCAGCGGAGACACCTCAAAATATGAGATCACAGTACCAAAAACGACCACTTCCGCAAGGTATGTATCGTTCGGTCCCAAGTTAAGTTTTGTATTAAAAAAACAAATCAATCAAATGAAAGAAGAAATTCTCGCTAATGGTCCTGACTTTAATCAACAACGATTTTTATCCGTCAATGAAAAAGGGAATCCAAGGACTCCCCGCTTCATTCACTATCGTGTATCAAGACTAAAAGCTAAATTGAGTTATAAGGGTAAAGTCCACCCGCATAAATTCAGACATACACATACTTCTCTGCTTGCTGAGGCTGGCGTGCAGCTTCATGTCATAATGAGCCGTATGGGACATGCAGATTCGGCCACTACGAAAAAAATCTATTTGCACGTTACAAAATCCGCAAAAGAAAATGCACCTCTTACTGTTGAAGAGAAATACAAAAACATGCTGGATTTTTAAAAAATCTGAGATTATGTCAGGGTTTTGTCAGGGAAAATCATCAAATTACTTTATTGACCTCCCCTGAACTTTGATATAAAGGTATTCATAAAACTTATATAGATGTATAAATATCATAATGGATAAGGATCTATTTATCTTTTCTTCATGACTTCACGCTCAGTTACCTGAGCGTGTTTTTTATTCCTTTATTCAGCAGGCTGCTTCGATATATGACCGCCCACCAGCCTTGCCCTCCTTCTTGTCGTGCCACCTTCTGTATAGGAAACAGCTCTCAGAAGTGACGTGGACCCAAATCTGCGTCTTACATCATCCATCACATAACCAAGGTGATGCACTTTCTCTCTTCGTGGGTTAAACAGGTCGAGCTGCAGTGCTGAATCATCTGCTAAATTGGTCAGTGAGATAGAGATTTTCCGCACCGGAAACGGCTGCAGGTTTTCATGCAGAATCTGCAGACATATGTCATAGATCTCCATCGTAATAGAGGTTGGCTTATGGAGAGACTTTGAGCGGTGAAATGATTTGATCGGCGTGCGCTTACTGTAGCCGATGCCAAGATGAATCGTACGGCCCCCCAGATGCTTATTTCTGGCTCTTCTTGCGACTTCCTCACACATTTCCAGTAATACCGCTTCAATTTCCTCCAGCTTATGGTAATCCCTCAAAAGGATCTGACTCTTTCCGTAGCTGACCTGTCCCTGAATAATCGGTGCGCCAATTTCGGAGCGGTCGATGCCATGTGCGTGGTAATAAAGCTGGTTTCCCATGACACCGAAAACTGCCTCTAGTCTTTTCAGGTCATAGGCAGCTAAATCACCGATTGAATACATTCCCATACGATTCAGACGTTTTTCAAGCTGGCGGCCGATCCCCCACATCGCTGACAATGGCTTGAGCGGCCACAATTTCTTTGGGATATCCTCAAAAGTCCATTCACATATCCCCTTTTTCTTTGCTTCAAGATCAAGACAGAGTTTGGCGATCAGCATATTCGGTCCAATCCCGATCGCACACGGAAGCCCGAACTCGCGCATCATATCATCAGAGATCATCTGTGCAACTGCATGCGGTCCTCCCCACAAAGCAGAAGTCCCGTCGATCTGAATAAAACTTTCATCTACACTGTAAACGTGAATATTTTCTTTTGGAACGAACCGTGTGAAGATCTTGGTGATTTCAGTTGACAGTCTGAGGTACTGTCCCATGTCCGGTTCAATTAATTGAAGGTCTGTAATATCAGGAATTTCGTGACGGCGCGTACCCGTTCTGATCCCATGCTCTTTTTTAGCGCGCGGGGAAGCCGCAAGAACCACACTTCCCTTCTGCTCCTGATTTCCAATAATCGCAATTTTACATTTCAATGGATCCTGCCCGAGTTCGACTGCTGTACAGCTTGCATAAAAGCTTCTCATATCCACACACAGGATTTCTCTTTTTTTCTCAAGCGAATAGTCAACCTCCATCGCTCTCACACTCCCGGTTTTATCATTTTCTATATCTATACCCTGTTTTCTTAAAATTATACGAACAAGCGTTCTGTTTGTAAACAAAATCATTTTTCCAATTAAGGAACATATCTAAAACCGTTTCAAAATATGATTTTTTTACAAGAGCGGTATAATAAAGAAAATTGCTGATAAGGTGGTGAATGTAAATGTCACTCCTTCCATTTCATGAACGTTACAACCTCGTGGAAGTACCGGAAGATTATCAAAATGAAAATCCTGATTTTGTTGTGATGAGAGATGAACATGATAAATGCTACCTCTGTGACAAATCAGACGCTGAGGTATTGAGGGGTCTGAACTTTACAGAAGTATGAAAAAAGCGTCCAAAAGTGATCAACACTCTTGGACGCTTTTCAATATTATTCAGCCGTCTGGAACCCGTACTTTTCAAGCTCTTTATACACGGCCTTCAATCTTGGATTCCCTTCACCGACGATTTCATCCTCAACCAAAACAACCGGATAAAATAAATCCTCTTCCCACACCCGTTCCACAAAAGCAGCCTTTTTGGGATCTTCCTGCTCAGTGTTAATGTCCACGTAGTCCATCACAAACTTGCGGTCAGGAAACTTCCGGCCAATCGCCGCCTCCAGCCACTCATAAGTCTCTTTAGAAGAAGGCGCCCCCACACAACTCGCACAAATCGTCTCTGCCCCATACACCGTAATCGTCACAGCCTCATTCGCCATATCAAACAACTCCCTTTTTTAATCGCTCATGATCATACATGTTGATTCATACTATAGTCATTAGATTTACTTACATTTCTGTTGATTTTCACTGCATTGCTTATGAAGTATCAACTGGCTTAAAAGTATAAAAAGAAACATTCAGCTGTCACTTGGAGTGGAAGACGGAGACTCCCGCCCCAGGAAGGGACAGGTGAGACCCCACAGAGCGAAGCTCGAGGAGGCTCACCGCCCGGGGGCAGGAAAGCGCAGTCTTCTACGGAAAGTGACAGCGGTTTTACAGTCCAGGTCAAAAGGATAACTAAACAATAATAATTTCAAATAACATGGATGGATTTTTTTCGTTATACTCATTATAATAGAACACAGGAAGGGAGTCGATTCGAATGACAGAAGTAGAAATGAAAGATTCAGTTCAGGAAGTACTTGATAAACTTCGTCCATTCCTTCTTCGTGACGGCGGAGACTGTGAATTGGTTGACGTTGAAGATGGAATCGTTAAATTAAGACTTCTTGGCGCATGCGGTACATGCCCAAGTTCAACTATTACCCTTAAAGCAGGTATCGAGCGTGCACTGCTTGAAGAAGTACCTGGCGTTGTGGAAGTTGAACAGGTATTTTAATGAATACCATCCTCCTGTAGAGACAGGAGGATTTTTTTATTGAGAAATGTTAAAAACAAATGAGAATGTGCGTTAAAGCGAAACCCTGGTTAATGGTCTTTCATCAGTCAGCACAGCTTTAATATTATCAGCAGCAAGCTTCATCATCGCAAATCGCGTCTCAGTTGAAGCACTGCCAATATGAGGCACAGCCACCACGTTCTTCATTGAAAGCAGCGGGTGATCAGCGGAAATCGGTTCCTGTTCAAATACATCAAGTCCTGCTCCGGCAATCTCACCTGATTGCAGTGCTTCAATCAGCGCAGCTTCATCTGTCACAGGTCCTCTCCCTACATTTAAAAAGATCGCAGAGTTCTTCATCTGTCTGAACTGTTCCGCTCCGATCATACCGCGTGTTTCTTCAGTTAGCGGCGCGAGTACGAGAACGAAATCTGCTTTTTCAAGTAAGTCTGACAGGCTTTTATATTGCGCTCCGTACGCTTCTTCTGCTTCAAGCTTCCGGCTTCTTGTATGGTAAAGGATATTCATATCAAACCCTGCTGCCCGTTTTGCCACAGCCTGTCCGATCTTCCCCATTCCAATAATCCCGAGCGTTTTATGGTGAACATCACGCCCTGCGAGCAGATAAGGTGACCACGACGTCCAGTCTCCATTTTTGATATAGTACGCCGCTTCAGAAATCCGTCTTGCAGCGGCAAGCATGAGTGCAAATGCAAGGTCAGCTGTGGTATCGGTTAAGACGTCCGGCGTATTCGTCACAATCACACCCGCTTTTTCTGCTGCTTCCACATCAATATTGTCATACCCGACTGCCATATTTGCTACTACTTTTAAATGGGGAGCAGCTGTTAAAAGCTCTTCATCCACCTGATCAGAAAGCATGGTAAGCAGCGCATGGCACTCACCAGCCTGTTTTAACAATACATCTCTGGGCACAGCCTCATCCTCAGAATCCCACACCTCAACGTCAAAATTCTTTTTAAGCTCCCGAATTACTGTTTCATCAATTTTACGTGTAATGAAAACCTTAGCCATCAGCTGCATCCCCTTTTATAAAAGTGAATTTCATTTTATGTATGACTCAGCTGTCCTTCCTAAGAGGGACAGCTGTTTTAAATAATTATTAAATTTCCCACTCTGACAGGGAGTTAATTGAATAAGTCGGCTGCTCTTCCTTTTCAGCAAGCAGACTTTTTGGTGAGACGCCTGTATGAACCATCAGTGTGTCCATGCCGGTATTAAAACCAGCTTTAATGTCTGTGTCATAGTTATCCCCTACCATGACAACTTCTTCTTTTGCCAGACCCAGCACTTCAAGTGCCTGTTCCATTATGACTGCTTCAGGCTTCCCGATAAACAGAGGCTCTGTCTGTGTAGAAACTGTAATCACTGATGTCAGTGAGCCGTTTCCAGGCAATAGGCCACGTTCTGTAGGAATCGCAATGTCACCGTTCGTTGAGATAAATTTCGCACCGTTTCTGACAGCAAGACAGCCGAGTGCCAATTTTTCATACGTAATTTCCCGGTCAAGACCTACCACAACGTAGTCAGGGTTTTCTTCTCTGATCGTGATCCCTTTTTCAGTCAGCGCCTGTCGTATGCCGTCTCCGCCAATCACATAGGCAGATCCACCCGGCATTTCCCGGGAAATGACTGATGCTGTTGCAAGAGATGTCGTAAATACCTGCTCAGGTTCAGCCGGCACATCAAAATTCTGAAGGTGTGCTGCCACCTGTTCCTGTGTTTTTGACGAATTATTTGTCACAAAAAGATAAGGAATCCCATTATCTTTAAGCTTTTTTACAAAGTCCACTGCCTCCGGGATCGGTTCAGTTCCTCTGTACATCGTTCCGTCTAAATCAATTAAATAACCTTTATAAGCTTTCATTACTTACTTCCTTTCTATTCCTTACCGTCTGAATGCAGAGACTGGTCCAAGTTCATTTTCAAGATAATTTCTCACTGCAGGCGCAAATGCCAGCAGCGCTTTTTCAGAAGAGCTAAACGTGTCGATACACATCTGGTGATCCACCTGTGTGAACTCCTGAACCAGATGCTTTCTGAGTTTGACCGCATTGACAAGATCACCGTGCATATCTTTACCAATGACCTTTTCATCCTCAAGAATATCAACAATATCTTCATAGCTGCCTGGATCGCGCATAATAAAACCGTCGATCATTGAATTCCCGACATCAATAATTGATTCTATAACGGTATGCAGGCTGCGTTCAAGCGCAAGCTGTCCGATTTTTGTATCCCAAGTTGTATGCTGTTGTAAAAACGCCAGCTGCTCTTCCATAAACACAAGCGTCTGCTCAATCGTTTCTCTGTCAACGAAGTACATATTCTCTTCACTCTCCATCAAAATGTCTGTTTCAAGTGTACCACAAGCCTTCAGATTTTTTGGCATCACGTGCGTTAATCGTTATAATTGTGAGTACACATGAAGGAGGATTTTTACCGATGACTGAACGATTCTTTTTATATGATGATACTGAAGAAACAAAAACGAGGTTTGTCAGCTTTATGGGTGAGCATCAGCGCTTTGATCTGGCAATCCTGTACTCAGACCGCTACTACGGAAAAGCGATGGTCATGGACATTCAGGGCAGCCGCTTTGCGATTATCGGCCAGGACGACCTTGATGAAGAAGGCTATATTGAACATGCATTCAAACTCTCCGAACAGGATGCAGCAGAACTGCGCGAATTTCTGAACGAGGTTGTTTTGTGAATTAATCATCATGAACTGCTCATACTAACCAAAAAAGGAGCAGTGTAATGGAGCGGTACAGTGACTTTTCAAACGTGGAAGTACAAAAGGAATACCTGATCCCTGAATCATTTCCTGAAGGGCCATATGGATCCCCGAGGGGCAAATATTCACTCGTAAGAAACAAATCCGGCCCCTGGAAAAGCGGCCAGCGCTACTACAGCGCATTCAACTACGAGAATAAAGGCGCCCACGAAGACGTCCCAAGACAAGATCCGGGTGCTCATATACCTTAAGTTACCAGATGATGATAAACGAAAAGAAGTATGTCTCATTTGAAATGGAGACATACTTCTTTTCGTTTTAAAACAGTTATTAAAGTATAGGTTCATTGCAGCGGAAGGCGGGGACTCCGGGACGATTAGCGGGATAGCTGAGACCCCGCAAGCGAAGCTGAGGAGGCTTGGCGACCGCCGTCCGGAAAGCCTCCCGCCTGGAGCGGAAATGAACCGGTTATTTCTTACCTCCCCCAACCTTCTTCACAATAAAATAAGGACAGCCGAAATTACAGTGCTCATACAAATAATCCTTCACAGTCGAAATCTTCGTATCAAAAGACGACTTCTGATTCGTATCCTCAAAAAAACCTTTCAGTCTCAGCTGGCCGTAACCCCAGTCCCCCACAATATAATCATACTTGTGCAGAATCTCACTGTAACGCGCTTCAAAAGCTTCTTCATCATAACCTTCTCTATATTCTTCAATGATTTCGTATTGTTGATTATGCATAGTAATCATTATTCTCACTCCTGCCTGTGAACTACTTCCTATTATACATGACCACACAATTTTTTCTATGTATGAATTCCCCGCATTCAGGACAAAATCAGCAAAAGGAGTGTGACCCTGTTGAAGCTGATTTGTGCGTTTTTGAGCATTCTATTTCTTGCCGGATGTTCAAAAGAACCTGATCCTCCGGAAGTGTCGCCTGATTCAGGCTTAATGCCGGCCGCTATGCATCAATATCACCTGGCACCGGATCACGAATCAAAAAAGCTGCCTGTACTATAGCACAGGCAGCCTTATACTTATACTGTTTTGTTTTTAGATTTCCTTACTGCATTTGTGATACTCGCAGCAAGTCCGCCCCATAAAAGAACGATCCCAATCACCATCATTACGATTGCACCAACTGTCATTGTGAATCCCTCCTTTACTCTTTATCCGGAAGTTCAACCGGTGTTGAACGGCTCCATTTGATCAGTGATATGATAATACCGATAACGAAAGCTGCACCAGCTGAAGCAAGGAACATGGTCAGTGCAAATTCATTTGAATATCCTTCATAGTTACCTGAATCAAAATCAAACTGCTGAAGAACGTTCTGTGTAATCAGACCGAACATCATATAACCAAGAACGATTGGTGTGACTACGCCAAGGCATACTTTCCACCATCCGCCAAGATGAATATCTGATGTAAGGTTCGCGTGGTTTTGAAGCACACCTGTTTTACGAAGAATCCAGGCGATCATAACAACTTCAACAAGACCAACTGCTGCTACACCAAACTGGTTAATGTAGTAATCTGCTGCGTCAAGGAAGAATAGTCCGCCCTGCGTTGCAAATAGGATTGAAATTAATGCTGCGATTCCGCCTCCGAAAAGAACGGCTTTGTTACGTGAGATACCAAGCTTTTCAGTTAGACCTGCTACATACGTTTCAGTGATTGACATCAATGAAGTCAGTCCTGCAAGCGTAAGTGACAGGAAGAATAACGCCCCGAAAATATCGTTCAGGCCAGGAAGCTGATTAATGATCTGCGGGAATACCACAAAGGCAAGCCCGACACCAGCTGTCGCCACTTCAGAAACCGGTACATCAAGCTGTGAAGCCATATAACCAAGTGCTGCGAATACCCCGATACCAGCTAAAAGCTCGAACCCTGAGTTCGCAAATCCCGTGATAAACGCGTTATTTGTAATATCCGATTTCTTCGGAAGATAACTTGAATAAGTAATCATGATTGCAAACGCAATAGATAAACTGAAGAAAATATGACCGTAAGCTGCTACCCAGACTGACGGATCCATAATGTTCTCAAAGTTTGGCTCGAAGAATGCATTCAGACCCTGAGCTGCTCCTTCAAGTGTTACTGCTCTGATGACAATGATCAAAAACAGAATAACAAGCGTCGGGATGAAAACACGGTTTGCATATTCAATCCCTTTCTTGACACCTGCAAGCAGGATACCAAGTGTAATGACCCACACGAGTACGAGAGGAATGAATACTCCCCATACGATGCCACCCGTTTCACCAGGTGCTACATCAAGCTGTAAGAATTCTGTGAATAAAAATCCTTCTGTATCTTCTCCCCATGCCTGACCAAACGAGAATATTGTATATCTCATGGCCCAGGCGATAATGACGGCATAGTAGGTCGAAATGACAAAGGCGACAAATACAGCCCACCAGCCAAGCCATTCAGCTTTTTTACCGCTCATGCGGAAAAATGATAGCGGCGCAGATCCTCTGTACTTATGTCCGATGGTGAACTCCATGATAAGAATTGGAATACCGGCAGTTAAGAGTGCAAATAAATATGGAATAAAAAATGCTCCTCCACCGTTCTCATAAGCGACGTACGGAAAACGCCAAATGTTTCCTAGACCGACCGCTGAACCGACTGCTGCTAGAATAAATCCGGCACGCGATCCCCACTGTTGACGATTCATCTTATTTCCCCCCTGAAATACTTCCGATGAATTTGGAAGTTTTTATATATTCAGATTATTTCTCATAATCTAAAAACAGTATAGCACTTGCTTCCTAAATGTAAAAGTACTATTTTGAAAAATTCTGAAATTATATTGATATAATCTATAAAAATAAAAAAACCTTGTTATATCAAGGTTTACAGAAGTACTGTGCAAGATTTTTCACACTTTATATAATTCATACATTTTTCCAATCATACGATAGTCCTTTTTAAAAAACGCCTGAATGGCATGTCCCATTCAGGCGTTGGATTATTTATTCCAGACCTTCTTCAGCAGAAACGGTTCTCGCTTTTTCGGGGTTGCGTCCCATAATCACTGCGAATAGAACCAGCAGGATAATGACAAGCCCAAGAGAAAGGAGTGTGCTGCCTGAGAAGCCAAGCAGAATGTAACCTGCTGAAGCAATTGCAGCTCCAGTTACTGCATAAGGGATCTGTGTTGATACGTGATCAATATGATTACTTCCCGCTCCGGTAGAAGAAAGAATCGTTGTATCAGAGATCGGCGAACAGTGATCCCCGAATACCGCTCCTGCAAGAACTGCTGCAAGTGACGGCAGAAGCAGTGAAATATCAGTACTCGCTGCAATCTCTCCTGCGATCGGCAGCAGAATACCGAATGAGCCCCATGATGTCCCTGTAGAAAATGCCATAATACCTGCTACAAGGAATAACAGTACAGGCAGCCAGCCGATTGGCAGGTTGGAAGCTTCAACAACACCGGCAAGGAATTCTCCTGTACCAAGGTCACCGATTAATCCGACGATCATCCATGCGAATACAAGAATATAAATGGCAGGAAGCATAGACTTAACGCCTTCTTTCAGTGCCAGGAAGAATTCAGCCCCTCCGATTTTTTCAGAGCGGCCGATCTGTCTGATAAAGAAGGCAATGGCCACTGCAAGACCCACAAGTGCACCATATACAAGTGATTTTGCCACATCGGTATATTCAAACATCTGAAGAATGGATGCAGATTCTCCAGTATCAGCTGTATAAGCCTGAGATCCTGTCCACATCATTGCTGCAACTGTTCCTACTACAAGGGCAATAATTGGCCAGATTAAATCTCCTACTGTTCCGTGTTTTGAAGTCGGAAGATCATTTTTCAGTTCTCCCGGGATATCTTTGTTCGGATCATAGACTTCTCCTGTTTCAATCGCACGGTTTTCATGTACTTTCATCTGACCAAAGTCCACACCGCGAAGTGCAACAATAAAGACGATTCCAAGTGCTGACCACACGTACAGGTTCATTGGTACCATCTGAATGAAAGCAGAGAATGCCGTGTATTCAGTAATCGAGTGAGTGGCAAGAATCCCCCCAATCACCGCAATAATATATGCACCCCAGCTCGATACTGGTGATACGACACAAACAGGTGCAGCCGTTGAATCAATCAGATACGCAAGCTTTGCACGCGATACGCGGTGACGGTCTGTCAGCGGACGTGCCACCTGTCCAACTGCAAGGCTGTTAAAGTAGTCATCGATAAAGATAATGACACCGAGGCAGGCAGTAACGAGCTGAGCGCCTGCACGTGTTTTAACACGCTTCATTGCCCACTCCCCAAATGCTCTTGCGCCGCCTGATACATTAATAAATGCAGTAATCACTCCAAGAATAATCAGGAATAGCATAATGAATATATTCCATAAATTCAGTGCGCCGGGCTCTCCATCTGACCCATGCTCCCAAAATACCCCGCTGAATGACAGCCAGAGAGTTTCAAGTGTTTCAAGCAGACCAAAGCTCGTGATTAATAGTGCCGCTGCGACAATTCCTGCTCCTAGTGACAGCAGGACACGTCTGGTAAGTAAAACCATTACAATTGCAATAACTGGTGGTAAAAGTGATAACCATGTTCCTTCCATGATATTCCCTCCTTTATTTTTTGATAGGGCAAGGTATGAGGCATAATCGCAAAAAAACGCAAAAAAGGGCAATGATAGAGGACTCTACCATTACCCTTGTCGTCAGTAATGTTATGCTCCATCACGATCTGTAGCTCCTCATCCCGCAGAAAAAATTCTGCAGCAAGAGAGTGTTATCCCTGTTAAAGATAACCCCAATGATAAAACCCTGACTGATTGTTACCATTTCGGCAGTGATCCCCTTTCACCTGTGATCGCAGTTGTCATCCTCACACAGATTACTCTTAAATCCTGCTCCTCTACCCCATCGGATTATGATGTGGTGATTATTCATTTTACTGAACTATTATAACAAGCTGTTCTCTTCAATTCAAGACTAATCTGTAGGAATCGGTACTTCGAGTGAAGGCGACATTCCTTCTCCCATATTATAGATCTCAGGCACCTGCCCCTGGATCATTCCCATTGCAACGGGAATGTCCTGTTCAATGGTCGTTTCTTCTGTCGCAAAAGGAACAATGATCTGCACTTTGACTACCAGATGAATATTGACTTCCACTAAAGCATTATTAATGCCGAATTCCTTAATATTGGATTTGATATTAGAGGTTACATTCCCTACTGCATGAAAGCGGATCGGCACCTTCGGACCAAGATTTCCCAGAAGTGCATTTCCGGTAGCCTGCCCAAGTGGTACTGTATAGACAATGCCTTCTAAATCACCTGCATCTTCAACTTCAAGATCTAATTCTGTAAGAGATTTCAAAATAGTTGTATCTCCTTTTTCAATCGCTCTCAAATGTTCCTGCACAAGCTCAGTCGTTTCAGACATCACACGGTTAATAATTTCAGTATTAAACTTTGTCGTCACCATTTCAGCTGAATCTGTCGGGACATTTTCAATAATCTCATTAATGTCCATCACATTGGCGATTTCTTTATTGACTGCCTTACTGATCACTAGTGCACCGATTTTCTTTGTCTGCGATTCAGCATAAATCATCAGTGTAGGTTTGATCCCTGTATTAATCACAACAAGGCCAGTAACAGTCATCAGACAAAATAACAAGATTGATATCAGCCACACGGAACGTGCAGTCAGCGGTTTTATCACAAACCTTCTTTTGCGCATAAAAAAGCCCTCCTACAAAGTAGTCTATGCCGGAAAGGAGGGTGACTTCACTGTTTATTATTCTGTTGTGAACATGATACCGGTCTTGCAAATTGTACAGTCGAGGTGTTTGGATAAATCCAATTCATAGGTTGCATCCACGATTTTTTCATTTTCTTCTACAATCCTGATGACCGGGCGTGTGGACATCCCCTTATTCTGCTGTGCCACAATTCCCTTTCTGCCGTCACTTAACTGTACAGTCAATCCGTTTGGATAGATTGCGATGCCCATTTGAAAAGCTTTGATGACAACAGGATCAAAAAGAGTACCTGATCCGGCAAGTAAAATCTCAAGCGCGTCTGCGGGCAGCATTTTTCCCCTGTATACGCGGTTTGACGTACAGGCATCAAAGACATCTGCGACAGCCAGTATTTTTGCATAAGGATGAATGTCTGCAGCCTTTAATCCTCTTGGATATCCAGACCCGTCAAGTCTTTCGTGATGCTGAAAGGCACAATGTGCTGTCAGCAGAGATACATTATGAAGGTTTTTGAGCAGCTCAAAGCCATGAACTGTATGCTTTTTGATCTCCTCAAACTCTTCATCTGTCAGCGGTCCCTCTTTCATCAGAATCTCTTCATTAATCATCGTCTTACCGATATCATGAAGCATTGCACCTAGACCCAGCTGTTCAAGCTGTTTCACAGGCAGCTTTAACTGCTTTCCGATTGCAAGCGTATATAGCGTCACATTATAGGAATGATGGAAAATGTATGAATCATATAAATAAGCATCAGACAGAATCATCATCAGATCCTGATTGGCATCCATTTCACTCATAATATTTTTCAATACGTTCTGGATTTTGCCTGCTTTATCAGCAAGCATGGCTGTCATATCCTTTTTACTGCTTGTCTGTATCGAAGAAAATGAGTCTTTAATTTCACGGATCGTCTCCTGTCTGACGTGGACAGGTACGCTTTCTTTTACATCGATCCCTTCAGATTTCCCATCAGCAATATACACATACTGGACTCTCAGCAGACGCAGACGGTCCACCATCGCCTGTGTTAATGTCACGCCCGCCTGCAGCAAAGGCTTATCATTCACGTTATAAATTGTATGTCCCAGGACCATGCCCGCTCTCAATACTTTTACAGAAATTAACCTCATCCCTCGATCACCCTTCTCTATCTATTTTAATGATTAACGGGCATATCCTTTTAATTTTTCTTTTAAAATGTCACGCAGGAACTCCGGCATGAAATATTGCTTCCTTGCCCTGTGCATCTCAGGAAAGAAAAAGCCGAATGTAAACATATCAACTGTCGCTACCCGGTACGTTTTTTCTGCAAGTACAGGTTCATTCCCGACGTAAAACTGATGATCTTTTTCAACCAGTTCCTTAAAGACAAACTCACCCAAAATCGTTCCTCTGAAGCCAAGCCCTCTGATCACCGTTGTCGGCCAGTTCTGATGACGTGACTGTCTGATTACTTCTTTTAACTCACTCCCTGAAAGCTCTACAAGACAGGGATTGATCGGGTGCGGTAAAATCCTGTGCAGATCATATTCAGTAACGGGACCAGCTTCAAGCGGATGCAGCAGCAGGCCGCCTGTAACAATCGACAGGTCGGCATCACACCAGTCAAGCACTGCTTCAGCAAGCAGATGTGACAAAGGTGAAGATGCTTCTAACGGATTGTGATGGATCGGCTGATTAAGTACAGTGATTTCATTGGAAAGCAGCTGCTTCCCTTCTTCAAACCAGCGCTCTGTGTGATCTTCAGCTTCAGGTAATTCACCTGTTTCATACAGTGTCGCTGTTTTACCTGAAACCGTTCCGCTGACATGATCATACTCGATCTCAACTTTTCCTGTATACATGCCAAACTTTCCTGCTGCAGCCAGCAGGACGTTATGATGCAGTCTGCCATTTTCAAGCACGTGGTGGGTATGCCCACCCATAATGACATCAATTTCAGGACACTCCTCAGCCACCCACTCATCTTCTCTAATGCCCAGATGTGATAGCAGAATAATAATATCCACTTTTTCCTTCATTGCCCTGACCTGTGCTTTCAGCTCGTCCTTTGCTGATGATATACGCCAGCCGAGCTTCTCATAAAAGACAGGATATTCCGCTGTCACTGCAGTAATACCGACCTTCACGCCGCTTTTCGTCGTTTTGATCAGATAAGGACGTGCCCAGTCAGGTCTCTGGCCTTCTGCAGTAAACAGATTTGCAAGTATAACTTCGAAGTTTGCATCGCGATACAAGTCATTTAATTCTTCATAAGAAAAAGTAATTCCTTCATTATTACCGATCGTGACCGCATCATAGCCTGCATTATTCAGTAGATCCACGTTTCTTTTTCCGGCAGATCCTTCTGTTAAAGGATGCGAACGGTCAGCGTGGTCTCCAATATCAAACAGCAGCACTTCTTCACCGGCCTGTTCGAGCTGCTGTCTCTCTTGAGTAAGAAACTGATGGATCTGTGACCAGTTCTCAAAGTGGCTGTGCAGATCATTAGTATGAAAAATCGTAATTCTTTCTTTCATCATCTTTCACCTCCAGGCTAACCGTATAATCCTTCAATAATCGACCTGATACCGATCAGGACCAGAATCAGTCTGAGGACAATCACAAGCTTGTCTGACTGGAGACGCTGATTCATCCACGCACCAAGCTTTGCGCCGAACCAGGCACCAGGTGCCAGCAATGCGGCGTATAGCCAGTCTACATTTCCAAGCAGAATATGCGAGCCGGATCCAAGCAGTGCTGAGAGAAAGACCATCAGCATCGAAGTGCCGACTGCAACGTGCGGCGGGAATAAAAAAGCAATGATCATAACCGGCACCATGACAGAACCTCCGCCAATTCCGAACAGCCCTGAAGCAAAACCGACTGCAAATGCTGCAAGTACGCCTGCAACAGGGGGAAACCCATAAGACCATTTTACGCCCTGAGGATCAGTAAAATGCCGCTGATAAGAAGCCTGTTTGAACTTTTCAATCGGTTTTATCTTATTTCTGATAAGCAGAATTAAGGATAGAAAAATCATAAATATGCCAAAATATAAATGAAAAGAATCAAGCGCCAGATATTGATTAGTATATGAACCGATGACAGCTCCCGGACCGCTCCCTGCAAAGAACAGCAGGCCGCTTTTCATATCCACTGTTTTCGTTTTCAAATAAGCGAGTGTTGATGAAAGTCCTGTGAAAATCATCACAACCAGTGAAATACCGACTGCTGTCTGAGGTGTAATCCCTTCTATCCACATCAGTGCCGGACCAAAAAACAACAGGGCAGGCACGACAATGACACCGCCGCCAAGACCAATCAGCGAACCGACAGCCCCTGCTAATAGCCCAATTAAGGGCAGTAAAATCCATTCCATTCCCATTCATCCCAATCTAAAATAAGTCAAGCTGCCGCGGTGCGAGCCCTCCATAATCAAGTCCCAGCAGATCAATCATGGTCTTCGCATTAGAAGCAGCATGACCACCTGAATTATTATTAAACAGTACATATATGTGATCGGATGTCCGGTCCAGTTTTTGAAGGACAGGCACCAGATCTTTCAGTTCTGCTTCTGTATAATCATATAAATAGCGCACTTCACGCCAGCTGTTTTCATTTCCTTTCTTTGTCCAGCCGGCAGTGTTTCTGCCATGAAGCCTGAATACAGTAGCCCCTTTATGTGTCGTTTCTGCCACCAGCGGAATAGATCCCTCTCCTGCCTGCGGTTCATCACAGACACTGTGAATCAATTCTTCATCCTTTAAAAACTGCAGCGTGCGCTCACGGAATTCATCTGCGTACCACGTCTGATTTCTGAATTCAATCGCAAGCGGCAGGCCTTCCAGCTGCTGCTTACAATACCTTATGTAATCCACGTTCTGTTTCTGGCAGTCAAACCACGGTGGAAACTGCAGCAGTACAACACCGAGCTTATCTGCTTCAATGAGTGAAGTAAGTGACAACCGGAATGCCCGGAACATATCCTCCCTTGATTCAAACGGGTTATCACCGCGCTGATGACCAGTCATTCCCTGATAGGCTTTCACGATGAACTTAAATGAAGAAGGCGTTTCTGCCACCCATTTCTTCATATTCCGTTCAGGCTGAACTGCATAAAACGATGCATCGAGTTCAACAATCGGAAAGTGTGCGGAGTAGTCTTTCAGCTTATCCTGCTTTGATGAATTTTCATCATATACATCCGGATGGTCTCCCCATCCGGTGAGTCCGATATAAATCACATGACCACCTGCTTTTTGACCAATTTAATATGGTTATTGTATCACAGTTGAACGGCAGTCGTAGTGAGGGGGAT
The DNA here is from genome assembly GCF_000829445.1 of Jeotgalibacillus alimentarius. Lineage (GTDB taxonomy): Bacteria > Bacillota > Bacilli > Bacillales > Jeotgalibacillaceae > Jeotgalibacillus > Jeotgalibacillus alimentarius. The sequence continues at coordinate 20,972 of NZ_JXRQ01000025.1, forward strand.
TGGTCTTTTTCTTCAAAGCTTAACTGCTGTCACACATTAAATGTAAGAAGAAAGCGCTGACATGAATTTCGCTTCTGAAAATCGTAAAAATACTATTGTGTGCGTGTGACATTCTTGTTAGGATTACCTTTATTACAGCGAAGCGTTTATGCAAAGAAAGGACTACCTTATGCAACAGAAAATACCTTTTTCCACTTATTTAATCATTGGCACGATGTTATTTGGCTTGTTCTTCGGGGCAGGTAATCTGATCTTCCCGATTCAGCTTGGACAGCTTGCAGGTACCTCCTTCTGGCCCGCTCTGGCAGGTTTTCTTGTCACAGCAATCGGACTTCCGCTGCTTGGTATTCTCGCAATCGGGCTATCAGGCAGTAAAGGGCTTCATGACTTAGCGAGCCGTGTACATCCTTTATTCGGGACAGTATTTGCACTCATTCTTTATTTAACAATCGGACCGTTCTTTGCGATCCCGCGAACAGCTACAGTTCCTTATACTGTGGGATTTGAACCTTTTGTCAGTGCTGAGAACAGCGGGTTATGGCTTGCAGTGTTCAGCTTCATCTTCTTTGCAATTGTTTATGTATGTTCATTGAAGGCTGAAAAAGTCATGGATATTGTCGGTAAATACCTGACGCCGGTCTTCTTATTTTTCCTGTCTATTTTAATTATCACAGCTATTATTCAGCCGATGGGCAGTTTCGGGGCCCCTGCTGCTGATTATCAGTCACTGCCGTTTATGAGCGGCTTTCGTGAAGGCTATAATACAATGGACGCGCTCGGGGCACTGGCGTTTGGAATTATTGTGATCCACGCAATCAAAAACCTTGGCATCACTGATAAAAAAGTCATCGCAAGCACGACGTTAAAGTCCGGGCTGATTGCAACAGGATTGATGATGCTAATCTATGGACTGATCACTTATATGGGTGCAACGAGCACTGACGCGGTCGGTACATTTGAAAATGGCGGACTGACATTCGCTGCGGTTGCACAGCATTATTTCGGCCCATTTGGCGCGATTCTGCTCGCACTGATCATTGTCCTTGCCTGCGTGAAAACAAGTATTGGACTAATCATTGCCTGCAGTGAATTCTTCCATCAGCTTTACCCAAAAGTCAGCTATAAAACATTTGTATTGATGCTATCGCTGATGTCATTAATTATCGCAAACTTCGGCTTAACAAATATTATTCAGTACGCAGTACCTGTACTCATGTTCCTATACCCGCTCGCGATTGTACTGATTCTGCTTGGCCTGACGTCAAATCTGTTCGGTCATAAAAGAAGCATCTATGCTGGCGCCATGTTCCTGACATTCTTCGTCAGCCTGATCGACGGTTATAACGCTTTAACAGGTACACTTCCTGCAGTATCAAATGGTGCGCTTGACGCTGTGACTGAGTTTTATGTCAGTTACCTTCCTCTATATGAAATTGGACTTGGGTGGATGTTGCCTGCTTTAGTTGGTGCAGCAATTGGTTTTATATGGAGATCTACACCTGCTGAGAAGGTTACGGAGGATTTGTCTTATTAATATATTAGCTGGACCTTGGAGTGCTGGACGAAGACTCCCGCCCGGGTGCAGGAAGGCGCAGTCCTGCACGGAAAGGTCCAGCGGTTCGGTGAAAAATAAAAGCATAAAAAAACCCGCACTTTCAAAGTACGGGTTTTTGTCATATTAACCGATAGAACCTTCCATTTCAAACTTAATCAGGCGGTTCATCTCTACTGCATATTCCATCGGAAGCTCTTTCGTGAATGGCTCAATGAAGCCCATTACGATCATTTCAGTTGCTTCCTCTTCAGAAATTCCGCGGCTCATCAGATAGAATAACTGCTCTTCAGAAACCTTCGACACTTTCGCTTCGTGCTCAAGTGAAATGTTATCGTTCAGAATTTCGTTGTATGGAATTGTATCAGATGTTGATTCGTTATCCATAATCAGCGTATCGCACTCAATGTTAGAGCGTGCACCGTGGGCTTTACGTCCAAAGTGTACGATTCCGCGGTATGTTACTTTACCGCCCTGTTTTGAGATTGATTTCGATACGATTGTTGATGACGTGTTTGGTGCTAAGTGATGCATTTTAGCGCCTGCATCCTGGTGCTGACCTTTACCTGCAAGTGCGATTGACAGTGTCATACCACGTGCACCTTCACCGCGAAGGATGACTGCAGGGTACTTCATTGTCAGCTTAGAGCCGATGTTTCCATCCACCCATTCCATTGTTGCATTTGCATCACAGACTGCACGCTTCGTTACCAGGTTGAATACGTTATTCGCCCAGTTCTGAATTGTTGTGTAACGGCAGTACGCGTCTTTTTTGATAATGATTTCAACAACGGCACTGTGAAGAGAGTTCGTTGTGTAAACTGGTGCTGTACAACCCTCAACGTAGTGTACGCTTGAGCCTTCATCAGCAATGATCAGTGTACGCTCGAACTGACCCATGTTTTCAGAGTTGATTCGGAAGTACGCCTGTAGTGGAGTATCAACTTTTACGCCCTTAGGAACGTAGATGAATGATCCACCTGACCATACTGCTGAGTTAAGTGCTGAGAACTTGTTATCTCCTGAAGGAATAACCGTTCCCCAGTGCTTTTTGAATAGTTCTTCGTTTTCTTTAAGTGCTGAATCAGTGTCCTTGAAGACGATACCCATTTCTTCAAGATCTTCTTTCATGTTGTGGTATACAACCTCTGATTCGTACTGTGCAGATACACCTGCAAGGTACTTCTGCTCAGCTTCAGGAATACCAAGCTTATCGAATGTACGCTTGATTTCCTCTGGAACCTCGTCCCAGCTGCGCTCGCTTTTCTCTGATGGCTTTACGTAGTACGTAATTTCATCAAAGTTCAATCCGCTTAAGTCACCGCCCCATTGAGGCATTGGCATGTTGTAGAATTGCTCAAGCGCCTTCAGACGGTAGTTCAGCATCCATTCAGGCTCTTCTTTCATACGTGAGATTTCTTCCACGATTTCACGCGTCAGACCACGCTTTGAACGGAAAATTGATACGTCTTTATCATGGAAGCCATACTTATAATCGCCAACTTCGGGCATTTTCTTAGCCATGATGATTCCTCCTTCTTTGTTTGCAGTTACTCAGACTGCTGGTCAATCCCCTTCTCCATTGCTTTCCAGGAAAGTGTTGCACATTTAATACGGGCAGGGAATTTTGCCACTCCCTGCAGTGCTTCAATATCACCAAGGTCAACTGAATCATCGTATTCTTTGCCAAGCATCATATCTGAAAAGATTTGAGAATATTTCAGTGCTTCATCAATTGGTTTACCTTTGATCACCTGAGTCATCATAGAGGCAGACGCCATTGAAATTGAGCACCCTTCACCATCGAACTTTGCTTCTTTTACAATTCCATCCTGCACGTCAAGTGTTAAATGGATTCTGTCACCGCATGTAGGATTGTTCATATCGACAGTTACGCTGTCTTCAATCTCACCTTTGTTACGCGGGTTTTTATAGTGATCCATAATCACCTGACGATACAGCTGATCTAAGTTATTAAAAGACATCGCTGAAATACTCCTTTGTTTTAACGAGTCCATTCACTAAACGGTCGATATCTTCTTCTGTGTTGTACAGGTAGAAGCTCGCACGTGCAGTTGAAGATACGTCCAGCCATTTCATCAGAGGCTGTGCACAGTGATGACCTGCACGGATCGCAATACCGTCCGCATCAAGCACTGTAGCGAGATCATGTGGGTGAACATCGTCAAGATTGAATGTCACAAGTCCTGCGCGCTGGCCCGGATCTTTAGGTCCGTAAATCGTTAAACCGTCGATCTCAGACATTTTCTCCATCGCATACGCAGCAAGGTGATGCTCATACTTTTCAATTTCATCGAGTCCGATTTCATTCAGAAAATCAATTGCGGCACCAAGACCGATCGCGCCTGCAATAATCGGTGTCCCGCCTTCAAATTTCCACGGAAGCTCTTTCCACGTGGAGTCCTGAAGACCGACAAAGTCAATCATCTCACCGCCGAATTCAACCGGCTCCATTGCATTCAGATGCTTTTTCTTACCATAAAGCACACCAATACCGGTCGGTCCGGCCATTTTGTGACCTGAGAATGCAAAGAAGTCACAGTCAAGGTCCTGTACGTCAACCTTCATATGCGGCGCAGCCTGTGCACCATCCACCATCATCACGGCACCATGTTCATGGGCGATCTGAGTGATTTCTTTAATCGGGTTCATTGTACCAAGAACATTTGACACCATCATGATTGAGACGATTTTTGTATTATCTGTAATCGTCTCGCGCACATCATCAAGTGACAGTGTGCCGTCTTCCTGAAGCGGTACATACTTAAGTGTTGCACCGGTTATTTTCGCCAGCTGCTGCCATGGGATAATGTTGCTGTGGTGCTCCATATGTGTGATGACGATTTCATCGCCTTCTTTCACATTGTCTGCACCATAGCTTTGTGCCACTGTATTAATGGCTGTTGTCGTACCGCGCATGAAGATCACTTCTTCATTTGACGCGGCGTTAATGAATTTACGAACTTTTTCTCGAGCTCCTTCATACCCGTCTGTCGCACGGGTTCCAAGCGTGTGTACACCGCGGTGCACGTTTGAGTTGTACCCTTTATAGTACTCGTCAAGCGCCCGGATCACAGACAGCGGTTTTTGAGAAGTAGCTGCGCTGTCCAGATAGACGAGCGGCTGACCATTTACTTCCTGGTCCAATATTGGAAACTGTCTGCGGATCTCTTGAATATTCATACATTCACTTTCCTTTCGATAACCTCTGTAAGCTGCTGCTTAACCCCTTCAATTGGAAGTTTGGTTACAACAGGTGCAAGGAATCCGTGGATCACAAGACGCTCTGCTTCCTGCTGGGAGATACCGCGGCTCATCAGATAGAACAGCTGCATCGGGTCTACACGTCCAACTGAAGCAGCGTGACCTGCTGTTACATCATCTTCATCAATCAGAAGAATCGGGTTAGCATCTCCACGTGCTTTCTCACTTAGCATGAGTACGCGTGATTCCTGCTCAGCGTTTGCTTTAGTTGCACCGTGTTCAATCTTACCGATTCCGTTAAAGATTGATGATGCAGCGTCTTTCATTACACCATGCTTTAAAATATAACCTTCTGAGTTTTTACCCCAGTGTCTGATATTCGTTGTAAAGTTCTGTTTTTGCTTCCCGCGGCCTACAACAACCATCTTTGTATCACCGTGAGAATTGTCACCGATCAGGTGTGTGATGTTTTCAGAGATTGTATCTCCATCATTCATCATACCAAGCGCCCACTCGATTTTAGCATCGCGAGCAGCTGTACCGCGGCGGTTTACGTAAGTAGTTGTACCTTCTGACAGGTTATCAACCGCACCGTATACAACGCGCGCGTTATCTTTTGCCACAACTTCTGTAATGATATTAGCAAGTGACTCACCGGCACCTTCAGTAGCCAGGTAAGATTCTACATAAGTCACTGCAGAATTTTCTTCAGCCACAACAAGTACGTGGTTGAAAAGTGCTGCATCAGCATTGTCGTGAACGTAAACTGCCTGAATCGGCTCTTCAAGTTCTACATTCTTTGGAATATAAAGGAATGCCCCGCCGTTCACAAGTGCTGCATGAAGTGAAGTCAGCTTATGCTCGTCCATCTGAACTGCATCTTTCATGAAATACTTTTCTACAAGCTCAGGGTGTTCCTTTGCTGCAGTTAAAATATCTGTGAAAATAACACCTTTACTCTTCAGGCTGTCAGACAGCTTCAGATAAGCTGGTGTGTTATTGCGTTGGATATAAAGGTTTTCCTGCTTTTCAGTATCTACAAGAGACTTCACTGATTCAGGAAGCTCTTCTAATGAAGCATACACTTCGCTATCTACAGTATGGCTTGCAAACTGTGTGAAATTCCATTTATCAATTTTCGTTTTATCCGGCTTCGGCAATGGCAGCTCTTCTGCTTTCGCAAGTGCGTCCAATCGAAGGGACGACAGCCAGCCAGGCTCGCCGTTCTTTTCTGAGAAAGCCTGCACCGCTTGCTGATCAACCGGCAATTTCATTTGTGTCGTCATATTCATCCTCCTATCAGTTACGCTTCTTGTCCTACAGTTTCGTCTTCAATACCAAGCTCCTGCTTGATCCAGTCATACCCTTCACTTTCAAGGCGCTGTGCAAGCTCAGGTCCGCCAGACTTAACAACGCGGCCCTGCATCATAACGTGTACGAAATCAGGCTCGATGTAGTTAAGAAGACGCTGATAGTGAGTAATAATCAGGCAGCCGAAATCTTCGCTGCGCATCTGATTGATCCCTTTTGATACAACTTTAAGTGCATCAATATCAAGACCAGAGTCAATCTCATCAAGAATACCGAATTCAGGCTTGATCATCATCAGCTGAAGAATTTCATTACGCTTCTTCTCCCCGCCTGAGAAACCTTCGTTCAGGTAACGCTGTGCCATATTCTGATCCATCTCAAGGAAGTCCATGTTTTTATCAAGTTCTTTGATGAATTTCATCAGAGAAATCTCCTGGCCTTCTTCACGGCGTGCATTGATTGCAGAACGAAGGAAGTCTGCGTTTGTCACACCAGTGATCTCACTTGGGTACTGCATTGCAAGGAATAGTCCTGCAAGTGCGCGCTCGTCAACTTCCATCTCAAGCACGTTCTCACCGTTCAGTAATACTTCACCTTTTGTTACTTCAAACTTAGGGTGTCCCATAATTGCAGAAGCAAGCGTTGATTTACCTGTTCCGTTAGGTCCCATAATAACGTGAATCTTACCGCTATCTAATTCAAGGTTTACACCTTTTAAAATTTCTTTGCCTTCGATCTCAACGTGCAGATCTTTAATCACTAAAGTTGAAGCCATTGTCTAATTACCTCCGTTTGTATATGAATTTGAAATGGAAGAACCATTCTCAATTTATTCTCATTCTAATCTTATAACAAATTAAAACTAGAATCAAATGACGTTGACCCTTGCCTTTACAATCAAAAAAGTCAGTGTAAGATACACTGACTTTTTCACTTCTCTACTATTATAAATGATTGATGACTTTACCTTCAAGTTCCTGGACTAAGTCCTGTGACTTTTTATAATCTTCTTCACGTTTCATTTCCACATTCATACGCACATCATGATCTCTCATATACGTTTCGTAACCAACTCCGTGCGAACTAAGCATCTGCTTCTCCATGTCAGTTGTAAAATCAACTTTAATCGGATGGATAATGAATCATTCCTTTTCGTTTTTTTGTCCGTGACTTAGTTTCCATATTTTTTCTAAAACTGTTTGCTAGTTGGTGTATTACCCGCTAGAAAACTTAATAAACACCCTATCATAATTTTTTCACTATTACAAATATTCATCTGAGGTGTGTAAGGGTTTACATTGTTTTAGTATCAAGGGATGAAAATTTTTAAAATAATTTTTATGAGGCTACTACATTTTGGTGGAGCATTCATTACATCTAAGTGGTGTTTCACTGCAGCTGCCGGCCTTCTTACTGCGACCAACCCGGGCGTATCTTACAGCTGCGCGCGAAAACACAACAGCTGCAAGCCAACATACTGCAACCAGGCCCGCACACTAAAAAACTGCCCAGTCATAGACTGAGCAGCTTCCTATCATATTATTCAGCATCTACAGGTACGACTGCGCCGCCCCATTCTTCAAGGATGAAGTCCTGGATTTCTTCAGACGTTAATACTTCAACTAGCTTCTGAACAGCTTCATTCTCTTCGTCACCGCTGTTCACCGCAATGACATTCACATATGGTGAATCTGAATCCTCAAGTGCAATTGAATCTTCAAGCGGGTTGATTCCTGCATCAATTGCATAGTTAGAGTTGATCAGAACAGCATCGCCTTCTCCGTTCTCATAAAGCTGAACAAGCAGTGCTGCTTCATAATCTGCTTCAAACTGAAGGTTCTTCGGATTTTCTACGATATCTGATACTTCTGCAGCTGTTTTTTCAACGTCAGGATCAAGTGTGATCAGGCCCTGTGCTTCTAGCATTGTCAGGATACGGCCGTGGTCAGCAACTGAATTACTCATCAGGATCTCAGCGCCGTCCGGCAGATCCTCAAGTGATTCATGCTCCTGAGAGTATACACCGATCGGTTCGATGTGGATACCGCCTGCATTGACAAAGTCAAAGTCAGTTTCAGGATCTGCAATTTGAGACTCAAGGTAAGGAATGTGCTGGAAATAGTTCGCATCAATTTCACCTGCATCGAGGTCCATATTTGGAAGAATATAATCTTGGTACGTCTCAATCTGAAGATCCACACCTTCTTCTTCAAGAAGCGGCTGCGCCTGTTCAAGAATTTCAGCGTGAGGTACGTTAGAAGCACCAACAGTCAGTTCAACCGGTTCGCCGTCTTCTCCTGATCCGATTCCTTCATCTGCACTATCTGAACCGCAAGCGGCTAATGCGAAAATACTTGTTACTGCGAATGTTCCTGCTACGAATTTTTTCATGTGTCATTCTCTCCTTTAAATGTGTTTGATATAGTGAGCTAAAATTAGCGTTTATCCAGTCTGTTCGTAAAGAAATCTCCGATAAATTGAATGATGAATACAATAATCAGGATAATAATTGTTGCTGCGAGCGTCACGTCATCTCTGCTCCGCTGGAAGCCGTCAAGGAATGCCAGGTTGCCGAGTCCGCCTGCTCCGATTACCCCGGCCATTGCTGTGTAACCCACCAGCGCGATCGCTGTCACTGTAATACCTGAAATAAGGGCCGGCATTGATTCAGGTATCAATACCTTAAATACGATCGTACTTACTTTTGCACCCATTGAACGTGCGGCTTCAATGACACCTTTATCAATTTCACGCAGTGCAATCTCAACCATTCTTGCATAAAACGGTGCTGCTCCAATGATCAATGCAGGTAACGCGGCATCTGCTCCCCGGATTGTACCAAGGAGAGCTCTTGTAAATGGGATCAGCAGGACGATCAGGATGATAAATGGAATCGACCTGAAGATATTCACGACTGCTGTGGTCACCGCATAGACAATTTTATTTTCCCAAAGGTTTCCTTTAGAAGTAAGAAATAATAGAAGGCCAAGAGCGATACCTAAAATAAATGTGATCACAACTGAAATGAGTGTCATATAAATGGTTTCGTATGTGGCTTCCCACATCACCGGCCATTCAACATTCGGAAAAATCTGCTCAATCATGTGTGATCACCTCCACTCCAACACTTGCTGCTTCCAGAAAGTCAATCGCCCGATCCAGTTCATCCTGCTTACCATGTAAATGAATAAAAAGTGAACCGTACGCACCGTTTTGAGTCTGTGAAATCTTCCCCTGTAAAATATTCACCTGAAGGTCGAATGAGCGAATCAGATTTGTAATGACAGGCTGCTCAGCTGACTCCCCGACAAAGGAAAGCTTGATCACTCTGCCATCCTGGTATTCATTAATCAGCTGTTCGATCGTTTCTCTCGTTTCCTCCGGTTCAGTTACCTGCTGAACAAACCGTTTCGTGATTTGCTCTTTCGGCTGCTTGAACACTTCAAGTACATCGCCAAGTTCGACGACTTTACCGCCTTCCATTACTGCAACGCGGTGACAGATCTTTCTGATGACGTGCATTTCATGCGTGATCAGGACGATTGTCAGTCCCAGGCGCTTGTTAATATCTACAAGCAGTTCAAGGATCGAGTCTGTTGTCTGAGGGTCAAGCGCTGACGTTGCCTCGTCACAAAGCAGCACTTCAGGGTCATTTGCCAGTGCTCTTGCAATCCCTACTCTCTGCTTCTGCCCACCGCTGAGCTGAGCCGGATAAGCATCGCCGCGTCCTTCAAGACCAACCAGCTCAATCAATTCATTCACTCTCTTTTGCCTCTCCTGTTTTGGCACACCGGCAATTTCTAGAGGGAAGGAAATATTTTCGCTCACAGTCCGTGACCAGAGCAGATTAAAATGCTGGAAAATCATGCTGATTTTCTGTCTTGCTTTTCTTAAGTCTCCGCCTTTGATAGACGAGATCAGCTTACCGTTAATATCTACTTTTCCTTCTGATGGCTGTTCAAGACCGTTCAGCATCCGGATCAGCGTACTTTTACCGGCGCCGCTGTATCCGATCACACCGAAGATCTCGCCTTCTTTTATTTTCAAATTAACTTTATCGACTGCTGTCAGCGAGCCGGTTTTTGTTTTAAATACTTTTTTTACATCTGAGATGGTTATCATGCCATCACCTACTTTCGTTTATTAACTTATTATCCCGTTAAAGCAGCAGAATAGAAAAGTACAGCTGTTTTGAAGAGGGATACCTTTTATCTCTGGAGAATCTGACTGGTGATTTCCCCTCCAGCTTAGCTTATAAAAAACAAAAACGCCTTTCTGCGTGATGAGCAGAAAGGCGTCCAAAATTAAACGGCTTTCTCTCATCTTCCAGATAATTAACCTGGGTGACTTGGCACCTTTCCAGTAAACTGTCGGTTGCCGGGCTTCATAGGGCACTTCCCTCCGCCGCTCTTGATAAGAGTTTTGCGTATTAAGTTAGTAGTCATTAAGAGTACGAGACAAATCGTATCATGATCTTAAATTTACTGTCAACGAATTTTTTTCAAAATTGCACATTTACTTTCGTGCAGGCTCCTGTGACAGTTGGCCGAATGCTTCAAAGATCGTTGGCACTGATTCGAATTTATAGATTTTTTCTACCATTTGCCCATCCTTGAAGAGAAGCAGACATGGTACGCTTTCAATTTTATATTTCTCTGCCAGCGGCTCAACATAATTCAGATCCGCCTTCCCGATATCCGTATCCGTTACAGCCGCTGCTGTGACTTCAAGCATTTTACCGGCCAGCTTACATGTACCGCACATTGGCGTGTACAGATACATCGCTGATTGTTTACCTGATTCAAGTCTTTGATCAAGGTCTTTGATCGTCCATTCATTTATCATTAAAGATTCATCCTTTTTTCAAGAAACTCTGTGTAAATATCTATATTTGCACCTGCAAGTATAACAGCAAGATGCTGCTCAGGCGCTGTTGCTACTTCCCTGTATGCTCTGTCAATATAAAGATGATCCGCTTCAGGCATTTCTCTTTTGAACTGCTTGCGGAGTTTTTCTCCTGCATCATCAGCATCTACAAGGACATATACATCTTTTTCGTACAGTTCATCAATCAGTTCATCCATCTTAGTCAGACTGATTGTGCCGTTTGTACAAATGATATCTACGGGTTCTCTGATGATCGGCTGTACTTTCCGTTTATCAGATTTCCCTTCAACAATAATTACTTTTTTGCACTCCATTCCATCACACCCTCACCTAAGGATCTCACGGCTTTCTAACATGGTATGCTGCTGATTTAATTGTCGCCTGTACTCCTGAGAAATGCAAGTAAATGAGATTCTAAATTGCTGCTCTGGATGCGGCCGGTTGGGTGATGACTGCAGTCGGTTCGGCTCTCACTGCAGTAAGCGCAGGTTTTACTGCAGTCAACCCAGGTGTATCCTACAGTCAGCAGGCAAAATACTACAACCAGAACAGAACACACAACAACCAAAACGAAAAACACTGCAACTGGCTCATCACAATTCCCTAACAAAAAGCCGCCCACCAAAAAGGTGAACGGCTCAAGAATCAGTCTTCGTCAGTCATTTTGTCATATGCTTCAGCATCCATCAGTTCATCAACCTCTGACTCATCAGAAAGTTCAACGACTACCATCCATGCTTTTTCATATGGTGATTCGTTTACGTACTCAGGGCTGTCTTCAAGGTCTTCATTCACCTCTACAACTTTACCGCTGACTGGTGCATAAAGCTCTGATACCGTTTTTACAGACTCAACGCTGCCAAATGGCTCGTCTGATGTAAGCTCGTCTCCAACTTCCGGAAGCTCAACGAATACGATATCGCCAAGTTCAGATTGTGCGAACTCAGTGATTCCGATTCGTGCTTTACCATCTTCAACTTTTACCCATTCGTGCTCTTCTGAATAACGCAATTCTTTTGGTGAACTCATGTACTTTCCCTCCGCATACGAATTGATTACTATACTACTTCATATTGGCATAACAGGTGCCCGAAAACAAGAATTGTTTACGAATTAGCCCAGCCATTTTTCTTCAAATTCAGGTTCCTTAAATCCAACTGTTACATTTTCACCGTCAGTCGTCAGCGGACGCTTGATCAGCTTACCATCTGAAGCCAGTAGTTCAAGCTTTTCATCATCTGACATTTCCGGCAGTTTGTCTTTCAGTCCAAGCTCGCGGTACTTGACGCCGCTTGTATTAAAGAACTTTTTCAGCTCAAGACCGCTTTTTTTATGTAGCGTCTCCAGCTCTTCTTTTGAAGGTGGTGAGTCAATCAGGTGAATTTCCTCGTAAGAAACCTCCTGCTGATCAAGCCACTTTTTCGCTTTACGGCATGTGCCGCATTTTGGGTATGAGTAAAAAGTAATTGCCATGTTGATTTCCTCCTTTTAATAACAGCGATCTTCAACTGTGATAATTAAATGCTTTAATTGCGCCAGCGCTCCTTCAAGCGCAAGCGAGTAGTTCCGCTGCGTGCCAAACTGCTCCATTTTCAAAATACCCTGTTCTCTCAGGATTTTCAAATGGTGTGACACAGCCGGGCGTGATAATGGAAGTTTTTCCGTCAGTTCATTCACTGTCATGGAGTCTGTATCTGAAAGCATCAGCACAATATCCTGCCGATACGGATCACTTAATGCCTGGAATAATGGAATGCAATCCCGGAACGCCTTTTCTGCCTGCTCCCCCATTGGTGTCACCTCGATTCTGCAACTATTATACCCGCTCCTGCGTTTTTCTCACAATCCCTGCTGCAGCAGACCTTGGAATCAGACGGCTCGCGCGTGACTGAAGCTTGTTCATGCCACCTGGGATAATCTGTTTTTTACCATTCATGAATTCGATATACGCAATTTTAGCAACTGCCTGCGGTTTCATTGTTCCACCTTTAAACAGTTTTGACTCATTCAGCTCAGCCTGATCTTTAAATCCTGTGCTGGTAGGTCCGGGATAGAGGCCTGACACCTGCACGCCAAAGTCTGCCCATTCATTATCAAGCGCTTCTGTCAGTGATTTTACATATGCCTTTGAAGCATAATATACAGCCATCAGTGGCCCAGGGAAAAAAGCTGCTGTTGAAGCGACATTCAAGATTTTCCCCTGACCTGCATCAACCATTTTGATGCCAAATAACTTCGTCAGTTCAGTCAGAGATGTGATGTTCAGTTGAATCATTTCCTGCTCTTTTTGCAGATCAGTCTTGTGAAATTCGCCGAACAGGCCAACCCCTGCATTGTTGATCAGGATGTCTACAGACAGATCCTGCGCTGTTATCTCGTCATAAAGTTTTTGAGCAGAACCTGATTCAGATAGATCGCTTTTAAAAACATGCACCTGAATCGTGTATTTATCAGCCAGCTCTGCTGCTAAATCCTTCAGCTTATCCTCACTTCTTGCTGCAAGGATCAGGTTATAACCATTTTCAGCATAAAGCTTTGCAAACTCTTTCCCAATCCCGCCGGATGCACCTGTAATCAATACACTCATGATAAAACACCCTTTCTGTTTATATGTTTAAACATTTAAACATATAGTAAAGGCTTGTTCCGCTAAAGTCAATTAATGATGCTTTCTGCATACTAAGAAACCGCCTGGTTCACAGACGGTTTCTGTTTTACATATTGGAAAACTTTTAACTAAAACAGCTAATGGTTGTAGTGGGGGACGGAGACTCCCGCCCCGGGGGCAGGAAAGCGCAGTCCCCCACGGAAACCATTAACGGCTTTTAAAGGTAAAATTAAACGACAAATTTTTCAGCGTCGATCAGCTTGGCAGCTGCTTCACGCTTAACCGGAATCAGGTTAACCGGTGTGAAACGTGTGAACTTGCGCAGTGCAGAAAGCATCATGCGAAGTGAATCTCCGCTTTCAGCAGCAATCAGTGTTTCTTTTGCATGCTGTTCAATCTCATTGAAAGCTTCCTGACAGAAGATCTGTGTATAAAGAACCTTCTGCTGGTTCTTCTCAAGGCCTGACTTTTCAACTGCCTTTTGTGTACGAAGCAGTGAAGATTCCATCGCATAGGCAAGTGAAACGATATCAGCAATATTCACTAGCACTTCCTGTTCTGCTTCAAGTGCTTTACCGTATTTCTGTGCAGCAAGACCGGCAGCAAGCAAACCGATTTTCTTTGCGTTTTTCACAAGATATTCTTCCTGCTTCAATGGCTCATCACTGATCTCTTCAGGCATCATTGACATTAATTCTTCCTGAAGCGCCTGTGCTTTCTGAAGAAGTGGCAGTTCACCTTTCATTGCTTTACGCAGGTAAGTGCCAGGCACTAACAGACGGTTAATTTCATTTGTTCCTTCAAAGATACGGTTGATACGTGAATCGCGGTAGATACGCTCTACTTCATATTCCTGCATGAATCCGTAACCGCCGTGAAGCTGTACTGCCTCATCAGCAATATAATCAAGTGACTCTGTACCGAATACTTTGTTCAGTGAACACTCGATTGCGTATTCAGCAATTGATTTCGCCACTTCTTTACCGTCTTTGATTTCTTCATCAGACAGCTGGCTCATACGGTCTTCGAACAGACCAACTGTACGGTATACTGAACTTTCTGTTGCATATAGCTTTGCACCCATTGTAGCAAGCTTTTCTTTAGTTAGGTTAAAGCTTGAGATCGGCGTGTTGAATTGCTTACGCTCGTTCGTATATTTTACAGCAAGCTCAAGCGCACGCTTAGAAGCTCCTACTGTACCTACTCCAAGCTTGTAACGGCCAATGTTCAGGATGTTAAATGCAATCACGTGGCCTTTGCCAGCTTCACCAAGAAGGTTTTCAACCGGAACTTCAGCATCTTCAAGGATCAGCGTACGAGTTGAAGAACTCTTAATCCCCATCTTCTTCTCTTCAGCACCGACAGAAACGCCATTGAAATCGCGCTCTACGATAAATGTAGAGAAATGCTCGCCGTCGATTTTTGCATAGACAACAAATACATCAGCAAATCCGGCATTTGTGATCCACTGTTTTTCACCGTTTAGTACATAGTGAGTGCCTGCTTCATTTAACTTAGCAGTCGTTTTCGCACCAAGTGCATCAGAACCCGAACCTGGCTCAGTCAGAGCGTATGCAGCAATTTTCTCACCTGTTGCAAGTAGTGGCAGATACTTCTGCTTCTGATCTTCGTTACCGAAAAGAACGATTGGCAGAGACCCGATTCCAACGTGTGCACCGTGAGTGATTGAGAAACCGCCCGCGCGTGACATTTTTTCAGCGATCAGCGCTGAGCTGACCTTATCAAGTCCAAGGCCGCCGTACTCTTCAGGTACGTCTGCTCCAAGAAGACCAAGATCCCCTGCTTTTTTAAGAAGCTTAACTGAACGGTCGAATTCATGATTTTCAATGTGCTCTACTTCAGGAACAACTTCATTGATCACGTAGTCCTCAGTTGTTTTGGCGATCATTTTCTGTTCGTCTGTGTAATCCTCCGGTGTGAATACGTTTGCTGCTTCAACATCCTCAATTAGAAAGCTGCCGCCTTTTACCAATGCTTTTGTTTCGTTTGACATGAAAAATTCCTCCTTTGTTTGTTGTGCTTTATGAACGCTGTTCCTTTCGCTCCAGGCGGTGACTCCTGGACGATAAGTGGGAAGCTGAGACCCCGCAGCGCGAAGCGCGAGGAGGCTCAGCAACCACCGTCCGGAAAGCATCCGCCTGAAGCGGAATGAGCAGCCGGTCTATGGAAAGCTACTTAGTTAATCATTTCGAAGACGCCGGCTGCGCCCATTCCGCCGCCGATACACATTGTGACAACGCCGAATTGCTGCTGTCTGCGCTTAAGTTCATGCAGTAGTGACAGCGTCAGCTTTGCACCAGTACAGCCAAGCGGGTGGCCAAGTGCAATCGCACCGCCATTTACATTTACGATCTCTTCATTCAGTCCAAGCTGTCTGATAACCTGAATTGACTGTGAAGCAAAGGCTTCATTCAGCTCAAACAGATCAATATCAGAAAGTGAAAGTCCTGCAAGCTTCAGTGCTTTTGGAATCGCTTCTACAGGTCCGACACCCATAATCTCTGGTGGGACACCGCCAACAGCGAATGAACGGAATTTTGCGATTGGCTTCAGTCCTAGAGCTTCTGCTTTTTCGCGCTCCATCACCATCACTGCTGCAGCACCGTCACTTGTCTGTGAAGCGTTACCTGCTGTTACTGAACCAGTAGTTGAGAATGCTGGACGAAGCTTAGCAAGAGACTCTACTGACGAATCAGGGCGTACTCCTTCGTCTCTTGAGAATGTGAATGTTTCTTCTTTCATCTTGTGATCTTTTCCAATTGTACGACGCGTTACTTCAACCGGAACGATTTCTTCATCAAAGACACCGCCATTTACTGCTTTTGCAGCCTTCTGGTGACTTCTGACTGCGAATGCATCCTGATCTTCACGTGAGATGCCGTATTTCTTCGCTACTTCTTCTGCTGTGTGACCCATGCTCATATAGTATTCAGGCATGTCTTCAGCAATAGTTGAATTTGGACGGACTGTGTGACCCATCATCGGGACAAGACTCATTGATTCCGCTCCACCTGCAATGATTGTGTCAGCATGACCGAGCATAATACGCTCCGCACCGTAAGCGATTGACTGCAGTCCTGATGAACAGTAGCGGTTGATTGTGATAGCCGGTACCGTGTAATTCAGTCCTGCAAGTGCACCGATATTACGGGCCATGTTCATGCCCTGCTCTGCTTCAGGCATTGCACATCCGAAGATCAGGTCATCAATTTCACCGTCATAATTTCCTGCACGCTTTAATGTTTCTCTAACTGCCAGTGCGCCGAGGTCATCCGGGCGTACATGAGCTAGTGATCCTTTTTTTGCTTTACCGACCGGAGTTCTTGCTCCGGCAACAATTACTGCTTCACGCATTGTGCTCCCCCTTTAATGCTAATTCTTCTTAGCAGACCGTCGAACTGCGCTCCGGGCGGATGCTTTCCCCGGGGCCGGCGGTAAGCCTCCTCGCCGCTGTGCGCCTGCGGGGTCTTACCTGTCCGGCTGCTCCCGGTGGAGTCACCGCCCTACACTCCGTCCGACTAGATGATATTTTAATTAAACGTTTGCTGTTTTAATATTAATTACGCAGCGGCTTACCCTTTACGAGCATGTGCTGCATGCGCTGTTGTGATTTTGGCTGTTCGATCAGGCTGAGGAATGCTTCTCTTTCCAGCTGAAGCAGGTATTCTTCGTCTACTTCTGTGCCGTATGGAACTTTTCCGCCTGCAATGACATAAGCGAGTTTCTTCGCAATTTTCAAGTCATGTTCAGAAATAAAGCCTGACTGATACATCGATTGTGCTCCGAGCAGCAGTGTTGCATAGCCCGGTTCACCTGTAACAGGTACTTTTCTTTTTACAGGAGCTGTATAGTTTTCAGCCAGATGAAGAACTGCCTGTTTCGCGTCATAGATCAGGTGATCACCGTTGACGCTGATACCGTCTGACGCGCTAAGGAAGTTGTTATCTCTTGCTTCAGCAGCTGACGTTGACACTTTTGCCATCGCGATTGTTTCAAACACTTTGTTCGCTACCTTCTGAAGGTCGAAATCTACACCTTTTGGCAGGCTGTTATAGTAATTCAGATAAAGCTCCTTGTTTCCGCCGCCGCCAGGAATCAGCCCGACACCAACTTCAACAAGACCCATATATGTTTCAGCTGAAGCCTGGATATGATCAGCCGGCAGACAAACTTCTGTTCCGCCGCCAAGCGTCATGCCAAACGGTGCTGCAACAACCGGGAATGAGCTGTATTTCAGCTTCATCATCGCCTGCTGGAAATGTTTGACGACCATATCAATTTCAAAAATATTGTCATCCTGCGCTTCCATTAAAATCATCGCAAGGTTTGCACCGACACAGAAGTTTTTACCCTGGTTACCGATCACAAGCCCTTTATAGTTTTTAGAAACTTCATCTACTGCAAAATTGATCATCTGAGTAATATCCATACCGATCGCATTGTTCGGTGAAGTAAATTCAAGAAGTGCGACACCGTCACCCAGATCGATCAGGCTTGCACCAGCGTTCTTCTTAATCACGCCTTTCTTTTTCTTCAAACGCTTCAGATCGATCACTTTCTCATTCACTTCAACAGGCTGATATTCGCCATTGTGATAGAAGAACAGATCACCGTTTTCCTCTTTATAAAATGAGTCATGACCGTCTGCAATCATTTTTTCAACCCATTCAGGTACGGTATATCCTTCAGCCTTCAGGCGTTCAACTGATTTTGCTACGCCGATTGCATCCCATGTTTCAAATGGTCCTTTATCCCAGCCGAAGCCCCATTTCATCGCCTGATCAATATCTGTAATATTGTCTGCGATTTCACCTGTCAGCTCAGCTGAATAAACAAGTACCGGTGCAAGAATTGACCAAAGCAGCTCAGAAGCACGATCTTTTCCATATACAAGCGTCTTCATTTTTCCTGAGAAGCCTTTTTCCTGCTTCGCCATTTCAACAGATGCTGCTTTTAATTTGCCGCGCTCTTCATATTCAAGTGTTTCAGGATTTAACTGGAGAATTGCTTTTCCTTCTTTTTTGAAGAAGCCCTGGCCTGACTTACTTCCTAGCCAGCCTTTATCACGCATTTTCAGCATGAAGTCAGGTACTTCGAATACTTCTTTTTCCTGACCGTCAACCTGGTCATATACGTTTTTCGCCACGTGGATAAATGTATCAAGTCCAACAACATCCAGTGTTCTGAACGTTGCACTTTTCGGGCGTCCGATCAGCGGACCTGTAACAGAATCAACCTCACCTACGCTGTAACCGCCCTTCAGCATTTCTTTCACTGTGACTAACAGACCGTAAGTCCCGATTCTGTTGGCGATAAAGTTCGGTGTATCCTTCGCGAATACTACCCCTTTACCAAGCGTATCTTCTCCGAATGTTTTCATGAACTGAACAACTTCCGGATCCGTTGACTGTGCCGGAATCACTTCAAGTAACTTCAGGTAACGCGGCGGGTTGAAGAAGTGTGTGCCAAGGAAGTGCTTTTGAAAATCCTCAGATCTTCCTTCAGTCATTGCTTCTATTGAGATACCAGATGTATTTGAGCTGACAATACTGCCAGGCTTTCTATATTGATCTACTTTTTCAAATACCTTCTTTTTCACTTCAAGGTTCTCAACTACCACTTCAATAATCCAGTCAGCTTCTGCCAGCTGTTCCATATGGTCGTCAAGGTTACCGGCTGTAATGAGTGCTGCATTCGATTTTGAGGAAAGTGGTGCAGGTTTTTGTTTGAATAATTTCTGTACAGCTCCCTGGCTCAGGCGATTTCTCACCTGTGGGCTTTCAAGTGTCAGCCCTTTCGCCTGCTCTGCTTCTGTCAATTCACTTGGCACGATGTCAAGTAGAAGCGATGGGATACCGATATTTGCAAGGTGGGCTGCAATTCCCGAGCCCATAACACCAGAGCCGATCACTGCTGCTTTTTGAATATGTCTCATCTGTTAAAGATCCCCCTTTTAAACTGAATCCGTTTTTTTGAATGAATCCTCATTCATTTTACGGCAAAAAAATATAAGAAAATTCTCTACATTTCTATCTTAATAAAGTTTTCAGAATAAAGCAACAGAAAATTATAAGCGCTTTCATATGAATTTTTGAAAGTCTGATCGCATCTCAAAGAACCTGCTTCATAAGTAAAGACTGAGACAAATTTGTCCCAGCCTTTATCACGTTATTTACTGATAATCCCTTTCGCTACAAAAGCCACATTCTGAGGGCGTTCTGCCAGGCGGCGCATGAAATAGCCGTACCAGTCAGTACCAAACGGTGTATATACACGCATTTTATAGCCCTGCTTGTGAAGCTCTCTTTGGCGTTCTTCACGGATTCCATAAAGCATCTGGAATTCAAATTGATCCTTTGAGATTCCGTGTTCTTCAACCAGATTTAATGTATAGTCGATGATTGCGTCATCGTGTGTGGCAACTGCCGTATAGTTCCCGTTCAGCAGGTGCATCTTAATGATTTTCTTGAAGTTTTCATCCACATCTCTTTTTTCAGGGAATGCAACTTCCGGTGATTCTTTATAAGCACCTTTTACAAGACGGAGGTTTGGAGAATACTCATTGAGCATCTTGATATCCTCTTCAGTCCGGTAAAGGTAAGCCTGAATAACTGTTCCGATATTATTATATTCAGATTTGAGCTGTGTAAAGACTGCAAGTGTCTTGCCGCAGCGCTCGTAATCTTCCATATCAATTGTGACAAATACGTTATGTTCAGTCGCCGCATCCAGGATTCTTCTCATATTCTCAAGAACGATCTCTTCAGATAGATCGAGTCCGAGTGAGGTTAACTTTAATGAAAGCTCTGAATCAAGGTTATTGAGTCCGATCGCGCGGACTGCATCAATGCATAGGTCAGTGATTTCTCCTGCCTCCTGCTCGTTATCCACAAACTCACCAAGGCAATCAAGTGTGACACAAAGTCCTTCGTCATTCAGTTCTTTGATCGTCTCCACTGCCTGTTCAACTGTTTCACCTGCTACAAACCTGTTTGCACCAAACTTCAGACCATACTGTTTGGCTGCTTTCGTCATTGGCTTGTTAGAAGATAAAAATAAAAAGAAATCACGCATCACTTTTTCCATGATGACAAACCCCCTGAATCAAAAATTTGTAACCGCTTTCTATTTTTCTAAAATAAGAAATCCTTTAGCGGACTAGCATAATCTTATCATGACAAGTTTCATTTGAATACAAAAATCGACGCATAATCTTTCCAGTTCCTGCACATAGTAATCAGGATGAAAAAGGAGGCGAAAGTTATGATGCAGCAACAACTGTCGACAAAAGATCTTCTTTATCTGAAGGATGTGCTTGAATGGAATCTGATTGCTTCAAAGAAAGCTCATTTTGCGGCTTCCCAGTGCACCAACCCTCAGCTGAAATCAATTCTTGAAACATGCTGTACGACACACAAGAATCATTATGAAAAAACATCAGCATTTCTATCAGGGCAGCAGCAGGTCCAATAATCAGTAAGGAGGCATTCACATGCAGAACATTCAGCAAACCACGATGTCAGACAAAGATTGGGCAACTGATCTTCTTATACTGGAAAAACATATGACGCTCAGCTACAGCGTTGCAGCTAACGAAGCGAGTACAAACCAGCTGTTTCAATTCCTGCAATCGCTCCATGATGAGACAGGCAGACAGCAGCACAGCCTCTATTCATTCATGGAGCAGCAGAACTGGTACTCACCCGCGCAGGAAACACCTGCCAACATACAGCAAGCTGCCAGCCAGGCTCAGACAGATAAAAGCCAGCTTCCGGTCCATTAATGGAGATAAAAGCCGAAAAGTCCAGTGACTTTTCGGCTTTTGTTATTCAGATGTTATCGTCTTCTTTATTTTCTTCTCTTACTGCTTTATTTTTCTGCTGGATATCCCGTACAATGCGCTTCATTTCTTCTTTGCCTTCAGGATAGAGACTGTTCCAGTGACGGGCAAGTGCCGGCATTGTTTTAGCGATGTGATTATATAGCACATACATTTTAATTTCTTCAATTGATTGTTCAGATGTATCTCCTGTAAGGAGTTCTGCATACTTTTCAACCATTGCGTCCATCTTTTCATTTATCATTGTAATTATACCCCTTCCCTGTTTTTATGTAGATAATCGTATTATTCACAAATATCGATCATTCAATATAAAAACCGCCTTCAACAGACGGTTTTGTAGTTATGAGACTGCATCTGCAGTTTTTTTCGTTTGCTGTACAATGCAGCGGCCTCTGCCATGCGGGATACACAGCGGTGTACCGAATAGAGGATCCGTTGTGACCTGGCAGTTCATATCAAATACGTGTCTGACCATATCACAGCTGATCACTTCTTCAGGCTTCCCCTGCTTAAATACTTTGCGGTCTTTTACAGCAATTAGATTATGTGCATATCTGCACGCAAGATTTAAATCGTGAAGGACCATCACAATTGTGCGGTTTTCACGTTCGTTTAATTCAAATAACAGATCCAGAATTTCAATCTGGTGTGTCATATCAAGGTAAGTTGTCGGTTCATCAAGCAGGATCAGGTCTGTATCCTGTGCAAGTGTCATAGCGATCCATGCGCGCTGGCGCTGTCCGCCGGAGAGTTCATCAACGAATCTGTCCTGAAGCTCTGTCATACCAGTTGATGCGAGTGCTTTTTCAACGGCTTCCTCATCTTTTTTAGACCACTGTTTTAAGAAACCCTGATAAGGATATCTTCCCTGTTTAACAAGCTGAAGAACTGTAAGGCCTTCAGGCGCTACAGGTGACTGTGGTAAAATCGCCATTTCCTGTGCTACTTTCCGCGAAGAATATTTATTAATTTCTTTTCCGTTCAGCAGTACATCTCCGTCATGCGGTTTCAGCAGACGGGCCATCGAGCGCAGCAGTGTTGACTTTCCGCAGCCGTTCCCGCCGATCAGAACAGAAATTTCACCTTTTGGAATTGTCAGATCAAGCTCTTCTATTATAATGGAATCTCCATATCCAAGCGTTAATGATTGAGTTTTTAACATCTAATCCGATCTCCTTTAGCTTCCTTCGCAGACTTGAGTAATTGAGTTATCTTCAGTCTAGCTTCTTTTTCCCTATGAGTCAATGAGTTTGAGAATCATTATCATCAAATTTTATATTTTGCGTTTTGTGATAAAAACTCTTATCATCTCTTTATGGAGGGATGAACATGCAAGGAATTAAAAATAATGATCAATTCAAAGAAACAGTAAATAAAGATGAGCCGGTAATTGTAAAGTTTACTGCAGACTGGTGTCCTGATTGCCGCAGAATGGATATGTTTATTGACGACATCATGGATACTTACAATGAATACGGCTGGTACGAACTTAACCGTGACGAGCTGCCAGAAATTGCTGATGAGCAGGAAGTAATGGGGATTCCGAGTCTTCTTATTTTCCAAAACGGTGAAAAGAAAGCTCACCTTCATTCAGCAAATGCCAAAAGCCCTGAACAGGTAAAAGAGTTCTTAGACGCTCAAAAATAAGTCAGAGGAGAGGTCCGCCATGACAGCCAGAATGATTCACGTCAATGAAGTTCCTGTCTCAGCTTCAATCGTTGCATTTGATAAAGACGGTACGCTGTTTCAGGCAGAGCCCTTTTGGAAAGCTTTGAATAAAGAGCGGAAAAAGCGTTTCGTCTCATTGACAGGCCTTCACCACGGCGAGGAATGGGACAGGATCATGGGCGTCAATGAAACAGGAGTCGACCCGGCTGGTCTTTTAGCTGTCGCAAGTGAAACGGAAGAAAAAACAGTCATTGCCGCACTCCTGTACAGGCATACACAAAAGCCCTGGATTGAATCGCTCGCACTCGCTGAGAAATTACTTACAGACAGCAATGATTCTTTAAATATCGAAGAAGCTTTCACACCTGTCCGTGGCGCAGCGGGGCTGTTAAATGATCTGAAACACGCAGGATATATTATTGGTATCGCCACTTCAGATAACCGGAAACGGACACTTGCCTGTCTCAATCTACTCGGGTTTCACGACGCAGACTTTATCGTTACACCCGAAGACGTTAAGCATGGCAAGCCGTCACCTGATATGCTCGAAAAAATATGCCGCGACTTTACCGTTCCGCATGACGAAGTGTTAATGATCGGAGACAGTACAGTTGATTGCATGATGGCTAAAGCTGCGGGATGTAAGAGTATTGGCGTAAATGAAAATGACGATATCAGACAGGAGCTTGATGAGATATCGGACTTTACGCTGAATAGCGTGAATGACATATGTGTCAGTTGGGAATCATAATGTATATGCAGACCCGGAAAGCGTTCAAATTGAACCTTTCCGGGTTTTTGTTTTGGGCTGGCGCGGGGTTAGCGTATAAGCGGGTCTGACACGGGTATACGCTCTGACACGGGTCTACGCTGCCTCTCTTCTCTGCTGCAAAACAAAAAACACACCCCGGCACCTTCATTCTTGACACAACTGTCGGTTTTGTGAAAAAGTAAGTCTATCAACAGAACAATTGGAGGTGCAACCATGTTTGAATGGGTGCTGAAACGATCAAAAATATTTATGATTTTATTTGTATTATTCCTTATTGTAGGGGTGCTTACGTTTCTGCAGCTGCCACAGCGAGAAATTCCTGAAACGTCGATTAACATTTCGACGATTTCCACTCCGTACCCCGGGGCAACACCTGAAACGGTGGAACGAACCGTCACGAACCCGATTGAACGGAATCTTGATGGCTTAGATGGTGTCGAGAGCGTATCGTCTTCATCAGCCGCAGGATTCTCACAGATTATCGTGGAGCTGACGGATAGCGTTGATAAGCAGGAAACACTTTCAGCAATCAGACAGGAAGTGTCTGATGCATCTTCCGGATTCCCTGAAGAAGTACTTGAGTCTACTGTCAGTGAAGCCGCTGCTAACTTCCCTGTCTCCTCTTACATGCTGACTGCTGACAGCCGCGGGGATTTCGAAGGCTTACGATCAGTGATGAATACATGGGAAGAAGAGCTGACGGCTGTACCCGGCATTTCAGGTGTGACAGTTAAAGGTGTTCAGGAAGAAGAAATTATCCTTACATTAAACAGTGAGGATCTCTGGGGAAACGGGCTTGCCTTCTCTCAGGTACTGACAGCGATTGAAGAAGAATTCAACCCTGTCCCGCTTGGCAAACAGGAACAGGAAGATACCATTTATCAACTATCTATTGAATCCTATTCATCTGTGGATGAAATGGAGCAGGTTGTAATCGGACAGAACTCTGCAGGTGAAGCTGTGCTGCTTGGTGATGTGGGAACGATTGACATACAACCGAAAGAAACTGAAGACCTGATCACTTTCAACGGTCAGCCTGCAGTTTCTGTTACAACATACTTAGAATCAGGCGAAGATATTCCTTCAGTCAGTGAAGCAGCTGAGGAAAAAGTTGCTGAACTTGAAGAATTGCTGCCTGACAATATTACACTCGAACCTTATTATTCACAGGCAAATCTGGTGAATGACATATTCCAGGGACTGTTTTTCTCCCTTGCCATTGCCGTACTTGCGGTTATTGTGACAAGTTCACTCGGTCTTACTGCCGGTGGTGCGATCGTCGTTGCGATTGCCGTGCCGATGTCCGTTCTGATGGGGATTATCCCGCTGCCTGGCGCTGGTGTTGACCTGAACCAGATCTCTGTGATCGGTGTCATCATTGCACTCGGTATTCTTGTTGATGACTCCATTGTAGTCAATGATAATATCCAGCGCAGATTCAAGCTTGGCGATAAAGCATTGCCGGGTGTTGTCACTGGTGTTAAAGAAGTATGGATATCAATTGTGACATCTTCACTTGCAATTGTGTTTACCTTCCTACCACTTGTTTTCCTTTCTGGAGGAAATGGTGACTTTATCAGAGCGTTGCCTACTGTATTGATCACAACGATTATTGCTTCAACAATCGTTGCTTTATTACTGGTACCAATGCTTCGCTACAGTTTTTACCGCAACACCTCTAAAAAAATGTCAGATTCACCGGGACTGCTTGGCAAACCGCTGAATGCAATTGCTGATTTCTATGCAGACCGTATTTTGAGAAAAACGGCTAAAAAGCCTTTATTAACAGGTGCAATCGGTTTGATCGTTACAACGCTGCTATTCGGACTTGTCGTACTGACTCCGTTTGAGTTTTTCCCGGCAGCTGACCGTGAAGAAGTAACTGTTGATGTGACGCTTCCAATCGGTACGCCGCTTGAAGAGACTGAAAGCACACTGCTTGAAATGGCAGATGTACTTGCGCAGGATGAAGGCGTATATGAAACGAGCGTCTTTGCTGGAACAGGATTGCCGAATCTTTTTAACAGCTCACTCGATACGACGGGTGAATATACAGGACAGATCGTTGCAAGGGTTGACCGCGAAAATCAGACAGCCCAGGGGTTGATCGAAGACTGGACAGATGAACTGAGAGAGCAGTACCCGGATGCAATCATATTTATGAATACAATTGAACAGGGGCCTCCTTCAGGTGCTCCAGTTACAGTGACTGTAAAAGGTCCTGACCTTGAAGAGCTTACATCCATTCGTGATGATGTCATGACACAAATTGAAGATCTTGGCGTTGACCTTGTGCTTGATAATATTGGCGAGGAAGAACCTGTGATCTCTTATGTGCCTGACAGAACTGCGCTTGAAGAAAATGATATTAGTATTCAGGCTATCAGCCAGCAGATCCGCCTTGTCACTGAAGGTATTCCAATGGCTTCTTTTGACGATGGGGTTGTACAGCGTGATATGAAGGTACTTGTCGATCCGGTTGAAGAAGGACAGGAAATTCCGCTTGATGAGATAGAAGTCGCTGCCCAGTCGCAGCAGGGCCCACCTCAGCTGATCCCTCTTTCTGACCTTGTCACAGCTGAAGAAACGTCTCAACTGCAGCGGATTCAGCATGAAGATGGAGAACGCGCGATTACAATCCGCGCATTCCCTGGAGAAGTAGAAGATCTTGAAGCAAAGACAACTGATATTGTTGAAGACGTCCGCTCCTCACTGGGCGACGATTATTCACTGACGATCGGCGGGGAAAATGAAGCACAGAATGACTTCTTCTCAGAAATCATTCTATTATTCACAATTGTTATTTTCCTTGTCTACCTGCTGATTGCATTCCAGTTCAACTCACTGTCACTGCCATTCCTTGTACTGACAGCAGTGTACCTGGCAATTGCAGGTGCGATTCTTGGACTGTTTGTGACGCAGACACCAATCAGCTTCCTGGCTGTCATGGGTATGGTCTCACTGACAGGTATCGTAGTAAGAAACTCTGTTGTGCTCATTGACTTTATCGAACAGGGTGTTGCGAACGGCATGAAGGTGATGGATGCCGTGATTGAATCCGGACGCGTCAGAATCCGTCCGATTGTACTGACGGCTCTCACATCCATTGTTGCCCTGATTCCTGTTGCAGTAAGCGGAGATGCACTATTCACACCACTTGCGGTTACAATCATTGCAGGTATCGCATTCTCCACACTGCTGACATTGATTATTGTTCCAATGCTCTACCTTGTATTCCTGCGTTTCAGACGTAAAGGGAAAGAATTGAAAAAGAGCGGTCAATTTTAATGTTGCTGAGTCGTCCTTTAAGGGCGGCTCTTTTTTATGCTTTAGTCTTATATTTCAAATCCCCTCCCCCTTTTTGATATAATAAGAATCTAATGCTTTTCTAAAGGAGATCGCAATGAATATTATGATAACCGGCGCTACAGGTTTTGTTGGTTCAAAGCTTGTACGCTCACTTTTAGATAAAGGTCACACGCTTTACCCGGTCGTGCGCAGTGAGCAGAAAATCAATCAGCTGATTAAACAGATGCCTGCTGATCAGACTGACAGAATCCATCCGGTCACAGGTGATATTACGCAGACTGATTTCGGAATCAGTGAAACAGATTCACTTACCGGTAAAATTGATATCCTTTATCATACTGCTGCCTTTTTGTCGTTTGATCCTGCTGATCGTGAGAAGACATTTTTGGCGAATGTGGATGGCACTGTTCACGCACTGGAGCTAGCCGAGAAACTGCAGATTCCTTCCTTTTATCATGTCAGTACAGCATATACTGTCGGCATTGTAGACGTTGCTGAAGAAGAACTTCATTCTAAGGACAGCGTATTTGTAAATGACTATGAGGAAAGTAAAAATCACGCTGAACACCTCGTATGGAACAAACGCCATGAGCTGAACGTCAGTATTTTCAGGCCTGCGATTATTGTCGGTGATACAAATACCGGCGAAGCTGACACAACATTTGCGCTTTATGGTCTGCTGAAGGCTGTTGCATTACTGAAAAAGCTGATCAGACGCGGTCGTGTTGACGGAGACAGAATGATTAAGCTGTTATGTGATCCGGAAGCTTCAAATAATGTTGTCCCGGTCAATTATGTCGTGGACGTCCTGACAGCCGCTGCCACTCATGCCAAGAGAGATCATATTTATCACATTTCAAATAATGCGGCTCCGGATAACGCGGATGTGATGAAGTGGATTAAGGAACAGAGTGGTGTAGATAACCTGTCTGTTACAGCAGATGCGATGGATTTATCTGATGAGGATGCTGTCATTAATGCGCCAATGAGCGTATTCCACTCGTATCTTTCCCGCACAGTTCTTTTTAAAGATGCAAATACGCAATCATTATTACGGGATGCCGGCTATCCAGCATTTGAGCTGACTGATGATCAGTATCAGTTTTTAATTAAGACGTATTTTACACATGCATAAAAAAAGCACGCCGCGATAGCGTGCTTTTTGATTAAATGTCACATGAATCATCTGTGCAGGCATTCCCCTGCCCGCCTACGTTAACAAGCGGTGACTGGTTCGTTTCTTCCCATACTTTTTCAAGCGCCTGGGTGAATACCTCATCAGGCTGTGCGCCTGAAATTGCGTATTTGTTTTCAAGTACGAAAAACGGTACCCCTGATACGCCAATTTGCGCAGCTTTTTGAATATCCGCGTTCATCTCACCTTCGTACTGATCTGATGCCAGTACTTCACGTGCCTTCTCTCCATTAAGACCTGCTTCCTCTGCAATAGCAACAAGCTGATCATGATCGCCAATATGCTTTGATTCAAGGAAATAAGCACTTAACAGCTTTTCAGTAAGCACGCCGTCTTTTCCGTGATCAGCAGCAAAATGCGTCAATCTGTGCGCATCCTGCGTATTCGTGCGCTTCATTTTTGAAAAGTCGTAATCTAAGCCGACTTCTTTTGCCTGTGCGACTACATTGTTTGTCATTTCAACTGCCTGATCGTAAGACATACCGTACTTTTTCGCAAGTGCTGAAACGGTATCTTCACTTGCGTTTTTTGGCGCGTCCGGATCAAGCTGGAAGCTGCGGTAGATGACTTCTACCTGGTCTTTGTGTTCGAATTTGTTCAGTGCGTTTTCAAGCTTTCTCTTGCCGATATAGCAAAATGGGCAAACGTAATCTGACCATACTTCAATTTTCATAGGTGAATCCCTCCTGATGTGTTCATAGTGTTATCTTACAATGTTTGTTTTGGTTTATCGAAGGATTTGCTTGTGGAGAGGTGTGGTGGTTCGGAAAATGAAGGCTGCTGTTCTTAGAAAAACCATCACAATTCACAGAAAAAACGCTAACGTTCGTAGAATAGTATCAAAAGACCTATCCACACACCCAAAAAAAACCGCCCGGACATCGCCCGGACGGCTTCGTTTTACTCTTCAAATAAATCTGTTACTGCACCTTTAGATGATGAGGACACAGCATTTGCATACTTAGCAAGGATGCCGCGCTTGAACTTAGGCTCAGGCTTCACCCATTCGCGGGCGCGCTTTTCGAATTCTTCTTCTGAGATCTGCAGGTTAATTTCCTGCGTGTCGCTGTCGATTGCGACGATGTCTCCATTTTGCAGAAGGCCGATTGGTCCGCCGACTGCTGCTTCAGGTGCGATATGACCGATCACAAAACCGTGTGAGCCGCCTGAGAAGCGCCCGTCTGTAAGCAGGGCTACTTTGCCGTTCAGTCCACGTCCGACGATCATCGCGGTAATAGAGAGCATTTCTGGCATCCCCGGTCCGCCTTTTGGTCCAACGTTACGGATGACAACCACATCGCCTTCTTTGATCTGGTTATCTTCAATTGCTTTTGTACATTCAGCCTCGCTGTCATATACTTTGGCAGGTCCTTCAAAGCGGCTGATTTTCTGTCCGCTCATTTTTGCCACTGCGCCTTCAGGAGCAAGGTTCCCTTTTAATACAACAAGAGGTCCTGTCTTTTTAAGTGGTTCGCTGATCGGTGTGATGACCTGCTGTCCTTCTTTCAGTGAAGGTACTTCTGCAAGGTTTTCTGCGATTGTTTTACCAGTGACTGTGATACAGTCGCCGTGCAGCAGCCCTTCTTCTAATAGAAGCTTCATCACTGCAGGTACACCGCCTGCTTCATACAGATCCTGCATCACATATTTACCGCTTGGCTTCAGGTCAGCAATGTGCGGAACGTTCTGACGGACACGCTCGAAATCATCCATTGTCAGATCCACTTCTGCAGCGTGCGCCATGGCAAGCAGGTGAAGGAATGCGTTCGTTGAGCCGCCAAGTGCCATCACGACTGTGATTGCATTTTCAAATGCTTCCTTTGTCATGATGTCACGGGGATAGATATCCTGCTCAAGCAGCTTCACAACAAGCTCCCCTGCCTGTTCACACTCCTGCTCTTTATAATCATTGATGGCAGGTGTTGAAGAAGATCCGGGAATACTCATACCTAGTGCTTCAACTGCTGAAGCCATCGTGTTCGCTGTGTACATACCGCCGCAAGCGCCGGCGCCCGGACAGGCACTGCATTCCACTTTATAAAGCTGTTCATCATTAATCAGCCCTTCCTGGTACTGACCGACTGCTTCAAATGAGGACACGATATCGATGTCTTTACCGTCAAGTTTACCCGGCTGAATCGTACCACCGTAGATATAGACAGAAGGAATATTCATTCGGGCGATCGCCATTACACATGCAGGCGTTGTTTTATCACAGCCGCCAATTGCAACAACGCCGTCAAGGCGCTCTGCGTTCGTGACCGTTTCGATTGAGTCTGCAATGACTTCACGGCTTGGCAGTGAGTAGAACATGCCCTCGTGTCCCATTGCGATCCCGTCAGATACAGTAATTGTATTGAAAATCATTGGTGCCCCGCCGCCTGCTTTTGCACCGCTCTTTGCACGCTGGGCAAGTTTATCAATATGTACGTTACAAGGTGTGACTTCACTCCATGTACTAGCTACACCGATCATCGGTTTTTTAAAATCTTCATCTGTAAAACCGACTGCGCGAAGCATTGAACGGTTTGGAACTCTGTTCACTCCTTCACTGATCACTTTACTTCTGATTCTAAGGTCTTTTTTTGTCGTATCCATCATGTACCCTCCTGATGTTGTTCCGCTTTACACCGTTACAGCGAAACTTTTATATAAAGACCATCATACATACAGATGTGAGGTTCTGCAATAAGTATTCTGAATTTATCAATATTTCGATCAATTAAAACGCTTTCATTTTAAAAAAGTCAGCATTTTGTCAAATAATGTGTGGACATCTGGAAAACTCATCTTTCGTGCGTTACACTTTGAAAGAAGGAGTGATCGTGATGTTTGAAACATTTTCAGTTAAGACAAACCGTCGTGATGAGATGGTTGAAGTGACAAGTGAAGTCCAGCGCTGGATCAGCAGTCAGTCATTTAAAAACGGGATCGCCATTGTATCTTCAAAGCATACGACTGCCGGGATTACAGTGAATGAGAATGCAGATCCGGATGTAAAAACTGATTTTCTCAGAAGGCTGGATGAAGTCTTTCCGTGGGAACATCCGAAAGACCGGCATATGGAAGGCAATACAGCTTCACATATGAAAACCAGTACAGTGGGTCACGCACAAACGATTCCCGTTCAAAACGGTGAGCTTGTCCTTGGTACATGGCAGGGCATTTATTTCTGTGAATTCGACGGACCACGCTCGCGCCAGTATACTGTGACGCTTATTTCCAGTTAGGAGAACAACATGAGAGCATATGCAGCACTTATCGGCCTCAGTCTGATCTGGGGCCTGTCATTCGTTTTTATCAAAATTCTTGCAGATTCAGCCGGTGTCTGGGGAACCGTTTTTATCAGATGCTCAGCAGGCGCACTGATCCTGCTGCCGATTCTGATTGCGCAGTGGCGGAAAATTGAGCGGCCGATTCCGTGGAAACACCTGATAATCATTGGCGTCATGAATGCGGCGCTGCCATGGGCACTTATCGCACTCAGTGAAACGAGAATCGCTTCCAATACCGCTTCTGTTCTGAATGCGACAACACCCGTATTTGCTGGTCTAATTGGATTCTTTCTGTTCAGACAGCGGTTAAAGCTGCAGCAGTGGATCGGGATTTTAATTGGGTTTATTGGTGTACTTGTGTTAATCGAATTTCAGATTGGCGGGATTTTTGGATCTGAGTTTATCGGGGTGGGCACGATGATGCTCGGGGCAATGTGTTATGGATTCGGCTCCCATTATGTCAGACGCTTCACGCCGGCCACAGGTGTCGTTTTGCTGTCAGCTACGTCACTGATGACAGGAGCTGCTGTCGGACTGGTTATGATGACCGTGAACGGATATAGCGTCATGAGTTTTACATATAATACGTCCTTCTGGCTGTCTGCGATCGGACTCGGATGCTTCGGTTCTGGAATTGCTTATCTGCTGTTTTATTATATGATCAGGCAGAAATCGCCTGAATTTGCGACAACAGTTACGTATCTTGCACCGGTCTCAGCCATGGTATGGGGCAGCGTGCTGCTTGATGAACCGGTTACGACTTCACTGATAGCAGGAATGGTGATTATTTTTGCAGGGATTTATTATGCAAACCGGAAAACACGCGCTATCAAAAGCGAAAGACGTGCTACTGCATAGGAAAAAGCGGCTGATCTCAGCCGCTTTTTATACCCGTCTCACATATTGCTTCAATTGTTTTACAATATCTTCTTTTACATCTTCAGAAGCGTAAAAATGTACGCCGTAGTGGAATTCTCCCCCACTGGCCCGCTTCCAGATCAATTCTGCTTTCATCTCATATACCACTTCATTCAGCATAAACTGCAGATGAATTTTCACCGGGTCTGTGTCACTGACCGGCAGATTCAGCATTGAACTGATTTTTGTACCGCTTGGGCTTAAGTCGTGCATCAATGCTTTCCCCGGATGGGATTCCACCTCACGCCCATTTAACTCATAAATTTTAAACACAGCTTCGATCGGCTTCTTGAATGAAAACCTGAAACCTTCTTTCCGATTGTACCGCAAAGTCCTCACCTCACGCAGAGAGTCATGATTAAAACTTTCGTACTGTATATATCGGATCGTTTTTAAAATTATATATGCCGGGATGTGTCTTTTGTAAATAAAACAGCCAGCAATCTCAGCAGCCTATTTCAAAACATGGCTTTGTTTGAGGGGGCAGTTGATTACCGCTACAAATAGAAATGCTTTTTGCATAGCGTGCCTGATTATAATTTTCAATAACGTATTTATATATTTCAATTGCTAACTCAGTTCTAAATCATAAACTTTGAATACAGCATCTTTGTACTTCTTGGCTTCATACAATGCCTGGTCTGCACAGTTGATTAACAGTTTTTTCTGATCTGCATGAGTCGGATAGATCGCTACTCCGATATCAAGGGTGAATGACAACTCATTTCCCTTTACAGAAATCGGTTCATTAAAGGCGTTTGCAATCCGGGTTGATACTTCAAAAACGTTTTCTTCGTGTTTGATATCAGGTAAGATCACAACAAATTCGTCGCCACCAAGCCGGCCTACCGTATCGACCTTCCTGACACATCCTTCGAGAACCCTTGCTACAGTTTTGATCACTCCATCGCCCATCTCATGACCGAATTGATCATTTATTGATTTAAAATCACGCCCGTCGAGAAATAACAAGCCGACCTTTTTTTCTGTTCTCTCTGCAAGGTGAATCGCCATCTCGAGCCGATCATCCAACAACCGTCTGTTAGGCAGACCGGATAAATAATCGTAAAATGCCATTTTCGAAAGTTTTTCTTTGTATTCTATCCTCTCAGTAATGTCCCGTGAAGATGTAACCACACTTTTCACCTGGCCGTCTTCAATGATTGGGGTTGCCACTACTTCCTTCCAGATACAATGGCCGTCCCGGTGTAAATGTCTGATCTCAACGACTGCAGCTTTCTTCTCAGCAATGAGCAGCTCAAATTGTTCTTTCACTCTGTCACAATCATCTTCGTGTATCACTTCAGTAAAGTGCTTGCCCCTATAGTAATCTGCATCATATCCGGATACCGTTTCACTAGACGGTGAAGAGTACTGAATGATGCCATTAGTATCAATGATACGGATCACATCCATTGTATTTTCAGTGATAATACGAAACAGCTCTTCCGTTTCCCGCAGCTTTTGTTCAAGCATATATTTCTCCGTCACATCTCTGACGATCCCAAGAATAAACCGGCATTCACCATCCGTATCCATCAGCGGGTATAACGTTGTATCACCCGTATACTGATCCGTACCGTTGCTAATCGTATGGGTGAAATGTATGCTTTTTTTCGTAAAAGCAACATCCAGGTATTGACCATTTAAAGCTGCGGCCTCCGCTTTATCTTTCACCACTTCACTAACAGATTTGCCTATCACATCGTCAGAAAGCGCTGTCAAATTTTTCGCTGCCTGATTAATATAATCATAAATCACCTTGTCCCCGCGCACTCCCATCAGAAAAACAAGATCTTCAACGTAATCAAATAACCTGACAAACTCGAACAGATTTTCAGCGTTACGGTGAGAATATTCAAACATGACGTCCTCTCCCTTAGATCATTCCTTAATGAAAAATATCTTACATCGACAAATTAATAGGAACAGCATTTATTTAGTAAGTAAAAAGACTATTTTTTCTTATAAATTCTATCATTAATAGTTATAAAGTATTATAACTGATAAATCTTTGCTACGCGCAACAATTTTTGCGATGTTAAGGTACTTGTGCATTTTAGTGTAAGTGTTGATATAATCAGATCTGCTATTTAATGACTTTATTGCTGAACAGACGAGTATGACGACGATTGCCATTATGTTATTTGTAACTGGAATTGCGTTATGGCTGATTAAAAATATCAGAGGGTCAAAAGATGAAGGTGACATCACAACGAAGGATTCATTCTTAGTAGGTGTTGGACAGTCTCTTGCTTTAATGCCTGGTATTAGCCGTTCAGGTGCTACCATCATTTCTTCTGTGGCAGTTGGAATGAACCGCGATACAGCGCTCAGGTTTTCATTTTTGCTCTATATACCTGTCAGCCTTGGCGGTGTTGTGCTTAGTTTATCTGATTTTATAAACGAGCCTGATAAATCAGAGCTGATGATTCCTTATCTGCTGGCCTTTGTTTCGACACTTCTTATGACTTATGTGGCGATGAAATGGTTTATTAGCATGATGAAGAGTGGGAAGCTTTATTACTTTTCTTATTATTGTTTTGTTATGGGGTTAATACTTCTTATATTTTTTTAAGTATCTTTATTGAATCATCAGTCAACCTTAACAGTGCTTTGATATAAATAGAAAGAAGCTGTTCAAAAAGATTTTCTTACTATCTTTTCAAAACAGCTCCGTCATAAACATTTTTTATTTTATTGTTCATTCATACGAGGCAGCACGTAATGGAAAATATCATTCATCGTAATGATGCCGAGAAACTCAGATCCAGTCATCACGACTGCTAACTGTTCACTTGATTGACGCATATTCGTTAGTGCTTCATGCAGCAAGGTGTCCGGGCGTAATACATATGATGGACGTGCAAGCTCCCAGGCAGAACGGTCTTCCGATTCTAGCAATGTCTCACGGACATGCAGAACTCGTGGAGGTTTTCCATCCTCTGCCATAACTAAAATCCGTTTGTGACCTGTGCGCTGTGTCGCCTGTTGAACATCATATGCTGTCGCATTGGAATCAACTGTTGTCAGAGGTGCATCATTCGACAGCACTTCTCCAACTTGTAAGGCTTCCAAGTCCAGTGCACCTGAAATCGGCCTGCGGATCGAAGCGTCAAGAGCTCCGACATTTGCTGAATATTCCACCAGCTGTCTGATGGTATCAGCATCCTGTCCACCTACTGCTGCGGTATCAACCGGCTCCACGCCCGAAGCTTTCACGATCCGGTTTGCTATGTGATTGACCCATACCAATAAGGGACGGAAAACCCCGATGAAGATCCGGGCTGGCATACCAATCATAATTGCAGAAGCTTCAGGGTGTGCAATTGCCCATGATTTCGGCGCCATCTCCCCAATGACCAGGTGGAGGAATGTGACAATCATTAGTGATAGAAAAAAAGCAGCTCCATCTGCTAGCCAATAGGGCAGACCGGTCGCAGTAAATAACGGTGAAAACCAGTCATCTACAGCGGGTTTAGTAATTGCACCGAGAGCAAACGTACATACTGTAATACCCAGCTGGGCACCTGCGAGCATAACTGTAAGCTCATTCACCGATTTTAAAGCAGCCCGTGCCCCACGGCTTGAACGTGCTGCTTCTTCAAGTCGATGGCGTCTCGCACCAAGCAGTGCAAATTCAATAATCACGAAAAATGCACTTAGTGCAATAATGGCAATCGTTACGGCTATCACAACGAAGGGATTACTCATCATCATCCCTCCTCATCTGTTCAGATTCATCGTCCTTTTCCTGCTGTTCGATTGTCAGAGAGACCATAGTAGGTACCCATTTATCCACTTCAAGGATTTGTGCTATCAGGTCCCGTTTGACTGGCACATCCTCTACCAGGTCAGCCGGATCCTCCGGAAGTTCAACTGTAACCTGTTCATTGACAGCAGGAAGTTTTCCGCTATAGGCAATCAGTAAGCCCGCTATGGTTTCGTAATCCCCACGAGGCAGCTGATAGCCAATTTCCCTTTCAACCTCATCAAGATGAACGTCTCCACTCATTTGCCAGGAATCGTCTCCTTCAGGTTCAACAACTTCACTTTCTTCACTGTCATATTCATCCGAAAC
The DNA here is from genome assembly GCF_000829445.1 of Jeotgalibacillus alimentarius. GTDB lineage: Bacteria > Bacillota > Bacilli > Bacillales > Jeotgalibacillaceae > Jeotgalibacillus > Jeotgalibacillus alimentarius. The sequence continues at coordinate 57,637 of NZ_JXRQ01000025.1, forward strand.
CTCACCTACTATTTCCTCAGCAAGATCTTCTATTGTCAGGATTCCTGTAAAGCCGCCATATTCATCGATCACACAGGCAAGATCCTCTTTCGACTCACTCATTTGTACTTGTGCTTTCGGCAAAGCCATGAGCGTCGGGATCACCAAAGGAAATCTCATAATTTCAGTAACAGGATCATTGTCATCTACAGTTGAAGACAATAAATCTACAAGGTGCACAACACCAAAAGGCTCGTCATCTAAGTTAACGACCGGATAACGTGTATGCTCCTTTGCCATTAATGACCGGACCTCACCAATCGTTATGTCCGGCTCGACAATATCTGCACGTGATCTCGGTGTCATGGCATGCTCAACATTACGTTGAGGAAAGTCCAGGATACGGTCAAGCAAAATTGACAGACCTTTTGGCAGGTCACCGCTGTCACGCGAATCAGCTACGATATATTCCAGATCACGTGCATTCGCACTACTGTCCAGGTCATGCACCGGCTCTATTCTTAGTAGTTTTAAAAATTTATTAGCTGACTGATCGAAAAACTTGATTAGCCATCCAAAAATCTTAAGATAAATATTGGTAGAACGGGCAAGCTTTCTTGCTAATGGTTCAGGTTTTGCAATTGCAAGATTTTTAGGATACAGCTCTCCAAAAATCATCTGTACAATCGTAGAAACAGCTAAAGCAAGCACTGTCCCGACAGAGATACTAACTGCTGCAGGAACCCCTGCCCCATCAAGTAAGACGCTCAAGCTTTCACCAACAAGCGGTTCAGCTACATAACCAATCAGAAGTCCTGTTACGGTTATACCAAGCTGTGCGCCTGAAAGCATAAATGATGTTCGCTCTGTTACACTCAATGCACGCTTTGCGGCAGCATCACCCTGTTTTGCCATTGCCCGCAAACGTGAACGGTCAACTGACATATATGCAAACTCCTGGGCTACAAAATAGCCATTTGCAGCGATGATTGCCAGAATGACAATGATGCCGAGCAGTAAAGTCAGAATGGCTGTTAGCATTTACGGTCCACCACCTTACTCATGCAGATTGATTGCCTGCAATCACCAGAGAACTGAACAGATCGCCTGTCACTATTTGGGTCAGCATCACCAGTTTCACTATTAGTTGAAGCTAAAAGAGTTTTATTCATTCAGTTATTTCCTCCATTTTTCGCATCATTATCTTACTCACTGAAAACACTTATTACGAAATTAATAAGTACATCCATTCAATGTACTGTGACACTTTACCCCTTATTTAAAGATGCTAATCTATAAAGTTATAAACGCTTGTTACAGAAAAAAAACCTCCAAATAATCATGTGGAGGAGACAGAAGGAATTAATCTAACAAATTATTACAATAACGAAATAACGTATGCTGAAGAATAAAAAAGCTGTAGCAAATTGTATCTTTTTAGTTAATTTTAAAATGATTAAAAGCACCATACTAAATAATTATTTTTTAACAAAATTAGTAAATTTAAAATCAAAGAGATTTATACTATTTGGTGTATGACCTAAAAAAATTTTCTGAAAGGGGAAACTAAATTGCGTAAAAGACTGTATTATCCTTTAATGTTCGTTGCCGGAATACTAATAGGTTTATTTGTTATCTTCCCTATATTTAATTGACCTTTTTAAAAAAGACAAATAAAAAACCACCAAATAAATATTTGGTGGAGACGGTGGGAGTCGAACCCACGTCCAGAAACTTCAATACTTAAGCTTCTACGAGCGTAGTCAGCCTATTCGCATTTCACCGTAACTTATGCCAACTGACAGGCGTCCGAACGGCTATCCTGATTAGTCTCTTCAGGCTGCTTCAGGTGGCAGCAGACTGCGTATCCCACTATAAGTGAACCTCAGGCAGGTCTACATGGGTGATAGACAAGTGAGGCCTCAAGTGCTTATTAGGCAGCTAGAGCGTAATCTTGTTCGTTGTTAACTATTTGTGTTGACGTTGATGACGGAGACGATCCCTCCGACTCGCAACTCAAGCTCGAACCATTCCTGTCGAATCCGTAACGTCCCCATGATAAGGATGAATCAGGCATCTGCCTTATTCAGTACGGGATCCGGAAAAATTAATCCGGTTGTCCTGCCGCTGTTAACGGCATAATCAATTATAACACAGTACCGTCTTTTTTCAACTGGAACGTCTTACCGCTGGCGTTCCTTCAATGCGCGTGCCACTTCACGCTTCGCGTCCTTCTTCTTCAGCGTCTCACGCTTATCATATTTCTTCTTACCTTTACCAAGACCAATCAGTACTTTTGCATAGCCGTCCTTGATATACAGTTTCAGCGGCACGATTGAATAGCCCTGCTGTTTTGTCAGGCCTATTAACTTATTAATCTGCTGTTTGTGTAAAAGCAGCTTTCTTTCACGCAGCGGATCGTGATTATAACGGTTCCCTTCTTCGTAAGGGCTGATGTGTGCATTATTTAAAAACACTTCGCCATTACTGATTCGTGCAAATGAATCCTTCAGGTTCACACGCCCTCTGCGGATAGACTTGATTTCTGTTCCCTGAAGCACAATCCCCGCTTCAAATGTTTCTTCTATAAAATAGTCATGACGCGCCTTTTTATTCTGCGCGAGTAATTTACCTTCTCCTTTAGGCATGAGTAACAATCCCCCTATCTAAAGGTAGCAGGGTCGAAACAGACCCCGCGCACCTTACTTTCTCTTCTTCTTTTTATTCTTCTTATTCTTAGGCGCACCTTTATAAAACTTCTTCTTGTCGCCTTTGCCGCCGTCATCACGTTTGCGCTTTTTCTTTCTGTCGCGGTTACTGTCTTTTCCGCGGCCTCGGCTGTCGACAACACGTGCTGTTTCACGGCGGACTCTTGGCGTGCCTTTCATACCGACAATTTCAAAATCAATCGCACGTTCATCTTTATTAACGTTCACAACGCGGATAGAAATCTCATCACCGATTCTAAAGACATTGCCTGTCCGCTCACCGATCATCGCCATATGACGTTCATCAAAGCGGTAATAGTCGTCAGTCATGTAGCTGACGTGCACAAGACCTTCAATCGTATTAGACAGCTCTACAAAGATACCAAAGTTCGTAACAGATGAAATGACGCCGTCAAACTCTTCGCCAATCTTATCCATCATATACTCAGCTTTTTTCAGCTCGTCCGTTTCACGTTCAGCATCAACTGCGCGTCGCTCGCGACCTGACGTATGTGCAGCAATTTCAGGCAGCTGTTCAGACCATCTGCGCTGCGTCTTTTCGTCTACCTTTTTGTTAATCAGATATGTTCTGATCAGGCGGTGAACGATTAAGTCAGGATAACGTCTGATTGGTGAAGTGAAGTGCGTATAGAAATCAGTCGCCAGACCAAAGTGACCCAGGCTGTTTTCATCATACTTCGCCTGCTGCATAGAGCGCAGCATCATCGTTGAAATGACCATTTCTTCAGGTGTGCCCTGAATATCATCAATGATTTCCTGAAGCGCACGCGGATGTACTTCATTACCTGTACCTTTGACCGTAATACCGAAGTTCGTGATGAACTCAAAGAAACGCTCGAGCTTCTCAGCCTTTGGATCCTCGTGAATACGGTAAATGAACGGCAGGTTCATCCAGTGGAAATGTTCAGCAACCGTTTCGTTTGCTGCAAGCATGAATTCCTCAATCAGCTTTTCACCGACAGAGCGCTCACGGATTCCGATCTCAGTCGGATTTCCTTCCTCATCGACGAGCACTTTTGCTTCTTTAAAATCAAAGTCAATTGCCCCGCGGTCAAAACGCTTACCGCGCAGAATTGCTGCAAGCTTTTCCATCTCACGGAACATTGGCACAAGCGGCTCATATTTTTCAATCAGCGCTTCATCTTCATCAACAAGAATTTTATTCACATCAGAATACGTCATCCGCTCATTTGTACGGATCACACTTTGGAAAATATCGTGTTTTATCACGCCGCCGTTCTGGTCGATTTCCATCTCACACGACAGTGTCAGACGGTCCACTTTCGGATTCAGTGAACAAATTCCGTTTGACAGTCTGTGTGGAATCATTGGAATCACGCGGTCCACGAGGTAGACACTTGTCCCCCGCTCATATGCTTCTTCATCAATTGGGGAATGTTCTGTTACGTAATGGCTGACGTCCGCAATGTGAACGCCAAGCTTATAGTTTCCGTTATCCAGTCTGCTGAGTGAAATCGCATCATCAAGGTCCTTCGCATCTGCCCCATCAATTGTAACGGTTGTCACGTCCCGGAGATCACGACGGTCTTTCAAATCTGCCGGATCAATCTCATCAGGCACATCATTTGCCTGCTGGATCACTTCATCCGGGAACTCGATTGTAATGCCATGCTTATGAATAATCGACAGGATATCCACACCCGGGTCATTTTTATGACCGAGGATCTGAATCACTTCACCTTCAGCACTGTTGCGGCCATCAGGATAAGCAGTAATTTCAACGATTACCTTATGTCCTTCAACTGCCCCTTTACTTCCTTCTTTCGGAATAAAGATATCACTTGTCATTTTTTTATCATCCGGCATGACAAAACCGAAGTTTTTACTTTCTGTATACGTTCCGACAACCTGTTTTGTGCCGCGCTCAAGGATCCGGACAACCGTTCCTTCTTCGCGGTCCCCTCTTGATTCACGGGACACACGCACCATCACTTTATCTCCGTGCATGGCGTGTGCGGATTCATTTGGCGGAATAAAGATATCTTTCCTGCCAGGCTCATCAGGAATAAGGAAAGCGAACCCTTTCGCATGTCCTGAAAGCGTTCCGCGTACCAGATTCATTTTCTCAGGAAGTCCGTAACGGTTGCTTCTCGTTCTGACGATTTCACCTTTTTCCTCTAAAATCACAAGTGACTTTACAAGGGCTTTGAAATCAGCAGAATCATGAATACCGAACGATTCCTCGAGCTCCTGCACTGTCAGCGGTTTATATGCTTCCTCCCGCATAAATGTCAGCAGCTTGTCTTTCATTATCATCACCGATTCTTCCATCGACGACCCCTCCATTTTCAGCTGTTATTTTTCAACTGACCAGTCAAGGGAATCAAGAAATGCCAGCACATCTTCATGCAGCTGCTCCTTCTCTTTATCAAGCGTAATCACGTGGCCTGACTCCTCATACCATTTCAGCTTCTTCTGATCAGTTTCGATGCCTTCATAGATAATATTGGCTGAATCTGTGTTAATCATGTGATCATGTCTGCCCTGCACAACAAAAGTTGGCGTATAGATCATATCCACAGAATTTCTCACATCACCGATCAGTTCCTGAAGTGCCTTCAGCGTATTCATCGGCGTCTTTTCAAAATCCTTCATTTCAGCTTCAATCTGATCCTCATCTTTTTTCTCATACTTCTTAAATTCGCGGGCGTACTCTAAAACTCCTTTGTACATCACTTCTTCACTCTTAATGTACATCGGCGCACACATTGTCACGATACCCTTTACAGGAGCAGTGTAACCTAACTTCAGTGAAAATACACCGCCAAGTGAAAGTCCCGCAACTGCAATTTCTTCATAGCCCTGACTCTTCAGGTGCTCATAGCCTGCTTCAACGTCCTTCCACCAGTCTTCAGGACCTGTCTCAACAAGTTCCTCCGGTGGTACGCCATGCCCTTTATAATGAGGGGCGTGCGACGTGTAGCCATTTTTTTCTAAAAAGCGGCCAAGCATTCTTACGTCGGAAGAATTACCTGTAAAACCGTGCAGTAAAAGCACCGCACGCTTCCCGCCTTCAAATGTAAATGGTTTTGGTAAATTCAATTTCATTTTTCGTCACTCCAATTGCAATTTCATCTTGTTCTATTTTAGTAGAAAACGCGCCGGAAAGCTATTTGTGCGCATTTCAATTCTTTCAGAGCGGACTTGCAGGCGGGGAGAGACTGCTGGTTGCAGGGTTTCCGCTGGTGGTTGCAGTGTTTTGCGGCGTGAGTGCACGACACACCCGGGTTGACTGCAGTGAGACAGCTTCCGGTTGCAGTGAGACGCCATTTGACTGCAGTTATTAGCCACGTTGATACAGAATACGCCGGTGATATCCGGCTTCTTAATGGTTGGATCTCTTTCAATAAGGTTTGAGTATTCACAACTTATTGTAAACCACACAAGTTGAGCGGAGCGGAAGGGGGGCGACTCCAACGGGAGCAGACGGATAGGTGAGACCCCGCAAAGCGAAGCTTGAGGAGGCTCACCGCCGTCCCCGCGGAAAGCGTCCCCCTGCAGCGCAGCTCAACGGTTACATCCACCACTCAATTTATATCGAGCCATCCCAATTAGTTTTATCAAACAAAAAAATAAAAACCCGACCATCCGATCGGGTTTCAAGCATTTATTTTACAACAAAGGCAACTGAAATCGTCAGAACGAAAAACAGTACCGAAAGAACAATTGTAATACGGTTTAAAACAAGATCAATCCCACGTGCTTTCTGCTTGCCGAAAAGCTGCTCAGCTCCACCTGAAATGGCGCCTGAAAGACCAGAACTTTTACCTGACTGCAGAAGAACCACGACGATCAACGAGATACATACAATGACTAATAGGACAGTTAATAATGTTTCCATATGTTCCACCTCCTGAACCGACCTTACACTCGTACCATTTTATCATACGCCCATAAGGCATACAATCTTTGTTTTTGTCATTATTTAAAAACACTCAAATTTGTCAGAAAACTGAATTAGGCATAGAATAATATCAAAACTGACACAAATGTCGGGAGGTTCGATGATGAACGGTACAATCCATGTTGAAAATATCGAAAAAACATTTAAAGGTGATGTGAGAGCTGTCAGGGGTGTATCTTTTGACGTTGCAGACGGGGAATTCTTCGCATTTCTCGGACCCAATGGAGCTGGCAAATCAACAACAGTACAGCTGCTGACAACGCTGCTGAAACCCACTTCAGGCAAGCTTGAAGTGGCAGGTTATGATGTGAATAAGGATCCTGAAAAGGTAAGGCTCTCTATTGGCGTCGCACTTCAGGAAACCGGCATTGATCCCGACTTAAAAGGACGGGAACTGCTTGAGTTTCAGGCAAGACTGTTCGGTTTTTCAAAAAAGGAAGCCAAAAAACGGGCTGAAGAGCTGCTGGAACTCGTTGGTCTAACTGAAGACGCTGACCGCCTCAGCGGAAAGTATTCAGGCGGTATGAGACGAAGACTGGATCTTGCGATGACGCTTGTGCATCAGCCGAAAATTCTGTTTCTTGATGAACCGACGACAGGACTTGATCCCGCAAACCGAAAAGCGATCTGGCGTGAGATTAAGCGGCTGAATAAAGAAGAAGGTACCACCATCTTTTTAACAACGCAGTACTTAGAAGAAGCTGATCAGCTTGCTGACAGAATCTCAATTATTAATAAAGGGCAGATTGTCGCTACTGGAACACCTGCTGAACTGAAGCGTACACTCGGACTAGATGCCATTGTTCTGCAGTTTGATGAAGAGGAGGAAGCAATCAGCGCGTACGATGCAGTAGCTACTGATGAGTATCAGACTGAACGCGTGAAAAATGATGTGACAATCCTTGCTGAAAATGGTACGTCTATTTTAGCTGATGTGATCAGAAAGCTTGATGAGCGGAATCTTCATCCTGCGCAGCTGAACGTTAAGCCGCCTTCCCTGGATGATGTATTTATTCAGGTAACCAATGAACAGAAAGAAGGTGGACTCAATGAATAAGCAGCAGGGTAATTTCTTTTCAGATACGCTAGTGATGACAAAGCGGAGTATTGTCACGATTCTCAGAAATCCTCTGATCTTTATTCCAAACCTTGCGATCAGTATGTTTTTTCTTTTTGTCTATGAAGCCGGGCTGAGCGGAATCGCCAATCTGCCTGCATTTGAAGGGGCAAATTATCTTGCTTTCATCTTACCTGTTTCTATTGTATCTGCTGCCATTGGTGGAGCGGGCGGCGCTGGCCAGGCGCTTGTGAAGGATCTTGATAACGGATTTTTCTCAAGGCTCCTGCTAACACCCAGCTCACGGCTTGCGATTGTGCTTGGGCCGATTATTGCCGGAATGCTTCAGCTTGTTATTCAGGCCGGGCTGATCATTTGCGTCGGATTCTTCTTAGGACTTGAGGTAGCCGGAGGAGCGCTTGGTGTTGTAGTTGTCTTATTACTGACACTTGGCTGGGGACTGGCGTTTGCAGGTTACTCTGTCGGCGTTGCGCTCCGTGCGAAGAATGCCCAGTCAGCGCAGGCAGGAACGTTTATCTTCTTCCCGCTGATTTTTCTCAGTACCACATTTGTTCCATATGAACTGATTGATGCTGCCTGGTTAAAGGTCGCTGCGTCAATCAATCCAGTGACTTATTTATTTGAAGCGATGCGTACGGTGTTGATTGACGGTTTCACAGACACTTGGCCGATTGTGCTCGGATTTCTTGTCATTGCAGGTCTATGCGCCATCACGATCACATTCTCAGCTGTTTCAGCTAAAAAAGCTGTCAGTACGGATTAAGACAGAGAAAAGCGGCTGCACGCGGCAGCCGCTTATTCTATATGAGCGAATCAGAGTATATGTGCTCTACCTATAAACACTATCACACGTATTCGCCTGCGGTTCATAGTAACAATGCTGCTTGAACTGTCCTGAGAAAGGCTGGTCATACCATGTCGGCGGACAAGGTGCATATGGATTAAAGTACCACAGCGCATACTTAGAAGGATGCTGCCTCCACGACTGCACAACCTGCCTTGCTAAGTCTCTCTCCAAATCTCTTGCCGGACTGTAAAACAGATTGCCTTTCTGCACGGCTTCAAAAGAATAATTTCCACCCTGAATCTGAAAGATCACATCATTGATCGTTCTGACATCCCTGAAATCAAGACAATCCGCTACTGCCCTGTTGACGATCACATTGCCAACCATCAGCATACCCAGCTTTCCTTCTCCCTCAGCTTCAGCTCTCATCATCCTTGCGATCAAATCAATATCCTTACTGGTATGTTTCACTCTCGCCACGTTTTTCACCTCTCAATCATTGTATGAAAAACGCTTTGAAAGATGTCTTTTTGCAGGTGAGGCGCAAGGGGCACAGCAGGGACGGAGCTGAGTGTGCCACATTTGTAATGATTTTAAAAATGGCACAGATACCTCCGTCCCTGCTGTGCCGCCAAAAAAATCCCCTCTGCCATCGCTGACAGAAGGGATTTTAATATTAGCGTAAGTTATAAAATGTTTTAGCACCAAGATACTGTGCTGTAGCCCCAAGCTGATCTTCGATACGAAGAAGCTGATTGTACTTCGCAACGCGGTCAGTACGTGAAGGAGCCCCAGTCTTGATTTGTCCTGCATTTGTAGCAACTGCGATGTCAGCGATTGTAGCATCTTCAGTTTCACCAGAACGGTGAGAGATAACTGCAGTGTAACCTGCACGCTTCGCCATTTCGATTGCATCAAATGTTTCAGTCAGTGTACCGATCTGGTTCACTTTGATCAGGATTGAGTTACCAATACCCTGCTCGATACCGCGAGAAAGTTTTTCAGTGTTTGTAACGAACAGATCGTCACCTACAAGCTGAACTTTGTCGCCGATCTTTTCAGTTAACAGCTTGAACCCATCCCAGTCGTTTTCATCAAGGCCGTCCTCGATTGATACGATTGGATACTTGTCAGCCATTTCAGCATACCAGTTCACCATTTCTTCAGAAGACTTCACAACGCCTTCTCCAGAAAGGTGGTACTTGCCATCTTCTTTATTGAAGATCTCAGAAGCAGCTACGTCCATTGCAAGAAGAACCTGTTCTCCCGGCTTGTATCCAGCTTTTTCGATTGCTTCAATAATTGTTGATAGAGCTTCTTCGTTTGAACCAAGGTTTGGAGCGAATCCACCTTCATCACCAACAGCAGTGTTAAGACCTTTGTCTTTAAGAACTGATTTTAGTGAATGGAAGATTTCTGCACCCATACGAAGTCCTTCACGGAATGTTTCCGCGCCAACTGGCATAACCATGAACTCCTGGATATCCACGTTGTTATCAGCGTGCTCTCCACCATTCAGGATATTCATCATTGGTACCGGAAGCTGCTTCGCATTGAATCCGCCAAGATACTGATAAAGTGGTACATCAAGGTAATCTGCTGCTGCGTGTGCAACTGCCATAGATACACCAAGAATTGCGTTAGCACCTAATTTACCTTTGTTTTCAGTACCATCAAGCTCGATCATTGCATGGTCGATTGATACCTGATCAAGTACTGAATAGCTATCGATTAGTTCAGGCGCGATCACGTTATTTACGTTTTCTACTGCCTGAAGAACACCTTTACCAAGGAAGCGGTCCTTGTCACCGTCACGAAGTTCTACTGCTTCATATTCACCTGTTGAAGCACCTGATGGAACAAGTGCACGGCCAAACGCGCCGCTTTCAGTGTAAACTTCAACTTCTACTGTTGGATTACCGCGTGAATCGATTACTTCACGTGCGTATACATCTACGATAAATGGCATGTTAAAATCTCTCCTCTTTTTAAATGATTTTTCGGGATAGTTTGCTTTCAATACTTAGTCCGCTGATTTCCGCTGCAGGCGGACGCTTTCCGCGGGAACGGCGGTGAGCCTCCTCGCGCTTCGCGCTGCGGGGTCTCACCTGTCCGTTTTATCCCGCTGGAGTCACCGCCTTTCGCTCCAATCAACTTTGTGCATAAAACTTTCATGTCAATGTTACTCAGCAGGCCGGAAGTTACGCTGCGTCAGCAACTTTATAACTGATTCTTTCATGTGTACGAAACAAAGTCCGGAAGATCCTTTGCTTCCCTTACTATAGAAGTATCCAGCAGATCGAAGCGGAAGGCAGTGACTCCGGAGCGATAAGTGGGACAGCTGAGACCCCACAGGCGAAGCCGAGGAGGCTCAGCGACCACCGCTCGGAAAGCATCTGCCTGGAGCGTAGATCTGCGGTTATTATAAACCCTACTTCTTAATAAGCGACTCACCAGTCATTTCTTCAGGCTTTTCAACCTTCAGCAACTCAAGCATCGTCGGTGCAAGGTCGCCGAGAATTCCGCCTTCGCGAAGTTCCACGCCTTCCTTCGTTACAATTACCGGTACAGGATTTGTCGTGTGCGCAGTCATCGGCTTATCTTCAGAAGTGATCACTTCATCCGAATTACCATGGTCTGCTGTGATTATGGCATGTCCGCCTTTTTCAAGAATCAGATCAACAATCTTACCAAGACATTCGTCTACAGCTTCAATTGCTTTAACAGTCGGCTCAAGCATACCGCTGTGGCCGACCATATCCGGATTCGCAAAGTTCAGCAGGATCGCATCAAATCGGTCTTCATTGATTGCATCAAGTAACGCGTCCGTCACTTCATATGCACTCATTTCAGGCTTCAGATCATACGTTGCCACTTTAGGTGAATCAATCAGGATGCGCTCTTCGCCCGGGAATTCTTCTTCACGTCCGCCGCTCATAAAGAACGTTACGTGAGGATACTTTTCCGTTTCAGCAATACGCAGCTGCGTAAGACCTTCGGCTGACAGCACTTCACCAATTGTGTTTTTCAAATCTTTTGCTTTGAATGCGACATCAGCGCGCACTTTATCACTATAGTGCGTGAAACTGACGAATTGCAGATTCTCAGGCTTGTTCTGACCAAGGTCAAATCCTTTAAAATCAGGGTTTGTGAGTGCAGTTGACATTTGAATTGCACGGTCAGGACGGAAGTTGAAGAAGATCACTGAATCCTGACTTTCAATTCTGCCAACCGGCTCACCATTCTTTTCGATGACAAAAGGAATAACAAACTCATCATATACTTCTTCATCATATGACGCCTGAATGCCTTCAGCCGCGGAATCAAACGTTGGACCAGTTCCATCAACCATTACACGGTATGACTTTTCAACGCGCTCCCAGCGGTTGTCACGGTCCATTGCATAATAACGGCCGGAAATTGAAGCGAACTCGCCAACGCCGATCTCTTTCATTCTTTCTTCAGCATCCGCAATATACTGAAGACCTGATGAAGGAGCCACGTCGCGTCCATCTAAAAATCCGTGTACGTACACTTTTGTCAGACCATTCTCTTTTGCAAGCTCAAGCAGTGCAAAGAGGTGTTCGTAATGACTGTGTACGCCGCCGTCAGAAAGCAGCCCCATAATATGAAGTGCTTTGTTGTGACGCTTTGCATTGTCAACTGCGCGAAGAAATTCCGGGATAGAATAAAACTCTTTATCGCGAATTGAAATGTTAATGCGCGTCAGGTTCTGATAGACTGTGCGCCCGGCGCCGATATTTAAGTGACCAACCTCTGAGTTACCCATCTGCCCATCCGGAAGTCCAACAGCTTCACCGCATGCTGTCAGTGTATTGTGGGGATAGTTTTCCCAGTAGCGGTCAAAATTCGGCTTGTTAGCCTTAGCTACTGCATTACCTTTTGTTTCGTCACGCAGTGCAAAACCGTCAAGAATGATTAAAGCAACTGGCGATTTACGCATTTGCGCCAGCCTCCACTAGTGCAAGGAATGAATCTGCTTCAAGGCTTGCACCGCCGACAAGTGCTCCGTCGATATCGCTTTGTGCCATGTACTCTTCAATGTTAGCAGGCTTAACGCTGCCGCCATACTGAATACGTACTGCTTCTGCAGCAGCTTCTGACACAGTTGAAGCAACAACTGAACGGATATGTGCACATACTTCATTTGCATCTTGTGCAGTTGAAGATTTACCAGTGCCGATCGCCCAGATAGGCTCGTATGCAATCACTGTCTGTTTTACCTGTTCTTCAGATAACCCTTCAAGTGCAGCCTTTACCTGTCCGCCGACAAAGTCTTTTGTTTCGTTGTTTTCACGCTGATCAAGAGACTCGCCTACACATACGATGGGTGTAAGTCCGTGCTTGAATGCAGCATGTGTCTTCTTGTTCACTGACTCATCCGTTTCATTGAACATGTCACGGCGTTCAGAGTGTCCAAGAATCACATATTGTACACCAAGGTCCTGAAGTGCCACAGGGCTTGTTTCGCCTGTGAATGCTCCGTTTTCCTCAAAGTGCATGTTCTGGGCACCAACAGCAGCTTCTGAATCCTTCGTCAGATCCACAAGGTTTGCTAAAAACAGTGCCGGTGAACAGATTACAGCATCAACCTTCTCTTTTGAAGGTACTTTTGAAGCAACTTCTTCAGTAAAAGCTTTCGCCTCAGATGCTGTTTTATTCATTTTCCAGTTTCCTGCAATAATCGGTTTACGCATTGAAAATCATCCTTTCCCGGTTTACTTATCGTTTAGTGCGACAACGCCTGGAAGATCTTTACCTTCCATAAACTCAAGAGAGGCACCGCCACCTGTTGAAATATGACTCATTTTATCAGCCATGCCGAACTTTTCGACTGCTGCAGCTGAGTCTCCTCCACCGATGACAGAATATGTATCCTGTGCATCAGCAAGGGCCTGTCCTACCGCCTTTGTACCATTTGCAAATGAATCAAGTTCAAATACACCCATTGGTCCATTCCAGATCACAAGCTTTGACTGAAGGATCACGTCACGGTACAATTCGCGTGTTTTCGGTCCGATATCAAGACCTTCCCAGTCTGATGGAATTTCATCAACAGGAACTTCTTTAATATTGGCATCGTCAGAGAAATCATCCGCTACCACGATATCGACCGGCATATAGAACTTCACGCCTTTGTCTTCTGCTTTTTTCATAAATTCTTTGGCAAGATCAATCTTGTCTTCTTCTAAAAGTGATTTTCCGATTTCGTGGCCCTGTGCTTTTACAAACGTATAAGCAAGTCCGCCGCCGATAATCAGGTTATCCACCTTATCAAGAAGGTGATCGATCACACCGATCTTATCTTTTACTTTCGCTCCGCCAATAATCGCTGTGAACGGACGCTCCGGATTAGATAATGCTTTACCTAGCACGTCAAGCTCTTTTTCCATCAGCAGACCTGATACAGCCGGAAGATGTTCTGCGATACCTGCAGTTGAAGCGTGTGCGCGGTGTGCTGCACCGAATGCATCATTAACATACACATCTGCAAGGTTAGCAAAATGCTTCGCAAGCTCAGCGTCGTTTTTCTCCTCGCCAGGATAGAAACGTACATTTTCAAGAACAAGAATGTCGCCTTCTTCTAATGAAGAGACAGCTTCTTCCGCCTTTTCACCGTATGCTTCTTCAACTGTTTTCACATCTTTTCCAATCAGTGAAGACAGATGTGCAGCGACGGGTGCAAGACGAAGTTCTTCAACAACTTCACCTTTAGGACGTCCCAGGTGACTCGCTAAAATGACTTTAGCTCCTGCTTCTGTTAAATACTTGATCGTAGGAAGGGCTGCGCGAACGCGTGTGTCGTCAGTTACTTCTCCGTCCTTCATCGGCACGTTAAAGTCGACGCGGCAAAATACCCGTTTCCCTTTAAGATCAACATCTTTCATGCTTTTCTTATTCATTGAATCCAGGCCTCCTTCAAATATTGGCAAGCGGATGAAAAAAGGGAGTGGGGATCATTCCCCGCTCCCCGTTTCACCCTCTTATTATAAGGGATGACCAGTCGAAAGACCAATCATACTCTATTTTCAACCGTAATGCTTACAGTCCTTTAGCAGCCATGTAAGCAGCAAGGTCTACACAACGGTTTGAGTAACCAGTTTCGTTATCGTACCAAGAAAGTACTTTTACCATGTTATCTTCAAGAACCATAGTAGAAAGACCATCTACGATTGAAGAGTTTGTGTTGCCATTGTAGTCAGTTGATACAAGTGGCTCGTCGCTGTATGCAAGGATTCCTTTAAGGTTGCCTTCAGCAGCTTCTTTAAGTGCACCATTAATTTCATCAGCTGTTACGTTCTTATCCAGCTCAACTACAAGGTCAACTAGTGATACGTTAGGCGTTGGTACACGCATAGCCATACCATTCAGCTTGCCTTCAAGTTCTGGAAGTACAAGAGATACTGCTTTTGCAGCTCCAGTTGAAGTTGGGATAATGTTTTCAGCAGCTGCACGCGCACGACGGTAGTCTTTGTGTGGCAGGTCAAGAATCTGCTGGTCATTTGTGTATGAGTGAACTGTTGTCATCATACCGCGCTTGATACCGAACTTGTCGTTAAGAACCTTCGCATATGGTGCAAGGCAGTTCGTTGTACAAGAAGCGTTAGAGATAACGTTGTGGCTTGCAGGGTCATACTTGTCTTCGTTAACACCCATAACCACTGTAAGATCTTCACCGTTCGCTGGTGCAGAGATGATTACTTTCTTCGCTCCGCCTTCAAGGTGCTTGGCAGCAGCTTCACCTTTAGTGAAGATACCAGTTGATTCGATTACGATCTCAACGCCAAGGTCTCCCCATGGAAGGTTTGCAGGGTCACGTTCAGCAAGTACTTTTACTTTGTGTCCGTCAACAAGAAGGTTATCATCGCCATCAACTTCTACTTTCTGATCTAGTTTGCCGTGAACTGAGTCATACTGTAGAAGGTGTGCAAGCATATTTGCATCAGTAAGGTCGTTAACTGCTACAACCTCTACGTCCGGGTTGTTGAGTGCTGCACGGTATACGTTACGTCCGATACGTCCAAATCCGTTAATTCCAATTTTCACTGTCATGAATAATTCCTCCTTAGAATGTTTGGGGATGGTGCTTTAATATATTTCAAAAGGGCTTACCCTTTCAAAAGCTCTTTTGCTACTCCCTCATCTGTAATCAGCGTTGAGGAAGTCTGTGGTGCGCCTTTAAAATAAGCGCGGATTGCCTGTGCCTTGGAGTGACCTCCGGCAACGGCAAATACGTTAGGTACATCGCTGAGATCCTTCAGCTGAAGCCCGATGGTTTTTACTTTATGGACGATATTGCCTTCCACATCAAAATAATAACCGAATGCTTCGCCAACAGCCTGTCCATATGAAATTGTACGAAAATGCTCTTCAGAAGTATTACGGCGCTTTGCCATTGTATGCGCATCGCCAATTCCGTGAAGCACAAGGTCTGCTGAAGTAATGAGTGACATCACTTCTTTAATCGCAGGCTCTTTCGTAATGGTTTCATAGACTTCCCGGCTGACCTGATCCGGCACATATAGGACTCTGTGCCTCGCACCTGATTTGAGTGCCATCGTCGAGCAGATTGTATTCGCCTGGTTCTGAACATCCTCACCAATACCGCCACGCGCCGGTACAAATAATGTTTCCGGTGTGGCAAAATCAGGCGTCAGCATGCCCGCTACTGCAGACATTGTTGTCCCACCGGTCACTGCAATCACTGTGTCAGTGCCGACATAAGGCTTCATACTCTGTATTGCTGCCCGGCCAAGCTCTTCCTTTACCCACGGCGAATCGTCACTGTCACCGGGTACGATCATAACCTCTTTGACTTTGAGCATCTCTTTTAATGATCGCTCCATTAAGGTTATACCCGATATCTCATTGATCATGCGTTCAAGTGGGATAAGAATTTCCATTCCATCCTTGGTCAGGCTCATGCCTGAAGAATGAATGTGGATCAGATCCTGAGCTTTTAACTGCTCAACCTCTTTCCTCAAAACCCGCTCTGTCATACCAAGAGACTGTGCAAGACTTCTTCTGCCGACAGGCTGTAAAAACCTGACTGACCTCAAAACCTGGTACTTTAGTTGAATCTCATCAAGCAGGTCAGGCACCAGACGCTTTTGGATGTCAATAATGTTTGCCATATCAAAGCTCCTTTTCAGTGAAACATCACTTCAAGGCCCGGCAATATCCTGACATCGAAGTGTTCCTGGTCATTTTTTGTCCCGCATAGACATATTATGTCCCATCCAGACCAAAAAAAGATCCCTGCTACAACTCTAATCATAGCAAGGTTCTTAGAACGTTTCAAGAAATAAAGTCAAGACATTTTTTGAAAACGTTTACTTATTGTCACAAAATCAATATTACCCGCCTGGATGATTTCACCGCCAACTTCCACTACAGGAATCATCAGCCCGTACTTTTCAGTCCATTCATCAGACGTATCAATATCGCGCTCTTCTATTTCAAAATCGTGATCCTCCTGCGCCAATTCAAGCATTAACTTACCCTCTTCACATAATCCGCAGTTATTGCGGGTGTAGAAATGTACGATCATAGGTATCACCTCTGTTGGTTTCGGTTTATTACATTATTTGGGTGGCACAGTAGGGACGGAGCTTAGTGAGTCATTTTTAGAATGATTCTAAAAGTGGCACAGTTAACTCCGTCCCCCTGTGCCTCAATATAAAACCGGTCCCTCACAAGAGAGACCGGCCCGTAAAATTATTTTTTGTCTTCAGCAAGCTTATTGCGGTCCATGATCTGGTCAACAAGACCATATTCAAGTGCACGCTCAGCAGTCATGAAGTTGTCGCGGTCAGTATCTTTCGCAATTGTATCGAAATCCTGACCAGTGCGCTCAGCAAGAATCTTGTTCAGCTTTTCGCGAAGGAACAGAATACGTTTTGCTGCGATATCAATTTCAGTTGCCTGACCCTGTGCGCCGCCAAGTGGCTGGTGAATCATCACTTCAGCATTTGGAAGTGCATAACGGTGGCCTTTTTCACCTGCAGCTAATAGGAATGCCCCCATTGATGCTGCCATACCGATACAGATTGTGTGTACTTTTGGCTTAATAAACTGCATTGTATCGTAGATTGCCATACCCGCTGTAATGCTTCCGCCAGGGCTGTTGATGTAAAGGTAGATATCTTTATCCGGATTGTCCGCTTCAAGGAATAGCAGCTGAGAAACGATTGAGTTCGCAACGTTATCGTCAATTCCGCTTCCAAGCATAACAATACGGTCTTTCAGCAGGCGTGAATAAATGTCATAAGCACGCTCACCGCGGTTAGTCTGTTCAATAACTGTAGGAATTAAATTCATTGATAAATCCTCCCTTTAACGATCTTTGATGGTGTTGCAACAATATGTACTGTCATCTTACAATGAAGGTCAAATAAGGTCAAACAAAATGACTTATTCGTTCTTCCTTTCATCATACCCATCTGAGCGGCTGATTAACAAGTCTAAACCTTCTTCTTTCCTATAAAACTTCGCTTGCATTCCGAAAACTCCTTTATTATAATAGAAAAGCATTGTAAAAACGTGCCCTCGTAGTTTAATGGATATGACGCAAGATTCCGGTTCTTGAGATAGGGGTTCGATTCCCTTCGAGGGCGTACAGTTAGCCGATCACTCTGATGAGTGGTCGGCTTTTTTGTTGGGTATTCAGTGGTTTGGGGTTAGGAGGTAGCGGTGTGTGCTAAGAAGGTAGCTTTTTTCGCTCGACAGGTAGCAATCTGCGCTCAGGTGGTAGCGATACACCCGGACGCTTGTAGCATTCACCTCAGAAGAGTGTCATATCCACTGGACTCAATGCTGCAACTCCAGCCCGATTCTTAATAGAGTACGTAAAAACCCCTCTCCAGCAATGCCGGATAAGGGGTCCTTATCAATTTTCTTTTTCCACGTACTCAGCAAGCGTTTGCATAGCAGCTTCTTCATCATTGCCATCTGTGATTAACGTGAAGGTCTCACCTGTGCCGAGTGCCAGACTCATCAGTCCCATGATGCTTTTGGCGTTTACTTTCTTGTTGTCCTTTTCAATAAACACTTCTGCCTGAAACTTTGTTGCTTCCTGAACGAAGATGGATGCAGGCCTCGCCTGCAATCCACTTTTCAACTTAACTGTCACTACTTTTTGCTGCATCTGATCTCCCCCTGCCTGAATTTAACTTTGTACCATTTCTCCTTTACGAAGCTTTTCTGCTATCTGATCAATCTTTCTGAGACGGTGGTTAATTCCGGACTTGCTGACAGCGCCGCCGGAGACCATTTCACCAAGCTCTTTTAACGTTACATCCTGATAGGCAACTCTGAGTTCCGCGATTTCACGGAGCTTGTCAGGCAGGATGCCAAGGCCTGCTGTACGTTCAATAAAACGGATATTCTCCACCTGTCTGAGTGCTGCACCAATCGTCTTATTCAGATTTGCTGTTTCACAATTCACAAGACGGTTCACAGAGTTTCTCATATCTCTGACAATCCGTACATCCTCAAAACGCAACAGCGCCTGGTGTGCACCGATCAGGCTGAAAAATTCAGTGATTTTCTCAGCTTCCTTCAGATAGGTGACAAATCCTTTTTTGCGTTCAATCGTTTTACTGTTGAGATTGAACTGGTTCATCAGATTGGCCAGTGAATCATTATGCTCTTCATAAAGCGTGAAAATTTCAAGGTGATAAGAAGATGTTTCAGGGTTGTTTACTGAACCGCCTGCTAAGAATGCGCCTCTCAGATAAGCACGCTGACAGCATTTCTTACCGATTGTGGCAGGTGAAATATCATGGTTCAGACTGAAGCCTTCACCGAGGATATTCAGATCTTCAAGTATATCGCGCGCCTGTTCGGCGATTCTGACGATATAGACATTGTTTTTCTTCAGCCGCATCTTTTTACGGACGAGCAGCTCTACCTGCACAGTATAATTCTTTTTAATAAGCGTATAGATTCTGCGGGCAATTGCCGCATTTTCTGTTTGAATATTAACGATTAAGACTCTGTTTGAAAAAGACAGTGTTCCGTTCATTCTGATCAGCGCGGATAATTCTGCTTTTGAACAGCAATCATTTGCCTCAATCTGGGTGAGTTCTTTTTTCGTTTCTGACGCAAACGACATATGTCTTTTCCGCCTCCCTCTTTCACTAACTACGCGAGCTGGCCTTTTGATTCAGCCATTAAGCGGACAACAATTTCTGCGACCCGGTCTGTATCATGACGGATCAGCCCGTCGCGATTAATGATTATTTTATCATAAACCACCTGAAGTCCGAGCCCTTTTAATCGATCTACATCAAATTTTACGGGTTCCGCCATTTCCTTATCATAAAGTGAGCGGATTTCAGCCGGTACATCTTCATTATTAACAAGTACATAATCCATAAATCTTGACCCCATATGCTGATAGATGGCTTCTACGTGCTGTGAGGCAGTGTAGTTCATCGTCTCACCAGCCTGGGTCATCAGGTTGCATATATACACTTTTGGCGCGCTGCTTTTCAATACTGCCTGTCCAATCTGTTTGACAAGCAGGTTTGGCAGAATACTTGTGTAAAGTGAGCCTGGTCCAATAATAATCATATCAGCTTCCTCAATCGCTTCTACAGCTGCCGGCAGTGCTTTGACATGCTTCGGCGATAAAAAGACACGATTGATTTTCTTGCCGCTGTATGGAATTTTAGACTCACCCTTAATGATCGATCCGTCTTCCATTTCGGCAGACAGGACAATGCTCTGATTGGCAGACGGCAGAACGCGCCCTCTGACATTCAGCACTTTACTCATTTCCTCAACGCCATGCGCGAAGTCTCCGGTGATCGATGTCATCGCTGCGATAATTAAGTTCCCCAGCGAATGACCGTCCAATTCATTTTTCCCTGCGAATCTGTACTGGAACATTTCTTCAACGAGCGGTTCGACATCAGATAATGCTGCAATGACATTTCTAATGTCACCCGGAGGCGGAATTTTCAGGTCATCCCTGATTCTTCCCGAACTGCCTCCATCATCTGCCACTGTTACAATTGCCGTCAGATCGAGCGGGTGCTGCTTCAGCCCCCGCAGCAGAACAGACAGGCCTGTTCCGCCTCCGATCACGACTACTTTTCCCTGCCTGGTCATGTCTTAGGCAGTCCCTGCTTTTTATGAATATCACGGTGTGTGATCTGAGTGTGATAATCCTTAGCAAATGCACGCGCAATTTCTTCAGTCAGCGCAACAGAACGGTGCTGACCGCCTGTACAGCCGATCGCAATCACAAGCTGACTCTTACCTTCACGTTTGTAATGCGGAAGCATAAATTGCAGCAGATCAATTGTTTTCTCCAGAAACTTTTTCGTCTCTGTCCATTTCATCACATACTCAGAAACTTCTTCATCCAGGCCTGTCTGGGGTCTCATATGGTCAATATAGTGGGGATTCGGCAGGAATCTCACATCAAAAACCAGGTCAGCATCAATCGGCAAACCATGTTTGAATCCAAATGACATTACATTGACGGTAAATAATGACTGCTTATTCACTGAAAACTCCTGAAGAATTTTCTCACGCAGTTCTCTTGGTTTTAAATTAGACGTATTATAAATCGTTTGTGCGCGTCCTTTCAGATCTGCAAGCAGCACCCGCTCCTGCTTAATTCCTTCCATTGGCAAACCGGCAGGCGCCAGCGGATGCGAGCGGCGCGTCTCTTTATAGCGTCGGACGAGCGCCTGATCCTCTGCATCTAAAAACAGAATGCGCGGCTTCAGCATTTCTTCTTTATCAAACTGATCGAGTGCCTGAAAAAGTGAATCAAAAAATTCACGGCCTCGTAAATCCATTACAACTGCCACCCGGTTCATCTTATCCCCGGATTCTTTCATGAGTTCAAGAAATTTCGGCAGCAGCGTCGGAGGCAGGTTATCCACACAGAAGAAACCGAGATCTTCAAAACTTTGGATCGCTACCGTTTTACCTGCTCCGGACATTCCAGTAATAATCACTAATTCCATATCTGTTGACATCACGACACTCCCTCTCAGCTA
This sequence comes from Jeotgalibacillus alimentarius, assembly GCF_000829445.1. GTDB lineage: Bacteria > Bacillota > Bacilli > Bacillales > Jeotgalibacillaceae > Jeotgalibacillus > Jeotgalibacillus alimentarius. The sequence continues at coordinate 79,175 of NZ_JXRQ01000025.1, forward strand.
GGATCCAGACGATAAGATAAAAGCTCAAAATCTTTTGTATAAGTGAATGTTCCATAGATAACACCCTGACCATGAACCACATATTCAAGAATGTGGCGGTCACCCTCAGCCATATCGAGGGACTGAATCGCTTCAACCGGCTGCCACTCAAGAATTCCTTCAGGCGACTCTTCAAGCATCAAACCGTCACCTTCTGTCGCAAGAAACGTGAACATCATCCACTCAGAGACGACGTCATTACCATCTTTTATAATAAACGTGAAAATACCCTTAATTTCAGGGTTCTTTACATAAATACCTGTTTCTTCTCGGTACTCTCTAATCACGGCATCACGGACTGATTCACCCGGCTCCATCTTACCGCCCGGCGCAACCCACCAGTCTCTTCTCGGTTTTTGTAGAAGAAGCGCCTGATTATCTTTTATATAGACACAATTCGTTATTCTCTGCATATCATCACCTGCTCATTTTTGCTCATTCATTACATTATACATGCTTTCAAAGTCACTCACAATTAAGCCGTATTGATTCCTTCTCTATCTTTATGCAAATCTCCTCTTCTATATGAGGACAAAAAAAGGGCACGGACCTGTTTGAAGTCCGTGCCAAAATATATACTTAAAGGGGGTCAATTACTTATGGTTTTACTATACCCACTTATTGTTGCACTATGGTTACAGTTTGGTAACGATTAGATAAAGAATTATTAATCTAACATGCTTTGTTTAAGCTAATTGGTGCTGTCCACTTCAGAGGATTGTTTTCCAGAGTCATCTCTGCAGCGAAGATCAACAGATGTATTGGAATTCAGATGCTTTCAAAATTAGTTTAAAGATAAAAAAGCTGGTCATTGGAGTGGAGGGCGGAGACTCCCGCCCAGGAAGGGACAGGTGAGACCCCGCAGAGCGAAGCTCGAGGAGGCTCACCGCCCGGGGGCAGGAAACGCAGCCCTCCACGGAAATGATCAGCGGTTCTTATCTACAATTAAGACTGCACCTTCAACGACTCAGCAAGCTCTTCCACATAGTGCTGGATTGCCTGTGATGCCACACTGCCATCACCCGTTGCCGTTACAATCTGGCGAAGCGTCTTATCGCGCACATCACCTGCAGCAAAAATACCAGGCACGTTCGTACGCATCAGCTCATCCGTCTCAATATAGCCTTCATCATTTAGAATTCCAAGACCTTCAAACGGCTTCGTCAGCGGCACCATTCCGATATAGATGAATGCCCCGTCAGCTGCGAAGTCTGTTTCTGATCCGTCTTCAGTAGAGACAAGCGTCACAGAACCGACTTTACCGTCTTTTTCATTGATTTCCTTCACTGTTGAGTTCCAGATGAAATCAATTTTGTCATTGTCGAATGCACGCTGCTGAAGAATCTTCTGCGCGCGCAGTTCGTCTCTGCGGTGAACGATCGTTACTTTGTTGGCGAAACGTGTCAGGTAGACACCTTCTTCAACAGCAGAGTCACCGCCGCCTACAACAACAAGGTCTTTGTTCTTGAAGAATGCGCCGTCACATACTGCACAGTAAGATACACCGCGGCCGCCAAGTTCTTTTTCACCAGGTACGCCAAGCTTTTTGTATTCTGCACCAGTCGTTATGAGTACAGCACGTGCTTTATATTCTTTTGATCCGGCTTTGATTGTTTTATAATCTTTGCCGTCTTCAATACTTTTCACATCACCATACGCATATTCAGCACCGAATTTCTTCGCGTGATCGAACATTTTATTAGAAAGATCCGGTCCGAGAATATGGTCAAATCCAGGATAGTTTTCAACGTCCTCTGTATTTGCCATCTGTCCGCCCGGTACACCGCGCTCAAGCATCAGTGTAGATAGGTTTGCTCTTGAAGTATATACAGCAGCTGTCATCCCTGCAGGACCTGCGCCAATAATAATTACATCATAAATTTTTTCTTCAGTCATGAAATGACACTCCTTTTAGATGAGTTCATAGGTTTATATCATCATTAATCGTAATCCAAGTGTGAATAATCGTCCAATCATCTGCTTATGGAAGGTAACACTCAATTTCCCGCTTATATCTTGCCAGCGTTCCGGGTGCTACGCCATATTTAGCAGCGATATCTTTTTGCGTCAGCTTAGACCCTCTCACTTTTCTCCACAAGTACTCCACCGCAGCTGCGAGTCCTTCAATATTAGTAAAAGGATACCCGTTTACCGAGCCATGATAAACAATATGGAACCACATGTAAAACAGCCCCTGATGAGATGCCTCATTCAGTTCAAAATGCTTCAGCAGTTCACCTGCTACGCTGTGAGCCCTGCTGATTGGTGTATCCTGGGGCTCATCAGATTGCAGCATCATATAATAATCCATTTCAATCTGCGTAAAATAGTCAGGAGGAGGTTCTTTTAAAAACCGGTCTGACTCCTGAATATCCTTGAACAGGATAAACATCCGCTCTTCCGGATAAAATGTCTTCAGCTTTTCATCATTACGGGTGGTCGCACGGTTCCATGGCTCCTGGCCTTTCTTTTCAGGCTGCTCTTCAATGACACGCTTCCACGCATCCTCTGCCGCTTTCTTATGACCTGTCTGCCATGCAGAATGCGACAGCCAGTAATAGAATCCACTGTCACCTTCAAACCCTCTTTTCAACAGGCTTTTAAGCCACGCATACGCCTGGTCGTGCTGACCGAGCAAAGCAAATGTCGCACCGAGCTTAAAACGGTGTTCAATCAGAAACGGCCGCACTGTTTCTAGTGCTTTCGTCAGTTCTTTTAGCTCCTGATCGCGACCTTCATAATGATAAAACACGGCCAGGTTGCACAGTGCATGAAGATTCCCCGGGTTTTTGTTCAGCACTTCAGTCAAAATTGCTGAAGCCTGTTCTGTATCCCCCTGGTAGAAGTAGGCAAGAGCCAGGTTATTGTAAGCAGACCAGTAATCCGGAAAACGTTCCACAACGCCTTCGAGTACTTCGATCGCCTCATTGAACTTCCCATCAGCAAGCAGCTTTCCCGCTTTCTCCTGATGAACAATCAGCTCATCCTGCTCAAAACCTTCGTCAAAACCATCTTCATCCTCAAACTCAAGCAAATCCAGTAAATCCTCAGCATCCTCAGAGAATTCACCTTCAGGCTGATCGTCTAAATATTTATTAACATGGCGGTAAGCCTCCTGGAACAAACCAAGATGGGCATAGTTATTCGCCATAAAATAGTGAACCTCTGTCATTGACGGATCGGTTGATTCAAATATACGTTTCAAACGCTCATTCGACTCCTGGAAATGCCCCAGTTCCGTTTCAATCATCGCAATCTGCAGCGCAATCATCGGCTCTTCCGGCTCAAGTTCAGCGGCTTTTCCAAGGTATTTCACAGCTTTCTCGAGCTGGCCCTTCTGATAAATGGCCATTCCCCTTTTATACATACTCTCACCTGTCTGGGTAAATGGCACAAGCTTTCCTTTTTGATGATCCGATCCTTTTTTCATGTATAGCCTCCGTACTGTGTATTAACTAATCAATTTTAGCACGGATTACTGCATGTGGAAAGGGGTTGGTTTTGTCGGATGGTGGCGTGCGTCAGTCGCCTGCAGGCTTACTGCAGCTGCGGAGCGTTTCACTACAACTGCGTGGCGGTTCGCTGCAACAAACCCGGGTGTATCCTACAGCTGCAAGGCAAAACACGACAACCACCAGCCAAAACACTGCAACCAAGCCCGCGGGCAGCACAGCCGCCTTTCATGCACTTAGTACATAGGCTTTAGTTTCTTAAGGGCATCAAGTGGGTGGGGCGCTGCGACCAATTCTCTGCATAAGACCATTAATTGGACTGATACGACCATTGCCGCTTATGATACAACCATAAACCCGGGTGTATCCGACCACTCCTTTGCAAAACAGGACCATTACCAGCAATCATGCGACCATTGAGCCAACGCCCGAGAACAGCACTACACAAAAAACACCCGCTCCAAAAGGAAAACGGGTGCCATCACATTATTTATTATGTCGCTCTTCCAATACATTCATCACATCTGCAAGCGGCAGTCCCTGCTCGCGAAGCAGCACAAGTGTATGATAGAGCAGATCAGCTGTTTCCCACTTCAGCTCTTCTTTATCACGGTTTTTCGCAGCGATAATGACTTCGGCAGATTCTTCTCCGACCTTCTTCAGGATCTTATCAACGCCTTCTTCAAACAGATACGTTGTATAAGCGCCTTCAGGACGTTCCTCGTGACGCTCGGCAATCAGCTTTTCAAGCACTGATAAAATCTGCGTGCCTGCAGTTTTTTCATCTGCTTCGTACACCGTCTCGTTAAAGCATGAACGCTCACCTGTATGGCAGGCTGGACCTGCAGGCTGAACGCGCACAACGAGTGAATCGCCATCACAGTCAAGCTTCATCTCCACGATCTTCTGCGTATTTCCACTTGTTGCCCCTTTATGCCAAAGTTCCTGGCGCGAGCGGCTGTAAAACCAAGTTTCACCTGTTTCAACTGATTTCTTATAAGACGCTTCATTCATATACGCCACCGTCAGTACTTCTCCGGTTGACGCATCCTGCACAACAGCAGGAATTAATCCCTTATCATCAAAGCGAATGTTCCCCTTTTCGATACTCATCTGACATTCACTCCTTCATTTCTTAAATGTGCTTTTACTTCTTTTACACTTGTTTCCTCGTAGTGAAAAATGGATGCAGCAAGCGCAGCATCTGCTTTTCCATCAGTAAAGATCTCCGTGAAATCTTCACTGCCTCCTGCACCGCCTGAAGCAATCACAGGAATATTCACTGCTTCGCTGACTGCTTTTGTCAGCTCTACATTAAAGCCTGACTTTTCTCCGTCACGGTCCATTGACGTGAGCAGGATCTCTCCCGCTCCGAGTGACTCAGCTTCTTTTACCCAGTCAAGTACCAGTCTTTCAGTCGGCTTTCTGCCGCCGTGCGTATAGACGCGCCACGTGCCGGCTTCTTCGTCCCATTTCGCATCAATCGCAACAACGATACACTGGGTGCCGAAGTATTCTGCGCCTTCACGGATCAGTTCCGGACGCAGCACCGCAGCCGTGTTAAGTGACACTTTATCAGCTCCTGCACGGAGAATTCTTTTCATATCTTCAAGTGCATTAATACCGCCGCCTACTGTAAATGGAATCGCAAGTTCAGCTGCGACACCCTGCACGACATCGACCATTGTTTTACGGCCTTCATGTGATGCTGAAATATCTAGAAACACAAGCTCATCTGCTCCCTGCTGATCATACGCGCGGGCAAGCTCAACAGGATCTCCTGCATCTCTCAATTCAACAAACTGAATGCCTTTTACAACGCGGCCTTCTTTTACATCAAGACATGGGATAATCCGTTTTGTCAGCATTACGACGTCTCCTCGATCGCCTGTTTGACAGTAAATTTATTCGTATAGATCGCTTTACCAACAATAGCACCAGTCACACCCATGCCTGATACAGCCTGCAGCGTGCGCAAATCTTCAAGTGAGCTGACACCGCCTGAAGCAATAACTTCAGCACCCGTGCACTCAGCAAGCTCAACGACTGCATCCACATTCGGGCCACTCAGCATGCCGTCAGTTGCGATATCTGTGAAGATAAATGTTTCAGCGCCTGCTTCAGCCAGCTCTTTTCCAAGGTCCACTGCTTTCAATTCAGATGTCTCAATCCAGCCGTGTGTTGCCACGTAGCCGTTTTTCGCATCAAGACCGATCGCAATGCGGTCACCGTATTTCTTCAGCCACTCTTTTACTAAAGAAGGATTCGTGACTGCAAGACTGCCAATGATCACGCGGTCAACCCCCTGATCAAGGTAGTGTACAACGTCTTCCTCTTTGCGGATACCGCCGCCAACCTGAACGCGGGCCGGCAGTTCTTTTACGACGCGCTCAACAAATACATCATTGACGCGCTTCCCGTCTTTGGCTCCATCAAGGTCAACCATGTGAATCCATTCTGCACCCTCATCAACAAATTGCTTTGCCATATCAAACGGTGAATCACCGTAAATCGTTTCCTGCGCATAATCGCCCTGTGTCAGGCGCACACACTTTCCGCCTCTCATATCAATCGCCGGATAGACTGTAAAACTCATACTTCCACCTCCGTATTTTGTACGTACTGCGTATAGTTTTTCAACAGCGCCATGCCGAGGTCACCGCTTTTTTCCGGGTGAAACTGCATGCCGAACACATTCCCTTTACCAACCACTGCCGGCACTTCTTCGTAATAATCAGATGAAGCAATCAGCGCGTCACTTTCTTCACCCGACACATAGTAAGAGTGGACGAAATAGACATGATCCGCTTCCACATCAGCTGTCAGCGGTGAATCCTGGTGAAACTTCAGCTTATTCCAGCCCATATGCGGAACCTTATAGCGCTCACCGTTTGACTCGCCGGAGAACTTTACTGCTTTTCCTTTTAAAAGGCCAAGACCGCTGAACACACCGTTTTCTTCACTTTCATCAAATAACAGCTGCATTCCTAGGCAAATGCCTAAAATCGGCTTGCCTGCATGCGCCTGTTCTTTGATAAAGTCAGACAGATTTGTTTCATCCAGCAGCTTCATTGCGTCGCGAAACGCACCAACACCCGGTAAAATGAGTCCGTCAGTTTTTTCAAGCTGCTCTTTTTTATCACTGATGATATACGGAACGCCAATCCGCTCCAGCGCTTTACTCACGCTGAACAGATTTCCCATTCCATAATCGACAATTCCGATCATTTACAACATCCCTTTCGTTGATGGCACACCTTTAACCCGTGGATCAATCTGAGTCGCTTCGTCAAGCGCACGTCCAAGCGCTTTAAAAACAGCCTCAATCATATGATGCGTATTGAACCCGTAGTGCACATTCACATGCAGATTCATGCGGGCTTCAATTGCAAGCTTCCAGAGAAATTCATGGACCAATTCCACGTCAAAATTGCCGACACGCTCCGCTGGAAATTCTGCATTCATCACTAAATGCGGGCGGTTACTGAGGTCAACTGTCACCTGGGCGAGCGCCTCATCCATTGGAACAAATGCGTTTCCGTAACGCTTGATGCCTTTTTTATCGCCGAGTGCTTCAAGCAGTGCCTGTCCGAGCACGATGCCGATATCTTCTGTTGTATGGTGTCCGTCAATATCCACGTCGCCGCGGCCCTCAACTGTGAGGTCGAAGTGGCCGTGCTTTGTGAAGAGGTCGAGCATATGGGTCATGAATGGGACGTCTGTTTTGATATCACTTTTCCCTTCCCCGTCGATGTTAAGCGCGAGGGCGATGTTTGTTTCGTTGGTTTTTCTTTTTAATGATGCTTTTCGTTCGGTCATGTTGGCCACTCCTTTGTATGTATGGCAGTTATGTTTATTTAATAAGCTGGCTGATGATTGGAGCTACAGGCGGATGCTTTCCGGACGGCGGTCGCTGAGCCTCCTCGCCTTTGGCTGCGGGGTCTCAGCTATCCCGCTAATCGTCCCGGAGTCACCGCCTTCCGCTCCAATCATCAGCTGAGCAGATATACTATATGGTACTTGATAAGAAAACACCTATGAACTAGAATCTAAAATCTTACAAGGAGTCTATCCATCCTTTGATACCCACAACTCTAAGTATTTAAGTTTGTTACTTCTACTAATTCTTTAGTATACAAAAATAATTTAAAAATACCTTATCCAGCTGAGCCTTCGGAGGACGGAGACTCCCGCCCCAGGAAGGGACAGGTGAGACCCCGCAAGCGAAGCTGAGGAGGCTCACCGCCCGGGGGCAGGAAAGCGCAGTCCTCCGAAGGCTCAGCGGTATTCAATAATATATTATTTTCTATATCTCGCTTCAATCGCTCTCGCATGGGCTTCGAGGCCTTCGAGGCGGGCGAATTTTGCTACTTTGCTGCCGTGTTGGTCGAAGGCTGCTTTGCTGTAGGAGATGATGCTCGACTTTTTGACGAAGTCATCGACTGACAGCGGGCTTGAGAACCTGGCAGTGCCGCTTGTCGGCAGGGTATGGTTAGGCCCGGCAAAATAATCTCCGATCGGCTCAGAGCTGTAGCGGCCTACGAAGATCGCGCCTGCGTGACGGATTTTACCGATCAGTTCCATCGCATTTTCCGTCTGCACTTCAAGGTGTTCAGGGGCGATCTGATTGACTGCTTCGACCGCCTCATCAATCGATTCCGCTACATAGATCGCACTGTGCTCTTCAATTGCTACACGTGCCATTTCGTGTCTCGGCAGTTCATTCAGCTGTGCTTCCACTTCTTTTTGAACAGCTTCAGCAAGCGTGCGTGAAGTAGTCACAAGGTTTGCCTGGGACAGTTCACCGTGTTCTGCCTGGGATAACAGATCTGCTGCGACTTCATGTGCAACAGCTGTATCGTCTGCAAGTACCGTCACGTCACTCGGACCTGCGATCATATCAATATCAACAATCCCGAATACTTCCCTTTTTGCTAAGGCAACATAGATATTGCCGGGACCAGTAATTTTATCTACAGGATCAATCGTTTCTGTGCCGTAAGCAAGCGCTGCGACTGCCTGGGCGCCGCCGATTTTATAGATTTCTCTTACACCGGCAAGCCGGGCTGCTGCAAGAACGCCTGCCGGTACTTTACCATCTCTCCCTGGAGGTGTGACCATTACGATCCGCTTCACACCTGCAACCTGAGCCGGAATTGCATTCATCAGAACAGATGAAGGATAGGCCGCTGTTCCACCCGGCACGTATATACCGGCTGCATCAAGCGCTGTTACTTTCTGTCCGAGCAGTGTACCGTTTTCCTCAGTCGTCATCCATGACTGCTGAACCTGCTTTTCATGAAAAGAGCGGATATTATTTGAAGCTTCTTGCAAAATCGCAAGCAGTTCTTCATCGAGCTCCAGTAATGCTGCATCCACTTCATCATCCGTCACTCTTAATGACTCAAGCTTTACACCGTCAAACTGCTCCGTGTAAAAGCGGACGGCTTCGTCACCCTTCTTCTTCACCTGATCAATAATCTCCTGCACACTCTTCCGCTGCGCCTCAGTCCCCTGATCAAGCGACTGACGCGGGATTTTGCCCTCATTTAGAAAACGAATATCCATAAGTTAGCAATTCCTTTCTCATTTTAAATCTGCAAAGTAGGATGTGATCCGCAGCGCTGATCGCAGTGGAAGGCGGCGACTCCGGGACGATTAGAGGGAAGCTGAGACCCCACAGCCGAAGGCGAGGAGGCTCAGCAACCTCCGTCCGGAAAGCGTCCGCCTGGAACGTAGATCAGGCGCCAGCTTGTTAAAATCATACTGATTATCCGTTCACAACCTTCTCAAGCCTGTCCGTCATTTCACTGATCCGGTCATGCATCAGGCGGTAACTCACCGGATTGGCAATCAGCCGTGACGTAATATCCACAATATGCTTGTACTCTACCAGGCCGTTTTCCTTTAACGTACGGCCAGTAGACACGATATCCACAATCCGGTCCGTCAATCCGATAATCGGCGCAATCTCAATCGAACCGTTCAGCTTAATAATCTCAACCTGCTCGCCCTGTTCTCTGAAATAAGACGATGCGACATTCGGATATTTTGTTGCGATCCGTGGGGCCACTTCATTCATTTCCGTATCGGGAAGCCCTGCTACCGCTAAATAGCAGTGGCTGATTTTCAAGTCCAGCAGTTCATATACGTGCCGCTCTTCTTCAAGCATCACGTCTTTACCGGCAATGCCGATATCCGCTACTCCATGCTCCACATAAGTCGGAACGTCCATTGGTTTTGCTAAAATAAAGCGCAGATTCTCTTCCGGCACTTCAATGATCAGCTTTCTCGAATCATCGAATTCAGGCGGCAGATTGTAGCCAGCCTCTTTCAACATGACGACCGCTTCTTCAAATATACGCCCTTTTGGCATGGCAATCGTTAATTCCTTCATGCCTGATCCCCTGCCTTTCCAATAAACGAATACACTTCTTTAAATCCTGCAGTAAAACGATCCAGGTCCGTTACACCTTTTACATCCTGTACAATCACAGGCTGTTGATTTTCTCTGAATTCAGCTGCCTTTGCCGCAGCTTCTTTTCTCCGTTCAGCTGAAAATAAGATGAGCGCCGGCTGAGCCTGCTCCACACTTTTACCGAGTGCTTCCATCAGGTAATCCATTCTAATGCCAAACCCTGTTGCACCCACTTCTGCACCGAATTTCTTCAGCAGGTTGTCATAACGTCCGCCGTTACCAAGCACAAACCCTACGTGATCTGCGTATACTTCAAACAGCACGCCCGTATAATATGACATGTGACTGACGAGTGACACGTCCATTTTCACATAATCCTCAACGCCATAATCCTTTAACACTGACAATAATTCCTCAAGCTCCCGCAATGCACCGCGTCCGCCTTCCCCTTCTAAAAGGGCTTCCGCTTTCGCAATCGATCCGCCATTACCCTGAATATGGAGAACATCAATCAGTCTCTTTTTATCAATAGAAGAAAGCGGCAATGAGTCAACATGTTTTCTGTAGCCTACATAATTCTTTTCATAAAGGTGTTTCCTTAATTTTTCAGCACGTTCTTCTGTACCCACAATCTGCAGGAACAGCTCCTGCAGGAAGCCGACGTGGCCGACTGCAATCGTGAAGTCTTTAAGACCCGAGGCTTTCAGAACTGAAGCCATAAGTGCAATTGTTTCAGCGTCTGCACTAACAGTCGAATCTCCGATCAGCTCAACGCCAATCTGTTCAAATTCAGCCGGTCTCCCACCTTCACGCTGTTGTGCACGGAACAGATTTGCTGCATACGCAAGTCTCAGGGGATTGCGGTCTTTTAACAGCTTTGATGCTGCAACACGTGCAATCGGTGTTGTCATATCAGGGCGCAGGACTAATGTTCTGCCCTGCTGATCAAGCAGTTTGAATAGCTGCTGATCTAAAATGGCTGATGCTTCACCGACTGTTTCGTCGTATTCGAGCGCCGGTGTTTCCATGAATTCATAGCCCCAGTTCATCATTTCGTTTTCAATGTTCATGCGGATTTCTTTTTTCAAGCTATATAAATGAGGAAACGTATCTCTCATTCCGATCGGTTTTTCAAACATAAACAGCTTTGACACCGTCTCCACAACCTTTCATGGTTTGTATATTAGAACCGTTGACCTGCGCTTCAGGCGGAGGCTTTCCGAGCGGCGGTCAACTTTATTTAGTAGAAATAAAACCACAGAGCTCATTCATGTACATTATTATACCCTATCAAGCTTGTGATACTCGAATAATTGACTGAATCCTTTAGTTCGCTAATACGATAATAAAATAAAGATATTGTGTAGTTTACTAGGGATGGTGTGGTTAGTCAAGGGGTGTGTTTCGAAGTGTGTGCGATGGTGGAGATGTTTTTTGTGACCGGTCTGCAGCAGTGGGACCCGCGTGTTTGAATACATCATAATCGTTTTGCGCCGGTCACTCGTAATGCTTTTAAGAAACTAAGGTTTGTTTCCTGAGTGCATGAAGGGCGGCTTCGCTGTGCACGGGCTTTGGTTGCAGTGTTATGGCTGATAGCTGTTGTGTTTTGCTTTGCAGCTGTAGGATACACCCGGGTTTACTGTAGTGAGGCACTAAGCAGTTGTCACGAGACAGTCCGCAGCTGCAGTGACCCCCGCCATGCGCCTCGCTACAGAAGCTCAGACATACTAAAAAAGACACCTCCCTAAGGAGATGCCTCTCATTCATTTAGATCATTGTTTCAATTTCTGATTCTGCTTTAAGCTCTTCAAGGTGAGCCATCAGTAGTTCCTGCTGTTGCTGATCAGTCAGGATTGTAACGATCTGGTCGCGTGTTTCTTCAAGCGGAGGTACTTCCTGTCCAGCTTCTTCTCCCTGGGCAGCTGCTTCGTCATAGTATGTCTGAATTTCTTCGTCAGTCGGCTCTTCCACTGGAGCTACCTGCTCGATATACTTATCGAATTTAATAGAATCAGCCATACGGTCACGGAGTTCAGCTTCTTCCATACCTTGTGCTGTCATGATTTCGTTCAGCGCTTCTTCGCCGCCGTTTTGTTCAGCAAATGTTGCGTATTCTTCATCGATCTCTTCTTCACTTGCTTCAAGTCCAGCTTCTTCTGCTTTTTGAAGAATCAGTGTCTGATTCGTGATCAATTCAATTGTCTGTGTTTTGATCTGTTCTGCTGCTTCTTCAGTCGTAGGGTCCTGACCCATGCGCTGGAAGTTGTTTTGTGCAGATCCAAGTGCTGCATTGTATTCTTCACCCAGAATTTCTTCACCGTTAATTGTCAGAACCACTTCATCTTCAGCAACCTGCTGTTCTTCAAGTGCAGCCTGCATGTCTTCCATTGCCTGCTGTTGTTCTTCTGTTGCCTGCTGCTCTTCAGCAGTTGGTTCTTCTGTACCTTCAGCTTCTGTATTTGCCGCTTCCTCATCATCACTGCATGCCGCTAGCCCTAGTGCCAGTGCACCTGCAGCGAAAGGAAGAAAGATTTTTTTAAAGTTCATTTCGGTAAAACCCCTTTCGAATTTCCAAAATCTCTAATTTCTAAGCCTAGATTGCATTGTAACGAATATTAGAGAAAAAGCAAACCTTTAACACTTAATTTCACTAAATTGAAACATCGGTGTAACGAAGTTGGGGTCTGTCCCAGCCCCCCACTTTAAGTTAACCTTTTTAAAAATTAGGTTGACTTAAAAATCACTGTCCAATATAATTTGGTTTGTACATAATACAATACATTTTATATGAAAAGAGGAATGAATATGGTTAAATCACCCGTTCACGGAATGGTGCTGGCATCACTTTTTGCTGCACTGATGGCAATTGGCGCTAATATTACTTCGATTGTGCCGATCCTTGTGATTGGCAACGTGCCGGTCACGCTGCAGACAGTTGTTTGTCTAATTGCAGGAATCCTGCTCGGTAAAAAGTGGGGTCCGATCGCAATGACCGTTTACTTATTGATTGGTCTTGCCGGTATGCCAGTATTTGCAGGCTGGGGCGGCGGTCTTGGTACGCTGATCAGTCCGACATTTGGATTTATTCTTTCTTATATAGTTGTCGCATGGTTTGTGGGATGGATGACTGAAAAGCATAAGTCGTTTGCGGTACTTGTTGCAGCAGCACTGATCGGTTCAGTGATCAATTACGTGCTTGGCACCAACTGGATGTATATGGCGTATAAACTATGGTTTAACGCACCGGAAGGATTTACGTATGTGATGGCATGGGTATGGATGCTGCCGACAATTCCAAAAGATATTATTCTTTCATTTGTAGCAGCGGTTGTCGGGGCGAAAATGCTTCAGGTATTCCCGCAAACGCGCGTGGCAAAATCGAGTATCCCGGCATAAATACAAAAAGAGCAGCGGAGTTAATCCAGCTGCTCTTTTTTCTGTTCAGGCATTTTGATAATCTGCATCGGGTTGCCCCCTGCGAATGCACCAGCCGGCACGTCACGATGAACGAGCGTGGCAGCTGAAATGACTGCGCCGTCTCCAATGACAACGCCGGGCAGGACAGTTGAGTTTGCACCGATCATGACGTTATCGCCAATGATCACTTCACCAAGCCTGTATTCCTCAACCAGATATTCATGCGCCAGAATCACAGAGTTATAGCCAATTATCGTATTCCGGCCTACTTTAATCATTTCAGGATAAAGCGTATCTGGCATCACCATCAGCGCAAAAGCTGTCTTCTCACCGATTTTCATACCAAGCAGGTTGCGGTACATCCAGTTTTTCAAGCTGATAAATGGGGTGTACCTCGCTGTCTGAAGCACGGCAAAATTCCAGGCCACTTTAAAAAACGAAACGGTTTTATAGAGCTGCCAAAGCGAGTTTGACCCTTCTACTGGATAGCGCTTCGTTCTTCTCATGAGCCGCTTTCCTCAATGATCTTCAATAATTCACTCATGTTCTCAAGCATATAGTCAGGCTGGTACATATTAAGGTAGTCCCGCCCTTTTGAAGTCCAGGCGACACCTGCGGATAATGTACCTGCGTTTTTTCCGCCTTCAATGTCGTGGTGGTTATCACCAACCATGATGGCGGAGTCAGCTTTCGACCCAAGTGCATCAAGAGCCTTGTTGAGCGGTTCCGGGTCCGGTTTTGCGCGCTCGACATCATCGAGTCCGATCACAACGTCAAAGTACTGATCCAGGTTCATCAGCTTTAACCCTTTTAGCACCATGTCATGACGCTTTGTGGATACGATGGCGAGCTTGATGCCGCGTTCATGTAGTGCTTTGACTGCCTCATCCACTCCTTCAAAAGGGGTGACGAGTTCGTCGTGCATCTGCATATTGTAAGCTCTGTAGTAGTCGACCATTTCCTGCGTTTTTTCAGGGTTCAGCGACTGAAATGAATCAACGAGCGGCGGCCCCATGAATTGAAGCACGTCATCGCGGCGGTATTCACCTGGATAATAGTGATCCATCACGTGTAAAAATGAAGAAATGATTAACTCGTTTGTATTAATTAATGTGCCATCAAGGTCAAACAGCACAGTATCAATGCGGTTGCTCATAGCTTGGTTCTCTCCTCTCAGCCCGATTCCAGATTGCAGCTACAGTAATGGTCAGTAAAACTGCTGTTATCAGACGGATTAATAAAAGCGGCAGGATCGGAATGCCCAGCGGAATAAAGATCAGCGTATCCTCAACGACTGCGTGACAGGCAACGAGGAAAATAAACGCAAGTGTGGCATCCTTTTTGCTGACACCGTCTTCCTGAACCGCTTTGATCATGACACCTGCACCATAGGCGAGGCCGATTGTCAGGCCTGCTACAAGGGTCATTGACGTATTTTCCTTCATGCCAAGCCCTCTCGTAACCGGAGCCATCCAGCGTGAGAATACGTCCAGCCATTTCAGGTCACGCATGATCTGGATGACAATCATTAACGGAATCACGATCATCGCCAGCTGCAGAACACCAAACGCTGCCTTCTCAAGCCCCAGAATCAGAATCGATCCCCATCCGCTCACATCCGGTTCACTCACAGGCACCATACCGTACTGGGCGATCTCTTCGCCGCCGCTCCAGACCAGATTGATGACAATCGCTGAACCAAATGCGAGTCCGAGTCTGACAAGCAGAATCACCCAAAGCTTCACGCCCACCTTTAACGCAACACCTGTTTCAATTAACAGGTTATGTGAAAAAGACAGCATGACTGCAATGATAAATACTTCTTTCACTGTCATTTCAAGCGATAGGATTCCGGCAATTCCGGCATATAAATTTAAGAGATTTCCTAAAACGAGCGGTACGGCTGCTTCACCGCTGAGGCCGAACAGTCCCATAAAAGGGGCAATCAGGTCAGTGATGAAGCCGAGCACAGGAGTGAATTGAAGAATCGTAATCAGAAACGTGATCGGAAAAATGATCTTCCCCAGTGTCCACGTCGTATTCAGTCCTGCTTTCAAGCCGTCTTTTATTGTCTGTTGGTTCATGTCCTTCACCTAATTTCGTTTATCAGCATAACGGGTTGTGATGCCCTGGCCAAATCTGCGGTACAGAATCAGCGCGATCGCAACGATCACAAGCAGAATAGAAATCGCCTGTGCAACGCGGATCGTCTCAGTGAGCATCAGGCTGTCAGTCCGCAGCCCTTCTACAAATGCACGTCCAACTGAATACCAGATCACATAGCTGAGGAAAATCTCCCCGCGGACCGGATTCACTTTTCGAAGAAGCAGAAGCAGGATCAGTCCTGCAAAGTTCCAGACAGATTCATATAAAAATGTCGGGTGATAGTAAGCGAAGCTGCCATTTACCTCTATATACATCTGATTGATGATCCAGTCCGGAATAAAAAGTCCTTCAAGGAAACTGCGCGACACTTCACCGCCGTGCGCTTCCTGATTAATAAAGTTCCCCCAGCGCCCAAGCATCTGTCCTAAAATAATACTTGGTGCTGCGATATCGACAATTTTCCAGAATGATAGTTTTCTCATTTTCGCAAACACAACACCTGTTGCAACTGAACCGATCAGTGCCCCGTGAATGGCAATCCCGCCATTCCATATTGCGACGATCTCGCCCGGATTCTGTGAATAATAGTCCCATTGAAAAATCACATAATAAATTCTCGCACTGATAATCGCAATCGGCACTGCCCAGATTAAAAGGTCAGCAAACATATCCTTTGGCATCCCAAGCCTGTCCGCTTCTCGGTTGGCAAGAAGATAACCAAGCACAATCCCCGTTCCGATAATCAGTCCATACCAGGCCACACTGAGCGGTCCAATGCTGAACGCAACCGGATCGATCGGCTGGGCTGTTAATAACATCATCTCTTTTCCTCCTGATTAAATATCGTCATGGTCGCCGTCAACAATGATATCGTTCAAACGGTTTGAAAATTGCTCTGCTGCATTCATGCCCATTCTTTTCAGACGGAAGTTCATTGCGGCTACTTCAATAATAACTGCAAGGTTTCGTCCGGGTCTGACAGGCAGCGTGATCTTCGTAATATCTGTATCAATAATCCGCATCGTTTCTTCATCCAGCCCAAGACGGTCATACTGCTTCGTCTTATCCCAGATCTCAAGGTCAATCACAAGTGTCACACGCTTATGACTGCGCACAGCCCCAGCTCCGAACAGCGTCATGACATTAATAATGCCAAGTCCTCTGATCTCAAGCAGATGCTCAATCAGTTCAGGAGATGACCCGATCAGTGTATCGGTATCCTCCTGGCGAATCTCTACGCTGTCATCAGCAACAAGGCGGTGTCCCCGCTTGACAAGCTCAAGTGCAGTTTCACTCTTACCGACGCCGCTTTTACCTGTAATCAGCACACCAACGCCGTAAATGTCTACAAGCACTCCGTGAAGTGCCGTTGTTGGCGCAAGCTTACTTTCCAGGAAATTTGTCAGTCGGCTTGAAAATCGCGTCGTTTTCACAGGCGTTCTCATGACCGGCACCTGGCCCAGCTCAGAAGCTTCTATTAATTCCTTTGGCACTTCAATATCACGTGACAAGATAATGCCAGGCGTATTATCCGTACATAACTGCCTCATCCGGTCCTTCTTCTCATCCGTTGACAGCAGCTCATAAAATGACATCTCCGTCCGGCCGAGCAGCTGAATCCGCTCAGCAGGATAATAGCTGAAGTAACCAGCCATCTCAAGACCCGGTCTTGAAATATCACTCGTCGTGATCGGACGGTGAATCCCTTCCTCACCGCTCACAAGCTCCATCTTAAACTTCTCAATAATCTCATTCGTCGTTACCTTAGCCATATCGATCCTCCCTGCTCATCTCACATACAGTCTATTGTAGCACTTTGAAAAATGAAGGACTACATTAGAAAACCGAAATGTTTTGACAAAAGGTGTCTGAAAGGGTGGCGGGGAACGATCTGTTTTACGGGGGACGGAGTTTACACTCCACTCCAGGGGGACAGACTTGGCGCGGAGCAGAGGGCTCTGGGGACGGAGTTTACACTCCACTCCAAGGGGACAGACTTGGCGCGGAGCAAAGGGCTCTGGGGACGGAGTTTACACTCCACTCCAGGGGGACAGACTTTGCGCGGAGCAAAGGGCTCCGGGGACGGAGTTTACACTCCACTCCAAGGGGACAGACTTGGCACGGAGCGGAGGGCTTTGGGGACGGAGTTTACACTCCACTACAAATTCAGGAGGGGAACACATGACGATTGTTTGTATTGATGCAGGGCACAGTTATGACACGCCGGGTAAAAGAAGTCCGGATGGGATGAATGAGTATGCTTTTAACAGGGCGGCTGCTTTGGCTGCTAAGCAAATGCTGCAGAAGGAAGGGATCACTGTGCTGACACCACACCGTGATGATCACGATGTACCTTTATCAGCAAGAACAAACCTTGCGAATGACAGTAAGGCAGATCTGTTTGTCTCTATTCATGCAAATGCATTCGGCGGTAGCGTGTGGAATGGGGTAAAAGGGATTGAGACTTATATCCACCCTCTTCACTCGCATGATGAAAAACAGCTTGCTCATACTATACACAGCAAGCTGATACAAGCAGTTAACAGACCGGACAGGGGCATTAAAACAGCTGACTTTCACGTGTTAAGGGAAACAAAAATGCCTGCTGTACTTTTTGAATGCGGGTTTATGACGAACCGGGAAGACAAGCAGCTGCTTGCAAGTGAGGATTACCGGACCAAATGCGGGGAAGCTATAGCTGAGGGCATTCTTGATTATCTGGGAAGGTCGAAAAAGATTTATTATGTACAGGCCGGCGCCTTCTCTCAGAAAGAACTCGCTCAAAAACAGGTGGCCGCTTTAGAAAAAGCAGGCTTTGAAGCAATCATTAAGTAAACGAAAAAGAAGTCGGATGCACAGTCAAATGCGCACCCGACTTCTTTTTAATTTGCGTTAGATACTTCAGGGTTTTCTTTACCTGATGAAAATCTCAGTTTGAGCCCCACCGCTAAAATCGCAAGGGATAACAGCAGACTGATCCCGCCTACACCCCAGTGGAAAATGAGCAGTACCCATTTAAAGAATCCCATAATATCGGCATTCATTGTTACAAAAGCCAGCACGACAAAAAGGATACCAGTCCCAAGAAAAGCTGCACCTACTGTACTGAATCCAAACCACATGATCCGGTTAATAAACGTCTCCATCATCCTCACCCGCCTTATGTATTTATTGTATTATACCTTGAAATAGGAGTAGGGAAACATATTATGTTGTGCGTATTATGGGGATGGAGGTTAAGTTGTCATGGAACGTACACCGCAGCAACTGGTATGAACCCGCAAGTACAACCCTATCTCTACCCTGTTTACATAACAAAACAGCCTGACACGCATGTCTGGGGGGACGCGCATCAGGCTGTTTTTTATTTGTGTGAATCCTGGTCATCTATATAGACGAATGAGTTACGCGTTTGTTTCACGATTTTTTGAATAAGATTTGACAGTTACGGCTCCTGTTTTTGCATCTGCTGTGATATAGAGCTTTGATGCGCCTTCACGATCTTTTCTGAAATTCAATCTGCGCTGCATCATTTCCTCGCGCTCTTCAACATGGTCCATCTGGTCAAAATCGACTCTCAGCTTACCAAAGTTGGTTCTGAGTGTTCCATCAAGAGATACTGTCTCCGGCACGTTGATTTCAATCGGGCCGGCAAGGGATTTTGCTTCGATTCTTCTCGCAGAGGAGCTTGATGTGCTGCAGACAATCTTTCCATTAACAGATTGCGCGTCAATTTCATCAAGGGCGCCTTCAACATTGACTTTACCGTTGACTGATTCTGCTTCAATCACATCAGCACGTGTGTTTTCAACATTGATTCCGCCGTTTGCTGTTTCAAGTTCTGCCTTTTCGATCAGCATATTTGAAAGCTCGATCTTTCCGTTCGCTGTACGGACTTTAACTTTATTGACGTTTCCGCCTTCAGCCTGGAATTTACCGTTGAACAGGCGGATATCCCATCTCTCATAATTCGCTTTTGGTACATAAAGAACGGTATCAAGGCTCATCATTTTGAGATCAGAGACAAATCGAAGCTTTTTAAAGTTCGTGTTAAAAATAACTGAATCCTTCAGCTGCTGCTTGGCTTTAAATTCATCATCACTGCGGAATACTTTCACATTACATTCTGCACGGACAAAATCTTCATCCCACGGACGAATAGTAAGCTTTCCGTTTGAAATACTTGTTTCGATATCAATCAGTTCAGCTTTTTCAGATTCAAAGACATGTTTGAACTCAAGGGACGGGCCCATATTGAATTCAAGGTCAAGCCCTTTTACTTTTTCAAATGCTGTCTGAACGAAATCTGTCAGTTTATCTTTCTGCTGCTGACGGGTGTTTTTCTTATTCTGTTCAGTTTTGAATTCCTTTGATTTCTTCTCAATTGTTCCAAACAGATCATTGATCATTTCATCGAGATTGAATGGGAATTCTTTTTTCTGTGAACTGCCTGAATCATTATATTCACGTGACTGATCAGATGAACGGCTTTGCTGTTCATACGTTTTTTCCTGGTGTGACGTCGTGCTAGAAGTTGTGCTTTCTGATGAAGTTCTGCTATCTGCCGAAGCTTTAGCTGAACCATCCTTTTCAAGCGCTTCTAAAAGTGTTAAAGCTTCTGAAGCTGTGATCGTACCCTTTTCCACCATACTTAAAATTCTTTGACGTTCGTTTTCCATGTATTTGACACTCTCCTCTGATTTTGAAATTGTCTCTACAATCCTGAACTACCTTTTATACGAATGACTGAAATAAAAGTTTCATTTGATTATAAGCATGACAGAAAAAAGGGAACTGACCACCCGTCTCAGGACTGAGATTGTCCTAAAGCCCCGGGACGATTTTTAAGCATTTACTTTTTCTCCGGTACGTTCAGCCATTTTTTCTTCCATTCGGCTGCGGTCACGTTCAAGAACCGGTTTCAGATAGCTTCCTGTATAGGACTCTTTCACTTCAGCAATATCCTCAGGTGAACCGCACGCAAGAATCGTACCGCCTCTGTCCCCGCCTTCAGGGCCGAGGTCGATAATATAGTCTGATGCTTTAATAATATCCAGATTGTGTTCAATGATCAGCACGGTATCTCCGTTATCAACGAGACGCTGAAGGACGTTCAGCAGTCTGGAAATATCATCGACGTGCAGTCCGGTTGTTGGCTCATCAAGAATATACATTGATTTACCTGTTGAACGTCTGTGCAGTTCTGAAGCCAGCTTAACACGCTGCGCTTCACCACCTGAAAGTGTTGTAGCGGGCTGACCAAGTGTAATGTATCCGAGTCCTACATCTACAATCGTTTGCAGCTTACGGCTGATCTTTGGAATGTTTTCGAAAAATGACAGGCCGTCCTCCACAGTCATTGCCAGTACATCTGCAATATTTTTACCTTTATATTTTACTTCAAGCGTTTCGCGGTTATAGCGTTTACCGTGACAGACTTCACACGGCACGTATACATCCGGCAGGAAGTGCATTTCAATTTTAATAATCCCATCGCCGCGGCAGGCTTCACAGCGTCCGCCTTTTACATTAAAACTGAAACGGCCCTTTTTATAACCGCGGACTTTTGCTTCATTCGTTGTAGCGAAAACGTCGCGGATATCATCAAATACGCCTGTATAAGTCGCCGGGTTGGAACGCGGTGTTCTTCCGATTGGTGACTGATCAATATCAATGACTTTTTCAAGCTGATCGATCCCTTTGATCTCTTTGTGCTCACCAGGCTTCACTTTGGAACGGTGAAGTTTCTGTGCGAGTGACTTATGCAGAATGCTGTTGATCAGCGTACTTTTACCTGAACCGGATACACCGGTAACAGATGTTAAGACGCCAAGTGGAATATTCACGTCCACTTCTTTCAGGTTGTTTTCCTTTGCCCCTTTAATCTGAAGCTGACGTTTTTTATCAGGCTTTCTGCGTTCAGATGGCAGCGGAATAAACTTTTTGCCTGACAAATACTGACCTGTCAGTGACTTTCCGTTTCGCATTACCTGCTTTGGCGTGCCGGCCGCGACAATTTCACCGCCGTGGACACCTGCGCCAGGTCCAACGTCGATCAGGTAGTCCGCTGCAAGCATTGTGTCTTCATCGTGCTCTACGACAATTAGTGTATTACCGATATTCCGCATGTTTTTCAATGTTTCAATCAGGCGGTCATTATCACGCTGATGAAGTCCGATAGAAGGCTCATCAAGGATATAAAGCACACCTGACAGCTGAGAACCGATTTGTGTAGCCAGTCTGATCCGCTGTGCTTCACCACCGGATAGGGTACCGGCTGCACGGCTGAGCGTCAGGTAATCAAGTCCGACGTTCACAAGGAAGCTGAGACGCTCATTAATTTCACGCAGAATAAGACGTGCGATCTGCATTTCTTTTTCCGTCAGCTCCACTTCATTAAAGAATGCCTTAGCTTCTTCAATTGAATATGAAGTAATGTGTCCAATATGCAGATCCTGTACTTTTACCGCAAGACTTTCACGCTTCAGACGGTGTCCCCCGCAGGTCGGGCAATGATGCTGGGCCATATATTTCTGCATCTGCTCACGGATATAATCTGAACTGGTTTCACGATAACGGCGTTCAACGTTTTTGAGAACCCCTTCAAAATTGATATTGTTTTCGCGTACCTGACCGAAATCATTTTCATAGCGGAAATAGATTTTTTCACGGCCTGATCCTTTTAGAATTTTATCCATCTTTTTCTTCGGAATGTCTTTCACCGGAATATCCATATCAATATCATAGTGCTCGCACACTGCTTTTAGCATAGATGGATAGTATTGTGAGCTTGTCGGTTCCCACGGGGCAATGGCATGGTCATTAAGTGAACGGGTCCAGTCCGGTATGACAAGGTCGAGATCCACCTCAAGTTTTGTTCCAAGTCCGTCACAGTCAGGGCACGCACCGAAGGGAGAGTTAAATGAAAACATTCTCGGCTCAAGCTCTTCGATTGAGAACCCGCAGATTGGGCAGGCATGGTGCTCATTGAACTTGATTTCCTCTTCGTCGATTACGTCAACAATGACATTTCCATCGCCGAGCTGAAGTGCGGCTTCAAGAGAGTCAGCTAATCTTGCTTCTGCCCCTTCTTTTACAACAATACGGTCAATAATGACTTCAATTGAATGCTTTTTATTTTTATCAAGGTCGATTTCATCTCCGACGTCCATCATCTCACCATTAACACGAACGCGAACGTAACCCTGCTTTTTCACATCTTCAAGTATCTTGGCATGTGTACCTTTACGTCCTGACACAAGTGGAGCAAGTACCTGAAGCTTTGTCCGTTCCGGATACTCATAGATGCGGTCAACCATCTGTTCGACAGTCTGTGAAGTGATCTCGATACCGTGGTCCGGGCAGACCGGTCGTCCGATTCTTGCAAAAAGCAGACGTAAGTAATCATAGATCTCTGTTACTGTACCAACAGTTGAACGCGGGTTGCGGCTCGTCGTTTTCTGATCAATTGAGATCGCTGGTGACAGTCCTTCGATTGTGTCTACATCCGGTTTATCCATTTGACCGAGGAACTGTCTTGCATAAGCAGACAGTGATTCAACGTATCGTCTCTGTCCTTCCGCATAGATCGTATCAAATGCGAGTGATGATTTACCGGAGCCTGAAAGCCCCGTCATCACCACTAGTTTGTCACGCGGAATTTTAATATCAACGTTTTTTAAGTTATGCGCACGGGCGCCCTGTATAATAATTTGATCTTTACCCATTGTCAGGTCATCCTTCCGCTTTCAATTCTAAAATCAGGTCACGCAGCTCAGCCGCTTTTTCAAAGTCAAGCGCACGGGCTGCTTCCTTCATTTCAATTTCCATAGACTCAATGACTTTCGCACGCTCCTGCTTAGAAAGCTTCTTCATCTGTTCAGCAGGTGATACATACTCTTCCGCTTCTTCAACAGCATGCGTTGCTCTGATGACGTCACGGATTTCTTTATTGATCGTCACTGGCGTAATGCCGTGTTCTTCGTTATAAGCAATCTGCTTTTCACGGCGTCTGGCTGTTTCTTCCATTGCGCGTTGCATGGAATCAGTGACTTTATCTGCATATAAAATAACGTGGCCGTTTGAGTTACGGGCTGCACGTCCAATCGTCTGAATCAGTGAACGGTCAGATCTCAGGAAACCTTCCTTATCAGCATCCAGTATCGTGATGAGTGAAACCTCCGGAATATCCAGTCCTTCTCTGAGCAGGTTAATTCCGATCAGTACATCATACTTCCCGATTCTGAGATCGCGTATAATCTCAATCCGTTCCAGGGTTTTCACTTCTGAATGCAGGTATTGAACTTTAATGCCGATTTCCTTTAAGTAATCTGTCAGGTCTTCAGACATTTTTTTCGTGAGCGTAGTAATCAGTGTCCGCTCATTTTTCGCAATCCGGTCCTGAATCTCACCAAGCAGGTCATCTATCTGTCCCTCACTCGGTCTGATCTCAACTGTCGGGTCAAGCAAACCGGTTGGACGGATAATCTGTTCGACCATTTCATCTGTGTGTTCGATTTCATAAGGACCCGGCGTTGCAGATACATAGATCGCATTATGCACATGCGTTTCGAATTCTTCAAATTTTAATGGGCGGTTATCCATAGCTGAAGGCAGACGGAAACCGTGATCCACCAATACCTTTTTACGCGCCTGGTCACCGTTATACATACCGCGGATCTGCGGCAGCGTCACGTGTGACTCATCAATAACCAGCAGGAAGTCATCCGGGAAATAGTCAATCAGCGTATAAGGGGTAGCCCCTGCTTCTCGGAGCGTTAAGTGTCTGGAATAGTTCTCAATTCCCGAACAGAATCCCATCTCTCTCATCATCTCAAGGTCATAACGCGTACGCTGTTCAAGGCGCTGTGCTTCGAGCAGCTTATCTTCTTCTTTTAAAATTTTCAGCTGCTCTTCAAGTTCGATCTCAATATTTTCAATGGCTTTGCGCATTTTCTCATCGCGTGTAACGAAGTGGGATGCCGGGAAAACAGCTACGTGGTCACGGTCACCAAGAATCTCACCTGTCAGTGCATCAACCATTCTGATCCGGTCAATTTCATCACCGAAAAACTCGACGCGAATGCAGTGCTCATCATTTTTAGCTGGAAAGATCTCAACAACATCACCACGCACGCGGAACGTACCACGTGTGAAGGCAATATCATTGCGCTCATACTGAATATCAACAAGTCTTCTTAACAGCTGATTCCGTTCAATTTCCATACCGACTCTGAGTGAGACCACAAGCTCTTTATATTCTTCCGGGGAACCTAAACCATAGATGCAGGACACAGATGAAATAATAATGACGTCATCCCGCTCAAACAGTGAAGAAGTAGCAGAGTGACGTAATTTATCGATTTCATCGTTGATGCTTGCATCTTTCTCAATAAATGTATCTGTCTGAGGCACGTAAGCTTCAGGCTGATAGTAGTCATAATAACTGACGAAGTATTCAACTGCGTTATTCGGGAAAAACTCCTTGAATTCACTATACAGCTGTCCAGCAAGCGTCTTGTTATGGGCAATAACCAGCGTTGGTTTTTTTACCTCCTGTACAACATTTGAAACCGTAAAGGTCTTCCCTGTACCCGTTGCACCAAGTAATGTCTGATGCTTCTTCTGCTTTTCAACACCCTCTACCAGTTTCTTAATTGCAGCAGGCTGATCCCCCGCCGGCTGATATTTTGACTGCAAATCAAATTCCTGCACCATGTATCAAACGCCTCCTAAAAATCATTCCGTGAAAAACCTTCTTCTATATTCATACCCTTTATGATGAAATGAAACAGGGTTTTAGGCAAATTAATTGTCTCAATAAGTTTACCACCTTGAGATAAAAAAGGACAGCGAAAAGCGAACATACATTCTAATTAGTTATTCAGGGCAGATAAACAGGTCATCAGAATGTTGAAAATGCTACTTCCTCAGCCGTCCCATCTCCAACATCAAAAAACAGCCCGGAACCTAAGCGATTCCGCGCTGTTTATCTGTATATTTTTTCATATATCTGTTGGCATACCAGAGACCGAGTGTCAGTGAAGCAGCGTCTACGATGATGACGTACCAGCTGCCTGTATATCCTTTGTAAGAAGACCCTGCAATCAGCGCAATTGTCAGCAGCATCGCGATCGTGCGGCTGTAGGTGATGCGGGTGAAAAGGACGACTAACAGTGCCGGCAGAAACATGGCCATCAGAATTTTTGTGCCCATATGATCACCTCACGTTTTCATCATACTGGACTCACTTTGATGCTGCAATAAGATTTTCCGTAATTTTACTCAGCTCTGAGTGTGGAATAAACTTTTCAGCGAGCATATCCGGCAGTACTTTTTCAAGAAAGAATGCAACGCTCGTCATTTCACGGAATCTTAAGATCGTAGAAAGAGCTTCCTGGTAGATCTCAAGAAAAATCGGCTCCGGATTGCCTTTTTGGATTTCACCGAATGATTCGTACAGCAGGTCGATTTTATCTGCTACGGATAAAATGTTTCCTTCAAGTGTACGGTCTTTCCCCTCTTTAAAGCGCGACAGATAGATCGACTGGTATTCATCAGGGAATTCAGCCAGTACAAATTTGTGCGCCATCTCCTCTTCCACTTCACTGAAGAGGCGGTTCAATTCTGAGGAGGCGTATTTCACTGGTGTTTTAATATCACCTGTGAAGATTTCAGGGTAATCATGGTTTAATGCTTTTTCGTAAAGATTTTTCCAGTTAACTGTTTTACCGTGATGTTCTTCGACTGTTCCGAGGAACTGGGCGATTTTTGTGACTTTAAAAGAATGGGCTGCTACTGTATGTTCATTGTATTTGAACTTACCCGGACAGCGGTACAGCTTTTCCATGTCTGACAGACTTTTAAAGTAATGATGGATCCCCATAAGCTCACCCCATTATATAATTTAGCTAATAGTAGCATTGACAGGTAACGTTGTACAATACAGAGTTTGTAAAATAATTGTCTCAATGGCATTGAGGAAGTGGGAGGAGTTTTTTCTATCACCTTTTAGAATGATTCAATCACCTTATTCATTTATTTCATCCTGATGAGCCTGACATCATGATAATTGTTACACCTCTTACCATTTATCCCTCACCTTCCTCATTTATACTATCACCTGTGCTAATTATTCATCTCCCTCACATCCCCGGCCCCACAAACAAAAAACAGCCTGATCCCTCAGGCTGTTTCACGTTTCCGGTCATCTATTAAGATTAATCCGAGCTGGTGGTGCTGGCCTTCATACAGGGCAGCCTGGGTGTAGCGGACTTCTCCTGCATGATTAAGAACTTCGAGTTTGCAGTGCGCACGGCTTTTTTGGACCGCCTGATAAAATTCGCGTTCGTTGCTGACGATCTGACCGTTTACTTTATGGATCATTTCACCGCGCAGCAGACCCATTTTAGCAGCGGGCGTGCCAGGCAGGACGTCGATGATCATGACGCTTTTATCTCCATTGATAAAATGATATCCGGACCTTCTGCAGACTTTACGCGTTTTTAGCATTATGAAAACTTTACCTGCAAACGCGATTGCGAATGAAGCAAGAATCAAATACGGTGCCCAGATTGAGCCTGCTGCAAGAACCGAAGTCAGTACGCCGAGCCAGATGACCTGCGCTGCGTTTACTTTCAGAATGCTTTGCGGCAGATCGTGAACGACTGTCAGCTGATAGCCGAGCACTGCTGGAAGGATCATCAGTGAATACGAATCACCCATACTAAGCAGTGGCCACCAGCCTGCCTCGCTGATCAGTCCATCAGGAACGGGAATCAATAAAGGGACAAGCCAGATTCTTTTGGTGAAAAATGCGCCGGCTTTCATTCCGCGCGGCGTTTTTACAAAGCGTGGTGACGTCTGTTTGACTGCGTTCATCTGAATGAGCAGCCCTTCTGCAATCAGCAGCAGACCCATGATTATACCTGCTGCAACAAAGGTTTGCGGCAATGATGGCACCCAATCAGGCAGAGTCACATTAAAATAACTCATTGTATTCATTGTTATAAAAGCGATTGGAAATATAAAACCTGCAGATAGCAGCCTGAACTGACCAGTCACTGTGAATAGAATCATCAGCAGACTGACTGCATAGATCCACGATGTTTCGAGCACAAAACCCGCTCCGCTGATCACCCCGGAGAGCACAATTCCGATAATCAGCGAAACGCCAATTAAGCTGAAACTTTCTATGTACCATGGCTTCACAGCTGTTCTTAAGTCACGCCGTTCTCTTTTGACTCTGACTACTCCTGCAATGACGGCTGCAAGTACAGCAATGATGAAAACCGGATTGAGTACGCCTGACAGGAGTGCGCCAGGCAATTCATTCAGCCAGTTACTTAACATACGATCCCCCCGGTCAAAAACAAATTCTTCTATTTATTGTATCAGACCGGGAGCAATCGCTGTATAGGAATTTCGCCGCTTAATGACGGGCGATAAATTCAATTGCTGACTGAAGCTGATGATCGTGGTTCGGGTTTTTCTTATAATCTTCAAGCGTTGTAGTGAGTTTTTTCAGTGTGGAAGTATTCACTTCACCGGTTTCTTTCAGATTAGATTTCTTTTGAAATGAAAGGATCGCTTTTTCCGTACTGTTACTGAAATAACCATCAGTGCGGTCCACTTCATATCCAAGTCCAATGAGCAGCTTTTGAAGTGCTGACACCCGTTCATCGTTCATCCCTCTTTTCAGAATGATCGATGACTGCACCGGTGAAAGTTCGAATAGATCAGGCTGTACGACTTCAAGTGTCGGCTGGATGCCTTTTTTATGAATCCAGCGCTTGTCTGGCGTCAGCCATTTGGATACAGTCAGCTTCATCTGACTGCCATCACCAAGTTCGAGTGACTGCTGGACTGTCCCTTTGCCAAAAGTTGTTGTACCGATCAGCGTATAGCCTTCCACTTCATACATCGCTGCCGCCAGAATTTCCGATGCTGACGCGCTGCCTTCATCGATCAGCACCGTGATCGGATACTCCTTCTTAGCTTTTGTTGCTGAAGTCAGTGCTTCCCGTTTCCCTGAGCGCTGTTCTACATACATAAATGGTTTTTTATCTGTAATAAAATGACTGAGCACTTCCTCCACACTTGAAAGCAGGCCACCCGGATTTCCGCGAACGTCAACAATCAGTCCGGCGAGCTCTGATTTTTCAAGCTCTTCTAAAGCAAGTCTCACATCCTTACCGGTTCCTTCACCAAACGTTTTAATTTCTATGTAACCGGTTTTCTTTCCTTCACGCTCATACATTTTATGCGTTACGGTTTCTACAGGAATATCGTCTCTGACAACATTGATTGTCAGTGATTTTTCCGACTCGCTGCGCTCGATGCCAAGCTGCACGCGGCTGCCTTTAGGACCTCTAATTTTAGCTGTCAGCTCATAGATCGTCAGCCCGTTAATTTCTTCGTTATCGACGTGAGTGATCACGTCATTTGGCTTCAGACCCGCTTCTTCTGCCGGAGAATCTTTCAGCGGCGCCACGATTAAAAACTTTCCTTCCTCCTGTGTAATCTCTGCTCCAATTCCGCTGAACGTGGAATCCAGTGACTGGTGAAACTGCTTGGACGCCTGTTCATCCATATAGACTGAATAAGGATCACCAAGCGCTGCAACCATGCCTTTTAGCGCACCGTCAAGCAGCACCTGTTCATCGACCTTTTCAACATAACTGTCCTTGATCATCTGCTGCGCCTTTTCAATTTTAGATTGCTCAAGTGACACTTCTTCTGGAACACGCTTCATCAAAAAACGGTCAGCACTGTAATAAACGCCGGCCCCAAGGACCATACATAAAATAATCATCAGTACTCTTTTCACCAGCTTCCCCCTCCCTTTTATACGCTATGAGGCAGTATTTTCACTTAGAAGTTGATTCATCGCTTCCTCAAGCTTAGCGGCTGTCACCGGACCGAAAAACGTCTTACCCACATATCCGTCAGGCACAATGATCACCGTAACCGGTATTGTAAAAATCCGGAATGCTTTCTGCATTGTACCTTCTTCGTCATAAGCAACCGGAAAGTTAAATTCATGATCTTTTATAAACTGTTCAGCAGACTCTTTCTTGAATTCTTCCTTTGTCATATTTACACCGATTAATGTGATATCCGGATGCGCTTTCACAAAAGACTTCAGCTCCGGAATTTCCTCAATACAAGGCGGACACCAGCTTGTCCAGAAATTAAGGATCAGCGGTTTACCTGACAAGTCCTCTTTTGTCACGGTGCTGCCATCCTGCAACTGAAGTGTGAAATCCGGCGCTGCAATGCGCTGTTCTTTCATCACCGGCTCACTGGTTTCAGGTTCTATATTGATTATTAAAAACAATCCGGCACAACACATGACAGCAAATGTCCACCCCACAGCCTTCAATCTTTGAACAGACATATACAGTCCCTCCTCGGTGGGAGTATATGCAGGTGTAAAAATAGTTAGACATCAAAAAAGCTCCCAAACCGAAGTTTGGGAGCTTACCAGATTAGAATGAGATATATTTACGAGGGTTTACAGCATTTGATTTAGATCCGTTCCATCCACCTTCGTGAACTTCGAAGTGAAGATGTGAGCCGAATGAGTAACCTGTATTACCCATGCCGCCGATATACTGACCTTTTTCAACGTAGCTTCCCTGAGAAACACCGATGCTGCTTAGGTGAGCATATAGCGTTGTAATCGACTGGCCATTGATGTTATGCGTAATTAATACCATATTGCCATATCCACCGTCATTATAACCGGCTTCAACTACATAGCCTGAAGCTGCTGCAGAAACAGGCGTTCCAGGTGAATTCGCAATATCAATACCGTAATGATATCTTGTTTTTCCATTTAAAACATCATAACCAAATTCAGTAGTCATTCTTCCGTAAGAAGGACTTGTCCAGTCTCCACCTGATACCGGTGCTGAAACTGCCGGTGCAGACGGTGCAGGAGAAGGTGATGATGCTGAAGATCCGCTTGTCTGTGATGCAGATGCTGCCGCAGCAGCCGCCGCCTTACGCTCTTCTTCTGCCTGACGCTGGCGCTCAAGTTCTTTCTGGCGCTCAATTTCACGCTGTCTTGCAAGCTCTGCAAGGCGTTCCTGCTCAGCAATGATTTTGTCTTCAACATCTGCTGCCATTTCGTGCAGGTGCTCATCCTGTTCAACAAGTTCTGCTTTTTCATCTTCAAGCTCTGCCTGCTTCGCTTCAAGTTCGTCCATTAGTGAACCCTTGTCAGCTTTCTGGCCATCAAGCTCTGATTTTAATCCGTCAAGCTCAGCTTTCTGAGCTTCAAGTTCAGCAAGCTGCTGCTGTACTTCTTCTTCTTTCTGTTCTAAAGACTCTTTATCCTGACGCTGTTCCTCCATGATTTTGCGGTCAGCAGAAACAAGTGTGTTCACTGCTGAGAAACGGTCAATAAAATCTCCGAAGTTTTCAGCGCCAAGCAGTACGTCAACATAGCTGACTGAACCGCCTGTCAATTGGATTGCACGTGCACGTTCTTCAAGAAGTGCTGTACGCTCTTCAATCTTTTTCTTCAGCTCTTCGATTTCTCCACGGAGCTTTTCAATCTGAGCGTTTGTATCATCAATTTCACCTGAAACTGAATTGATCTTACCTTCTGTATCTTCAATCTTGCTATCAAGTTTTTTGATTTGAGCAGTTACTTTCTCCTGCTCTTTTATAATCTCTTCAATGCGGTTGTTTGTTGTGCTGATCTCACCGCTGATTTCTTCACGCTGGTTCTCAATTGATGAACGTTCTTCTTTTAAGTTATTTAAAGTTTCAGCAGAAGCTGTGTTGATTGCCGGAATGCTTCCTGCAACGAGTGCTGCTGCCAATGACAGGCTGACGAATGACTTTTTCACAAAACTGTTCTCCCTTCGAATCTAGCATTACTGTTTTCTATTTGGCTTTATAAAAGTTGGCTGTTGATTTTCGCTCCAGGGGAACGCTTTCCGCAGGGCCGGCGGTGAGCCTCCTCAGCGCGGGGCGCTTGCGGGGTCTCACCTGTCCGACTTCTCCTGCTGGAGTCGTCCCCTTCCGCTTCAATCAACAGCTGTGCAAAAACGACATGTAACTTTTACATAGCTTTATAATTTATACACGCAGGAATTTTCTAACGGACATAAAGCTTCCCCATACGCCGATTACGACGCCCATCAGAAGTATTAATGCGTTAATCTGGTATATAAACGGTGAGAATTCAAGGATCTGGATAAATGAATTTTCTAACCGTGGCTGCATATATTCATACACGTTGTAGTAGATCATGGATACGGCTGCGATCGGCAGAATGGAACCGATGATACCGAGCCAGATTCCTTCAAGAATGAATGGAATTCTGACAAACCAGTTAGAAGCCCCAACCAGTTTCATAATCTCAATTTCTGTTTTTCTTGCAACAATTG
Organism: Jeotgalibacillus alimentarius; assembly: GCF_000829445.1. Taxonomy (GTDB): domain Bacteria; phylum Bacillota; class Bacilli; order Bacillales; family Jeotgalibacillaceae; genus Jeotgalibacillus; species Jeotgalibacillus alimentarius. The sequence goes on from NZ_JXRQ01000025.1 coordinate 111,010, forward strand.
TGATCTTAATTGTGTTTGAAATCAGGAACATTGCGGTAAACAGTAAACCAAAGATTAAAACTGCACCGACATTTCTGCTGACTTCAAGTACGCTGAATAGTTGTTCGATCTTGCCTTCCCCATACTCAACTGAGTACGTACTCTCGAATGTGCCGATCTGGGATGCAAGGCGTTCAGTCTGTCTCGGATCAACGGCCTTGACGACGAATTTATCACGGAGTGGATTGTTCTGTTCGAACAGTGCCATCTCTTCACCGAAGCTGTCAATTAAGCCGGATAATTCTTCTTCCTTGGTCGAGTATTCAATCGACTCGACTCCGGAGAGCTGTTCTATCTCCTGTTCGAGCGTTGTGACTGCCTGCTGATCTGCTTCAAGATCAACATAGACATTCATTTCAACGTCGTTTTCAATATCATCAGCGGCCTTATTCATATTCAGCATCAATGCTGTGAACACGCCGACAAGTAGCAATGTAACGGTAACAGCGCTGACGGATGCGAATGTCATCCATCCATTTCTTGCCAGACTCTTAAAGCTTTCTCTGAAGTGTCTGAGTAATGTTCTAGCTTTCATAACCGTAATCCCCCCGTTGTTCGTCACGGACAATGACACCATTTTCAATGGCAATGACACGGTGGCGGATCGTGTTCACTATTTCACGGTTATGCGTAGCCATAATAATTGTTGTGCCGCGTGAGTTAATTTCTTCAAACAAATTCATAATTTCCCATGAAGTCTCCGGATCAAGGTTTCCTGTCGGCTCATCCGCGATCACTACTTTAGGTGAATTCACGATAGAGCGTGCGATAGAAACTCGCTGTTGTTCCCCTCCGGAAAGCTCATCGGGCATCATGCGGGCTTTGTGTTTCAATCCTACAAGATCCAACACTTCCATTACTTTCTGTTTGATCACCTTTGGCTCTTCCTCAATTACTTCTAAAGCAAATGCAACATTTTCAAAAACGGTCAGCTTGTTCAGGAGCTTGAAATCCTGGAATACAACGCCGATATTTCTGCGAAGATAAGGCACTCGATTGGTCTTGAGCTTCGCAATATCAATGCCGTTAACATTAATCGTCCCTTTTGTCGGTTTTTCTTCACGGTACATCATTTTGATAAATGTAGATTTACCAGCGCCACTCGGTCCGACTACATAGACGAACTCTCCTGCCTGGATCTTCACATCAAAACCGTTTGCAGCCATGATACCGTTCGGGTACTTTTTGTATACTTCTTTCATCTGTATCATATAAAAAATACTCACCTTATCTGTAAATTTCACGATGACTGGTTCTGGCTGTCTTCGGCCCCGAAATCGCCAATATAATAGGAATAAATAGCTAAATATATCAGTTTATCGATTTTTGGCACAAGAACATTATATCATTCTAGCGAATTTTGTTAACGACAATTATATTACAGTTTCATTTCGACAGTGAAATATAAAAAAGCACCTTTCTCCATATTGGAAAAAGATGCTTTTGGATGAATCATTATTGCATTCCTGAAAGCCATTCAGCTACAACTTCAGCCTCTTCACCTTCAATTAAATTCCCAGGCATTCTTCCCTGACCTTCCTGAATCACCTGAAGAATCTCATCCTGACTCAGTCTTGATCCTACTTCTTCAAGGTTTGGACCACTGGCACCTTCAAGATTGTCACCATGACAACCTGCACAATTGCCAATAAAAATAGTTTCCGGATCCATTTCACCTGCTGAAGATCCTGTATCCGCTGCTTCTTCTTCACCGCCGCCGCATGCTGCAAGCATCATCGAAGACACTAGCGCTGCACCTAACCACCATTTTTTCATCAAACTTCACCTCATCTTCAATTTTTTTAATAATTTTCTTAAAATAACATTTACTCCCGTTTAAAACCTTCTCCTAACACTTCGGACGCGTCATTTACAATGACAAAAGCTTTTGGATCGATCTTTTTTACTACATTTTTCAGCTTTGTAAATTCTGTCTGATCAATCACGCACATCAGAATCGGACGCTCATGATCTGTGTAACCGCCATATGCTGACAGCTTTGTCACACCTCTGTCCACTTCATCAAAAATAGCACGGCTGATCTCTTCCTGGCGATTCGTAATGATATGCACCATTTTCGAACGCTGCCATCCCACCTGTACAAGATCAATTGTTTTACTTGTCACATACAGCGCGATCAGTGCATATAATCCCTGCTCAATACTGAATACAATGGCTGAACTGAGAACGATGAGTCCGTCAATAATCGCAATACTTGTCCCAAGGCCAAGGCCGCTGTATTTATGTATAATCTGCGCAGCCAGATCTGTACCGCCTGTAGATGCTTTACCTCTAAATACAATTCCTAAACCAATCCCGACACCAATTCCACCGAACAATGCGCCAAGTAAAGGCTCCTCTGTCCATGGTGCCCAGTTCTCCGTTAAAAAAACCCACCCCGGGAGCGCAAGCGTTCCTACAAAAGATTTTAACCCGAAGTTTTTCCCTAAAAGGATGACACCTGCTATAAACAGTGGAATATTAAATGAGTACTGAACAATAGCCGGCCGCCATTCGAACAGCCCGTTTAAAATTGTACTGATTCCGCTAGTTCCGCCTGAAGCAACGGCATTCGGAAGTAAAAACACATTAAAAGAAATCGCGACAAACAGTGCCCCGATAATCACGTATACATAGTCAATCGCACCATGCCAGGCTTTTGGCTCACTTTGTCCCCGGCGATTACGCTTACCCATTGACGTTCATCCTTTCTCTATTCAAGTTTACACCGCTAGAGAGTATAGCATGTAGAGACATTTCTGTGAATATTGTCATGCTAGAGCGTTAGTGCGGTGAAGTGTGTGTTTTTGAAGGGCGGTTGTAGTATTTCGGCTGGTGGATGTCGTGTTTTGCTTCCCCGCTGCAGGATACACCCGGGTTGGCTGCAGTGAGACAGTCCGCGATTGCAGCCACACAAGAATTGGCTGCAATCACCCCATCCACAGGTTGCAACACTTCACCTCTTCATGCCCTCAAGAAACTAAAAGCTTGTTTCCTAAGGGCATGCAGGGCGGCTTCGCTGCACGCGGGCTTCGAAGTCGTATTCTTGCTGGCGGTGGTCGTATTACGCCGAGCGAAGGTTGGATACACCCGGGTTGGAGGTCGTATGATCGTCCGCGAAGGTCATATCAGCCAAATCGAAGGTCTTGACGTCAGAATCGATTGTCACATTCCACTTGCTAAGTGCTTCTTCATCCCCCAAATAAAAAATCCGCCACCCTCACCAGGCAGCGAATCAATATTAATGTTCGATTCTTGAACGCAGGTACGCGTTAATGAATGGATCGATATCTCCGTCCATTACACCCTGCACGTTTCCTGATTCCGTATTTGTACGGTGATCTTTAACCATTGAATACGGGTGGAACACGTACGAGCGGATCTGGCTTCCCCATCCGATTTCTTTTTGCTCACCGCGGATATCAGCAAGCTTCTGTTCCTGCTCTTCAATTTTTAATTGATAGAGCTTTGACTTCAGCATTTTCATCGCTGATTCACGGTTCTTGATCTGCGAGCGTTCAGACTGACATGATACGACTGAGCCTGTTGGAATATGTGTGATTCGCACGGCAGAGTCAGTTGTATTGATATGCTGACCGCCGGCGCCGCTTGCACGGTACGTATCCACTTTCAGGTCTTCAGTACGGATCTCAATTTCAATTTCATCATTGAATTCAGGCATAATATCACATGACACGAATGACGTGTGACGGCGGCCTGATGAATCAAATGGTGAAATCCGGACAAGACGGTGTACGCCTTTTTCCGCTTTCAGATAACCGTAAGCATTGTGTCCCTTGAATAAAATCGTAACTGATTTGATTCCCGCTTCATCACCCGGAAGGTAATCGAGCGTTTCAACTTTGAATCCACGCTTTTCGCCCCAGCGCTGATACATACGGAGAAGCATTGAGCCCCAGTCCTGAGACTCGGTTCCACCAGCACCCGGGTGCAATTCAAGGATCGCATTGTTTTTATCGTATGGTTCGCTAAGTAGCAACTGAAGTTCGAATTCATCCAGTGTTTTCCGGAATGTTTCGAGTTCAGTAACCATTTCAGCGTGCATTTCTTCATCTGGCTCTTCTTTTAAAAGTTCGAGCGTGACTTCCAGGTTTTCCTGTGTGTCGACCAGGTTCTGATAGCCGTTTACAACGTCTTTTAGTGCGTTTTGGTCGTTGATGATGCTTTGTGCTTTTTGCTGGTCGTCCCAGAAAGTTGGTTCGACCATGATTTCATCGATTTCAGCGAGTTTTGCCTCTTTGTTTTCTAAGTCAAAGAGACCCCCTGAAGTCCGCCAAGACTCTGGCTGTTTTTTCGAGCTCGTTTCTTACGTCTGATAATTCCATTTGGGTTCCACCTTAATGTTGAATTCTTTTTATTTCCATGGTTCTGCTGAAGCTGGCTGGTGATTTCCGCTCCAGGGGAACGCTTTCCGCAGGGCCGGCGGTGAGCCTCCTCGTGCTTCGTACTGCGGGGTCTCACCTGTCCGACTTCTCCTGCTGGAGTCGTCCCCTTCCGCTTCAATCACCAGCTGTGCTAAATCAATCTCTAGCTTTCACATAATTAATCTGCTAAAAATGCTGCCCCCGTGCGAGAAGCTAAATCCTCCATTACGAGGGGTCAGCTGAATAAACCTTTAATACGTTGATGTTAAATTATAAAAAACGGTCCAGTGAGTTTTTTAAACCCCGTGACAGTTTTTATATTTCTTCCCGCTGCCGCATGGGCATGGGTCGTTGCGGCCGACTGTGTTTTCGCGGCGGACCGGCTGTGGCTTTTTCTTTGTTTCGCCTTCTTCTTTCGGATTGACTGCCTGTCCTTTTGCAACTTCCTGACGCTCGATGTTGCTGCGGATTTCAGCTTTCATTACGTACTTAGTAACTTCTTCATTCACAGATTGCTGCATGGTTTCGAACATCGCGAAGCCTTCGTTCTGATACTCACGCAGCGGGTCGATCTGACCGTATGCACGCAGGTGAATACCCTGACGGAGCTGGTCCATCGCATCGATATGGTCGATCCATTTTGTATCAAGTGAACGGAGAAGGACCACTTTTTCGAATTCACGCATTCTCTCGCCAAGTTCTTGTTCACGCTCATCGTAACGCTTATTCACTTCATCCATAATGAGTGATTTCATTTCCTCATTAGACTTACCTTCAAGCGTTTCAGCTGTGATCACATTTTCAGGCAGAAGGTTTGCGAAAATAAAGTTTTCAAGACCTTTCAGATCCCACTTACTGCTCTCTTCAACCGTTGGCGCGTATGCTTCAACTGCGTTGTGAACAGTCGTTTCAACCATTCTGTCAACGATATGACGAAGGCTGTCTGATTCAAGAATTTCATCGCGGTCAGTGTAAATGACTTCACGCTGCTGACGAAGTACATCATCATACTGCAGAAGCTGTTTACGCGCATCAAAGTTATTACCCTCAACACGTTTTTGCGCTGACTCCACTGCACGTGTCACCATTTTACTCTGAATTGGCTGGGAATCATCCATGCCAAGACGTGACATCATTGACTTCATATTATCTGATCCGAAGCGGCGCATCAGATCATCTTCCATTGAAAGATAGAACTGTGTGACACCAGGGTCTCCTTGACGTCCGGCACGTCCACGGAGCTGGTTATCAATACGGCGTGACTCATGACGCTCAGTACCGATAACTGCTAATCCGCCAAGCTCTTTTACACCGTCGCCAAGCTTGATATCTGTCCCACGGCCTGCCATGTTTGTCGCGATCGTAACTGCACCGCGTTTACCGGCATCTGTAATAATCTGTGCCTCACTGCCATGGTTTTTCGCATTCAGTACATTGTGCGGAATGCCTTTTTTCTTTAGTTCACTGGCAATCAGTTCTGATGTTTCGATTGCCACAGTACCAACCAGTACCGGCTGGCCTTTCATATGGCGCTCTGCAATATCCTCAACGGCTGCCATATGCTTTCCTTTAACAGAAGCATAGATCAGATCAGCCTTGTCATCACGCACGATTTCACGGTTTGTTGGGATCACCACAACTCTCATATTATAAATGTTGCGGAATTCCTCTTCCTCAGTTTTCGCTGTACCCGTCATACCGGACAGCTTTTCATAGCGGCGGAAGTAGTTCTGGAATGTAATCGAAGCCATTGTCATAGACTCATTCTGGATCTCGAGCCCTTCTTTTGCTTCAATCGCCTGGTGCAGTCCGTCACTGTAACGGCGGCCTTTCATTAATCGGCCTGTAAATTGGTCAACGATGACTACTTTGCCTTCATCCACAACATAATCAAAGTCACGCTTCATGGAAGCATGCGCCTTAAGCGACTGGGTAATGTGATGATTCAGCGTAACATGCGCATAATCATACAGGTTATCAATACGGAATGCTCTCTCCGCTTTTGTAATGCCGTCTTCAGTCAGCTGTACACCCTTCGTCTTTTCATCATACGTGTAGTCCTCATCTATTCTCAGGTTACGGACAAATGCGTTCGTCTGAATATAAAGCTGCGTATTTTTCTGAGCCTGACCCGAGATAATCAGCGGCGTTCTCGCTTCATCAATTAAAATCGAGTCAACTTCATCAATCACGGCAAAATGCAGCGGACGCTGAACCTTTTGCTCTTTGTAAAGGACCATGTTATCACGCAGATAATCAAATCCAAGCTCATTATTCGTGCTGTATGTGATATCAGCCAGATACGCTTCACGCTTCTGGTCTTTATCCATGCTGTTCAGATTCAATCCGACTGTGAGTCCAAGGAAGTTGTAAAGCTGGCCCATTTCCTCAGCATCACGGCTGGCAAGGTATTCGTTGACTGTCACAACGTGTACACCTTTTCCAGTCAGTGCGTTCAGGTACACCGGCATAGTAGATGTCAGCGTTTTACCTTCACCGGTTTTCATCTCAGCAATATTACCTTCATGAAGTGCAGCAGCACCCATCATCTGTACGCGGTACGGGTCCAGTCCAAGCACGCGTTTTGCGCCCTCTTTGACCACTGCAAAAGCTTCCGGCATCAGATCTTCAAGTGATTCACCTTGCTCGTAACGGGCTTTTAACTCATCCGTCTTCGCACGCAGCTGCTCATCAGAAAGCTGCTCAATGTCGCCTGCCTTCGCAATGACCTGGTCAGCCACTTTATCAAAACGTTTCACATCTCGCTTGTTTCCATCGAAAATTTTATTCAAAATTCCAGCCATGTTAACGCTCCTTTATATAACGGGCGGAAAAACCGTCCTAGCTATTCATATCAAAACAAGGTTTATACCCCTGTTACGTTTCCATTAAACCTATCTATACACCTAATTATCTTATCACTTACAGGTGGGAGATACAAGAATTGGAGGGGGACGGGGGTTGTGCTGCAACGAACGTGAACGGTCACAACAGCTGACAGTTGTTTCACTACACCTGCGCGCGGTCTCACTGCAACAAACCCGGGTGTATCTTACAGCTGCGGCACGAAACACGACAGCCACCAGCCAAAACACTGCAACTGCGCCGGCACACAGCGAAGCCGCCTTTCATGCACTTTGGTAACAAGCCTTTAGTTTCTTAAGGGCATGAAGAGGGTGGGGCGCTGCAAAGGACGCGAACGGTCACAACAGCTGACAGTTGTTTCACTACACCTGCGCGCGGTCTCACTGCAACAAACCCGGGTGTATCTTACAGCTGCGGCATGAAACACGACAGCCACCAGCCAAAACACTGCAACCGCGCGCCACAAAACCCCAAAACAAAAACCGGGCCTCAGCCCGGTTTGAACATCATGTACGCTCCATATACTCCACAACTTCCATATCCACATACCCTTCTGCCTGCTCACGCATTTCGAAGTTTTCTGTATGCAGATAGTTTCTGAGTGCCTTTTCGATTGTGATCCCGTCTTTCAGATAGCCGTGACGCACGAGCTGGAGCTCAAGCTTTTTCTCGACTTCTCCTTCGATTGGCATGAGAAATTCTTTTTTAGATGGTGCGAAGTACAGCTGATGCAGCCGGAAGATTCTCACCAGTTCATCCACCGGCGTTGTGTGATCGTCTACGCGCAGATCGATAAAGCGGTCATTATAGCCGCCGTATCCACCCTGTTCTTTTACGACTAACAGTGCAGCGGATTGCTGACCGCGCGAGTCACCGCCTGCAGCCTGACCGGCAGAGAGAGCTGCCAGCAGTCTATCAGCGAGCGGCTGGCCTTCTGCATTTTCAAAAGCGCGTGCCATTGACTCCACCGTGCCTTCAACCAGAATGTTTCCCTGCACTGCAAAGTTTTTACCAGTCATGCCGCCTGCCCAGTCGTAGCACTGTTCACCTGTATATGTAGCCGCGTTGCCCTGATTATCAACGATGCCAACCTGTCTGTAGTCGCGGTCTTCATCTTCTTTAATCAGCAGTTCGATCGTCTCTTCAGCCGTTTTACCGGACATAATATAAGTCATTGCTTCAGGCCCGTAGGCAGTATTTGCATACGACTGTGTCGCCACTGCCCCGACACCTGCCACTGCATGCGGAACGACTGCGCCGACTGCCAGAAACTTTGACTGCGTCGCAACGCCCCACTCTTTTTCTACCGGATCGTAACCCACGATTGAATACGTCATATTCAGCACTCCTCTAAATCAAGATGCTTTTATTTACCCTAAAAAAACCGCTCCGTAAACCAGCGCGCCTGCGATCACAAATGCAGGATGCACCTTAAACCGCTCCAGTAAAACAAAGCTGATGACTGCGAGAACAACTGTCTGCACAGTACCTGTCGCCTCAATTGCATCTGCGAAAAATCCCCATGTCATCACGCCTAAAAGAACAGCAATCGTTGGGCGCACGAGTGTGGACATTTTTTTCACACGCGGTGAATCTTTATATTTCATGATCAGTCCGAGCAGGACAATCATCAGAATAAGTGAAGGTGCGATCGTTGCAAAAAGTGCAACACCTGCACCTAAAATCCCGCCTTCAGCATACCCGATATAACCGGCCATTTTTGTCGCAATCGGTCCCGGCAGTGAGTTGCCGAGTGCGAGCACTTCTGAAAACTCCTGCGTCGTCATCCAGCCGTAACGGTCCACCACTTCATTTTCAACGAGTGGAATAGAAGCCGGTCCGCCGCCGTAGCCGAGAATGCCGGGGATGAAAAACGCTAAAAAGATTTCCCAGTATATCATTTCTCCGCACCCCGTTTCCCGCCAAAGATCAGCGCATACAGCAGTATGCCCAAAATAAGAATCGCCGGATGAAGCCCTGCTATTTCAAGCAGCACAAAGCTTCCAATAATCAAAGCAATGGCAACGCCCCAGCCAAATGCAGTTTTAGACTTCTTTACAAAATCCCATGTTAAAACAGCAAGCAGTACGCCGACAACCGGTACCACAGCCTGCGACATGCCGTTTACCCAGGCAACGTCGCGATACGCATTCAGCGCCATCAGCATCACAATCATCGCAACAACTGATGGAAACGTCGTGGCAAATACAGCATTGATCATGCCTAATACCCCGCCCACACGGTAGCCGATATAGCCTGCCATCTTTGTTGCAATCGGTCCCGGCATGGCATTACCGAGCGCGAGTACATCTGAAAATTCTTCGTCACTCATCCATTTATAATGTTCCACTACTTCCTTATGAACAAGTGGAATCGATGACGGTCCGCCGCCAAAGCCGAAAATGCCGACTCTGAAAAATCCCACGAACAGACCGCCCTGTTTATTGTTAGCCATTCCTCATCACCACGCTGCAATTTGTCCGTCTGTACGGGATTCCGTCCCGCCTTTTAACACGCCGGTCTCAGGATCGCGCCAGATAATCTGTCCGCGACCAAAAGACCCGCCGTCTGTTGTTACCTGAATCGTATGCCCTTTTCTTACAAGCGCCTGCGCTAAATGGTTCGGGAAGTGCGGCTCCACGTGAACCGTTTTCCCATGCATCCACTGCCACCTCGGCGCATCAAGCGCTGCCTGCGGATTCAGATGGAAATCAATTGTATTCACCGCAACCTGGAAATGCCCCTGCGGCTGCATATAACCACCCATCACGCCAAACGGTCCTACTGCCTCACCGTCTTTTGTAAGGAACCCGGGAATAATCGTGTGATACGTACGTTTGCCAGGCTTCAGTGCATTCGGGTGCTCAGCATCAAGACTGAAGTCATGCCCTCTGTTCTGCAGTGAAATCCCCGTTTCAGGCACCACAACACCTGAACCGAATCCCATATAATTGCTCTGGATATACGAGATCATATTGCCTTCGTCGTCTGCTGCTGCGAGATATACCGTGCCGCCTTTAGGTAGTTCCATCGGTTCTGGATCCATCGCTTTTTCATCAATGACTGCGCGACGTTTATCCGCATATTCTTTTGATAAAAGCTCTTCCGTTGAAATCGGCATATCCTCAGGCTCAGTAATAAACGCCTTCCCATCTGTAAATGCAAGCTTCATCGATTCGATCTGCTTATGATACGTTTCAGTACTCTGGAACTCGTCAAACTCAAACCCCTGCGCAATATTCAGCGCCATCAGTGCAATCATGCCCTGACCGTTCGGCGGGATTTCCCACACATCATAGCCGCGGTAATTGACTGAGACAGGCTCCACCCACTCAGGTTTGAACGCTGCCAGATCCTCTTTTGACAAGTAGCCGCCGTGCTCCTTCATATAAGCATCAATTTTATCAGCTAACTCACCTTTATAAAAGCTCTCACCATTCGAATCCGCAATACTTTTTAACGTTTCGGCATGCCCTTTTGACGACCACATCTCCCCGATTTCAGGTGCACGGCCTTCAGGTGTGAATGTGTCAAACCAGGATTGGTAGACGTCATCTTTGAAAATCTCCTTGAATTTCTCAGCAGCACCCTTCCAGTACTTTCCGAGAATTGGTGAGACTGGATAGCCCTCTTCAGCTAAACGGATCGCCGGTGCCATCAGCTTTTCAAACGGAAGCTTGCCGTGCTTTTCTGAAAGCTCAGCCCACGCAGCCGGAACGCCTGGTACAGTAATCGGCTCCACACCAAAGACGGGCATCTTCTCATAACCGCGTTTTTTCATTTCTTCTATTGAAATAAACTGCGGCACGGGACCACTCGCGTTCAGTCCATGAAGCTTATTCTTCGTCCATACAAGTGCAAAGGCATCTCCGCCAATCCCGTTAGAAGTCGGCTCCACAACAGTCAGCGCAGCAGCAGTCGCAATCGCAGCATCAATCGCATTCCCGCCCTGCTGCAAAATCTCAAGCCCTGCCTGCGCAGCAAGCGGCTGGCTTGTCGCCACCATCCCCCGCTTTGCAAATACAGTGTTTCTCTGGGATGAAAATGGATGATATAAGTAATCAGTCGTCATATATGTACGCTCCCTTTATTTCGGATTTCGAATTAATAGATTTCATTATAGTCTAAATAGAGGGAAAATTCTAGTTAAGGTTTTGGGGAATGGTGAGCGGGCTTACTACAGCTGCGAGCCCTCTCACAACAGCTGTGCAGAGTTTCACTGCAATAAACCCTGGTGTATCCGACAGCTGGAGGGCTGAATACCACACCTGCCAGCAAAAATACTACAACAAAGCCAGCGCACAGCGAAGCCGCCCTGCATGCACTTGGGAAACAAACTTTTAGTGTCTTAAATGCATGAAAAGGGCTGGTGTTGCAGCCGGGGTGGCGGTTCAAGACCTTCAACTTGGCTCATACGACCTTCGCAGCCCACGATACGACCTCCGCCAGCCGTGAAACGACCCTCACCCGCGCCAATATGTCCTCCACCACCAAACGCAAAAAAGCCGCCAGATCCTTGATCTGACGGCTTTCCAACTTATGATTGCTTTTTCAATTCCTCAAGCTCACCAACAAACCACTCTTCCACCTTACGCGCAGTTGAAGACACGCTTGAAGCTGTTACATCGAACGCTTCACCGGCTTCTTTCTGCGTCATCGGCAGCTCAGTTGCGTGCTGTGCCATCAGGTATGAAAACGTTGCAAGGTAAGTTGACGGCTTTCTCACTTTTGCACCATGCTCAGCAAAATAAGCTGAAGTGATGTGGCATGCGAAGAGAGACAGCTCTTCATCGCGCTGATCCCAGAATGATTTCAGCTCATGAAGCGCTTCTTTTTGAAGATCAGACTGAAGTGGTTCAGTCATCTGATCAATCCAGCTGTCACTTTCAGCTTCTTCGCGTGCGATAATCGCTGTGATCACATCGACTACACCTTCTGTTGTGATCCACTCATTGCGGTCATCAGCCAGATTTTCAACGCGTGACTTTAGTGCGGCCGCCTCTTTTTTCGTGTAAACAGACGGGAACATAAAGCCAAACGGCACCCACTTCTCTTCAAATGGAAGCAGCAATGTGAAGAGATAATCGATCGGCGCCCACGAGTGGAATTCAGGGATCGTCACACGGTAAGATTCACCGCTGATCAAGTCCTTCATCTCTACTTCACGTGTCAATTCTTCCATCTCCGTTACTTCTGCAATCACAGGCTGCGGATGCTGCCAGTTTTCAAGCAGCTCTTTCAGGCGCGGGCGTTCAACTGAAGGGATACGCTCTTCCAGGAACTGCTCCCAGCTTGATGGCTTGCCGTGAAGCCCAAAAATATATGTTAAAAATACAGTCAGGAACTGAGGCTCATTAAAGACGTCCTGCACTTCCTGAAGCACATGCTCATAATCCTTTTTATATGATGACTGCTTTGGCGCCATCGCTTCATTTAAAAAGCCAAGCTGAAGGTCCATCTGATCCTTCACTAAAATCGTCTCGATATTTACAACTTTATTTGCACAGCATTTCTTATATTTCTTACCGCTGCCACACGGGCACAGCTCATTACGTCCAATTTCCTGCATCTTGGGCACTTCCTTTATAAAATAATCACCCACTATTGTAACACGGAGACGCGAGAACGCAACAGAAGTGGCATCACAGCCCCGATTCTAAGCACAAGGACCCTTACACCCCAAACGTTTTTCCTCCATTGACGTTGATATTCTGTCCAGTCACAAACTCCCCTTCTTCACTCGCCAGATAACGGACCATGCCGGCGATATCTTCAGGTTTTCCAAGCCGCTGTAAAGGCACGCCCGCCACATAACCAGATGCACTTTCCTCTGTCACCTCTCCATGACGCTCAACGGGAATAAAACCCGGATGCACAGCATTTACAGTAATATTGTGTTTGCCAAGCTCATTCGCCCATGAGCGCGTCATACCAATGACCGCGGACTTGGCAGTCACATAATTTGAAAACTCAGGGTTTCCTAACTCCACAACTTCACTGCCAATATTAATAATACGCCCCCACTGATTTTTCTTCATAGCCGGCATCACAGCTTTTGTGAGTAATAATGGAGCCTTCACGGTAAAATGCAGCTGATCCAGATAATCCTCCCAGGTGACATCTTCTAAAGACAGCTCCGGTTGCGGACCTGTAGCATTATTGACGAGAATCTCAATCGGCTGCTGAAAAGTTTGATGCGCAATCTTGATCAGCTTTTCCACTCCTTCATGACTTGTCACATCTGCCTGGATGGCAACTGCTTCCCCGCCGAACGCATGAATCTCACGGACGATCGTTTCTGCTTTATCCTGATTGCTATGGTAATTCACGATCACTTTTGCGCCGGCTTCAGCCAGTTTGACCGCGATGCTTTTTCCAAGGCCTCTTGAAGCACCTGTAACAAGCGCTACTTTATTTTTCATGTGAATCCTCCTTTGTAATGATTGTTCTTTTGGTGCGGGGTGGGTACTGTTGCAGTGTTTTCACTGTTTGCTGTTGTTTTTTGGCCCGCAGCTGTCAGATACACCCGGGTTTGCTGCAGTAAAACAGCGTGCAGATGTTGTAAAATCACCCACAACTGCAGTGACCACTCGCACCTGCTGCAGCGCCCCACCCTCTTCATGCACTTGAGAAACCAAAAGCTTGTTACCCAAGTGCATGCAGGGCGGCTTCGCTGTGTGCTGGTCTGAGTGCAGTGTTTTCGCTGGTGGTTGCAGTGTTTGGCCCCGTGAGTGCAGGACACACCCGGGTTGAGTGCAGTGAAACCGCCCGCGGTTGCAGTGAGATGCGAATTGGTCGCAGTCGCACAAGACACCCGCTGCAACGCCCCCGCCCGCTTCCCGCACCTAAAACCCAAAAAAGAACGCCCCCTAAAGGACGTCCTCTCTCAATCAAGCTTCAGTTTCAATCAGGCCGTACTTTCCGTCTTTACGCTTGTATACGATATTTGTACCGTTAGAGTCAGCGTCAGTGAAGACGTAGAAGCTGTGGCCAAGCATGTTCATCTGAAGAACAGCTTCTTCGCTGTCCATTGGTTTCAGATTGAATGTCTTTGTGCGGACAATGTCGAATTCGCTTTCGTCTCCATCGTCAGCGCCGACAGTCACCGGCTCTAGTTCTTCGATGCCATTTTCCGCGTCAACCGTCGTTGCGAAAAATTCAGGCTCATTTGTTTTTTCACGGAATTTACGATTTACTTTTGTTTTGTGCTTACGAATCTGACGCTCAAGCTTGTCGAGGATTAAGTCAACCGCTGCGTACAGATCTTCATGACGCTCTTCTGCGCGAAGAGTCAGTCTCGGCATCGGGATTGTAACCTCTGCCTTTGTCTGCTTATCGTTATACACCTTCAGGTTAACGTGTACGTTTGCATCAGGTGTATCGTTGAAATAGCGCTCTAGCTTATCGATTTTTTTCTCCACGTATTCGCGGATCGCTGGAGTTACCTCAATATTCTCGCCTCTGATATTATAATTCAACATGTGAACTCCTCCTTTGAATCTTAAAAGCTATACTACCTATTTCTCCTCTACCCTTGCTTTATCCTTCTTAACCGTAAAAGTTTTTTTAATTTTTTGTCGAAATGGTTGCGGTAAAAACTGGATTGTGTCACAATCAGACAGTTTCGTCAGTATGCACCGCGAATATGAGGATGCACCTCTTTTACATAGAAATCATGCAGACGGTTCAGTTCACTTTTAGAAAAAGAAGGCGTATTCAGTGCCTGAAGATTCTCTTCAATCTGAGACTGATTTTTAAACCCTGGAATCGCACAGGTTACTTCCCCCTGGTCGAGAATGTAACGCAGTGCAGCACGTGCCATATTCACTCTTCCCTCAGCAATCCACTCAAGCTCTTTCGTCAGCTCCACACCCTTTTTAAAACCAAGTCCTGCAAATGTTTCTCCCACATTGAACTGCTCACCGTTCTCATTAAAACGGCGGTGATCGTCCTCTTCAAACTCATGGTCAAGCGAGAATTTATTTGTCAGCAGACCACTTGCAAGCGGCAGTCGCGTAATAATGCCGACACCTTTTTTCTTCGCCTCAACAAACAGCTCTTCCAGCGGCTTTTGACGGAAAATATTAAAGATCACTTGAAGACTTTTCACATTCGGATTCTGCAGACAGATCAATCCTTCTTCAACGGTCTCCACACTCACACCGTAATGACGGATTTTCCCCTTTTGCTGCAGCTCATCAAGCACGCCAAACACGCTGCCATCTTCGAGAATCTTCTTTGGCGGGCAGTGAATCTGATACAGATCCATCCGCTCCCGCTCAAGGCGCTTCAGACTCGCATCCAGATAAGCCTCCACCTGAGCCATCTCATATGTTTTCGGATCATGAATGTCACCTGCACGGCAAAATTTTGACGCTACGTGAATACTTGACTCCTGCCCCTTCGTTGCCTTTGCAAGCA
This sequence comes from Jeotgalibacillus alimentarius, assembly GCF_000829445.1. GTDB lineage: Bacteria > Bacillota > Bacilli > Bacillales > Jeotgalibacillaceae > Jeotgalibacillus > Jeotgalibacillus alimentarius. The sequence goes on from NZ_JXRQ01000025.1 coordinate 126,720, forward strand.
GCTCCTCACTGTGGCCGTCACCATACACATCCGCTGTATCAAAGAAATTCACACCACGGTCAATCGCATAATGCAGTGACTTGAGTGCCTCCTGATCATCAGACTGACCCCATGCGCCTCCGATTGCCCATGTTCCAAAGCTGAGTTCACTCAAACTGAGTTCTGTATTACCTAACTGACGGTATTTCATTGCACAACACGCTCCTTACTGTCATTCAGCATTCGACTTAATTCTTTAGTTTGATTGTACACCTGTTGATAGATGTAAAACAAATTTTTGTAATGTTCTTTCATTTCTATTTTTGGAACATATACCTTTTCTTCATTTAAAAAGCGTTCCGCACATTCATCTAAATGGGTAAACCATCCCGAGCCGACTGCTGCAATCATCGCAGCACCCATACCCGGTCCCTGTTCGGAAGTAAGCTTCACGATGTCTGCGTCAAATATATCCGCCTGCAGCTGAAGCCAGAAATCACTTTTCGCACCGCCGCCAATAGACACAATACGGTCAATCTTCTTACCGCCTTCTCTGAAAATGTTAATGGATTCATGAAGTGAGAACGTGATCCCTTCAAGCACAGCCCTAGTAAAATGACCTCTTGAATGACGCTGATCCATTCCGATAAAGCTGCCGCGGATCACAGCATCAGCATACGGAGTGCGCTCCCCTGAAATATAAGGCGTAAACAGCAGCCCTTCAGCCCCAGGTGGCGTCTTTGCAGCCTCTTCAATGAGCGTCTCAAACGATACTTCCGGAGCAAAATTCCGCCTATACCAGGAAAGGCTGTCGCCTGCAGCAAGCGTCACACCCATTGTATAGTAAGCATCCGGCACGCCGTGGTTAAAGTAATGGACTTTGCCGTCAAAATCCAGATCACCTCTGTTTTCATATGACAGCACAACACCTGAAGTTCCGATACTGCACATACTCATGCCTTCCTTCAGCACGCCTGACCCGATCGCGCCGCACCCATTATCCGCTCCTCCGGCAAAAACTTTTGTATCAGCCGGCAGACCGGTTGCAGCCACAACTTCCGATAGCAAAACACCTGCTTCATCAGTGGAAAAAAGCAGCGGCGGGCAATGCGTTTCTTCTATTTGAAATGCATGAAGCACCTCTTTACTCCACTCACCTTTTTCTACATTTAATAAAAGCGTCCCGGCAGCATCTGACAGATCCATCGCCACTTCTCCCGTCATACGGTACCGCAGATAATCCTTCGGCAGCATGAACTGACTCAGCTGGTCCCAATTCTCAGGCTCATGCTTTTTCACCCAAAGCATTTTCGGCAGTGTGAAGCCTTCAAGCGCAGGATTTTTTGTCAGCTTAAGCAGCTGGTCCTGTCCGAGCACCTCAATGATCTCACAGCATTCAGCTGTCGTTCTCGTATCATTCCATAAAATAGCCGGACGGATCACAGCGCCATCACAGTCTACCATCACAAGCCCGTGCATCTGGCCGGAGAAGCTGATGCCATCAATTTTTTCATCTTCAGTCAAAGCGGAGGTAAGTTCGTGCAGCGCGTCGAACGACCCTCTCACCCAGTCTTCAGGATCCTGTTCACTGTAGCCGGATTTCTCGTGCATAACAGGGTATGGTCGTGACGCTTCTTTTAAAACCTCGCCTTCACGGTTAACTAACAGCGCTTTGACTGCGCTAGTACCAAGATCGATTCCGATTACGTAGTTCATGATGATTCCTCCATATGTAAATCCCCCGGGACAAAGTTGTACCGGGGGACATGTATTTTAAACCCTCACCTGCGATAATGTCTCCAGCAAATACTGATTCAAAATCCCTTTCAGACGCTCCTGTCTGCCGGATTCGTTGCGGATTTCATCCAGTGATAATGCGTATTGTTCAAGTGATTTCAAGTCTGCTTTACCGTTAACGATATCAAGACCCACACCTTCAGTGAATGATTTGTAGCGGTTTTCAATCACCCCATCAAACACGCGGTCTTCGATGAGCTTTGCAGCAACTTTTGCGCCGATCGCAAAGCTGTCCATACCGGCAATATGCGCTTCAAGCAGGTCCTCCTGAGCAAATGATGCACGTCTTACTTTCGCGTCAAAGTTCAGGCCGCCTGATCCGAGTCCGCCGTTTTGGAAGATCTCAACCATTGCAAGTGTCGCAGCGTACAGATCAGTCGGGAATTCATCCGTGTCCCAGCCAAGCAGCGTGTCACCCTGGTTGGCATCCACAGAACCAAGCATGCCGTTGATTCTTGCAAGGCGTAGCTCATGCTCAAATGTGTGACCTGCAAGCGTCGCGTGGTTCGCTTCAATATTAAATTTAAAATGATCAGCCAGGTCGTATTTTTGTAGGAATGACAGACTTGTTGCCACATCAAAATCGTATTGATGCTTCGTTGGTTCTTTCGGCTTCGGTTCGATCAGGAACTGACCTGAATAACCGATTTCCTTTGCGTAATCAAGTGCCATATGGAAAAAGCGTGCCATGTTGTCCATTTCAAGCTTCATATCTGTATTTAACAGCGTTTCATACCCTTCACGGCCGCCCCAGAATACATAGTTTTCAGCGCCGAGACGCTTTGCTGTATCAAGCCCTTTTTTCACCTGGGCAGCAGCGTACGCGAACACATCTGCGTTATTCGTTGTCGCACCGCCATGCACGTAGCGCGGGTGAGTGAACAGGTTTGCAGTGTTCCACAACAGCTTTGTATCAGACGTTTTCATATAAGATTCAATCATATCAGTGATCTCATCAAAGTTTTTAAATGACTCTTTCAGCGTACTGCCTTCAGGCGCCACATCCACGTCATGGAAGCAGAAGTACGGCACACCAAGCTTTTCAAAAAACTCGAATGCTGCTTCAACGCGCGCTTTTGCAAGATCCATGCCGCTGAAGCGGTCCCACGAGCGTACCATTGTCGGCGCGCCGAACGGGTCTGTGCCGTCCGCTGTAAATGTGTGCCAGTAGGCAACTGAGAATCTCATCCACTCAGCCATTGTCTTCCCGTTAATTTTTTCATCAGCCTGATAATATTTAAACGCCAGGGGATTCTTAGAGCCTGCCCCTTCGAATTGAATCGTTCCTTCATTAAAATGTGTCATTTACCTTCCTCCTAAAATAATCTGATTTCAGCAGAAACCTCAAACGTATCGCCCGGCTTAACTGCTCTGAACCCTGCAGCAGGATCTTTTTGCAGGTGGGGTGCATTGGTAATCCACGTATAAGGCTCAGGACAGATAAATCCCTTCCCTTCATGGAAAATCACCCAGTTATGAAAAGCTTCTGAAGCTTGATAATTTATCGTGATATCCGGTCTCTTAATCGTCACAGTTCTCTTTCCATTATCCGTATACGCATCATCAAGCATGACCTGATCAAGCGAGTCCGGCAGTGTTGCGTCACTTCTCTTTCCAGTCGGAAGGTTCCGCTCATTCAGCTCCCACTGTTCTTTTACAGAAGCAGTGAATTGATCTGTCCCCGCATCAAATAAAAAGCTTGTATGCCACCCGAATCCGGCAGGCATATCGCGCTCACTCAAGTTCTTGATCCGGCAGCGCTTAATCAGCGTGTCACCTGACAGTTCAAATTCAAGTTCCACTGTAAAATGGTGCGGGAACCCTTCATGAATCTCAGGGTGATCTGCACTGTCGAACCTTGCTGTCAGTTTCGTCTCTGTCTGACTGATGACGTTAAACGGACGATCACTGACAAACCCGTGAATATGGTTATTCAGTTCAGTTTCATTGACCGGCAGGCGATAGTCCGTTCCGTTAAAGTGGAATGTGCCGTTTTCAATCCTGTTCGGTGGAAATAACACCGGCGTGCCAAACAGTACTTTTTTCTTTTCATATGCTTCCTGACTTGAAGGAACGCGGAGTACTTCAATTGACCCCTTTTTCAGGGACATCAGATTTGCGCCTTCAGATGGCACGATTGTTGCGGTTAAATGTTCATTTTGAAGTGTGACTGAATGAAACCATTCCATTGTGAAGCGCCTCCTTTTTCCTGCTGATCTGGAGGAATCGGTGGTAGGCCGGGACCATGAATGCGACGGCAAATGTTACGAGTCCGAAAAACGGAAACAGAGCGGGCATTGCCGCAAAAACCAGGACTAGTGCTACTGCGCTAAGTACCATGAATAGCGTATGCAGCGGACTGACGAGTGCAATGAGCGCAGCCTGTTTGACCATTTGTAAAAAGCTGAGGTCATAGTGGACCCATACCGGAAACAGATAAAGCGCCACGCCGCCGGCCAGTGCAATAAATAGCACGATCGCTGTAAACTGTACCGGATGAACGGCCTGCTGCATCAGCAGGTACACTGCCTGCGCGCTAAGCAATAGGATTACGGCCGTAAACAGTGCCATCGGCTTCCACGATTTCCTGCAGGATGTGATAAATGTAGTATGAAAAGTGTACCACGTTTTCAAATCCGTCTCGCCTCTCAGCCATTTTCTTACAACCGTAAACGCAGCGATCGCAGCTGGCACGGCGGTAATGCCGAGCCCCACGATCAAATACGCAAGCCAGATCAGGTTCAGCCAGGCGCCTTTTGTAATCCATTCACATAGTGTGTACAGCCCGTTCATGGTTTTTTCCATGAACCTCATCTCCTTTAGATTCATCAAGCCATAAAATACTTGTCACACCGCGCGGATAATACTTACTGCCCGCGATTTCACCGTTAATAATCTGATCACTCCAGCTCCAGAATGAGAGTTCAGGATGCGTCAGCCACTTCACATGCGCAGCATCTGCAGAGGAATCTACATCTTTCCCCATAATTTCCCGGGCAATAAACTGGCACAGGTAAATTTTACTCAGCCATGAATTGCCGCTTGTCGATGAAAGCTTCCATCCGCCATCTTCAAACAGACAGATGCCTTTCTTTAATACCGCTTCATAGTGCGTATCAAGTGCGCTTAGATAGTCTTTAAACGGTCCATCTTTTTCAAGCGCTTTGTCAATTCCAAGCACATAAGGGAAGATCAGGCCTTCAATAGCAGGAATTATTTTCGAATCATTATTTTCACCCATGACAGCCGGAATATAGCCGTCTGATGTTGCAAATGACGCCATTGTGGCAGCAGCTTTTTCAGCCTGGCTGTAAGCTTCAGCCGCATCGTCTCTGTGGCCTGTATCATTTAGCATCTGTTCAAGCGCAAGGTAAGCAGCCCACGTTTTGCTGGCCAGATACAGGTTGTTTCTTGACTGCCCAAGTGAAACATCAAGGCTGTCATACGTTGTAATTTCAGCGCCGCCCATTGTTCTTGTTGAATCCAGCGCCATAATGCCGTTACGCTTGTCAGGCTCAGGATGGTCACGGTTCATCAGGCTTTCGAGACAGTCTTTGACGATCTGCTCGTTTTTCTTCAGCCAATCCTGATCACCCGACTGCTTCACATACACAGCAGCCGTCAGCACCCAGTTAACCAGCTGCTCATGCGTCATATGCGAGAAACAGCCGTCAATACCGTACAGCTCATACGACGAGTAGCCCGGTCTTGAAAAGGTATTCGCAACGCCCATATCATGCGTAAAGCTGATGCCGCCCGGATACGTTTTCTCCTCACCCGGGAACCTCACTTCATCACGGTAGCTGTAGCGGTCGATAAATAAATCAAGCTCATTTTTCACCGTCCACGGATTCATCTTCATTTCAAAAAACAGCTGATCCACTGTCAGGTCAAATGTATTCATCATGCGGTACTCGCCTTCATTCACAACCCAGAGCGGCTGATCATCCTGCACTAAAAACTGCGTGCAGCCAAAGTAACTTCTGATCGCGTGATTCATCATGAAGCGCTGATCCTCTGTCAGATGACCTGCTTCAGTCAGCTGATTGGCTGATACTGCACGTTCTTTTAGCGCATCAAAATGATCGTGTGAATAGGCTGCCACTTCTTCAATCGAATCGAACAGCTTCGTATAATAATAGCTGCTCTTCATACCCGCAGTAATATTGCCATCACGGTAAAAGCTGATCACCACGTCAAGCGTCTTTTTCTCTCCGGCAGGCACATCCACAAGCAGTGTACCAACTGTTCCAAGTCCAAACGCCCAGTTTTCCTGATGCGGATCTGTCAGGATATTCTCAAGACTGAAGTGCATCGCTGAGTGTGCATCAGGATCAGTTGTTGTGACAGCTGTGAATGTCCCCTGGCCAAACCCTTTCGCATCCATTGTGTCATCAAGCTTTCTCACTGATGTATAAGGATCCGTTCCCTGGTAACCGAAAAATGCTCTTCTTGGTCGGCTGCCTTTTGTATTATCAATCGTGAGCGTTGCAAGGACGCTCGGTACAATGACCATTTTCAGTTCTTCAGCATCCGCTTTCTCAGGATCCGGCACACTTTCCGCTTTTGAATAAATCGTTAGCTCCATATCACCTGCTTTAAAAGTGTCCGAACCAAGCCTGAAGTCTCTTGTGATATCCTCTTTTGCAATCTGATGAAGAATCTTTGGCTTATCAGGATCAGGGTCCATATTTTCTATGTCATAACGCTTACTTTCCTCTTCAGTCAGCTGATGGAAAAAAGGAAACGCATCGTAATGACCTTCTTTTTCAGCTGATTCAAGCCCAATATACACATTCTGCGCCGGAGACCGTCCAAGCTCCACATCGAGCCCGCCCCCTGCACCAGGGAAACCAAGCGTAAAACTCGAAAACGCCCCAATCGGTGAATGATGCGCATTGAAAAATTGATTCATATTGATCATCCTTTCTTTGTTATGTAGTGAAGACCCGTGACAGTCCCTGGTCTTCGGTGCGCAGACCCGGGTCAGACCCGCTTCTACGCTACCCCTTCACAGACCCGGCCGAAATCCCTTCAACAATCCGGTCGCTCAGGAAGATGAACGCAATCAAGATTGGCAGGATACTGATGACAAGCGTCGCCCCGATTGCGCCCCAGTCGGTTGAGTACTGTCCGATAAAGTTCTGGATGCCGACTGTCAGCGTTTTGAACTGGTCTGCGCTAATGAATGTGTTGATAAATACGAATTCATTCCAGTTGTAGATCATATTGATAATTGCAGCTGTCGCGATCACCGGCGCTGTCATTGGCAGCGTGATGCCGAAGAAAATCCGGTGAACCGAAGCCCCATCCATGATAGCCGCTTCCTCGACTTCACGCGGCAGAACCTGATAAAATCCGTATAGGATCATGATTGTAATCGGCAGGTTAAATGCAGTGTACGTCAGGATAATCGACAGCGGATGATTGATCAGGTCAAGATTTGAAAATGTATTAAACAGCGGAATCAGTGTCGAGTGCACCGGAATCATTAACCCGACCATGAACAGTCCGAGAAACAGGCTGCTCTTTTTCCACTTCATTCTCGTAAGCGCGAATGTCGCCATACTGGCAAAAAGAATGGTCAGCACAACTGCTGAGCCAGTATAAAGTACGCTGTTAAAGAAATACTGACCGATGTTACCTTCTGTCCACACTCTGATATAGTTCTCAAATCTTGGTGTAGCAGGCAGGGCAAATGGTGACAGTTCGAATACTTCCTGATTGTTTTTGAGTGAAAACAGCACGAGCCATACTAGCGGGAGAATCTGAAAGACGCCAACGATCGCGAGCACGATATATAAGAGCGTCATGCTGATCGTGTGTCTGATTTTCCCTTTTTGTTGTTCAGCAGCTTTTTGGCGTGCCAATGCGGTCTGTTTTTCAGTTAATGCTTCATTTCGCATAAAGCAGCCTCCTTAATATTGAATATCTTCATCGGATACAGTGACCTTCCGGATCAGCCATGTAATAAGCAGGCAGATCACGAGCAGGAAGAACCCGATGGCACTTGCATAGCCGAAGTCAAAACGGCTGAACGCCTGACCATACATGTAGGACGCCATCACTTCACTTGCGCCGTTAGGACCACCGTTTGTCATGACATAAATCAGGTCAAAATATTTCAGTGATCCGACCACTGCGAGTACGATTGTTACTTTAATTACATTCATAATCAGTGGCACTTTGATCTTCCATGCAATATCCCAGGCGCTCGCCCCATCAATCTTGGCTGATTCAACAAGTGACTCTGGGATATTTTTTAAAGCAGCATAGTAAATGAGAATATAAAACCCTGCATATTGCCAGATAATCGGAATGAAAATTGCAAACAGCGCAAGTGACGGTTCAGCCAGCCATGCCGGTGGATTTTCAATGCCGATTGACATCAATAAAGTGTTTAATATCCCGTTTGTCGGATGATAAATTTTCATCCAGAGCTGTGCAATTGCAACCGAGGCAAGCAGCATTGGAACGAGATAGATTTTTCTGAGAAAGTTTGCACCTTTGATCTTACCTGCGAGTACAAGTGAAATCAGCAGGTAGCCGATCAGACTGAGTGCTGAGAATACGGCGAGCAGTAAAGAGTGCCACGCGCTATCCCAAAACGCTGCGTCCTGGATCAGCAGCGTATAATTTTCAAGGCCGATAAATGACATCTCCCCAATTCCATTCCAGTCCATCAGGCCGAAATAACCTGTCTGGAAAATCGGAATATACACAAGCGCCAGCAGCAAAAGCAGTCCGGGCGCAAGGTATAGGGCAATCATCTTCTTACTGGATAAAGCCTGATCCATATGATCATTCCTTTCGTAGTGTTGAGCGGGTTGCATTAGAAGTTGGCGAAAGATCTGCGTTCCGGGCGGAGGCTTTCCGGACGGCGGTCGCTGAGCCTCCTCGCGCTTTGCGCTGCGGGGTCTCAGCTATCCCGCTAATCGTCCCGGAGTCCCCGCCCTCCACTCCGACCTTTCGCTGTGGAACAACTTTTGAATTGCAGTGTTGATATACAAGTTATCCATTGTTCAATGTTGTCTATGCACAGCTGAGATTGGAGCGTAAGGCGGTGACTCCAGCGCGAGCAGTCGGACAGGTGAGACCCCGCAGGCGCAGCCGAGGAGGCTCACCGCCGACCGCGCGGAAAGCGTCCGCCTGAAGCGGAAATCTCAGCCCTTTTCTGTAAAGTAAATGACTTATCAACCTAATTTTTGCGTAAAAGAAAAGACATACCCAAACAAATGATATGTCTTCTCTTATCGTTAGCAGGCAGCGCCTACTCAGCGGCGAGAGCTTCTTCGTGCTGTTTCACAAAGTCTGCCGGAGTAACTTCATTGCCGTACAGTGACTGAATCAGGTTCAGGTGCGTTTCAGCAACGGCTGCACTCATCTGCACATCAGCAAACAGCGTCAGGTTACTTGAGTTACCCAGCTCATCAAGTACATCAATGTACATCTCAGGCAGGTCAACGGATTCAGTGTCCACAACCGTTGCCGGAATCACACCTGCATCCGTTACAGAGCGCTCGCCCCACTTTTCAACAAAGAACTTAACAAATTCTTTTGCTTCGTCCTTTACTTCAGAGTTTTCAGAGACGAATAACCCTACACCAGGTCCGCCAACCCAGCTGTCGATATCGCCTGCTCCGCCTTCAACTTCAGGGAACTTGAAGAATCCGATATTATCGCGGAACTCCTGTGGAACGTCTTCATTCGTTGTATAGTTCGGCAGCTCCCATGTACCCATCAGATACATTGCAGCGTTACCATTCATGAATTCAGATTTACCTTCATCATTTGACAGTCCGTTAAATCCTTTGTTAAATGCATTTGCATCCACAAGCCACTGAATTTCCTCTGCAGCCTGTTCAAGTGCAGGATCTTCAAATGATCCTTCGCGGTTGATCGCTTGCGTCAGCACTTCAGGTCCGCCAAAACGGTCAGCCAGATACATGTACCAGAGTGAGCCTGTCCAGCGGTCTTTATTCCCAAGCGCGATCGGTGCAACGCCCGCTGCTTCAAGGTCTTCTACCACCTGCTTAAATTCTTCATAAGTTTCAGGAACTTCAATGCCATGCTCTTCGAAAATGGCTTTATTGTAATAGATTGGTGCGATATTCAACTCAAGCGGCAGTCCGTAAGTTTGGTCATCGATTGCATAAGCTTCAGTTGTACCCGCTACGAACTGATCCTGCAGCCCGTCATCCAGTACATCATCAAGCGGTGCGAATAACTCACCTTCGACAAACGGCTGAAGGTAACCGGCTGCCCACGTAACACCGACATCCGGCAGGTCATTGGATGATGACAAAACTTTGATTTTATTTTTATACTGTTCATTTTCAAGTACTTCTGTTTCGATTGTGACGCCCGGGTTTGCTTCTTCGTACTCAGCAATAATGTCTGAAGCAATCATATTGTGTTGCTTCGAGCTTCCCGATGGCCAGAGGTGCATGAACTTAACAACTTTTTCACTTTCTGATGCAGTACCGCTTGCTTCTTCCCCCGATGAACATCCGGCCATAATCAGTGCAGCTGTCATGGCAGCCGCCGAAAATGTTAACGCTTTCTTTTTCATGTAATGTGTTCCCCCTTTGTTTGTTTGGAGCTGACTTAAGTGTAGCACCGGCATCTTTTGGCCGGTAGGTCACACTCATTGGGGAAAATTCCACTTTGATTAGATCGAATTTTCAGTCAGTTATGATGCTTTCTGAACTTGCCCGGCGTTACCCCTTCATACTCTTTAAAAATCTTATTAAAATATTTCGCCGTCTGATAACCCGCTGATTCCGCAATATCAGCTACCGGCATAGACGTTGTTAAAAGCAGGTGCTTCGCTTTTTGAAGTCTTTTACGTGTGACATATTCACTAAATGTCAGACCCGTCTGCTCTTTGAAAATGACGCTGAAGTAACTCGGATTTAAATGTACGTGCTCTGCCACTTCCCTGATTGTCATCTGCCGGTCCATATGGCTGTCAATATAATCTCTGCCCACCTGCACTGGTGAGGTCATCTGTTTTTGGTCCTGTTCAAGACCGGTCAGCGAATGATCCGCTGCTTTTTGCATAATGCCTGCCCGCTCCTCGGAAAATTCTTTTTCAAGTGCCTCTTCAACCGACTGAATCAGTTTTTTCTTCTGCACAGGCTTCACCAGGTAATTCAGTACGCCAAGCCTGATCGCCGTCTGTGCAAATTCGAATTCGGAATGCCCTGAAAGGATCAGTGATACCGGTTTTTGGCCGAGTCGCTGAATTTCTTCAATCAGCTCGAGCCCTGTCATTTCAGGCATACAGATATCCGTCACGATCACATGAACCTTTTCCTGCTGTGCTGTCTGAATCGCCTCTTGTGCAGAAGCAGCTGAGCGGATCATATATCTGCCATCAGCCCATACTTCTAGTGATTTTGTCAGTCCGCGCAGCGTTGTTTCCTCATCATCCACCAGCAAAATTGTTCTCTCTTTATCCAAGACGCTCACCCTTTGATTCGTAATATGGCAATTCAAAGTACACCATCGTTCCCTTTCCTTCGACACTATCAATCTGAAGTCCGTTCGTGCCATGTCCTTCAAAATGCAGGAGCAGCCTGTGATGCACATTCGCAAGCGCGACGCCGTTCCCCCTTTTAGAGGAAATGCCTTCAGCCTTCATCGCTTCCGTCACCTGATTTAACAGTCGATCGGACATACCGGGCCCGTCATCACTGACCATGACAAGTACGCGGTCTGATTCCACCTCAGCCACTTCAATCTTAATTTCACCAGGCTTCACTTTCCCTTCAATTCCGTGCATAATCGCATTTTCAACGAGCGGCTGGATCATCAGCTTTGGAATCTGAATCGACTTCACCTGATCCGGCAGCACGATTTTCCATGTGAGTCTGTCCCCAAAACGCATCTTCATTACAGACATATAGCGCTCCGCATGATCAAGCTCGTCCTGAAGTGTTACCCACTCATTCTTTTTCTGACCGTTTGAAATCGTATAGCGGAACAGCTCGGACATTGTCACCACATGCTCAGCCAGCTCACTCTCCTCTTTTTCCTCTAAAAGCCAGTACAGCGCATTCAGTGTGTTAAAAAGGAAATGCGGATTAATCTGCGCCTGAAGCGCTTTCAATTCTGCCCGATTTTGAATAATTTCTTTCTCATACACGACCTGTATTAAATGGTTCGTCTGCTCAACCATCTGGTTATACGTCTGATTCAGTTCATTAATCTCAATTGACGATGACTTGATCTTATTTTTCTGCAGCTGCCCTTCACGCGCTTTTTTCATCGTCTCGGTCAGCTTGAAAATCGGTTTGGTAATTACTGTTGAAAAGCCGTATGAAGCCGCACCGAATATAAGCATTCCTAACAGCGCCGACAGTAAAATAATCAGGCCAAGCACACTCGCACCTGAAGCAAGCGCAGTCATCGGAGTGGCAATATACGTCGTCCAGCCCGTCACCGGTGACGTCTCCTGCACGAGAATATACTCCTCACCGTTCAGACTGATCCGCTGTTCACCCTCCTGATCAAGCAGTGCCTCAGCAAAATCAGTATTCGTTGTAATGACGTTATCATTAGAATCAGCAAGCACCTTCGCATCCCGGTCCTCAGAACGCTCCCCGTCAGAAAACCTGAAATAATTCGGATCAATCCTGATCACCAGATACCCGCCGCTTGCAAAACTCCGCTCAATCAGACTGATCCGCCTGATCGCAAGCAGGGACCCCGGATACTCCGGATCCTGCCCGACCCAGATCTGACGCCCCTTCTCATAATCCGCACGCACCACCCAGTACGGAGCAATCCTGTCATACAAATATGTATCATCAAGCGGAAACAGCCGCTGATTCTCAGCACTGTACATCTCAAACGACTGAATCCCATCTGAATAAGCCTGAAACGTATTTCCGATCGTTAAAAGTGACTGCCGCTGCTGAAACGTCGCCTCCTCCCCGTCATACAAACGGGTGAGAAGCTGCTGCACAGACTGATTTGTCGCCACCTGATTCGTTAACAGATCAATCTGTCCATATAGCGTATCCGTCTTCCCCGACGCCTGAACCGCCGTCTGCTTCAGCTGGCGCTCCGCATTATCACGCAGAATCTGCCCGCCAAAATGATAAGTCGACACCGCCACAAAGCCCAGCACAATCACCATCACGATCAAAAACACAATCAAAATCTGATTCCGCAGCGTATTATACCTCCCCAGCCTCTGCACCCAAAGTCCCCCCTTCACACATTTTTCATCTACTGTAACAGACTATTTCGAAATGCGGAATAGGAGGGAATTGGAAAAAGAGTGAAGATGGGGGACAGTCCCGGGTCTTCAGTGAGGTGTCGGTGCAACCGGGGGGTGGGCTGACTGCAACCAATTCCTGTCTCACTGCAACCGCGAGCTGTCTCACTACGACCAACCCGGGTGTGTCCTGCACTCACGATGCCAAACACTGCAACCACAAACGAAAACACTGCAACAATGCCCGCGCACAGCGGAGCCGCCCTTCATGCCTTTGGGAAACAAGCCTTTAGTTTCTTAAGGGCATGAAGAGGGTGTGACAGTAAGCTGGGATATGCGGATGTGACACCCAATTTTGCATACACGACCCTCGCAAGTAACTATACGACGTTCAGTCTCTCCTCATAAAACCAAAGACCCGGAAGCCATCCCAGCTCCCGGGTCTATCATCATGCATTCAGCTTAAATTTCCGTACCTCACCAGCCAACTCCTCAGCCAGTCCCGCTAGCTCATCTGCACTTGAAGAGATCGTTTCCATCGTGCTGAGTGATTGCTCGCTTGATGCAGCTGTTTCTTCAACTCCTGCTGCTGATTCTTCGGAAATGGATGCGATTTCCTGAATGGAAGCATTCATCGTTTGACTGCTACGCGAGATATCTTCAAGGTTATCTGTAATGCGGTCAACCATCTGGATCATCTCATGAATCGAGCCATTGATTTCATTGAACTTTTCACCGGTCATCGCAATTTGGCGTGTGCCTTCATTTACTTCTTCGTAGCCTTTTTCAAGTGACCCCACAACAATCTGCGATCCACTTTGAATACCGCTCACAATACCTGTAATATCGTTCACTGAGTTCGCCACTTGCTCTGCAAGCTTGCGAACTTCGTCAGCTACCACGGCGAATCCTTTACCCTGCTCTCCTGCACGTGCTGCTTCAATGGCAGCATTTAACGCTAAAAGGTTTGTCTGTTCAGCGATATCGCGAATTACACCGACTAATTTTGAGATTTCATTTGTCTGTTCATCCAGCTCACGCACTTTGCTCACTGCCTCATTCATCACCTGGTCTATGACCGTCATTTGCTGAACGGATGATTCCATCATTTTTGAGCCATCTTCTGCACTTATCATCACATCACGGGAACGAATGGAAATTTCCTGACTCTGGTGATTTGTGTCCTGAATTTTCACGGCAAATTCATCCATTGATTCAGAAAGCGTTCCTGCATTTGTCGCCTGTGCTTCAGACCCTGAGGCAAGCTCCTGCATCGTTACCGCGATCTGCTCACTGCCCTCGCGCACCTCATTTGCAGACTGCGTTAGCTCCTCACTTTGAGCGGACACATGGTCGGTTGCAACAGCAATTTTACCAATGACAGCTTTTAATCCTTCCTGCATTTTATTCGTAGAAGCCACCAGCACCCCAATTTCGTCTTTACGTTTTGAATCAAGCGGTTCATGTGTTAAATCACCGTTCGCCACAAGCTCCATTCTGCCGGAAACCTTTTTTAGCGGACCGCCGATTGACTGACCCATGAATAATCCAATAGCAACCGCTGCTGCTAAAGCAACTCCGCTAATGATAAAAATAAATATTCGGTCACGCTGATAAATTGCCATATTCGAGTCATTCAATGAGGCTGACTCCTGAATATTCCGCTCCTTTAATTCCTCAAGACTGCCCTGCGATTCAGCAAACAATACGCCGCCTGCAGCAAGTCCTTCTCTAGCAGCTTCGTAATCGCCGCCTCTTACCAGATTGATATTATTCGCTACAACGTCAGTAAACTCATTCCATTCTGTCTCAAATGTATTCAACATCGCAGAACTCTGTTCACCAGGATTCGTCGCCCGGTAATCCGCAATCAACTGTTCAATCTGTTCAATATTATTTTCAGCCTCCTGCGTTAACTGAGGATTTTCATTTAAAACTGACCCAAGCATCTGCACACGCGTATTCTCCGACAACTTCCCAAGATCCACTAAAATAGATACAGGTACCAGACGGTTTTCATAAATCTCATTTCCATTTTCATTTACTGCATTCAATGCCAGCAAACTAATTGCTGCAAGCCCCACTAACAACCCCGAAATAACCAAATAAGAAACAATTAATTTTCCTTTGATCTTCATGATCATACCCTGCCTTTAATTTAAATTAACCTTACTACTTTTAATATCGGGCGTAAAATCATGATCATATAGCCTTATATAATTTCCTTAATAAATATATTTTTCAGTTGTTTTGAAGTTTGTCACAACTGAGCATGACGCGAAGACCCGGGACAGTCCCGGGTCTTCATAAGGGCATGAAGAGGGTCTGGGCGCTGCAACCGGGACTGGTGCGACTACAACTTATTCTCGTATCACTGCAATCGCGGGCCGTCTCACTACGACCGATCCGGGTGTATCTTGCCTCTGCAGCATAAATCACTACAGCCACCACTAAAAATAATGCAACCAGCCCCCACAACGCAAAAAAGCGAAGACCTAAGTCTCCGCTTCTCACCCGACTGGTACGTAGAGGCGGGTCTGACCCTCACTACCCCCGAAAATACTCCACCGCCTCTTCCTTAAAATACGGATAGATCGGGTTATAAGGATTTTCTTTCAGATGCATCTGCAGATCATGCAGGGCTGAAATCAGTTTGTCGCGATCATTTTCTTTGATGAGAAATTCCACGCCATAGCTGTAAAGCTGATTTTTGAGTTCATCTTTTCTTCTGCATTGACCGGTCATTTCGAATAATTTCCCGTTAATTTCGAAGCTGAATTTCATCATGACGTCCTGTCTGATCGGAAGCTCCATTTTCCCGGTAAAGGAGAGTCCGCCACCGCCGATATCATCAATCAGAATCGGTGTGTTGCCAATTGACAGCGGTCGTCCGGCAAGCTGTGTGATCGTCATGGCCCCGGTCATTTTGTATGGGAGCTTGATCCTGAAATACTGTCGTCATTTTTCCACAACCTGCTGACCGCCTGCGTAGACAGGTTTCAGTACACGTTTAGCAAAAATCTTCCGGATATTCTCAGCAGATACAGGCTTGCTGTATATGTAACCCTGAATATAATCGCAGCCGCGCTCCTGAAGCCAGCGCAATGCAGCAGGTTCTTCGACGCCTTCAGCTGTGACTTTCAGGTCGAGATCCTGCGCCATTTGAATAATGGCATTTGTAATCGCCATATTCTCAGACTCATCAAGCAGACTGCCGATAAATTCACGATCGATTTTCAGCGTCTGCACCTGGAATTCTTTTAGATGAAACAGTGATGAAAAGCCTGTGCCAAAATCATCAAGCGCGATACGGAAACCTTTTTCTCTCAGCTGTGCAATCACTTCTGCAACGCGATCCGAATTTTCCACAAAGGACGATTCCGTTAGTTCAAAATTGATGAGTGAAGGATCAATATTATAGGTTCTGAGCGGCGTGATCATCCGTTCGAGCGTATCGAATTGCAAAAAACTTTTTGCAGAACGATTCACAGAAATCGGCACGAGGGGCACTTTCTGACGGCGCCATAAATCGAGGCTTCTACACACATCTTCAAGCACCCAGTTATCGATATCCGCGATCAGCCCGTTCATTTCAGCTAAATTCAAAAATTCATCCGGTGACAGCAGTCCCCACTCAGGATGGTTCCAGCGAATCAGCGCTTCTGCCCCAACCACCATGTTCCGGTCCGCTTCCACAATTGGCTGGAATATTAATTCGAACTGACCGTCTTTTACCGCTTTAAATAAATCACGGTCAAGCGAGATTCGTTTATATGTATCAAGACTAAGATCCTTAGAGTGAACCATATAGGAATTTACACCGGATTCAATCGCATAGTAAAGTGCTTTATGTACATTCTGAATCAGCGCACCAGGCGTATTCCCGTCCTCCGGAAACACAGCTGCACCAACAAACCCTGTAAAATATAGTTCAAGCTTATCCACTATAATCGGATACTGAATGCCGTCAATCAGTTCCCAGCACAATTTGACTGCTTCGTCATCATCAAGCTGCCGATCATATACATAAATAAATTCATTCTTCCTCACATGATAGATTTTCGCACGCTCCTGATTCAGCACCTCAAGCAGCTGCGCCATTTTTCTGACCGCTTCCTCACCGGTTTGACGACCGATTACATCAGCCACAAGCGTCATCCGGTCAAGCTTCAGCGAAAAGATAGTAAACGGGTCCCCCTGCGCCATCTTCTCTTTTAAATCCTGATTCAAGCGCTTCTGATTAGGCAGCCCCGTCAGCGTTTCATGCTCGGCCTCGTATGCATCCCTCAGTTCGCGCTCCTTTTCCTCAGTAATATCAAGCACCAGTCCATAAATGCCGACCAGTTCACCGGTTGCATCCATTTCCGGCACTACACGATCATTTACCCAGCGCAGGTTCCCTTCGCTGTCCTTAATCTGATACTGGCTATGAACCGGCTTCCCCAGCTTTAATTGCTGCTGATTTTCAAGGTATAAATGATGATACTCCTTTGGAATCAGATGCTCCCATTTTAGTTCATCCCTTAAAAACATCTCAGCCGGGTAACCGCAGATCTTTTCAATACTCGGGGTACAGCTCGTCAAAAGTCCCGTCTGAATATCAATCGCCCAAAGTGCAGCCTTCGCAAAAACACCCAGCTCATTAATATGCTCCTGCTCTACCGTAAACGACGCGCTTAAAGTCGCCGCCGTCTCATCCCTCTTCATGCGATCAAAGACCCCCATTGCCATACCCCCCTGATGTTTATTAGCTCTAGTATAAAGCATATATAAGAAAATAGGGAGGTTTGTCGGATAAAATTTTTAGATTATTGTGATAAAAGGAGGAAGTGAAATAGAGGGACTGTCCCGGGTCTTCAAGAAAAGGTCTCTACTGTCGGATTCGGCGTCACGACCTTCATGTTGAATAATATGACCTCCACGGACGCGGATACGACCTCCAACCCAGGTGTATCCGACCATCGCGCAGCAAAATACGACCTTCGACAGCGAAGCCACCTTGAATGCATTTCAGAAACAAGCCTTTAGACTCTTAAGGGCATCACGAGGGTGTTTCGCTGCAATCAGAAGTTGGGCTCACTGCAACTAGATCTCATCTCACTACAGCTGTGGGTTGTCTCACTACACCAAACCCGGGTGTATCTAACAGCTGCGAGGCCAAACACCACACCTGCCAGCCAAAACACTACAACCACGCCCCTGGTCAGCGCTCCCCTCCGCCCACAAAACAAAACCCGGAAGCCACCACAGCCCCCGGGTCCACCATCAATCATTCAACTTAAACTTTCTAACCTCACCAGCTAACTCTTCGGCCAGCCCCGCCAGCTCATCTGCACTTGCAGAGATTGTCTCCATCGTGCTGAGTGACTGCTCACTTGATGCAGCTGTTTCTTCAATGCCGGCTGCTGATTCTTCTGAGATGGACGCGATTTCCTGGACGGATGCGTTCATCGTCTGACTGCTCCGTGAGATATCTGCAAGGTTACCTGTGATGCGGTCAACCATTTGGATCATCTCATGAATGGAACCATTAATTTCATTGAACTTCTCACCGGTCATAGCGATCTGACGTGTGCCTTCATTAACTTCTTCGTAGCCTTTTTCAAGTGAACCGACAACGTTTTGCGACTCATTTTGAATGCCGGTTACAAACCCAGTTATATCGTTAACTGAATTTGCTACCTGCTCAGCAAGCTTGCGGACTTCATCAGCTACCACAGCAAACCCTTTACCCTGCTCTCCTGCACGTGCTGCTTCGATGGCAGCATTTAGCGCTAAAAGGTTAGTCTGTTCGGCAATGTCACGGATCACGCCAACCAGTTTAGTGATCTCATTTGTCTGCTCATCAAGACCTTTCACTTTGGCAACCGCTTCGTTCATCACCTGATCAATCACCATCATCTGCTGAACGGAAGATTCCATCATTCTAGAGCCATCTTCCGCACTTGTCATCACGTGACGGGAACGTGTTGAAATTTCCTCACTCTGGTCATTCGTGTCCTGAATTTTCACTGCAAATTCATCCATTGATTCAGAAAGCGTTCCTGCATTTGTCGCCTGCGCCTCAGAGCCTGACGCGAGCTCCTGCATCGTTACTGCAATCTGTTCACTTCCTTCCCGCACCTCATTTGCAGATTGTGTGAGTTCTTTACTCTGTGCAGAAACAAGATTCGTCGCCACTGCAATTCTGTCAATGACCGCTTTTATATCTTCCTGCATTTTATTCGTTGCTGTAACAAGTTTGCCGATTTCATCTTTCCGCTTCAATTTAAGAGGCACGCTGGTTAAATCACCATTTGCCAAAAGCTCCATGCGGGATGCGATACGCTTCAGCGGCCCTCCTATGGACTGTCCCATGGCGATTCCGATTCCAATTGCAGCGAGGAGAACAACGATTCCAAAACCATATATCAACAGTCGATTGATCTGGAACTCATCGTTATTAGCATCTTTCAGCTTTTCAGCTTCTGCCATTGTATGTTCTTTTAATTCAAGCAGCCGAAGCTGTGTATTCGCAAACAATACTTCTGCCTCACCTATGCCTGCCATAGCTGATTCATAATCTCCTTCTTCTATAAATGCAGAAATAGTTCTTACAGAATTAGAAAAACTCTCCCATTCTGTTTCAAAACCATTTAAAAGCTCCAATGTCCTGTTACCAGGTTCTGTCTGATGCATTTCTGTTATAAGCTGATCAATTTCATCAACATTATCTAATGCATTCGAAGTCAATTGCGGATTATCTCCAAGAACGGCACTTAATATTTGCACTGTTGTATTCTCAGTCAATCTACCAATGTCTACTAGTATTGATACTGGTACCAGACGATGTTCATATAAATCATTACTATTTCTGTTTACTTCCCCCATTGACAAAAGACTGACTGCCGCTAAACCTACTAATAACGCAGCAATAACAAGATACGAAACAATTAATTTACCCCTGATCTTCAACTCATGACCCCCATCTTAATTATAAACACTATCCATAATATCGGATGGGAAAATGATAGTTCAATATATCCCGAAAAAATATATTTTAATTCAAAAATATACTGTTCTGTATTTTGTCACATTTTACAGATTTAACCTTTATCCGTTTCTCATTGATACAGATTTGTGGAACAAAAAAATCCGGGAATAGATCCCCGGATTTACACTTATGCATTCAATTTAAATTTTCTAACCTCAACAGCCAGCTCTTCAGCCAGTCCAGCCAGTTCATCTGCACTTGAAGAAATCGTCTCCATCGTGCTGAGTGACTGCTCGCTCGATGCAGCTGCTTCCTCCACACCTGCTGCAGATTCTTCTGAAATCGATGCAATTTCCTGAACGCTCGCATTCATCGTGTGGCTGCTGCCTGAAATGTCTTCAAGGTTCCCGGAAATCCGGTCAACCATCTGAATCATTTCATTAATTGAGCCGTTGATTTCATTGAACTTCTCACCTGTTACAGCGATCTGCTGAGTCCCGGCATTGACCTCTTCATAGCCCTGCTCAAGCGACCCTACCACGTTACGTGACTCTGACTGGATCCCACTCACAAAGCCTGTAATATCATTGACTGAATTCGATACCTGCTCAGCCAGTTTACGCACTTCATCCGCCACGACCGCAAACCCTTTACCCTGCTCACCTGCACGTGCTGCTTCGATCGCTGCATTTAACGCTAAAAGGTTGGTCTGTTCAGCAATATCACGTATCACGCCGACAAGCTTTGTGATTTCATTCGTCTGCTCATCCAGCCCGCGCACTTTGCCAACTGCCTCAGTCATCACCTGGTCAATGATCATCATCTGCTGAATGGACGACTCCATCATCTGAGAGCCTTCCTCAGCGCTCGACATCACATTACGTGAACGCGTTGAAATCGCCTGGCTCTGGGCATTTGTTTCCTGAATCTTGGCTGTAAATCCATCCATCGTTTCTGAAAGCGTACCTGCATTTACCGCCTGCGCTTCAGTGCCTGATGAAAGTTCCTGCATCGTCACAGCAATCTGCCTGCTGCCGCCCTGCACTTCATTCGCAGACTGCTTCAGATCTGTACTATGGGAAGATACAAGCTCTGTAGCCGTTGAAATTTTTTGAATAACCGTCAGAAGTTCCTGCTGCATCTGATTCGTCGCAGTCACAAGAGAACCAATCTCATCTTTTTGCTTAAATGTCAGCGGCTCATGGTTTAAATCTCCTCCCGCAACAGCTGTCATTCTGTCAGACACTTTTCTCAGCGGATTGGCGATCGCTCTGCCGACAAGAATTCCTAGCAAAATGGCTGCGAGCAGCACCACAGCACCGATGATAAAAATGATCATTCTGTTAAACTGATACGTCTCTTTATTCTCTTCATTCAGCCGATCCGCCAACTGCAGATTATGCTCTTTTAATTCACGCAGACTTCCCTGTGACCGGGCAAACAGCAGGCTACCTTCACCGAGCAATGCATCTGTTGCATCAGGATTCGCCCCTTCAATCAGTGTAATATTATTTTCAACAAGCTCGGTAAATAATCCCCAATCCTGTTCAAACGCTTCGATCAGTTCAGTATTTTTACTATCCGTTGACGCTTCCTTCATCGTGGCAATCAGCTGATCAACCTTCTCCAGATTCCCCTGCGCGGCACTGATCATATCTGCCTTCTCAGTCAGAATCGCCCCGTAGATCTGCACCCTTGTGTTTTCAGTCAGCTGACCAAGCTCGATCAGATTCGTCACCGGCACCATGCGGTCGTCATACAATTCTTCCCCGTTTTTGCTGACCTCTTCTAAAGACATCAGACTCACTCCGGCAAGCACAAGTACAAGTCCCGCAATTAGTAAATAAGATACGATCAATTTCCCTTTAATCTTCACAATCCTGACCCCTTTTTCAGCTTAATCTCTATCTTTTATGTAAAAATTGGTTTTGCACAATTACCATTCATATATAAACCCAGAGCATTCGCCGCCCCGGGTTCTTTCATCATGCGTTCAACTTGAATTTTCTAACCTCACCAGCTAATTCCTCAGCCAGTCCTGCCAACTCATCCGCACTTGCAGAGATCGTCTCCATCGTACTCAACGACTGTTCGCTTGATGCTGCAGCTTCCTCAACACCAGCTGCTGACTCTTCTGAAATGGATGCAATTTCCTGTACACTTGCATTCATCGTCTGACTGCTGCCAGAAATGTTTTCAAGGTTATCTGAAATGCGGTCTACCATTTGAATCATGTCTTTAATAGAACCATTGATTTCATTGAACTTTTCACCTGTCATGGAAATCTGCTGTGTACCGGCATTGACTTCTTCATAACCTTTTTCAAGTGAACCAACCACAACCTGGGAACCACTTTGAATACCGGTCACAATGCCAGTGATGTCATTAACTGAATTTGCCACCTGCTCAGCAAGCTTCCGTACCTCATCCGCTACAACAGCAAATCCTTTACCCTGCTCACCTGCACGCGCCGCTTCAATCGCAGCATTCAACGCTAAAAGGTTCGTCTGTTCAGCAATCTCACGGATCACACCAACAAGCTTTGTGATCTCATTCGTCTGCTCATCCAGTCCACGCACTTTATCAACTGCCTCAGTCATGACCTGATCAATCACCATCATCTGCTGAATCGAAGACTCCATCATCTGCGACCCTTCTTCAGCACTCAACATCACATCACGTGAACGCGTTGAAATGGCCTGACTCTGTTCGTTCGTTTCCTGAATCTTTACAGTAAATCCATCCATTGTTTCTGAAAGCGTACCTGCATTTGTCGCCTGCGCCTCAGTGCCTGACGCAATCTCCTGCATCGTCACAGCGATCTGCTCACTGCCTTCACGCACCTCATTAGCAGACTGCGTCAATTCTTCACTTTGAGCAGACACATTGTCAGTCGCTTCAGCAATTTTACCGACAACTGATTTCAGATCTTCCTGCATCTTATTCGTTGCCGCAACAAGCGTGCCGATCTCATCTTTACGTTTAGAAGTGAGCGGTTCACGAGTTAAGTCACCTTCAGACACACGCTCCATCCTTGAAGCCACGCGCTTCAGCGGCTTTCCAATTCCCTGGCCCATTGATACACCGATAACGATTGCGGCAATTAATGTAACAATACTGATGATAAAAATAATCAGTTGGTTAGTGCTGAAAATATCCGCATTTGCACCATTAAGCTCATCCGCAACTTCTATGCTTCGATCTTTCATATTAATCAGGTCAGACTCTGCCATTTCAAAAACAGATCCCGAAGCACCAAGCCCCTGTGCCGCTTCATCAAAATCACCAGCCTGAATCACCGGAATATTACGCTCAACTGACTCACGGTATACCGACCAGTTTTCTTCAAAACTTGTCAAATATTCAGACATCTGAGAGCCGGGATTCGTGTCCCATAGCATATCAACAAGTATATCCACCTGCTCCATATTACTCTGCGCATCGAATGTCATACGCGGACTCTCAAGCAGCACCGCACTCGACATCTGCACGCGTGTATCTTCAGAATACCTTGATAAATCAGTCACAATGGATAGTGGCACAAGCCGATTCTCGTACATATCCTTACCGTTCTGATTCACCACATTAAGAGAATTCAAGCTCACAAAACCAAGCACCAGTAAAAGCGCAGCAATGATTAAATACGAAAAAATCAGTTTCCCTCTAATCTTCAACACCCTGACCCCCATCAAACGTTGTGTATGTATAGGTCTATTATCGGGTATTTCGGCTTATTTGTGAAGAGGTTTTTTGGGATTATGGTTGTGGTTTTTAGTAGAGGAGTATAGAGTCGGGTTAAAACTTTTCCAGTACGTTTCATATGGGTGAAGGCAACAACAGGGCAAGTTAGTGTTTTTGCTGGTAATGTACGTATTAGATTATGTGAGCTTAACTAGTGATAACAATACTACCCACCACAGTGATTTCGAGATTGATTATGTTTACCGCACATTCAATCTTTTAAAATTTGCAATATAAAAACGTCTTTTTAGTGTAAATTTTCTTACGCTGCTTTTCAATGAATAAATGGGGCGAATCCATCAAACGGAACACGTTGCTGTTCAAGAAAATCAAGCTCTTCAATCAACAGCCTCATCTTCACCTTAAGATCTTTTCTTACTTCAGCTGTCAGTCCCTTCTGACTCGCTTGAACTGCGACTTTCTTCATCGCATACAGACAGTCTTCCATTCTTTCTAATATGGCATCATGCTCCTCCGCCCATAACTGCCACCTATATAACTCATTCATTAAGCTCACCTTCTTTTTATTGATCAATTTTTAACGGTTTTACCACGTAAATTTTGTTTGGGTTTTATTATTAAATTCCGATCCATATTCCTACTGAGTGATTTTTTTCTACTCTTTAGTAGAATATTTAGTTCCTATTAAAAAGACACCTCTTTAAGAGATGTCTAATACTTACCTGCTTACATCAACGTTTCCACCCAGATGCGGCTGAGCAGCATGCTGCATCGCCTGCACCTGAGAACTATTCAACATCTGCACCATTGAAGCTGCATTCTGCTCTGCGTGGTTCATAGTTTTTTTCATAATGGCAAGTGATGCATCCTGTTTTACCTGTCCGTGACTTAGACCAATTGATAATGCTGCGATATCCATGTTGAATCCCCCTTATTGAGTTAAATACTCTTTGTATTCTTCGCTAACAGACACTTGGAGTCTTTTAAATGCTGGAATCATTGAAAGCCGGAGCAACTCTTTAACTTTTTCAAACTTTTGATCCGAATATGCTTCGACGATCTGATTGGCTTTATCTACCACCTGGTTCAGACTGACCTGCACTACTTCCGAATCAGACGGTTTTAGAACTAGTTCAACCTGCGCATAACCCTTCATCGCTTCTTCAAAAATATAGACTGACTGTTCAAACTGTCCTTCATTAATTAATTTCTTTGTATGTTCCAGCGCTTCAAGTACTGTTTCATTTAATTCAACTGTGCGTAAAGCAACTTCTCTGTATTCCTCTTTCAACATAACTCTCTCCTTACAGAAAAAGTCTGAGGGATCATCCTCAGACTCATTTAATTTCTCTTATCATAAAATACACCGTCTGTTGATTCTGAATCAGCGTAAGGATTATTATACTTTGCAGCTGATTTTTTCTTATGACCTGTCTGTTTGATATCTTTTTGAATATCAAGTTTAAGAGATTGCAGAGCCGGATCGATTTTTTGATTCCATTTCATAATTTCTTCAGCCAGCTTTTTCTCACCTTGCGTTTCCGGCTTTTTTACATCAGTCAAAATCTGCTGTCTTTTCTCAAGCAGACTTTCTATCTGCTGAATTTTATCATCGCGTTCCTGATCAGACTGCACGACTGTATAAAGTGCTTTAGTCAATTCATAGCAAATTTCAAGACTCATTAAACCGTTCCGCCTGCTCCAACCTGTTGCAGTTTGCGGTTTTCCTGAATGACCTGCTTCCATACATCACGGAATTCAGTGACGAAGACTGCTACTTCATCGAGAATTTCAGTGCTGCCTTTCACATTCGCTTCCATCAGGCGGTTGATTAAAAAGTCGTATAGTGCGAGCATATTTTTTGCAACTTCCTGTTCTGTTTTTAAGGTAACAGAAAGCTCCCGTAAAATCGCCTGTGCTTTTTGGATATTGATATTTTTCTGCTCAATATTATTCTGCTCAATTGCCAGCTGTCCAAGTTTAATAAACTTCAGACAACCGCTATAAAGCATTAGTGTCAGTTCGCCTGGTGAAGCTGTATTCACCGAGTTATTTGCATATGCCTGCTGTGGATTTTTTACCATGCTGCCACTCCTCTATATTTACATTCCTGAACTAAATTGCTGCATCAGGTAGGCTGATTGATTGTTCGCCTGCTGAATAGCTTTTTCCATGGCTGTGAACTGTTTCCAATAACGGTTTTCCACTTGGATCATTCGATCTTCAAATATCCTTATTCGTTTGTCTACATCATTCAAATTTCGTCCTATAGAAAATTGTAAATTTGTAGTATATTGGCTTCCTGCTTTTTGACGAAGCTTATCCATGGTTGTGTTTATTGTATCTGTCAGTCGGTGTAGAATACCCTGCGCCCCATCTTCCGTTGCATCAGAACCGCTTCTAAAAAGATTTTCCACTGCTTCGGGATCATTACTTAAAGCTTCCTTTAGCTTTGCTTCATCAATCTCAAGCTTTCCACCTTCACGAAAGTTTGCAGTAGTAGTAATTCCAATAGTTGATAGCTGATTTAACACAGGGTTGGTCTGCTCATTGAAAACCGGGGAATAAAATTCCATTCTCATTGAAGAAAGCGCACCGGTTAAAATTGGATCTCTTCTTAATAGACCACTTCTCGCCTTTTCTTCCCACTGCTCCTGTTGTTTATCGCTTAGTCCTTCACGCTCTTCGTCAGAAAGCGGGTTATAGTCGCGATATCTTTCTTCTGAAGCCTTTTCATTCACTGCTGCTATTAAGGTATTATACTTTTCAACAAAATCTTTTATCTTGTCAAACACCTTATCATTATCATTGTTTATATTCATTGATACAGCTTGACCGGTCGTAAACTCACTTTTTAAAGTAAACGTTACACCATTCATTGAAAACGCGTTCGTCGATCTTTCAGTTTCAAGTCCATTTACTGTAAATTTTGCATTTTCAGCAGCAACCTTTAACTCACCATTTACACCAAGTTGAAGAATTTCCGTCGAAAAATCATTTTCATATGAGATATTCGCGGCACCACCATTGAAATCTCCAGTTTCAGTTCTTATTACTGAAATTTTATTTGTAAATGAATCCATAAACATTGAAACACCAAGACTGCTTGTATTCACTTGATTAAATACCTGGTTCAATGTTTGGGATGAGTCAAAAAGAAAGCTTTCTCTTACATCTCCTTTACTCGTATAAGAAGTCATTGCCATACTCGAATAATTCTGCTGGAATGTTGCCTTCACATTAGTTTCAGCACTGACGGCTGTATTCAGCTTTACTTCACCAGTATCAAGGTTAATACTGCCTACAGATGTACCACCATCCATCAGCGATACATTCGTTCTATCTGACAGATCTGCATTTAATTGATAGTTACTTGTTCCAACCTGCAGATTAAATTCAATCTCATTAATCATTTTACGACCAATATTAAAGGTTGTAGCACCTGATGCAAGCTTCAGATCAAGATTATGCTCATTTGCAATATAATCTACTTTTATATTATCATTCTCATTTAACGTTTTGCTGAAAGTCAGTTCACCAGTAGTTGAAATATGGACCTGATTCTCACCTGCAGTTAGATTGGCAGGATCATTAATGATGTCAAATACTTCGCCATTTACTTTGACCTTCATTTTGTTTAGTTCAGCAGTTTTAATTTCATTTCCATTTAACGAAAGCTGCAGTTTATCTGTGTTGTTCCCTTTTAAAGTCTGACTATCAACGGCACCTGATGACCAGGTAATACCCGTTGCAGTCTGCTCACCCATCACTTTCGTTGGATCAAGGTTATTCACAGCACCTGATACCCATGTTTCAGCCTTCGCCAATTGATCGACTCTGCTAATGGAGTACGACCCTTGCTGAGCAGCTGAAGAAGCCGTTGCAGTCACTAACGCTTCATTCGAAGAACTAACACTTCTCGCCCGAAAAGAAGTTGACAGCTTCATCTGCGTCAATGTAGTTCTGAAATCCATCATCAATGTATTAATCGTTCTGTAATCATCACGTTGCCACTCAAGCCGCTGCTTATCCTGCTGCAACTTCTGCAATGGCATACGCTCAGCTTGCATCAAATTCTTAACAATCGAATCAATATCCATTCCACTTGCCAATCCGCCAATACGCATCTCACTTCACTCCTTATACTTTGTGATCCATCAGGATTCCAAGATACTCAGTCATTGCAGCATAGGAATCGAGCAGTTTCTTAGAAGGGATCTCCTTTATCACTTCTTTTGTAATCTCATCTACAACTGTCACGTAATACTCCCCAAGGTCCTCATGAAACTCAAATTTCAAATGTGAGTTCGTCGGTTTCAAAAAATCATTCATACCCTGAACAGCCTTTAAAATCTCAGCCTGACTTAAAGGCTCTTCACGATGAATTTTAGGCTGTATCGAACTTGCTTCTGGTTCATGTGATCCGCGTTGTACCGATAAAGAACTGTACTTACTCTCCTGAATAGATGAACTGCTCGTTGCCTCTCCAATCCTGTTCATAGATTCCATCTCCTGTGTTTTTACTTTTTATATCGGTTAAAACCAGGATTAGTTAATGCATAATTGAAAAATGCATAAGAAAAGACTCCGGTAATATACCAGAGTCTTAAAAGGTGTTAATTAACGAAGTAACTGAAGTACTCCCTGTGGCTGCTGGTTAGCTTGTGCAAGCATAGCCTGAGCTGCCTGTGAAAGAATAGAGTTCTTAGTTTGATTCATCATTTCTTTAGCCATATCAACGTCACGGACACGAGATTCCGCAGCTGTAAGGTTTTCAGAAGATGTGTTTAAGTTGTTGATCGCATATTCTAAACGGTTTTGGTTTGCACCCAGTGTAGAACGTTGTTCAGAAACTGTTTTAATCGCATCATTAATTGTTGTAATGGCCGCTGTAGCAACCGCTGCAGTTGAAGAAATGTCAATTGCAGTTGCAGCTTCATCGTCTCCAGAAGCGATACTTAGACCTGTTCCACCAGTCATATCGCCAATAGTAAGCGTGATCTGCTGGTTTTCATTTGCACCCACTTGCAGAGCAAAACTTCCATCAGTATTAGGGCCACCAACACCAGTTAAAAGATCTTGTCCATTGAACTGAGTGTCTCTAGAAATACGGTTGATATCTTTCGCAAGTTGATCCGCTTCAGCCTGGATAGCCTCACGATCTTCAACAGTATTAGTATCGTTTGAAGCTTGTACTGATAGTTCTCTCATACGTTGAAGCATAGAATGAGTTTCATTTAAAGCACCTTCAGCAGTTTGAATTAAAGAAATTCCATCCTGTGCGTTACGAGAAGCTTGATCCAAACCTCTGATTTGTCCTCTCATTTTCTCAGAAATAGATAGACCAGCTGCATCGTCTCCAGCACGGTTAATACGAAGACCAGAAGCAAGTTTCTCCATTGATTTTGACTGAGCGCCAGACGCATCAGAAAGCATACGGTGTGTGTTAAGAGCTGTAATATTGTGATTAATAATCATGATAAATTTCCTCCCTGAGTTTAACCTGTTCACTTCCGTGTGAACGGTAAGTTTTATAGCAAGTCCTAAAGGTCGGCCGCCCTGTATTTCCTGCTTACATTAGTTATATCGGCTGTGGGTCGAATTGTTTAACTGTTTTTAAGTTTTTTTACAAAAAAAAACCGCTTTTCAGCGGATTAGTCTTTTGAGAATAGTTTTGTAAGATCTACTGTGTTATTGGCTGCTTCATTTTCTTCCTGGATAGCGAGGAAGATCTCTTTTCTATGTATATCAATGTGTTTTGGTGCGTTAATTCCCAGCTTGATCTGGTCTCCCTGCACTGACAGTACAGTGATTTCGATGTCATCCCCAACTCTTATTGCTTCACCTGTTTTTCTTGTTAACACTAACATCGAATCACTCCTTTACGGCAGCCGCTGAGACTGGCTGTTTTCTGGAGTAGTCGTTAAGAATAATCTGTTTAGCTTTATTATTAATCAGGTTAAAAACAAGCGGAGCCTGTAGATTGGCTGTTGATTCACTGAACGGATCTTTTACTGTCAAAATGACATAAACCATGGAATCTTCAGGTTTCTCAAGCTCAAGTGCATATGTCACTGCGTCATCAAGTTTGATCTCGTATTCTTTAAAAAATGAAAATGGATTACTGATGATGAAACCGAGTGAAAAATTGTTCACAGATTGAAGAACGAAAAAGATATCGTTATCTTCAAATGAAAGAACAGTAAACTGTTTTTCATCTTCAAAGCCTGGAATTCCTTTTTCAAAATGCCAGATATCTTTTTCATTTAGTTCGATTTCACCATGGTACTTTGTTTGAATCTTCATGGAACAAACAGCTCCTATTTTAAATTTCCTGATTCACGACGCTTAACCTGATTGAGTTCAGCTGCTGTATGTGAATTTTTACTTCCTGTGGTGTGTAGCTGTTTCGTGGTTTTTGAGCACGTGTATTGTTTTCAACTCTGCCTTTTGTGAATTGAATATCTGTCGTGCCGGGACGATAGTCCATTTTGACACTGAATGACGGCGGAACAAATCCAATGTTAAATGAGGGCGGTGGTCCTTCATAGTTTCTTTTTGCGATATTTTTGAGCGGATCGCCGCCGTTTTCTATACGCATGAGTTCATCACCTTCGGATGCAACGCGTTGCATTCCTTTCAAAACATCCTGGTTACCTTCTGCTGCCCACTCGCGTATGCGACGGGAGATCGGTTTGATATCCATGGAAGCCCACGCTTCGGTCTGGTCGATCGTGAGCCAGCCTTTAGTTGTTGTGATGCTCATTTCGGAAGGAATCTGCCTAAGATGCAGCTCTGCCTGCGGCTGTTCGATCTGCTGCAGACCCCTAGGAGATTCTATTCCGATTTTCGCATGTGTCTGGTCAATTTGTATTTGAGGAATTTTCATCGGTTATTCCTCCTTTTTATCTAAGGAAATCCATGAGTGATGGCTGGATGATACGAGAACCTACGCTTAATGCTGCACGGTGTACGCTTTCCTGCACTTTCATATCTGTGATAACTTTTTCAAAGTCAATGTCTTCGTTGTCAGACATTACACGCGTTGCAATTACTTCCTGTTCGCTTACACGTGATTCCATAAGCTCAATACGATTGTATCTGGCACCCAGTGAAGAACGTTCATTGGACAGGTTAGTCATATGCTTATCCATGTTAGTCAGATAGTTATTAATATCATCACCTGTCGTATCTTCATTTTCAAGTGTATCAAGAATCTGATCGATGTCATCAAACATTTCTTGAGAGAAAACAGATGTACCGTCAATATTTACTTGAATATGAACACCTTTTGAAAGTTCAATTTCTACTGCTTCGCTGTTCGAAGGGTATGTTCCTGTTTCAAGATCAAGCGGTTTATTGGTCGTGTCAGTCCCATTGAATAAATACTTGTCTCCGAACTTTGTATTGCCGATTTCTTCGATATGTTCTTTCAACTGTTCAATCTCAGCACGGGTTGCCTTGCGCTGTTCTGCATCGTACGTATCATTTGATGTTTGAACCAGTAATTCACGCAGTCGCTGCATAGCCTGGTTTGCTTTATCAAGAGAAGTATCTGCATTCTCTACCCAGTTATAAGCTTCTGAGAAGTTACGCTTATATTGCTCTACCTCTGTCAGGTTCCTTCTATAAAGAACACCCTTCATCGCAACAACAGGATCGTCAGATGGACGTGAAATCTTTTTTTGTGTTGCGATCTGTTCCTGCTGTTTACTCATTTTCTCATAACTCTGCGTAAGGTTACGCAGCATATTTCCTGCAAGCATTGATTGAGTTACGCGCATTTATTTCACTCCTTATCTGCCGACTAAGCCCATGCCGTTAATAATTTTATCAAGCATTTCATCGACCATTGTAATATTTCTCGCAGCAGCATTATATGCATGCTGGAACTGAATCATATTTGTCATTTCTTCATCAAGCGATACTGAGCTGACTGACATCCTTTTTTCATTAACAGACTGCTGAAGGATTTCACTGTTTCCTGCAAGACGGTTTGCCTGCAGGCCCTGAACACCCAATTTACCGATAACACCTTCGTAAAATGAGTTCATTGAAGCATTTCCAATTAACGAATAGTCAGTATCTGATCCCGGATCATTCGGATCAAAGGTTACTGTTCCGTCAAAGCCCTCAAGCTTTACTTCGTCACCGTTCATAAGCCAATTTTGTATGTTAGAAAGGTTTACTGCATTTTTGCCATCTCCGGCATTTACCTCATCATTCGCATTTTCGGTAGTAGAAGCTGCAATTTGTTTCGAAGAAATATCACCCATTGAAATTAATTTTGATGCATCTTTGTAATCATCTTCAAGATCACCAAAGAATTTTATATTTTTTTCACCTTCAAGGTTAATCCCTTTTTCATGTACAGCATTAAATGTCTGCGAGAAAGTGTATGCAAGACGATCAAGATTATCAAGCATTTCAGGATATGTTCCTTTTAATTGAGGGTCTCCGTTTGTGTCTTGATAGCTGTACCCATAAGATTCAATCAATCCTCTTAGTTTCCCCTGAGAAAAGAGCAGTTCACCGTTTTCATTTGCTATATCCATCTTCTTTGAAGGAATCTCTTTTCCAGCACTTGAAAATATACTAATCTGACCGACTTCATCAGGAGTCGTAGTTGAAAGGTTGCCACTACCATTTGAAAAGCCCAGCTGATAATAGTTATCTTTTGCTATAAGAATTTCTTCTTTCCCGTTTCCGCCAACGAGACTGATATTATAAAGACCTTCCGCTTCATCAGCAGGGTCACCTTCTGATTTAGTTGTAGTAACTTTTATATCAATATAGCCTGCCAGTTCATCTACAAGGTTATCTCTTCGGTCGTACAAATCATTTGGAATATTACCATGCGGTTCTACATCACCAATTTGACTGTTTACACTCGCAATTTGTTCAAGCAGAGAATTCACACTGTCCAGTGAGACACTGATTTCATTTCCAATATTATCGTTGATCTGATTCAGTGAATCATTCAGATAATGGAATGTATCCACAACCGATTGACCGCGCTCAAGGACAACATTCCGCGCGCCATCGTTCTCAGGATACACAGATAAATCTTGCAGCGACTGCCAGAATTCACCCATTACGGCTCCTAAACCATTTGTTGTTGGTTCATTAATAATGTTTTCCATCTCACTGATTGCACTTGACTTGGCGTCCCAGAAGCCCAGTTTATTCGTTTCCTGACGGTACTGAATATCCAGAAATGAATCACGGACACGCTGAATTGAATTGGCTTCAACCCCTGTTCCCATTTGCCCAGGAATTTGTGGTCGGTTCATTGCTGCCGGAGCAAATGGAGTCGTCGTTCCAAAATTCACCCGCTGTCTTGTAAAGCCAGGTGTATTTGCGTTAGCAATATTATGACCGGTAGTATGAAGTGCGCTTTGCTGAGTAAACAGAGCACGCTTTGCTGTTTCAAGTCCCATAAATGTAGAACGCATCGTATTTCCTCCCTAGTGATTACGCCTGTGAATCAAACATCGATCGCCCAGGCTGATCATTTTCTTCATTATCTTTTGAGTAATTCATCGAATCAGGCTGGGGCATCATCAAATCAAGATTCAGTGACACAAGCTGCATTGATTGTGTTAATAGATCCTGATTCAATTCGTTCACTTCTTTCAGCTTAAGAATGACATGAAGCAACTCAGCTTTTTCCTCCTGAATATCTCCATTTGGATCAAGCTGTCCTCTTTTACTTTCGAGTGAACTGATCGCCCGAATATGTTTCTGCTCATCTTTAATCAATTGATTTAACTGCTCTATATTGTTTACTTTTATAATCTCAGTCTTCTGCTTTGCCAGTTCAAGCAGACTTTTATGCAAAGTGATCTGCTGTTGAAGTAAAGCCTTTAAAGAATGTTCGGGCATTGGAATCCCTCTTTTTTATAATGTTGTTTTTTAGTATAGAAGCGGGCCTAACCCGATTCTACCTTCTTAATATCGGTCTAATTCTTAAAATATAAAGGGATTAAGAGTAGACATTAATGATCAGACCCTGAATTTCCCCAATTGTACCCAGAATATCTAGACCTTTCTTTTCTTTATCAAGGACCTGATTAGTCAGGTCAATTAGTTTTGAGTCAATTTCTTTTACAATTTTATAAACTTTCGTACGCCCTCTTCTGTTGAATCCGCGCTGGTCTTCAAGTTGAAGACCATTGTTGACTGCTTCTTCCATGAACTTTTTAACGAGACCTTTATATTTACGAAGGTCTTCTACAGTTCTTGAGTCTGAGAGTTTCTTACCCTGATCTTCTATTTCAGCGCTCATTGCTGTCAATTTATCAATTAAAGTAGTTCCACGTTTTTTAGACATGACATCCTGAAAAGAAACAGATTCTTTCGCAACCTGTTCTTTCTTTTGTGCTTTATTTGTATCAGCTGTTCTGCCTACACGTTGTACATCCATATAGTATCCCTCCACTGTGAAGAGTCGAGTCTTCGCTTTAAAAAATGGAGGAGCAGATTATCTACTCCTCCATTGATTGTAACATTATTGAAGCAGCTGCAGGATGCCCTGCGGAAGCTGGTTCGCCTGCGCAAGCATTGCCTGTCCTGCCTGGTTCAGAATATTGTTTCTTGTGAACTGTGACATTTCTTTTGCCATGTCTAGGTCACGGATACGTGATTCGGCTGCTGTAAGGTTTTCGTTTGCTGATTGAAGGTTGGTCACTGTGTGCTCAAGACGATTTTGGAAGGCTCCGAGTTTGCTTCGTTCAGCAGAAACCAATTGAATAGCCTTATCGAATTTGTCAATTGCTGCTCTTGCATCAGTTGCAGTCATTACACTAATACCTTTTTCTGCATCAGAACCTACCACAGTAGATGTATCATCATCATAATCAGTTGTTGCTCCTTCATCCATACCAATCCCTAACTTCGCTGCATCCATAGGCTCAACTGAAATACTAAATGTTTCAGATTCATTTGCCCCTATTTGGAAATTTAATACTAATGGGGTATCCGTGTCGGTATCTAATTCCCCATCTAAAAGGGTTTTTTGGTTAAATTGAGTAGTGTTAGAAATTCGGTCTATTTCCTTTGTTAATTGATTAATTTCATCTTGAATTGCCTGTCTATCACTTTCTTCAAGTGTATCATTGGCTGCTTGTACTGAAACTTCTCTCATTCTCTGTAAAATTTCATGTGTTGAAGATAGTGCTCCCTCAGCAGTTTGAATAAGAGAAATAGCATCTAAAGAATTACGCTCAGCCATCTCCAACCCGCGAATCTGTGATCTCATTTTCTCAGAAATCGCAAGTCCGGCAGCATCATCCGCTGCACGGTTAATGCGTAGACCTGATGATAGCTTTTCAAGGCTTTTCGACGTGTCGTTCATTGTCTGGTTTAAGTTTCTGTATGCATTTAACGCCTGAATGTTGTGGTTAATTCTCATGATTTATTTCCCCGCTTCCATTTTGTTTAATGAGTGGTCTTTCTCTTCTACCATGACGTGCTGTTCGTATGGATTTGCTTTAGACGGTCGTGGCTTTGTCGTCTGATTGGCTTTTGTAGCCTGATTCCAGGAGTCGCTGATTTCTTTCAGAAGTGTCAGCACTTCCTCAGCCTTCCCGGTATCTTTCTTCAGATTCGCCATTACAATCTCATCAGCTATAAAGTTATAAACAGCATCTAACTGATCAGCGATAATTCCGCTTTCGTAATTCAGCCCCGCACCAAGACGGTGAAGAATATCGTTTACTCTCTGGTATGACTGGTTAGCTTTTATATAATTCTGTTCTTTCGTATCCTGAATCGCTTTTTCGAGCTTCGTAATTGCTGCTTCATATAAGAGAGAAGTCAGCTCCTGAGGTGATTTCTGATATAAAAGTTCTTTTGATAAAAAGTTCATCGTTTCCCCTCCTGCTACTCTATTTATCGGGGAAAATGGAAAATGATTAATAGGTAATTCTTCATTTATATAAAAAAGTCCGGACGTGTATGTTCCACGTCCGGACTTTTGAAGACCAGGGACTGTCCCCTGTCTTCAGTACTGCTTCTCCATCTCCTCAATCAGCAGTAAAATCTCGGCAATCACTGCATACAGCTGTGGAGGAATTGTATCTCCAAGGTCAATATCGAGCAGGTCAGCGAGCAGGCTGTTGTCTTCTTCAAGGTGAATATCGTGCTGTTTGGCAAGCTCCAATATTTTTTCTGCAAGTGCGCCGCTCCCCTGGGCCACGATATGCGGGGAGTCGTCTTTTTCGTCGTAGCGGATGACTGCAGCTGTCGGTCCGTTGAGTTTCCGCTTTGCGGCCGGATTAAAATAATGTGGTCTCATACTGAAAAATCATATCCCTTCTCAGTCATGATCGGCACTGCTTTTTCCTGAATGTCAGCTTCTTCCGGCTGATCTTCATTTGTCAGACGGTCGAACTGCAGCTGCTGCACTTGATAGCCGATCTGTTCAAGGCGGTCTTTTGCCAGGTCAGTGATCGGTGCCATTTTTGCTTCAAAACCTTCCTGATCGTTTTTCATTTTAATAGAAAGATTACGCTCAGACACATTCAGTGACACGCCGATTTCACCCATTTTTTTCGTATCAAATAGGAAGTACAGATTACAGTTTTCCCAGTCGATTTTTTGACTGCTGTTTTTTGACTGCATATAGACTTTAAAATTCTCCACTTTTTCCTGCAGGATAAACGGCAGTGTCATCACCATGCTCTGCAGACCATTCGTATCGGTTTTACTGAGCAGCTGCTGACCGGTCAGCTGGTTCATCGACTGATCCGCTTTTCCTTCCTGACTCATTTTCAAAAGCATAGCTTTTAATGTTGAAGTCAGCTGTTCATTACCTGACCCGCGAAGCAGTGAATGCGCCTGCTCATTTTCAAATGTCATACCCAGTGCACGGACATGTTCATACGCATGGCGCGCTGACGGTTCATTATGAAGCATCTGCATCGACTGCTGGAGCTGCATCGCCGTTGAGCGCTGCTGGGATGCCGGCTCAAGCTGCATGATTTCTTTTGAGACGAAGTGCTGTACTTTTACATCAGACGGCTTGAATTCAATTTTCTCCATCATCGATTTGACTTCAGATGTGATCCTAGCAGCCTGCGCGACTTCTCCACGTGCCAGAAGCTTTGACGCTTCTGCCAGCTGTCCGCTTGCTTTCAGCAGGTTTTTCTCAGTCTGCATGTTTGTATGAAGCATAAAGTCACCTTTTAAAATGGCCTGATCGAGCATTTTAATTGTGGCTTCAAGAAGCGGTTTTGTCTGCTGAACAGCAGTCTGCTTTGTTTGATTTGCGGCATACTCAATCTGACTCAGGTTGCGGCTGATGTCTTTTTGTATATTTTTAAAATCAAGTGCGGCCTGAGATAGACGCTCACTGATTCTTGTCACAATGACGTCCCGTGACTGCATTGGAATTTGAGAAATCAGCTCATCAGACAATTGATACTGCTCGGATGCAGCTTTTAAAGGATAGGCGGCAGAAGCCTGCTGAATTCCCTGCATCATTTCCTGGCGCGCCTGCAGCTCCTGTCCATTTTGGACAAACTGTTCTGCACGTACAGCTGAATGCTGCAGTGCCTGTTTTGTCTGCGGATCAAAGTCAGCCTGTTCGCTTAACTTTGCAAATGATTCAACCACTGCTTTTACATCCGGTGATTTGCGGATCGCTGTTTTCACTTCTTCAACCATCAGCGCTTTCGACTGATCGATTGGCTGACTTTCAATCACAGGTTTAACGAGTGAATCAAGCTTTAATGCATTGTCTAGAAATTTCGCTGCCTGCTGATTGTTAACAAGTAAGGCTGAAAAGTTCTTCTGCAACTGTGCTGCAAGTTCCTTTACATTGCCGCCTGCATCAAGCTGTTTGAGCAGCGACTGAACCTGCTCCGGTGCTGCTTTCATCAGGAGCTGAAGTGCCTGTGTCAGCTGCTGCCTCGCTGCACTCTCAATTTGACCTGCGCTGTGCTGGCGTCCGGCAGTGATGTCAACGCCCGTACTTTTTAGCAGTTCAGAAACTGCTTCACTGATTGGAGGTCCGTGCAAAGCGGAATGGATCGCAGTCAATTTATTAGCTGTGATCGTCAGGTTTTTCGATACAGCCGCCTGGATCGTTTCTAATTTCTGGGCGGACGGAGCATCAGTTTTGGATAGAAAATTCCTAAGTGACTGCATAACTTCTTTGTTAACAGGCATACCCTTTTCCATTAAATGATTGACCGCCGCTTTAAGTTCAGGCGTTAAAGGCTTACCATCATTCAGTTTCACAAGGTCCATCTGTGGCTGCTGGGACTGCTGGGGATTTTGCTGCACCTGACGGACGACTGGCATGCCGTCTTTCGCGCCTGTCACTTCAAGGGATACACGCCCATTAGCCGGCAGGTTACCTTCAGTTTTCACTTTTACTTCCTGCCCCCTGATCTGAAGCGTTGCCTCACCGTCACCTTTACTTTTTACATTGGCTGAAAATAAATCTCCCTGCTTAAGTGCTACTTCTTTCTGACCACCTGACTGACTGCTTAATGCCGGATCCATTTTAATTTGCACGATTCATACACCCCCATTTATACATAAAAAATTGCCCATCAAATGAGCAATTTTTCATCAGTTCTGTCTGAAGAATTTCAACAGGTTCTCAGCTGTCTGTGCAGCATCCGGTTTATAAGTTCCGTTCTCAACCGATGCCTTCAGCTGATCAATTTTCTCCTGCCGGCCTTCCTGGATTTTATTTAAGCTTTGCATTTCCTTTGCTTCTGATGAAATCTCAACCTTATCAGCCTTCTTCTGCTTTTGAAGCTCCGCCTGCTCTACTTTTGCTTCCTGGCGTTTGTAAGGATTAATTGGATTTTGATGAAAAGGATTAATTTTCAAAGCTCTCACCTGCTTTCTATATATGCGATATTGTTTTGTTACCCATTATATCGGCAGGTTGAACAAAAATTAAAGACGCAGGGGAAATTTAGAATAAAAGTCCCACGCGTCTTTATGTTATTTATCACGACTTGATAAGTATGTTTTCTTGTTACTGTTAGCTACTGCTTCTCGAAATTCAATATTTGCTTCATGTTTATCTAGATCATTTCTAATATTATCTGTACAAGACTTACAAATCTTCCCCTGAATAATCAGCGTGCCACAATTATCACACGGATAACCAAGCCCCGGAAACTGTGCAGGATGCAGTCTGCGCTTACGAACCCACTTGTGAAGCAGTCCCGCTGACGCTCCGGTTACTTCCGTAATTCTATCAATCGATGCCGCTCTATTCTCACGCTGTCTCAAAAAACGGTACACTACCTCAAACAAATCCTCTTCTTCTTTATGACACTTCGGGCATACATCACGTAAGCCGTTGTAGTTAAAGATTGCATTACACTTAGGACAATTTTTTAATTCTGCCATGTTTATGTCCTCCTCAGCTTTTTTATATAATTATAAAACGAATGAGTCATAAATGGAAGATAATATGTAGGTCTTTTTATTTATTATATGAAACTTTGTCACCACTTTGACTTGAATTCATCTCCCAATCGTTACGGATCTCACTTCCCCCGCGCCGGTTTTTTTGAGCACGCTGGCAGCCCTTCTGATTGTCGTGCCTGTTGTGTAGAGATCATCAATGAGTAAAATATTTTCTCCATTCATCGCTTTCCCAGATTGAAATGGATTTTCTCCCGAGTGCCTGGCAGCTTTCTGCTTTTTCGCCTGAGAGGTTTCAGTATCTACTCTCTTTAACAAATTCTCATATGAAACTCCCGCGCACTCCAACAACGCTTCTGTCTGGTTAAAGCCTCTTTCCTTTAACCGCAGAGAACTGACCGGCATAGGAACAATAATGAATTTTTTATAAAGCTTTACGTGTTCAATTAACTCTTTCCTGAAGCATCCCGCCAGCGCATAATCTCCATTATATTTAAAACGTTTAATCAGCTCTTTCAGCGAGTCATTATATTCATAGATTGAATGATTCGCCGTCAGCACATCTGAATAGTCCGAATGCTTTGACCACATGTCACAGTCACTGCAAACGCCTTCTGACTTCATGGAACGCGAACAGATTTTACAGCGTGCTCCTTCAATTTTAATAAGCGTACTGCGGCAACCCGCACAAAACGGATCCTCCACCCTTTTAAAAATCAAATCACTCCAGCCGATTTCTTCAAATATATGAGTGTGACAATACAGGCACCTCATTTCAAATACCCCAACCGCTGCGCTTCTTTATTCATCAGCACAATATGCCGCTGTGCTTTCACGATCGCGTCAGTCAGTCCCGTGTGGAATAATGTTACGTCGCCATGAGGTTTTGCCGGATCGCGTCCAACTCGGCCAGCGATCTGGACAAGCGCAGCTTCCGTAAATACAGGGTCCCCAGCGCCAACAACCGCTACCTCCACACCTGAAAATGTTACGCCCCGCTCTAAAATCGTTGTCGTCAGCATAACCTGATGCCTGCCCGCGCGGAACGCCTGCACCTTCTCCCCGCGATCCGGATCAGCCGAGTGAACTGCCGGCACACCAAGCAAATCTGAATAAATCTCCATCGATTCGATATCAGGCATAAAGATAAGCGCCTTCGGGTGTATGGCGAGCCATTTTAAAAGGACCGGATCAACTTTCTTTTTGAGCAATAATTTACGCCAATTGCCAAGCCATTTCGCTTTCGGAACAGGTAAAGGATGACCGTGAAACCGTGCAGGGATTTTAACAATCTGATCCGTTTTGATTTTGCGGGAGGGTGTGGCGCTGAGGTAAATGAGTGTGGAAATCTTTTTGCGGGCGTGCTGAGCGGCTTTTTGGAGGGCGGTGTCCGCAGCATATGGGAACGCATCAACTTCATCAATGATCATGACGTCAAATGCTTCCCTGAATCTGATGAGCTGGTGAGTGGTCGCGATGGTGATATGGGCATACGGCAGACGGTCTTCACTGCCACCGTATAGGGATTCGATTTCAGAGGTTGGAAAAGCGCGGGTGAGTCGTGGGGCGAGTTCCTGTACAACGTCGCGCCGTGGTGTAGCAATACATATGCGTAATGATTGTTGAAGTGCTTTTTCAACTGCAGGAAACAGTATTTCAGTCTTGCCGGCACCGCAAACTGCGTGGATGAGGATGGATTGTTTGGAATCGATGGACTGAATGAGCGCTGCGGAGGCTCTTTGCTGTGGAGGTGACAGACTGCCTTCCCATTGGAGAACGGGCGCTGCCGGCGGTTCTTGTTGAAATGGTGTACCGTTCCATAACACGATCTGCTCACACTCAGAGGCTTTACCCATCTGAATGCAGTTGCGGCAATATGTACATGGTTTGCCACATTTACCGCATGGGTGAGTGGCAAACAGGTAGCGTTTCGTGTTGCTGCATCTATTGCATTTAAATTTTTCTACCGCAGGGGTTAGAGTGACTTCGCGTTGAAATTGTTCGAGTTGGAATAAGTTGAGGACTTCAGATAGGAGAAACTGTTTTCCGGAGAGAAATGCTTGAGGTGTGGTCATTACGTCGGCTCCTTTTATGTGGTTT
Organism: Jeotgalibacillus alimentarius; assembly: GCF_000829445.1. Lineage (GTDB taxonomy): Bacteria > Bacillota > Bacilli > Bacillales > Jeotgalibacillaceae > Jeotgalibacillus > Jeotgalibacillus alimentarius. Next base: position 167,894 of record NZ_JXRQ01000025.1, read on the forward strand.
TTGGGCAGAGAGCGCCCGGGTGCTGACCCGGGTCAATCTCGCCTCTACTTTTTCATCCACCCAAGGCCCATCGATCCTTCACCGAGGTGCGTGCCGATTACTGGTCCGAAGTGGCTGATGCGGAATGTAACGTTTGGCAGTTCGCTGCTGATCTCATTTTTCCACGCAACAGCTTCTTCTTCGCGGTTGGCATGGATGATCACAGCTTGAACTTCTTCGTATTTCTGTGCATCTTCTTTTAAAAGATCAACAATCCGCTTCATCGCTTTTTTACGGGTACGGATTTTTTCAAACGGTTCAATCTGTGTGTCTACAAAGTGTAAGAGAGGCTTCACCTGCAGGAGGCTTCCGATAATCGCCTGGGCGTTTGACAGTCTGCCCCCGCGCTGGAGGTGACTCAGGTTATCTACCATAAAGTACGCACGCGTTGTTTCCTTCAGCTCGTTTAGACGCGTCATGATTGCCTCGGCACCGGCACCATTTTTAGCCATAGCCGCCGCTTCAATGACAAACATCCCCTGGACCATGCATGCGATCTCAGAATCAAATGCGTACACTTTTACATTATCTACCATCTCACCTGCCTGAACCGCGCCTGCGTATGTACCGCTGATCCCGCTTGATAAATGAATCGTGACTACCTCATCGTATTCCTCACCGAGCTCTTCAAATAACGTCGCAAACGTTCCTACTGCTGGCTGTGACGTTTTAGGCAGGTCATTACCTTTTCGGACCTCCCCGTAAAATTCATCCGTCGTTAGATCAACCTCTTCCTCATACGTCTTGCCGTTCATGATGACACAAAGCGGCACCATGCGAATATCATACATCTCACGCAGCTCCACCGGCACATAAGCCGTACTGTCAGTAACCACTGCCGTTCTCATTGAATCATCCTATCTATTTTACATTTCCAACTGAATGGATCTTTATATATGACACTTGTCATGTTCTATTTTAGCCTACTGGGTGGGATTGTGCATCTTATTTGGGGATGTTTTTTTGGTGGAGAGCGAGGCACGCGGCTGCGGCCGGGAGCGGGAGCACTGCAATTAATTCCCGTCTCACTGTAATCGCAAGCTGTCTCACTACGACCAACCCGGGCGTGTCCTGCACTCGCGAGGCCAATCACTGCAACCACCAGCGAAAACACTGCAACCAAGCCCACGAGCAGCGAAGCCGCCCTGTATGCACTTAAGAAACAAGCTTTTAGTTACTTAAATGCATGAAGAGGGTTTGGTGCTGCAACGGGGGCTGGGCTGACTGCAATCAATTCCTGTCTCACTACGACCAACCTGGGCGTGCCCTGCACTCAGGGAGCAAAACACTGCAACCACCAACGAAAACACTACAACCAGGCCCGAGAGCAGCGAAGCCGCCTTTCATGCCCTTGAGTAATAAGCCCTTAGTTTCTTAAAGGCATGAAGAGGGTGTAGGGCTGCAACCGGCGTGGCGCCCACTGCAACCACAACCGAAAACACTGCAATCAACCACCACGACTCTTACTTGCCTTAACCTTCTCCATATCCATCACAGACACTTCATGCACCGGACTCAGAAATACCTTCTGACTTCCCACCATCTCGTACTTAAATCCTAGTTTAACAAGATAATGCATAGCACTTCTCGTATTAGCAAAATGAAGAAATTTCGTAATGTCCTTCGTTGTAGCTGTCGGACCATGGATCAGAAAATATTCTATTATATTTTGATATAGCATATTATCAATTCTTTTATCACAGGCTTTACATCGCCAGCCGTTTCTGACTGCGAGAGCAATTTTACAACAACGATAGCACATGACCCCATTAATCAGATCAGAATGTATAACACCTGTTTTTGTCACATGATCTTTCCAGAACGGAAGCGTATTTCTTTTGAGGAGTTCCTGACAAAATATTTTCATTTGAGTGGTTGAAAGGTGGGGACTTGCGCTATCTTTCATTTTTCTGTAATGCTGGGTGAATTGCTCAACACGGTGGATTTTTTCGTAAATTTCCTGCTCTGAATCTTTTACAGTAAATTCAACATTGTTGTTTGTATAAATAACCAGATCGTGTACAGGCACTTTTAAATTCAATTTTTTCAATATGTGAGAAATACACTCCACATGTCTCGATACTTGAAACAAAGGACACGTAAAATAAGAGGTTTGTCCATTAGACATTCTCGTCAGGACACCCCCTTTCTTATTGAAATAGAGGTTTCCAACCATATTTTTGATTTCTGTGATCAGTATGAATTGTGGAGTAACAATGATAGAGTCAATCTGGAAGGTTTCTTTGAAGAGGGTTAATGTAAGGTTTTTCAGCTGTGCGCTTTGAGGGGTCAATATTTTGGAAGCAACTGAATCGAAATAGAGCTCTCCATGCAGCCCGGCTTCCTCGATTGATAACTGCTCTAAGACCCTGACATAACCCGGGTGGTGCTTGGGAATCCGTTGAACTAAAGCCTGCAGCGTCTGCTGTTTAATGGACGGTGTTCGTGTGTTCGTATTCAAAACTTCACTCCTTTCTGAAATTAGAATCATTATAAGTGATTTGCGTTGTGAATACTAGATATTTTTGGGAAATATAATACTGAGCTAATGCAGCCGTTGTAGCACTTACTGCAATCATTTTATGTCTCCCTGCAACCGCGGGCCGTCTCACTACGACCAACCCGGGCGTGTCCAGCACTCGCGGAGCCAAACACTGTAACCATCAAAGAAAACACTGCAACGAGGCCCGCGCACAGCGAAGCCGCCTTTCATGCTTTTAAGACACAATCCTTTAGTTTCTTAAAGGCATCAAGAGGGTGTGGTACTGCAGCCATGAGCCGCACCTACTGCAGTCAATTCCCATCTCACTGCAACCACGAGCTATCTCACTACGATCATCCCGGGTGTGCCCTGCACTCGCGATCCCAAACACTACAACCGCCAGCAAAAACACTGCAACCAACCCCGCGCACAGCACTCCGTCCCGCTGTCCACCACAAAACAAAAAGAGCACCTTACTCAGGCACTCTCTCCTTCAACACCTTCTCATAATAAAACTGTTCACATTCTTCCAATGTCAGTGGCTTAAAATAGTAATATCCCTGCATATCACTGCAGCCATTCATTTTCAGGAAGTCGCGCTGTTCCACTGTTTCAACACCTTCTGCCAGCACGTCGAGTTCGAGACTGTTGGCGAGTTTGATAATAGAAACCAATATTGCTTCACCTTTTAGATCTGTCATAATCTGATCAGTAAAGTGCTTATCAATCTTGATTTTATCGACAGGAAACTGGTTCAGATAGGACAGCGTTGAGTAGCCTGTCCCGAAGTCGTCGATTGCGACCCGGATGCCAAGGTCGCGCAGGCGTTCAAGTGTTTGGACGCTTTCTTTGTGTGAAAATAACTGAATATTTTCTGTGATTTCAAGCTCAATCTGGTCAAATGGAATCTTATGGTCCGTGATGATTTGTTCTAAATAGGCAATAAAGTTTTTGTTGCGAAACAGGCCTGATGAAATGTTAAATGCGATCAAGCCATCAAAGCTAAAATGCTTTATCCATTCAGCAAATCTGCTGAGACACCAGTCAAGCTGGTGACGCGTCAGTTTTTCCATCATGCCGGATGTTTCAGCGATCGGGATAAATTCTGCCGGTGAGACTGGACCCAGTACTGGGTGTGTCCAGCGGGTAAGCACTTCTACTCCTGTAATCCAGTTTTTATTAGAATCAATTTGTGGCTGATAGACAAAGTCAAGTTCATCTCGTTCGATGACTTTTTTCAGCTCCTGCTGGATGATCAGGTCACGCGAAACGCTCTCATGCATGACCGGGTCATACATCACTGCTTTTGTGAGCTGTTTTTTCTTTGCTTCATACATTGCAATGTCTGCTTTATCAATCAGTATGTCCACCAGATTACCGTCTTTCGGATACTGGCTCACGCCCACGCTCGGCTCTACATGAATTTCAGGACGATCCTGCAATACAAAGGAATTGCTGAACATCCCAATGATCCGGTTACCAAGATTCTCCACCTCACCCTGATTTAGCTGCTCAGGCACTAGAATCAGATATTCATCCCCACCCAGTCTTGAGATCGTCATGTCATCAGGCAGGTTTTTTTGAAGTCTCATCCCGATTTTACGAATCAGCCTGTCCCCTACATCATGTCCGTACAGATCATTGATGATCTTAAACTGATCAAGGTCCAGGAAGTAGATTGTAAACGGTTGATTTTTATCTATATATTCTTTCATTAATTCGTAGGAATAACGTCTATTCGGCAGACCGGTTAGATGGTCTGAATTTGCAGACTGCCAAAGTGATTTTTCCATTTCTTTCTGGTCGTTAATGTTTCTGAAATATACTGAAAGTCCACCCTGCCTGTTTGGATAAGCCGTGATGTCAAACCAACTTTTGTTTGGTTCGTAATATTCCTCAAATTTCGTTGGAATTTGATCATGTATTGTTTTAAAATAATGTTCTTCAAAGCCTGTCCCCCACGCATCCGGGAATAGCAGCCACATATTTTTTCCAATCAATTCTTCACGCGTTTTATATAGCAATTTTTCGGCTTCGTGATTGACGTATGTGAAGCACCAGTTTTTATCAAGTGAAAAGAATGCCTCACTCATACTCTCTAAGACATCAACAGCATTTTCAGTGACTACAGCTGAATCGACAGCTGGTAACACCTGAAAAAGTAAATGTGTGTCATTGCATTTGGTAATAGACAATTGACAATGACTATATTTAACAGTACGAAAATAATAATCAACAAAATCTATCTTTCCACGCCATACTTTCTGGCATTTCTTTTTAATAAATGGTGTCCTGATTAACCGATTCAAGCTGCTGTATTCTTTGCCGGCATGGTCAACCACGTCCTCAAACTGGTCCCATGCTGAATTGGTCAGCAGCACAACGCCGCTCTCATCAATCGTTGCTGCAGGCAGTTGAAAAAGTTTAATCAAGTGTTGTGCATCCATGATGATCACCTCAGGAACTTTACTCATAATTAAAAACTTACAAATACTATATCGACATGATTATCCAAATTTGAAACATCTTATCAGTAATATTATATTTCCTGTTCACCTTATCTGTCTTACTGTAAGATAATATCCCCCCTTTTATCGATCCTTGCAACTACTTTTTCATATCTTTTTGACAGGATTTTTTTTCGGTTTCCGATCCTAAGAACAGTTCCTTCGAATGCAACACCTATATTGATGACGGCATACTGTGGCACAGCAAGAATAGTTGTTGTACCGCTTGCTGCTCCAGCTTCACTAATATTCATCCCCTTCTCTGCATATGCTTCTCCACCCCTCATTGCACCGGTAATTGTCATATATCCTCCTGAATGAATTCTCGACTGTATACAGCTGCGGCCAGTGATAGAGAGATTTCCACCTGCATGTATTCTGCTGTTCATCACGTTTTGCACTCTGATTGTTGATAATGTCTCATCAGAAACATTCAACTCTTCCTGAAGGGAAGCCAGTTGATGTGATAAAAGCGTTATATTCTGCATTGAAATCGACTTTCCTGATACTGTTAAAAATATGTCTGAAATCTGATCTGCGGTCTCTTCCCATCTGCTATCATGAAGCTGTACCCTACCTTCTTTAACCAGCTTCACATATTTCTTCATGCGTGGAATTAAATCACTGAACTTATTTTCTATTAAAATGCGCAGAAGTGGCTGCAGACCTCTTTCAGTAAGATCCGTTTTTTTAAAATCCGGGGATTGTAAAAGCTGAGAGATCGCAGTGATGATTTGATCGATATCCTGTTTTAAAACTCCAACTAAAATAGAGAGCTTCGACGTAGTTAAATTATTTTGGCCTGCTGAGAGATCTGAAGAAATAACATTTCCTTTCACACTAATCGCGCCAGTAGAATGACAATGTGATCCACTGATGTTTTTTCCGATGATGATATTGCCCTGAGCTTCAATTTTCATCCCGTGATGAACCTCTCCTGTAATGTCAATATCGCCAAAAAATGATATATTTCCTGATTCAAGGCTGATGTCCCCGTTATGAACAAGTTTTGGCACCACTGCCATTTTGTATAATTGACCCCGTTGTTCAATTTGCGGTCGTCCATTTTCAGTGGCAATGACTTTATCATCAATCTGTTCTACACCTTTACCAAGTCTCAAAATGATTGGATATACCGGTTTAGGATGAATAGTTTCTCCAAACACAGAGCTTCCGGCGATTCCTTCCTCAGATGGATGAATGATTCCGATCACATCGCCTGATTCAACGTTTGGAAATACTTTTGTGTCACGGAAGTCTATTTTTCCATGCTCATCTTCTTTCAGCTTTTCTTTTATACTGGTTTCTACTTTTACCTCAAGCCATCCGTCCTTTCCATTAATTGGAGCAGTTCCTGCAGCGATCCTGTATTTCCCGGGAACTTCACTGTTGAGTGCTTTGATCAGTTCATCTTGGACAAGATTTTGCAAAATTGATTTTTCCTTCATCTCCTCTTTAACTTCGCTTTCTGACAAAGACAGCTGTGTAATCTTTTTTTCTGTAAATAATAGTGTTAATTCAGAAGCAGGTGCCATATCAGAAATACGGCGGGTAATCTCATAACCAGGCTCTATTTCCAGATAAGCATTTAATTTATCCTGATCAATAGAAATACACCATTCAGTTTTTTTACATTCATTCTGTATGTCTAAACTGAATGTATCTTCCGGTGAAAGGACAACAGTTTTCTCATTGACAGGTAACTGATTACAATAAAGCATCATTTCTTCCGGGATAATGACCGCAGGCAGTTTTTGACTTCCGGATTTTACAATTAACTGACCATTTTCAACACTTACAGAGCCATATTTGTCAAGCATTTCTGTCTTGATAGAAGAATGTTCTAAAATGGTAGCCGATTCCTCAAGACCATCATTATCAATTAAAGCAACCGATTGAGTATCAGATCGTTTAGCAAAATGACTTTCTGACTCCCTGCTATTCATTTCAGCTATTAGTCCGATTTTTTCAGCTCCTGCTGAGTCATCATCTTTATGCATCATGATCAGCTTGACTACCGCCTGCTTTGTGCCAATCTTCAGAAATCCTTTTGAAGGGGCTTGAAGAATTTCGATATGGACCGTCTCTTTTGGTACTTTAAGGATATCAATACCGGTTTGTACAGCTTCATGAATCGTTCGTCCTTTTGAAATAATACTCTCCATTTTTTTCACCAGCCCTCTTTGGATTGTTGTGTTACTTTGCCCTTCACTTCATTTGCTTTCTAAATTAAAAATTTATATAAAATTGATCATACTTTTTTATATAATAGCTCTGGTAAAGGTGGCTGTTGATTTCCGCTGCAGGTGGAACGCTTTCTGCATGAACCGTTTTTTTGCTCCGGTTCAATCGGACCTCTTCGTTGCGTTGCGTCTACGGGGTCTCACCTGTCAGGCTTCTCCTGCTGGAGTCGTCCCTCTTACGTACCAATCAACAGCTGTGCTAAGACATAGAGCTTTAACATAGCTACATAATAAATACAGGTGAATAAAGTAATATCTTAAACAATCTCTATAAATGAGTACATAGATCTATTATCAGTATAATTTTACCCCTTTCATTTTAATTTTTCAATTGTATATTAACTGAACATTATAAATATTTTACCGACTATTTATTCTGTTCATACTTAAAGCTTTTATAATTGACAGCATGTATATACATGTTATAGGATTATAAATGCAAAATGTAAGCGCTGTTTATATGGATAGCGAGGAGTGCAGTATCAGGACAGTTTCGAAGACCCGGGACAGTCCCGGGTCTTCACCGGCAAGCACTGTGGCTCCAGTTGTCGTATTTTGGCTGGCAGCTGTCGTGTTTTGCGCTGCAGCTGTTTGATACACCCGGGTTTGCTGTAGTGAGTCGGTCCACAGTTGTAGTGAAACCCCCCACAGCTGCAGTGAGTCACACGTATGCCAGTGGTCATAGAAAGACCGATTTAACTCCAATTCCCAGTGTTTTTTCCCGAATATCGGGAATAGATGAAATGAAGTGCCACGTAAATGAAAACGGTTTCGAAAGGGAGGTTTCATAGATGAGCGATGTGAATCGTGAACAGGTGCGCCAGATTGTTGAAGCAATCGGCGGACAGGAAAACATCGACACAGCCACACACTGTGTCACGCGTCTCCGCTTCGTCCTTAACGATGAAAGCAAGGTGGACAAGAAGAAGCTTGAGTCAATTGATCTTGTGAAAGGGTCATTTTCCAACAGCGGACAATTCCAGGTCGTAATCGGCCAGGGACTTGTCGACAAAGTGTACAAGGTTTTAGCAGAAGAAACAGGTATTCAGGAAGTATCGAAGGATGATGTGAAAAGCGCAGCGACAAAGAATATGAATCCGCTGCAAAGAGCCATCAAACTGTTAGCTGATATCTTTATTCCAATTCTTCCGGCAATCGTAACAGCAGGTTTGCTGCTTGGTTTGAACAATGTATTGACAGCAGAGGACTTATTCGGTCCTGATCCACTGATCGTCACGTATCCTCAGTGGGCTGATATAGCAGAAGTTATTAACATTATAGCCAGCGCCGCCTTCACCTTTTTACCTGCATTGATCGGCTGGTCAGCAGTAAAAAGGTTCGGGGCCAATCCTTTAATGGGTATTGTGCTTGGTCTGGTACTAGTTCATCCTGCTCTATTGAGTGCATACGCTTATCCGAATGCGCTGCAGGAAGGTACAGTGCCAACCTGGAATTTATTCGGCTTAACCGTTGAATCAATCGGTTATCAGGGTCAGGTACTTCCGGTATTAGTGGCAGCTTATCTGTATGCGGTGATTGAAAAGTTCCTGAACAGACGCGTTCATGATTCAATCAAACTGTTAGTTGTCGCACCGGTATCAATTTTAATTACTGGTTTCGCAGCATTTATCGTCATTGGACCACTGACATTCGCAGCAGGTACAGCCGTAACTGATGCAGTTGTTTATATGTTTGAAAACTTCGGCTGGTTAGGCGGTCTGATCTATGGTGGATTCTATGCAGTACTTGTTATCACAGGTATGCACCATACATTCCTGCCTGTTGACCTGCAGCTGATTTCAGATCAGGGCGGTACATTCCTATGGCCGATCCTTGCCCTGTCAAATATCGCACAGGGTTCAGCAGCATTTGCGATTTTCGCAGCAACGTTCTTTATGAAAGGTAAAGATGAGAAGTTGAAAGGACTTGCGAGTTCTTCAGGTATCTCAGCATGGCTTGGTGTCACAGAGCCTGCACTATTCGGGGTCAACCTGCGCTATAAATTCCCATTCATCTGTGCATTAGTCGGCTCAGGTATCGCAGGTATCATCCTTGGTGCCAACTTCGTCCTCGCCAACTCAATCGGCGTCGGCGGTGTACCGGGTATCATCTCAATCCAAAGCCAATTCTGGGGCATATTCGCACTAGGCATGGGTATCGTCATCGTCGTCCCATTCGCCCTAACACTTGCATACGCACTAGTCGTGAAAAAAGGAAAGCTTGAGTAGACAATAACAAAGAGCTGTGAGAAGAAATTTTCACAGCTCTGTTTTTTAGTAAAAGAACGAAGAGGCGGGACTGTCCCGGGTCTTCAGTGACCACCCGCGTGCAGCGTAGACCCGGGTCAGACCCTCTACTACTTTTTTAAGGAGGCATTCACATGGCGCAACCCTGGTGGAAAAAAGCAGTGGTGTATCAGATTTATCCAAAGAGTTTCAATGACACAACCGGTAATGGTGTCGGAGATCTGAACGGGATTACAGAGAAACTTGATTATTTGAATGAACTTGGGGTCGACGTCCTCTGGCTGACTCCGCCTTATAAATCACCCCAGCGTGACAACGGGTACGATATCAGCGACTACTTCTCGATTCATGAAGAGTACGGATCAATGGAAGATTTCGACCGTATGCTTGAAGAAGCTCACAAGCGTGATATCCGCATCATTATGGATATCGTTGTGAATCACACTTCTACTGAGCACGAATGGTTTGTTGAGTCGCGCAAGTCCAAAGACAATGAGTACCGTGATTTCTATATTTGGAAAGACGGGAAGGAAGATGGATCTGAGCCGACGAACTGGGCATCGAAGTTTGGCGGTAATGCGTGGCAGTATGACGAAGCAAGCGGCCAGTACTACCTGCACCTTTTTGACGTAACGCAGGCTGATCTGAACTGGGAAAATGAAAAGGTTCGCCGTGAAATTTACGATATGATGAATTTTTGGGCTGAAAAAGGCGTGGATGGCTTCCGCCTTGACGTGGTTAACCTTGTATCAAAAAATCAGGACTTCCCTGATGAGACAGGTGACGGTGACGGACGCCGCTTCTATACAGACGGTCCGCATGTGCATGAATATATGCATGAAATGAATCAGGAAGTGTTTTCAAAGCATGACCTGCTGACGGTTGGGGAAATGTCTTCCACAACGATTGATCATTGTATTAAATACTCAAATCCTGAACGCGAAGAATTGAGTATGACGTTCAATTTCCATCATTTAAAAGTGGATTATCCAAACGGTGAAAAGTGGACAGTCGCTGATTTTGATTTCCTTCAGTTAAAAGACATTCTTTCAACATGGCAGGTCGGTATGAATGAAGGCGGCGGATGGAATGCGCTGTTCTGGTGCAATCACGACCAGCCGCGCGTTGTATCACGCTATGGAAACGATGGTGAATACCACCGCGAGTCTGCTAAAATGCTTGCGACAACCGTGCACATGATGCAAGGTACTCCCTACATTTATCAGGGTGAGGAGTTTGGGATGACCAATCCGAAATTCACGTCAATTGATGAATACCGTGATGTTGAGTCACTGAACATTTATAATATCCTGCTTGAACAGGGTAAGAGCGAAGAGGAAATTCTTCAGATCCTGCGCCAGAAATCGCGTGATAATTCACGTACGCCTGTGCAGTGGGATGATACTGAGCATGCAGGCTTCACGAGCGGTACACCATGGATTCCAGTTGCGAAAAATTTCAAAGAACATAACGCAAAAACTGCACTGGAAGACCGCGATTCAGTCTTTTATCACTACCAGAAGCTTGTTCAGCTGCGCAAGGATCATGATATTCTGACTGACGGCAACTATGAGCTGCTGCTGGCAGATCATCCGGCCATTTTTGCTTACACGCGCAGTACTGAAAATGAGACGCTGCTTGTGGTGAATAACTATTATGCAAAGGAAACAGTGTTTGAGATGCCTGAGTCACTGGCTGAAAAGCTGGAAGGCTTCACGCGTCCTGACGTATTAATTCAGAATTACAGCGATGTAAATGGGGATGCGGCGCATTATACGCTACGACCGTATGAGTCGATTGTATTTCATTATAAGAAGTAATTGATTGAAAAAGATCCGTCCGGGGCCGTCGAGTCCCGGGCGGATTTTTGTGTGGTGCGGGCGGATTTTCTGGCGCGACGGTCGCATCACCGCCCACGAATGTCGTATGTGACCGCGCGACGGTCCAATACACCCGGGTTGGAGGTCATATATACGCCGGTGAAGGTCGTATATGCACAATCGAGTGTCGTATCCGACTGTTCCGTTGCAGCGCCCCTCCCTCTTAATGCCCTTAAGAAACTAAGGTCCTGTTTCCTAAAGGCATTCAGAGCGGCTTCGCGGTGCATGCACGGGCCTCAGTTGTAGTATTTTCGCTTGCAGCTGAAGTGTTTTGCTCTGCAGCTGTCGGATACACCCGGATTTGTTGCAGTGAGACAGCCACCAGCTGTAGTGAGACGCGATCTGGTTGCAGTGAACCCCGCACCCGATGGTCAGAGCGTAGTACCGGCTCTGACCCTCTACTACCCTTCCATCGCCATCTCAACTGCACGCGTAATCACGCGCACGCCCTGCTCCAGACAATCATGGTTAAATGTCATATCCGGATGGTGAAGTCCCGGCGTGAGGTCTGATCCAAGGCCGAGCATAACTGCTTTCAGTTCAGGCTTTTCAATTGTGTAGTAATGGAAATCGTCACTGCCTGGTGTGACAACGCGCGGTCGCAATGATTCCTCTCCCATTTCCGTAATAATCGCTTCACGCATGATGGCTTCTGCATCCTCATTGATCGCAGCTGCCGGCGTGTAATCGACCCACTCCCCTTCAATTTTCACCCCAAGCATCCCGCTCATTGCAGCAACCTTTTCTTCAATCAGCCGCTGAAGTTCAGCCATCGATTCGTTGGTCTGAGCCCTCACGTCGAGTGCAAATGTTGCTGAACCCGGAATGATATTATAGTTTGAAGCGCCTGCATGAAAGTTCGTCATTTTTACAGAGTGTGGAATCATCGGCGACAATCGTACAGTATGCATCTGCTGAGCCAGTGCAAACCCTGCTTCGATCGCATTTACTCCCTGATGAGGACGTGCCCCGTGAAGGTCTTTACCCGTAATTTTACCTTCATAGAAAATACCGCCGCCATGTGAAATGGCCGGCGCGGCTTCACCGAATGAAAGCTCTTCTTTTGGACGAAGATGTACGCCAAACAGCATCTTTAATCCATCTGCCCCACCGCTTTTAATGACAGCAAGCGAGCCATTGCCCTGCTCCTCAGCTGGCTGGAATATACATCTGAATGTCCCTTTTAATGAATCTTCTTTTTCTTTTAAAGCTAAAAGCGTTCCGATCCCGATCGTCATATGCGCGTCATGCCCGCAAGAATGATTCCCCTGCATCTTACCGTCCACTTCCTGCCACAATGCATCAATATCCGCACGCAGTCCAATCACAGGCTCACCGCTTCCTACTTCAGCAATTAACCCGGTGTGCTTTTTGAAAAGCTGCACGCGAATGCCTGCCCGCTCAAGCGTATTTGCAATGTAATCAGTCGTCTTCACTTCTTTAAAACTGATCTCCGCAAGTCCGTGAAGATCCTGCCAAATCTGTTCAAGTTTCATCCCTTCACACCTCCACAATCTTATGACACTCACTTAACTTTTCAAGAACCTGTTCATCCACATCAACACCAAGTCCAGGCTTTTCCGCTAAATGAACGAACGGAATCTTATACGTTAAATTACCCGGATCCTCAGAAAACAGCAGCGGTCCGGTGAGCTCAGTCGTTTCAATATTCTTACGGGCAATCGCTGCATGGTAACCGGCAGCCGATCCGATTGATGACTCAACCATCGAACCAATCTGGCACTTAAGTCCAGCTGACTCAGCAATTTTAGCCATATTGATGACCGGGTAAATGCCACCGCTTTTCATCAGCTTCAAATTAATTTTATCAGCAGCGCGGGTATTGATTGCCCGCTGAAGATCTATTTCTGAACAGATACTTTCATCGAGCATAAGCGGCGTCTTCGTTGATCCGCGCAGCTCATTCATTTCAGCAAAAGCTTCAGGCACAAGCGGCTGTTCAACCCAGTCAAGGTTCAGATCCTCACACTGAGCAAGCGCTCGCTTAGCTGTCTCATACGTACCCCAGCCCTGATTCACATCCACACGGATCGGTACATCTTCACCAACTGCGGACCTGATTGCTTGCAGTCGCTGAATATCAAACACCGCATCTCCACTCAGCTTGATTTTCAAATGCTGATAGCCGCCTTCAAGTGCAGCGAGTGCAGCCTCACTCATTTTTTCAGATGACCCGATCGAAATGACTTTCGGATAACTCAAAGAGTCATGCGCTTTTCCGCCGATCAGGTCATAAACAGGCATCCCTGTGATTTTACCCATCAGATCATAACACGCAATATCCACCGCCGCTTTGATCGAAGGGTTTCCTTTAAGCGCAAGATTCATGCGGTGATGAACCTCTTCGATTTGAAAAGGAGACAGCCCTTTTAACTGAGGTAAAATGACTTTTTCCAACAGCGCATATGACCCATAAAACGATTCTCCTGTCACATGTTCATCAGGCACTGCCTCACCAAAACCCTCATGGCCGGTGTCTGTCGTCAGCTTCAAAATAATAGAAGGCATGGACTCAAACCTTGCATATGATACGACAAACGGCTCTTTAAGGGGGAGATGAATCCCCCATATTTCAGCACGAATAATTTTCAAACCAATCCAACTCCATTTCCCGGGAAATTATGTCGATATGTATGGAAAAATGCACCTCTTAATTGAGATGCATTCATTGACGTGATTAACCGTTGAAACAAAAAACTTTATTTCTCATAGTCCATGAATCTATTTTCACAGCGCTAATCGGAGTGGAAGGCGGGGACTCCGGGACGATTAGCGGGTAGCTGAGACCCCGCAAGTCGAAGACTGAGGAGGCTCAGCGACCGCCGTCCGGAAAGCATCCGCCTGAAACGCAGATTAGCGCCCACTTTTAGAGATGAATTTAAGGTGCAGCAATAAACTGAATCGAAGCGATTTTCCACTCGCCTTCAACTTCCTTCATAATTGTCACCTGGCGACCGCTTCTTGTGACTTCAGCTCCAGACGCCGGATCAGTCGTCGTCAGTTCCATATTTGAAAACACCTCGGCAGACCCTTCTTCATAGCCGCTGATTGTCTGCTCAACAACCTCTCTCTGTACATCAAACTGGGTGAACACTTCTTCAAGCGCTTCGCGTTCTTCCTCTTCATTATAGTAATCTTCCCCAAATAAAAGCAGATCCATATAGCCTTCTAAATCTTTATTATTAAAGGTTTCGATATACTGATCGAATACCGCCATAATCTCTTCTTTTGCTTCTGCCGGTACTTCAGCACTTTCAACATTACCTTCTTCGTCGAATACGATACCCTCTTCTGACTGGGTGCTGCTGTCAGGCGCATGCGTTTCCTGCCCCTCTCCTGTCAGACCATCATCTGCTGAATTTGCATTTGTATCCGTACTTTCTTCGTCACTGCATCCTGCCAGCACAACCGCAAGCAGACCGGCAGCCAGTGTTGTCTTAAAAAGCTTATTCATTAAAACCGTCCTTTCTACTTATAAAATATACTCTGTTAAAGTTGGCTGATGATTTCCGCTGCAAGGGGACGCTTTCCGCATAGGTGCACCGGTTTGTGGCTCTATCCCGCCTCCTCGAGCTTTGCTCTGCGGGGTCTCACCTGTCCGACTTCTCCTGCTGGAGTCGCCCCCTTCCGCTTCAATCATCTGCTGTGCAGACATAACATCTGACTATAACAAAGTCTAAATTTATAATGTATTAACCCCATTAATCATTACCATATCAGCTGGCTCTTGGAGTGGAGGGCGGAGACTCCCGCCCCAGGAAGGGACAGGTGAGACCCCGCAAGGCGAAGCCTGAGGAAGCTCACCGCCCGGGGGCAGGAAAGCGCAGCCCTCCACGGAAAGAGCCAGCGGTATTTGAAGACATATGATATATGAAAATGTTGGACCATCCACTAAAATCCTGTCCCCCCATATGATACAATAAACAAGGGTGATATATATGGCAACTACAAATAAATATATGAACATTTTTCAAGAACTCTCCTCAGAAATAAAAAATGGGGTTTTCGAGCCGAACTCGTTACTCCCTTCTGAACACGAACTGTGTGAGCGATTTAATACATCACGTGAGACAATAAGGAAAGCGCTTACACTTTTATCGCAAAACGGTTTTATACAGAAAATGCAGGGCAAAGGCTCCCTCGTTCTTGATATAAGTAAAATGACGTTTCCTGTTACAGGTCTCGTCAGCTTTAAAGAAATACAGCAGTCGCTTGGGCGTGATATCCAGACGACTGTGCATAAGCTTGAACTGATTGAAGCGGAAGACTGGCTGTCAAATCAGCTTGAGTGTCCTGAGCACGCACTGACGTGGGAGGTTGTCCGTGCACGGACGATTCAGGGTGAGCGTGTGATTCTTGATAAAGACTGGCTGCTTCAGACAACGGTTCCGTCTTTAACAGAAGAGATCTGTGCAGACTCCATTTATGCGTATCTGGAAGGTCAGCTCGGGCTGAACATTTCCTACGCGAAAAAAGAGATCACAGTCGAGCCTGCAACTGATGAGGACCGCGCGCTGCTTGACCTCGACGGCTACAGCCATATCGTACTCGTTAAAAACTTTGTACACCTTGAAGACACATCAATCTTCCAGTACACAGAATCGCGTCATAGACTTGATAAGTTCAAGTTTGTAGACTTTGCGAGACGACGTAAATAAGATCAAACTCCGCCGTTGATCCGGGCGGAGTTTTTGGTTTCTTAAAGGCATGAGGAGGACGTGGTGCCGCGACCGATGCGGGAGCTCACTGCAGCTAAATCGCGTTTCACTACAACCATGGGTGGTCTCACTACAGTAAACCCGGGTGTATCCTACAGCTGTGAGGCAAAACACAACAGCCACCAGCCAAAACACTGCAACAGTGACAACCACACGCCCCCATCACCGCACAAAAAAGCCCCGCCTCAAAGACGGAGCCTCACTTAACAATTATCGCACTTCTACCCAGCCGTTCTTAATCGCTGTAACAACAGCCTGTGTACGGTCGTTTACATTCATTTTCTGTAAGATGTTACTTACATGGTTTTTAACCGTTTTTTCTGAAATGTACAGTCCTTCACCGATACCACGGTTACTTTTACCGTCAGCAAGCATCTGAAGCACTTCACACTCACGCTTTGTTAACAGGTGAAGCGGGCGGCGCACTTCCATCTGCTGGAAGTTACCAGTGAATTCTGCTTCTGCCAGACGGCGGAATTCGTTTACAAGGTTCACTGTTACTTTCGGATGCAGGTAAGAACCACCGTCAGCAACTGTTTTGATTGCTTCGATCAGTGCTTCTGAATCCATTTCTTTCAGCATATATCCAAGTGCACCTGATTTCAGAGCATGTGATACGTAGTTCTCATCATCATGAATTGACAGGATAATGACTTTTGCGTCAGGATGCTTTTTCACAAGCTGGCCTGTTGCTTCTACGCCGTTTACATCAGGCATGTTAATATCCATCAGTACAACGTCCGGCTGATGTGTTTCGTACAGCTCGATTGCCTGAGAACCATCGTCGCCTTCTCCTACGATTTCAAACGTATCTTCAAAATCAAGAATGCGTTTGACTCCTTCACGGAATAACTGGTGATCATCAATAATTAAAATCTTTGTCATGTTAGGTTCCCCCTCAATCTTTAACTTTGAATTGGTACATTGATACTGATTGTCGTACCTTCGCCTGGTTTGGATTGAACATGCATCTTTCCTGATACGAGTTCAACCCTTTCTTTCATTCCGATCATGCCATATGAGCCTTGCTTTTTCTCTGAAGGATCGAATCCCTTACCGTCGTCCTTAATGATTGCATTAACGCAATCCGGACGTATCTCGACTTTCACACTGACTTCACGCGCTTCTGCATGCTTAATCGCATTTTGAACGGCTTCCTGAATCAGTCTGAAGAGCGAGACTTCATATTTTTGATCTAATCTTGATTCTTCCCCAATTTGCTTAAATGATAACTTAGCACCATTACTATACTCTTCGATCGTACTTAAGTACTTTCTGAGGGTGGGAACAAGACCAAGGTCATCGAGCGCCATCGGTCGAAGGTCGTAGATAATTCTCCGTACCTCTGACAATGCTGAGCGGACCATCTTTTTATAGCTTTTGATTTCATTGATAGCTTCTTCAGTGCCTTTATCTCTGAATACACGTTCGATCAGATCGGATCTCATGAGTACGTTTGCCATCATCTGAGCCGGACCGTCGTGTATTTCCCGGGAAAGTCTTTTACGTTCTTCTTCCTGGGCTTCAATAATCTGCATCCCAAAAAGCTGTTTCTGCGCTGCATCTTCAAGCGCTGCACCGACTTTTCTTAAATCACTGTTCAGGTAGCTGAGTACAACAGTAATTTGTGTCACAAGATTTTCAGCCCGGTCAATGGTTTCAACCATGTTCTGTAAGCGGCGTTCGAGATCGTCTCTTCTTTCACGCAGCTGCTTTTCTTCCTGTCTGTTAACCGAGAGTTTCATTTGAAGATCATGCGCCGTCTCATATGCCTGACGGACCTGTTCTTCAGAAAAGTCTTTGAAATGATGACTGACTTCAGCCAGGCGCTTCCTTGCAAACCGAGTACGCCTTTCAAGATCGTCACCTGTATAGATCACACTTGCAATTTTTTCACGTATCAGACCAAGCTCTGAAATGAGCCAGTCATACTCATTGCGTGTCTGCTCACCGATTTCAAAAATTTCTGATTTACTCTGGTCCACAGTCTCTATCATTTTACCCAGTATCGAATCGAGTACCTGGGTATCTATACTATTTGCGGACACGTGCAGACTCCTTTCTCTCGTATACATGTCTTTACAAAAAATTATACTGTTAAACCAGTAAAATTGAAAGTATTGTAGTAAATAAACTTTACCACCGCAACATGTCGAAATTACTCAAAAAAGAAGCTATTTTAAGATACCTTTTTGGCCCCGGTTTATTAAATAAGACCTTATCTATTATAACATCATCACTTTGTCGCGATATTAAAGTTGCATTACAAATGACGCATATGACATTTCACCTTTATTTCATCTCTGCAAAAAATGACGCAGGAGCACGTTTCTTGTTATAATTGTGTAACAAACACACAGATAAAGGAGCAAAATATGCTTAAAAAGTATCTAACCGTCGCGGGAGAAAGTGAAAGTGAGATCGTTATTCAAAAGTCCCGCTTTATCACCTATACAAAACGCACTGAAACAGAAGAAGAGGCTCAGGCGTTTATTCAGGAAATTAAAAAGAAACATCCTTCCGCCAATCACAATTGTTCAGCCTATATGATCGGAGAACACGATCTGATCCAAAAAGCCAATGATGACGGTGAGCCGTCCGGGACTGCAGGCGTCCCGATGCTTGAAGTGCTAAAGAAACAGGGTCTAAAGGACACAACTGTTGTGGTGACGCGTTACTTCGGAGGTATTAAGCTTGGTGGCGGCGGTCTGATCCGTGCATACGGCAAGTCGGTTACTGAAGGGTTAAAAGCAGCAGGAATCGTTGAACGGTCACTAAATAGAATCATGACGTCTAAAATGGATTACACATGGCTTGGTAAAGTCGAGAATGAAGTGCGCTCTTCTCCATATCCTTTAAAAGAGATTCACTATCTTGAAGATGTAGCAGTTGAAACGTATGTTGAAGAAGATGACATTGATTCTTTTACAGCCTGGATGACAGAACTGACGAACGGGCAGGCTGTCATTGAACAGGGTGAAATGGTTTACCGGGAGCAAATTGTAACTGAATAATCGACAATTGTAATGAAAGTTTCATTTTACTGATAGCGGGAAAACAAGTAAAATAGAGATTGGCGATTCTTTTGCCGCTCTATGACAGGTTTTCCCGGTCATAAGAAACGAAGATCATGATTTGGAAATCCCGAGTAAAGGAGCCACTCGAAATATGGACAGAAAAACGTATAAGAAAAAGGCGAAAGCAAAGCGCATCAGAAAGATGATGCTGATGGTGGGTATCCCGCTGCTTTTAATCGCTGTATCCGGGCTAGTATACGGTGGCTATTTGTATACAAAAGCTCAAAATGTGGCTGATGATTCTTTCGAAGAAGTTGAAGGAAGAGACCAGTCAGAACTTCGCGAAAAAGAAGTTGATCCTGATGTTGATAATGTATCCGTCCTGTTTTTAGGTGTAGATGGAAGTGACGTGCGTGAAGAAGCTGCCGGATTTGAAAACGGCACAACACGTACAGATGCGATTATCCTGGCTACATTAAATAATGATGATAAATCAGTCAAATTGACAAGTATTCCACGTGATACACTTGCTTACATTCCTGAAGTGGATTACGAAGATAAAATCAATCATGCACACGCATTCGGCGGACCTAAGGCTTCAATGGAAGCTGTTGAAGAACTGCTTGATGTACCGGTTGACTATTATGTACGTATGAACTTCTATGCATTTATGGATGTAGTAAATGCACTGAATGGTGTTGAAGTGGATGTACCATTTAATATGTATGAAATGAACTCGGATGACCAGAAAGATGCGATCTTCCTTGAAGAAGGCCGTCAGACAGTAGATGGTGAAGAAGCACTTGCTTTTGTCCGCTCAAGACATATGGATAGTGACATTGCCCGCGGCGAACGCCAGCAGGAAGTCATTGACGCGATTCTTGATAAAGCAAAATCTGCCGGTTCGATTAACCGCTACGCTGATGTGATTGATGCAGTCGGCGACAATATGAAAACAAATATGAGATTCTCAGAGATGAGAGCATTTATGTCTTACGCATTGAACTCTAACCTGTCAGTTGATATGCACACATTGGCTGGTGAAGGCGTTATGTATGACGGTGTCTACTATTATGAAGCTTATGAAGATGAACTCGAAACAGTCCGCGCTGACCTGCGCGAACACCTGGGACTCTCATCATTCGTCTCAAACGATGAGTCATCAAGCCTGACAGAAGACAACACGTACAGCGAAAGTGAAACAGCTCAGGAAGATGAAGACTCAGAATGGTAACAAAAAGAGCGCCCAGCCGGCGCTCTTTTTTATATCTATCTTTTATTTATTGATAAGTCTACAGTGTAGTGAATTAAAATAATATATTGCCACAACCATTTTCTATAAAATAAACTGAGGTTCATTGTAGTGGAAGGTGGAGACTCCAGCAGGAGAAGCGTGACAGCTGAAACCCCGCAAACGCAAAGCGTCGAGGAGGCTCACCGGGTCCACAAAACGGGCTAACCACTTGGAAAGCATCCGCCTGTCACGCAGCAAGCCGGTTTCATCCACAAAAAAAGTTGAGACATCTGCGTCTCAACTTTTTTATCTATTCCCGCGCATTCCTCACGCGCATTAATTTCATTAATGGTCTGTAATCTTTCCCGACAAGTCCGATGCTCTCTGCAAAAAGCTCAATTGCAATCAGCATGACACCGATCACTAATACTGAACCCCATACT
Organism: Jeotgalibacillus alimentarius; assembly: GCF_000829445.1. Lineage (GTDB taxonomy): Bacteria > Bacillota > Bacilli > Bacillales > Jeotgalibacillaceae > Jeotgalibacillus > Jeotgalibacillus alimentarius. The sequence goes on from NZ_JXRQ01000025.1 coordinate 188,724, forward strand.
GTAGACATCGAGAAGATCAGTGCAGACATTCCGAATGTTGCAGCAATCGCATAGATGATCAATACAGTCTGCTTATGAGAATAACCAAGTGCCAGCAATCTGTGGTGCAAGTGGTTTTTATCAGGTGCAGATAATGGCTGCTTATTAACAAAACGTCTCAAGATCGCAAAGAATGTATCAGAGATCGGTACACCAAGCACAATAATTGGAATGATCAGTGAGATCACTGTTACGTTTTTGAACCCAAGCAGGGCAATCACTGAAATCGCAAATCCGAGGAATAGTGCCCCCGTGTCTCCCATAAAGATTTTTGCCGGATGAAAGTTGTAGACTAGGAATCCGAGTACACTTGCGAAAAGCAGCATGCCGATTGCCATAACGAAAATGTTTCCGTCAAGCAGGGCCATCAGACTGATTGTCCCAAGTGCAATAGAAGATACACCTGCAGCCAGTCCATCAAGTCCGTCAATCAGGTTCACTGCGTTTGTAATACCAACAATCCAAAGGACTGTCATCGGAATACTGAACAAGCCGAATTCAAGCTGGCCGCCAAACGGCAGGTTGATATATTCAAGCTGAATGCCTCCAAGAACAACAACGAGTGCTGCAGCAATTTGACCAAGCAGCTTCACTTTTGCTGAAAGTTCACGCATATCATCGAGCACGCCGACAATAATAATGATGATACTTCCGAAAAGCAGCGGCCAAGCAGCTTCATTTTGCGGATTGATCAACACAAATCCAATCACAAAACTGAGGAAAATCGCCAGTCCTCCGAGTCTTGGCATAATCTTCTGGTGGACTTTTCTGTAATTCGGTTTATCAGTAGCGCCTATTTTAAAGGCAAGTTTTTTTACAATCGGTGTTAGAATAATCGAGCTGATAAAGACGATCAGCAGATTCGTTAAAAAAATCATAAGTTTCCTCCTCGAAAACGGTCCGCTTTCATAAATGGAAAATGATTGATTTCACTTTCCATGCAGATTATAGCACAAGTTGTCATAAAAAGAGAACAGTTTCCCAAACTTTAAATCGTTGGTCCTACCACTTCTTCATTGAACAGACGATTGAACCGGGGATAAGTTTCACTTTCTAATTTATTTTTTCTGTTGAAGTTGGCTGGTGATTTCCGCTCCAGGCGGACGCTTTCCAAGTGGATGGGCCGTTTTTTTGCTCCATTAGACCTCCTCAGGCTTCGCCTTGCGGGGTCTCACCTGTACGTTTTATCCCGCTGGAGTCACCGCCTTCCGCTCCAATCACCAGCTGTGCAGAATCATCGATGACCTTTAACTAAATTCTTTATTTTATTCAATAACTTCTTCGACTGATCTGTCCATATGACTAATACCAGGTAGCCTGCTGCGAGGATCATTGCGGATAAGATGAGGCTAAGTAATCCGCTAGATACGTGCATATAATTAAAAATACCCCCTAATGCAACAGATAAAACAAGGATCTTCATGAGTGGTTTGCCAGCATTCGGAACCAGCCCCAATTTCACCTTTGCCATTACGAGAAGCATCACAAGCTGTGTGAGCCCACTGATCGTCATTCCCCAGGCAATAGCCGCGGCACCAATCGTTCCGGTTAACAGGAAGATCACGCTAATATTAACAGCAAAAACATTGATCGCGCCAATCCACACAGCAAGCCAGTTCAGGTTATGCGCATAAAAGAATCTTGTCAGGTACACATTAAGTGCATGCGCCGTCATGCCAATTACAAAGATCTGAAGAAGGCCGGCTGTAATAGCAGAATCTTCACTGCTAAAGGCACCATATTCGAACACAATTCCAATCAAGGCATTTGCATGAAAATAAACAAAAACTGATGCCGGAATAATCAGCAGACACAAATATGTGATCCCTTTTGTGTACATCTGCTGTAACTCATGCGTTTCTTTTTTCACAGCCATCTGACTGATCAATGGAAACAGGACAGTGGTAACAGCTGTGATGAGAATGCTCTGAGGGATCTGTATGAGCTTTGATGAATAGTTCAGTGCTGCAATCGTTCCGTCTCCCATACCGGAAGCAAAAACACGCTGAAGCAGAAAGTACAGCTGGATGGTTGCCCCGCCAATTAAAATTGGCAGCGCACGCCAGAGATACCTCTTCATCAGTCCATCAGACCCGCCGCTAAAAGCAGTTCCAAGTGACAGGTGACGCTTTTTCAACTCTGTCAACAAATAGCCATACATCAGCACAGCCGCTGCAAGCACCGACCAGGCATACGCATCAATCCCAATCACAGGCATAAACACGACTGCCCCGCCTACATACACAATGTTAAATAAAAGCGGTGCGAGTGCTGAAGCTTTATAAAACCTGTTGGCATTCAGGTAGCCGGTAAAGAGCATAGATACCGTTAAAAAGAACGTACCAAGCGCCATGATTCTGAACAAATCAGCTGTCAGTGCCTGCGTGTCACCGTCCATCCCGCCAAAAAACAGACTGATAAATAAATCAGGTACTAAAAAAAAGAGCAGCGAACACCCTGCTGCTGCCAGACCTGTATATGTAAAAATAACGGATGCCGCTTTTCTTTTACCCTGATCAGCTTCATGCGTATAAACACTGATAAAAGCAGTGGTCAGCGCGCCGCCTGCTGCAAGGTAAATAAAGTTCGGAATCGTATAGGCAGCGATAATCGCATCAGCCTCTGCGCTCGTGCCAAAGTGAACACCAATGGCTACTTCCCTCAGAAAACCGATCAGTCTGGCAATCAGGTTAATGACTGCCACACTGCCGATAATTGCTGCGATCTGACGTGGTGTAAATGATTTCATATGATTCATCCATTCAATTTTGATCAATAAACTCCTCAAGAATAGACAGGATCTTTACTCTTCCGCTTTGAAACGGCTTCGGCTCAAACGTTTTTGCCTGTTCAAGCACTTCAGCAAAATCCTGTTCATCATTCCACTCGAGAATATGACCAGAGTCATAAAACTGCCCGACGATCTCAAGCTGGTGATCATCATTATGCTCACCATACTTCTTCAGACGCGGCGCAGCAATCATTCTTTTGCCGATCTTAATGCCTGTAGTAATCGAGCCTGTCCCGCCGTGTGTCACAATAAGAGACGCTTTATCGTACATCTCTTCCATCTCCGTATAGGACATAAAAGGAATCATCTTCATATTTTTTGTTTTAAATGAAGTATGACCACTTTGTACAATGACTTCTTCACTGATCCGCCCGGCTTTTATTTGTTCTTCAATTTGTTCAAGTAATCGCTTAAAGGGCAGCTCATGGGTGCCCAACACAACAAAAATCAATAGATTGAACCCCCATGCACCGCTTTCGGATAATGCTCTTTCATCGTCTCCCATTGCACGATAAATAAGTCGGCAATCGGATACACCATTCTTCCCGATAGCGTAGGTGTTGTAGTTTTTGCAAAGCTTTCAATAAAAACGACCTTTTTACCGAACATCTTTGCGATATAGCACATAGGCACGGCAGTATGCGCACCTGTCGTGACAATGACATCCGGCTTTATTTTAAAGAAATAAATAAAGGACATGATGACATTGTACGAAAACTTGAATAAGTACTTAATTGGATAATTCCTTGCACCATATACGAGAAATGACATATGATACTGGGATTTTAACTCCTCAGTAATCACTGATTTCTCGGTAATAATATGATAGTCGTATTTCTCAAATAACGGTTTCAGCTGTAAAAGCTGTGTCAGGTGTCCGCCCACTGATGATATGAAGAGCACCTTTTTATTCCGTGACGCCATTGTGTTACCCTCCATTAGGAAAATAAAGCTGCCCGAGCTTCTGAATGACACGCGTTTCGTCATTTTCCGCTGCACGTTTTAATCCATTTTCCCGCAGCTTTTCCCTGTAAGAAGGATCTGACAGTACAGTCCGAATTCCCTCTGCCAGTGAAGCAGCGTTTTTCGGTTCGACCAGATGTCCTGCCTGCTGATCCAGTAAATATGGCAAACCGCCAGTACGGCTTGCAATCACAGGTGTGCCGCATGACATCGCTTCAAGCGCCACAAGCCCAAAACCTTCAATATGAGAAGGCAGGACAAACGCATCTGAAGCTGACATCCATTCAGCCAGTTCCTTTTGATTTTTCGTTCCTACATATCTTACCACATCATCAAGGTTTCGTTTACTAATCTCTTCCTGAAGTTCAGTAAAATACCCGGGACTTTTTTTCGCTCCGATCAGATAAAGCTTCGCCTGATCAAATGCCCCATCTTTTTTCAGTATATCAATTGCTTCTATTAATTCAGATAAGCCTTTTTGTTTAATGATATTGCCGACATAAAGAACGGCTTTTTCCTGCTGATTCATGCCAAGCTTACTACGCACCTGCTGCTTTTCATGAATGTTAAATACAGAGCGGTTTACACCCATATTCAACAGTTCAAGCTTTTGACGGGGCGCACCAAATTCCTGTTCAATCGTGTCATACAGCTGGTTGCCGACTGCAATTGTGTGGTCAGCGTTTTTAATAATATTTTTCGTCATCCGGTGCGTCACAGGTGAGATTCTTGCCATTTTATCAATATCACCGCCGTGTGCTGTGACGATCATATTCGTCTTATAAATCTTTTTATAGAGCATACCGAACAGGCCGCTCGGAAAAACGTAATGGGCATGCACGACATCTGTCTTTTTTCCTTTAGTAATCAGGTAAATAAGATTCTTCAATGCCCAGATGCCGTATTTTTTCAGGGCGTTTACTTTACCGCCGCGCGGATCTTTAATCGCAATGACATCCACCTGATAACCCTCAGCTTTCAGTGCTTCCACCTGGTTCTTCACAAAGATGCCAAACGTCGGATGGGCAGTGGATGGATACATATTCGTGATGACTGTAATTGTTTTAGGCATTGCCGTCTCCTCCAAACCGCTGCTTAAGTGTCTCGGGAAATGCAGCAGTTTTCGCATGAAAATTTTCTGCGATTCTCTGTACGGTTTCCTGATGAGCGTGCCAGTCTTCTTCCATTAAAGAAACCTTTTCGGTCAGTGTAGATTCTGATAGTTGTTCAATCCCTGTGTAATAATCATGCTGCTCAATCAGTTTCGAGAATGAACCAACCTTCTCATGGTAGCCAACCGCAATAACCGGCGTACCCGTTCTCACCGCTAAAATTAATGAGTGAAGCCTTGTGCCGATTATAATATCCTGCTCAGCAGAGAAGTTCATCAGATCATGCGGCTTCATATTTTTATCGATAATCTTTGAATCATGCGCCATTTTCAGCCTGATATCTCTGACGACTTCAAGGTCCTGCGGATATTTAGTCGCATAAAAAGTTACTTCAATCCCTTTTTCCTCAATCAGCTTATCAAGCGCCTGCGCAAATGACGTAATATACGCCTGGTATTTCTCTTCACGATGCACAGGCCAGTACTGGCTGCTGTAATAAGGTACCGCTGTAACAGCAACACGCTTGATCTGCTCCGTCTTTTTTCGAGGTACTTCAGGAATAAGCCCAAATGCAGGATCTGCCGTCAGTCCAATTGACTTTGTGACGCCAATTTTTTCAAGCAGCTTTTTTGAATCCTCATCACGGACTGTCACTATAGAAGCGGCATTCGTGATCTGCTTAATCAGCATCGTACCTGCAGGCGTAGTGATCGGTCCTGCCCCAACTCCCCATACAGCTACTTCACAGCCAAGTTTTTTACCGATGATCGCAATACTTGCATAGACCGGCGCATCTCGTTTATACAGATCCATCAGCAGTCCGCCGCCGCCAATGATTAACAGATCAATTTGTTTTAAGACTTTCATATGTGAACGCAGCGTAGAAGCTGCTGCAACCAGCTTATTTGATTTCCGGACGAGCAGCGGTGCTGATTTCACCTGATGCTCTTCAATCGTTTTATGCGGGTAGTTACTGAACACCGTAATATCCTTCCGGCTGATCCCGGCATAGGTTTCAAGACTTTGAAGCATGCCGGCTAATATTGCTTCGTCCCCATTGTTATCGTGTCCATAATTTCCTGCAATTGCGACTCTCATCGTGTCATCACCCGGTTTCTCTGTTTTGTGCAATACGTCCATTATAGCAATTTACTCCAGCATACAAAACATAAAAAAGAACCAGTTTGGGAGCGGGGCGTAGAAGCAGGTCTGACCCGGGTCTACGCCAGCAACTATCACCCAAAGAAAAAACAGCCCGTCATCATGACCGGACTGTCTCAATATTACTTAAGGCTATAGTAGTCTACGATTCCTCTGAACACAGCTTCAGCATAAATTTCCATATACTTAGAGCTTGTCAGCTTTGCAAGGTCAGAAGGGTTTGTCATGAATCCGAGTTCTACAAGGATTGACGGGATATTCTGATTGCGCAGAACGTAGAATGCTTCTGTTTTCACACCGCGATTTTTCATACCTGCACGTGCAACAATTTCTTTTTGCACTTCATTTGCCAGGTGGTAACTTTCAGTTGTGTTGTCATTGTATTGAACATCATAGAAAGTTTCCGCTCCGGATACAGAACTTGAACCGATCGCGTTAGCGTGAATGCTCACGAAAATCTCACCATAGTTTTTATAAGAAAAATCTACACGATCCTGAAGTGATGGAAATACATCACTCGTACGCGTCATTCTTACATCGGCACCAACTGATTTAAGTTTCGCTTCGACGCGGCGTGCTACTTCCAGGTTAATTGCTTTTTCAGTATAACCGCTTACTGATGCACCAGGATCTGTTGCCCCGTGTCCTGCATCGATGACAATAATACGGTCTTTTAAGATGTTACCTGCATTATTGATCAGCTTCAGATAAGTTTTATTAACAAAACCAACTTTTCCGCTGCTTGTCTTAATTTCTGCCCAGTAGCCGCTGATTGAAATAACATCAACGCGGTCACCTTGATTTAATACTGTTACGACCGGATGCGAAACGCCTGCGCCAGCTCTTACATTCAGTGAAGCTACAGTCGCTTTACCTGAAAGTGAAGTTGCCGGTTCCGGTGTTGGTACATTGATTGTGATGTATCCTTTATGGATGAATGCAGGAAGACCATTGTGTTCAACTCTTACCCAGTCTCCTGTCCCTCCGAACAATGTTACAGTCGTACCGTTTTTAATTTTCCCTACAACTGTAGCAGATGATGAAGGACCTGAGCGGACATTCAATTCATATGCATCAGTTACACGAGCAGTATCCGTTGGAGAACCAAGTGCGTCTCCAAGTGTGTCTAAAAATGTTACATAATACTGGTGAACATAAGCCTGTTTTCCATTGAAATCAACTTTTGCCCAGTCGCCGTTAAGGTCATAAACGTTTAAGCGATCTCCTTCATCAACAGTACCAAGAATACCATGTGCTGTACCTGGTCCTGAACGGACATTTAAATCATCCTGTTTTACAACAAGTTTTGCAATCACAGGATCAGCCGGAGATGGTTCCGGTTCAGGCTGTGGTTCCGGCTCAGGTGTTGGTTCCGGATCCGGAGCTGGGTCAGGTTCTGGTGCCGGCTGAGGCGCTTCAACTGCAAGCTTATACTCATCATTCAAAGCACGGCTCATAAATGCTGCGAACTGTGCACGGTCAACGTCTGACAACGGTTTGAAAAGATTGTTACTGCCGTTAGAGATACCGTTATAGTACAAAGCGTTAATATAAGCGACTGCCCATTCACTCTGGGAAGCATCAGTGAAAACCACCGGCTCCTGAGCTGCTGCTGCAAAGTCAAGGTCAAACGCTTCTACAATAATCTTACTCATCTGTGCTCTAGACAGATTTGCATTCGGGTTAAAGCTATCATTGCCATCTGTGAAGATACCAAGTCTGACAGCTCTTTCAACCCATCCTGATGCCCAGTGATCTGTAGGGACATCGTCAAAAGTGGCAGAAGAAACATTCAGTTCCACGCTGCCGCTTGCAACAACCAGCATTTTCGCTGCCTGTGCACGCGTTACTTTATTGTTCCATTTGTAAAGTGTGGAACCATTTTCTTCATAGCCGGAAATAACTCCTAAACTATGTAAATATTCAATTTCACTTTTCGCCCAAAAATCTGAATCAACATCGCTGAATACGCTGGAGGCTTTTGAAACACTTCCTACTGACAAAGCACTAAATACTAAGATAAGAGCCGGAATTAATATCAAAAACCTGCTTACATTTCTCAATCCGCTTTCTCCTTTCGGGGTTTAGTCATCGACTATGGTCATTCTAGCAAACTATTTTCTTATTGGCTATGACGGATTTGCAGTCTTTTAAAACGATTTTCTATGAATCTAGTTTTATTATCGTTGAAATAGGGTATATGTTTAGCTGCTATTACGAAAAACAGTGCTATTTTACCATTTTTTGTTTAAACGGCTCACTTCGCTTCAGGCGGACGCTTTCCGCATGAGCCTCTTTTTGGCTCCGGTTCAATCGTCCCTCCTCGCCGCTTCGCACCTGCGGGGTCTCACCTGTCCGACTTCTCCTGCTGGAGTCGCCGCCTTCCGCTCAGTTCGCCTCTAAGTGGTTCTGTTAGTATAAAACCATCACTACTAGAACATTAGATTTAAAACTCATTAACGTAATCATTCCATCGTCAAAATACGATACATAAACGTACTGAACTGACTGCGGTTCACTGACTCATTCGGTCTGAAATTATTACCTTCATACGGTACAGTAATACCTGCTTCAGCAAGTGCATGAATTTCTTTATGTGCCCAGAACGATTCAGGCGCATCATTAATGACCGGCTGGTACATTCCGTCGAATCCATATGCTCTTGTCAGAATGACAGCCATCTGAGCTCTTGTAAGGGATGCAGCCGAGTCAAACGTGCCGTCTGCTTTACCGCTGATAATGCCTGCATTGGCAGCGGCAGCAATTTCTTTAAAGTAGATATGACTTTCATCAATATCAGTGAAGCCAGGATCCACTACATTATCAGTCGGCAGATCCATCATTCTTGTCAGAAGGACAGCTGCATGTGCTCTGCTTAAGGTTGTAACCGGCTTGAATGTTCCATCCTGATAACCTGTGATCAGTGAGCGGTCTGTCAGATAACCGATCTGATCTCTCGCCCAGTAATCATTCGGGATATCTCTGAAAAGTGCTTCTGTGTAATCATCGCCGTATTCAGCTTTCAGGTCATCGAAGTATACGGCTCCTGCACCCTGCTTTGCTGCGTTCGGTTCAGTTACATATAATTGATTCACTTTAATTGGCGCAACTGCTGAAGCCGGCACTTTTGCTCTGACATATTGCCAGCCTGACCAGTTAAGACCGCCATCTTCTGTGAAGTCAATCGTATATGCCTGTCCTGCTGCATCTGAAAGTTTTCCTCTCAGCCAGTGGTTATTGCCGTCTCCGTATACCCACATGCCAATGTAACTCGGCTTACCGTCTATTGAGACTGAAGATGCATTTGCATATGCGGCTGCAGTACCAGCTTCCCCTTTAGAGAAATCGTACGTCAGCTTAAGTGCTGAACTGCCTTCTCTGACAGGAACAGACACGTTATTTCCCGGGAAAGAAACAGATGCTTCTGCGCGCGCTGATGATGCTTTCCAGATACTTGCAGATTCAAGTGCATCCAGCTTCTTCGCACCTTCAAATACTTCTACATTGAGGCTGCCGCTGATGCCTCTGACTGTTGCTTTAATCACAGCTTTACCGGCATTTCCGGCTGTGAATGTTCCATTTGCAGTGATCGAGCCGCTGCCTGACGCTTCCCAGCTGACAGCTGACGCATCTACCCCTACTGCATTGCCATTCTGGTCAAAACCATTTACTTTAAATGTCTGTTCAGTTCCTGGTGCCATGACTGTTGCAGTCGGTACGATCTTCACAGTTTTCAGATTGTCTGTCACTTCAACTGAAATACGCTGCGTGACTCCCCGGTAATTTGCAATTATCGTACCGGATCCTTTGTTTTCCGCAATGAATGTACGTCCTTCGATCCGCCCAATATTACCTTCTAATTCGTATTGAACGTCTTCTTGTTTAAATGCCAGATTGTGACGATTTGAGTCTGACACATAATTAACCGATAGTTCTGCGCTGCTTCCAAGTGCAACCTTATTCTGACTGATTTTTGCTGACATATATGCCGGGTCTGTATAAGGTGCTTTGCTGACAGCAGCTAATATAGTAGAAACAGATCTCATATTACCCGTTGGCGTTCTGTTAATCATAGATGGATACGCATTTCCGTATTGTCTCGTAACCATCGTTGTAGATCCGCCGCCATCAAGATTTAACGCCTGATATGCGCCAATACTGACAAGATACTGTGAAAATTCCGGAAGTGTCATCCCGGCACTTGATGACGTCGCGTCCACTGTCACAAGTTTTACCTTTTCACCAGTCGCATCTGTCACGACAGCTGTTCTTGAAGTACGCTGTCTGGCACGCGAACTTGCAGGGTCAATCGTCATATCGGCTTTGCCATTCTGCACGAGCAGCGGACCGCTTCCGATCAGATATTCAGCATTCTTCCACTTATCTTCAACATCCATTTCAAGGGTAATCTGATCTCCTTTTTCTAAAGATGTATACTGCGATACATTTGTGCCGTGTACAGAGATGACATAACCGTCAGAAGGAATTTTGGTTGAATATGTTCTGCCTGGAAGCTTAACGTTTTCAACTGTTCCAGTAATTTCTTTACCAAGCTCTCCTCCATTTTCAAGTTTGCCTGATAATCCTTTGACTGTAATTTCAACGCCATGCTCATTGGCACGCGTTTCATCATAACTCCATGATGGTGTATAAATAATTGTTTCATTTGCTTTCCTGGCTTTATTTACTGAAGAGACAGATAACGTTTTACCATTAAATGAAACACTTGAATCATATTTAAAAGTATCAATTTGAGCTTTACCCTGTGCATTCACACCGAATGCAGAAGGAACACTCATATACTCAGCCATTCCATCTGATATAACACCATAAGTTGCGACTTTATTATCTTCCGCCACTAAATAAGACGGCATCGCTGTTTCGAAATGAAAGAAAGATGCATTTACTGCACCAACCATATGATAGAGATTCTCGGTTTCTCTCGTTGCCTGAGTCTGTACAGTGCCAAGAGAAGTAAGCGGTGATGGTACACCAAGGTCAACACTTATGTATGGTGATGACGTATCAATATCCAGAATGTTAGAAACCTGGTTTCTGGCATTCATTGAAAATGAAGACTGGGTATGCTGCACCCCGGGCGTCACTTCATATGATGCAGCCTGCGCGTCAGTTGCTGCAGCACCCGCTATGGCTAAGCCGGCTACTATAGCGGCTAAGGGACGAAAAACAGTAGAAAAAGATTTTTGTACCATGTAAACCTCCAAATGTATTGTCTGAGATGAACTACTAACCTTTTCCATTTTAGTAGATGACTGTTGAAACATCAATGCGATAAAAGACATATTATATGTTACATTGATATGACTTTGATATTCTTTTGAAATAATTCTGAAATATTTTACGTGTAAATGTCATATATTAAGGGTAAATGCTTTATAATATAGGATAATTACACGCAAAAGAACGGAGGTGTCTGCGTGACTTTCAGATTAATAGGTTCCATACTCATTTCTGCTCTATTTCTCTCGCTTTTTGCCCCTGCTGTCAGTGCTTCAGACGAAGAATGGATTCTCTATTTTGACCAGCCCGAACATAAAGAAACAATAAAGACACTGCTTGAAGATCAATTGACAGGAGAACTTCCCCAGTCACTTTTAATCTCCGGCCCTGTACCTGAACATCCGCTGATCAAACGTGCTGAGCGCAACGTCTCCAAACAGGCAAACGCAGAAATCACTCCTGATGTTTACATAGACGACCAGTGGGGTCTGTCAGCTGTGAACCAGTCATCTATTCAGGAACTTTATCCAGAAGCAGGTAAGAATCTGTTACAGGATCAGACGCTTATCGTAAATGAATCAGAAACACGTACAAATAACGGTGAATTTGATGCGCAGACGATCACCTTTTTCCCTGAGCAGAAACTGTCACGCATTTCAGTAGAGATTGATGACAGTGAAACACTTTGGGGAATTGAGGCTAAAGATCAAAACGGTGAATTGATCGGGATGAATTATGGAAGGTTTTCAAAGCTCGATTTACTTGTTTCAAGTGAAGAATCAATTACAGAGATTCACCTGACATTACTTGATGAAAACGAGAATCCTGCTTTATTTAATGTAAAATCACTCATTGGTGTAAATAACCCGGTCGTCGCAGTACTCGATTCCGGTGTGGCACTTCATGAAGATTTCTGTTCGAACATCCTTTACAGTCTAAGTAAGGATTATACGAAGGAAGCTTATTCATGGGCACAGGATACTTATGGGCACGGTACACATGTTACCGGCATTTTGGCGTCATGCTATAACAACGGCCTCGGGACATCGGGCGTATTCGGAAATGCACCGATTGATATCCTTCCAATGAAAGTCCTCAATAACAGAGGAGCAGGCACTGATTTTGAGATCAGCCAGGCATTATATGATGCGATTGAATTAAATGTCAGCGCGGTGAACATTAGCATTGCCGGAAAAGGAAAAACGGAGCTGCTTAAAAATGCAGTGATGGAAGCAGCCATTCATGAAATCCCTGTTATTGCGGCCGCAGGCAACTATAACGCTTCAACAGAAGACGTATACCCTGCTTCTTATCCGACTGTCATTACAGTGAGTGGTGTGAACCAGCAAATGAAAAGAGTCGGCACTTCCAACTTCGGCTGGGAGGTTGACCTGACCGCACCCGGATTTGAAGTGCTCAGCACTTATATTGACCCTGTCTACCGGAAGATGAACGGTACATCCATGGCTGCCCCATTTGTAACAGGCGCAGCAGCCCTTATCAAACATCAATATCCTGAAGAATCACTGCTTTCGATCAGACAAAAGCTGTTTGGAAGTTCAAAAGATATCATGACTGAAGGATATGACATCTGGTCAGGGAATGGAATCGTTCAGTATCTTCCTGAAGCCTGGGAAAGTACTTCAACTCCAGAGATGGAATGGATGAATTACCGTCAGGGTCAACCATACGGCTTAAATGAGTTTCACTTATTGACAGAGGAAAGTCTGAGCGGCAGTCAGCTTCAGGTATTTGTAAATGGTAGCGAGGCTTATAGTGGTGAGATCAATAACAGCTATCAGTCAATTGAGATTGATGCACCAGTTCAGCCCGCATTTAAATTGTTTACAGCCATTACTGACGGAAACCAGATTTTGCACCAGGAATATTTGAATCTTGCGCCAAATGCTCAGGCAAGTTTTACATTTAGTGACACCCCTGATGGCTACTGGGCTTACGAAGAAATTATGCAGGCCAGCTCAACAGGTATCATTAACGGCTATGAAGACAGGACTTTCCGTCCGGATTCGCCAATCAGCAGAAGGCATGCAGCATTGATGATGAATAGACTTTTTGAATGGGATACACTCCCTTCGATGCAGTCATCTTTCAAAGATATCGAATCATTCGATTTTATGACAAGGCACTCTATCCTCTCAGCAAGCCATGAAAACGTGCTTAACGGCTATGAAAATGACCTTTTCAAACCTGGTCAGCAGCTTTCAAGATCACAGATGGCTTTAATTCTGTTTCGCGCGTTACAACTTGATGAGACAAATAGTGACATAGATCTATTATTTACAGATGTTTCACCTGAAAATGAAATTTTTTCTGCACTTTCTGCATTAGTTTCAAAAGGAATTGTTACAAATCAAACTCAATTCAGACCATATGAATCTATCAGCAGAGCTCAGTTTTCTGCAATGATGACAAGGGCTCAGCAGTATATGAACGCAAATTAAGAAGAAGCCGGTGCACCTGCACCGGCTTCTTCTTTTTCATTTATGACAGTCTTGCAATCTTTTGTTACATAACTGTAAAACGAAATTTTCAGTTATTATGCTATGATTTCCCTAGTTGATTTTTTCGAGATTCAGAAACACTACTTTTGGAGGTACGGAACTTGAAGTTATTAAAGAAGACGCTCGTATTACTTTTAGCCCTTACGTTACTTATTCCAGCGGCCCTTGACAACAACAGAGCTGAGGCAGCATCTGCATCAGACCTCACGAATTATGCCAAGAGATTCTTAGGAACACCATACGTATACGGAGGAGCATCTCCTTCAGGTTTTGACTGCTCAGGTTTTGTTCAGTATGTAATGAAAAACTCAGCAGGCATTTCCGTACCTAGAACATCAAGCGCACAGTACGGCGTTGGAACAAGTATTTCAAAATCCAACCTGCAGGCCGGAGATCTAGTATTCTTTAACACTTTCGGAAGCGGTGTGTCACACGTTGGAATTTACATAGGTAATTCTAATTTTATTCATGCACACACATACAAAGGTATTAACATTGATTCTATTAACGACCCTTACTACTGGGGATCAAGATATGTAGGCGCTAAGCGAGTGGGATCATTCGATGGGTCACCTACACAGACTGCACAGGCAGCACCATCTTACTCAGGTATTTATGCTGATATTACAAAAGACTTCTGGGCATATGATGATATTGCGTATTTAAAGAAAGAAGGCATTATGTACGGTAAAAACGGCGGAGCTTACTTCCGTCCTTATGAAAACCCTACTCGTGCTGAAGTAGCTTCATACCTTGTCGAAGCGCTTGGACTGGCGCGTATTGACACTGCAACACCATTCGGCGATGTTGCTTCAGATTACTGGGCACGCGGCGCAATCAATGCAGTCAACAAAGCAGGTATTATCACAGGCGATCAGAACGGCAACTTCCGCCCGACTGAAAAGCTTTCAAGAGAGCACATGGCGTTGATCTTTACGAGAGCATTTAACCTTAAAGCTGCTTCATCAGAATTAGAGTTTACTGATCTGCCTTCAGATCACTATGCTTATGAAGCAATTCAATCACTTGCAGCATCAGGTATTACAACTGGTAAAGCAGACGGTTCATTCGCTCCACGCGAACTTGTAAACCGCAGCCAGCTTGCAGCATTCCTGACTCGCTCACTTAAATAATGTTATCTCAAAGTTTCATCCGGCTGATTCATTCTTCCGGGTGAAGCTTTTTTTATTGAAGAAATACATGTTATAATGCATTGACATGTTTTGATTGGAGGTTTTTTCCGTTGGCCAGAGAACGTATTGCCGGCATAGACTGGTTAAGGGCTTTTGCCTGTTTGAGCGTTGTGTGGGTACATTCCCTTTCAAGGGCGCTTGTTACTTATGATCTGCCTGAAGAGTCAGTTGAACTGGCAAAAATGCTTCAGATCGCATTTATCTTTGCAACACCTATGTTTGTCATGATGTCCGAATACATATTAAGCTATTCTTACCCTGACCGTGTACCAGGCGGCTTCTGGAAAAAAAGAATTTCTTATATTCTTATTCCCTACTTTACGATCCCATTTATTTATGCCGGGTATTTCGGTTTGATTGGCACATTTACATGGGAAGCCATTTCTGACCGTGCTTTCAACTTTATCCTGTATGCCAGCTGGCACGGTTATTTTATTCTAATTATTTTCCAATTTTATGTGCTACATTTTATATTTAACCGGATTCATAAATACTTAAACCCTTATCTGATGATTTCTTTATCAATTTTAATTACAATGGCTTACAACCTGTTTTTCAAAAACTTCTCTTCTCCGGGCGGCAACTGGGATTTGATCTGGAATCATTATGGGATCATCTTGTTCCCGGGGTGGCTGGCATTCTTTACAGTCGCTTATTTTGCCGGGAGATATGCTGCAGAGATTAAGCCTTTCTTAAAGAAGGCTGGCCCGGGTTTTATTATACTGACAATTATCGCCCTCCTTTATTGTATTTATAACGTGATGGACGGCCCTACAAGTATTTCATCCCGCAGGAATGATGTATTAATCTATACAATCCTGTTGTTTATGACAGTGCTTTCGTTTTCTATCTACATTAAGAAGGTTCCTTACCTGATAAAAGTCATCAGTAAATACTCTTTTGCAATTTACCTGCTTCATATGCTGCTCCTTCAGGTCTACGCAAGGTATGTGCCATATGAGCTGTCTGTGATTCCATTTACATTAAGCGTATTTGTGTTTGGTGTGGTGGCAAGTATCGCGATCTCCTGGGTGCTGAAATGGATTCCCGGCTCACAATTTTTAATCGGACAGTTGAGAAGATAGACGAGTTTCTACTATTATATATGTGTTTAATTAGAAAAAGCTGTGATCAGGATTCTGATCACAGCTTTTTCTGTTTAATTAATTAATACTTCCTATCCTCAAGCAACAGCTGAAGGATTTTTGCAATCTGTGCTTTACTCATAGACTGGTTTGGACGGAACGTACCATCATCGTACCCGGATACATATCCTGCACTCGATAAGGCATCAACATGCGGTGCTGCCCATGCATAATTACCCTGCAGGTCTGTAAAAGATTTAGGCTCACCTTCAGGCAAATCAAATGTCATATCAAATATTTTTGCCATCTGTGCACGTGATAACGAATTGTCCGGATTAAACTTTTCTGCTTGTACAAAAATGCCAAGGTCAGCAAGTGCTGCAATTGCATCGTAATTTGGATGCGTAACAGGTACATCACTGAAGCCCGGGTTAGGCACTTCCTCGAGCTCTTCATCTAAATACAGTACGTTATAAAGGGCCTGGGCCGCTTCAGCTCTTGTAAGCTTTCCATTTGGATTAAACTTGCCTTCTTCATCAGCTGTTACAATCAGTCTCTTCGATAGACCGTCAATATATTCTTTTGCCCAGTGAGTGGAAGACACATCACTGAACGTTAACGGATGATGATACGTATCAATAAACTCATTCGCCATCACGCGATAACCGATTGTATTCGGGTGGATATCGAACTGATTCGGGAACCATTGGAATGCATCACGGCCAAATACAGTGTCGATGTCGATGTATTTTCCGCCTGCTTCAATTACCTTACGCTTAATCGTGTTATTTAAAAACTCAAAGGTATCGTAAAATGCTTCTTTTTGTACCTGGTCTAACGCCGGGAGTGGGAAAGCATAGCCAAAGGCATAGACGTCTGCGTCCGGATTGATCGCATTGATTTCCTCATGTAATGACGCCAGACGATTATTCAGTGCAAAATATACGCTAGCAATTTCATCACGGTCAAATGATAATTCACCAGTTTCTTCATTGATATTAAGGATTCCCAACAGATCATTACCGCCGGCTGAGAGCGTAATCAGGTCAGCCTCACTCAGCTTCTCTCTTAACTCCTGATTCGTCTTAAGATCCTCAAGCAGTTCCACTGAATCAAAACCAGACCGAGTAAATTCCTTTGTGTACTCCGCAAGCTTCCCTCTCTTCGCCAAATCCTGAGCGATATAATCACTGTAGCCGACATCTAGCTCTCTCTGGTCATTAATCCCGGCAGCATACGAATCGCCAAGTGGAATATATGTAATCGGCTCTTCAAGCGTATGCGCATCTGCACCAGGCAAAAATACAGCAAACAACAAAGTCAGGCTCATCAAAGCAGACATCACTTTCTTCAAATATAACACCCCTTTTTACTCATTTTTTCTATTATACTACGCGAATATGACATTGGAAAAATTTTTGGAAAATTAGTTTTTGAAAGCGGTGGCACACCAGGGACGGAGCTTGCTGTACCGTTATTAGAATGATTCCAAAAATAACACAACAAGCTCCGTCCCTCCTGTGCCGCACCAAAAAACCCGCCTCCATAGAAGCGGGTTTCTCACTGATTTATTTCACAATCGGCAATACTTTCACATAATGTCCTGATACGTAAGCTTCTTTATTTACACCTACGTCTGATATAATTTTGACCCACGGGATATCCGATGCGCCTGTTGCTTCACCTTTAATGATGACTGGCATATCGGTTTTCGGGTATGTGAACAGTTTTGTTTGGTCGGTCAGTTCAGGTGCTGTTCTAATGTTTAGCCCTGTTGTTGTTGTGATACCGATTTGTTCTGCGTTCTTAAGGTCTTTTCCACCTAAAGCTTTATCAATGCGGTACATGTGGCCGGCAGCTTTTGATCCCCAGTAAGGATCTGAAGCGTACTTCACGTTAAAGCCGTAACCTTTATGACCGAATGCTGCCCCATTTGCATGAGGACCTGTCGGTGGAATATAGTTTTTATTCCAGAATTCATTTAAGAGCTCGTCCACATTGTCCTGTACCGTTTCGAAATAATCATTTGCAGGATTATCATCGTAGACGCGCAGTCCGAACAAGTTATTATAAGTCTGAGCACGTTCGCTCATCCCGTAAGCTGACTCGTGCTGTGCAAGAGCCAGAATCATCAGTGCATTTACACCTTCTTCTTTTTCAACCTTTTTCAGATGTTTTCCAAGACCAACAAGCTTACTGCGTTTATAAGCGTCTTTATAGACCGTGCTGTTTGGATTGCGTTCTTCTAGTCTCTTTAACTCATCAATAATATACTGATCAATTTCTTCAGCTGTATAATTTGTGGTGCTTCTTGCCGGAAGGTGCTGGAAGTATTGATACCCTTCCGCTACTTGTCTTCCATTTGCGTCATAGAACGTTGCACCATCCCAGCTGTAATACGTTTGTCCCTGGACAAGGCTGTCAGGTGCAGGTCCGGCGATATAGCTTGCAGCTGAATCTCTGCTGTTCATGTATACGCGGTGCACAAGCTCACCTGAAGCATTGACAGAATAACTCGAACGGTCTTCAAGTACGCTGAACGGAATCAGCTTTACATTGCTGTGCTTTACATAACCGATTTTGTTTCCAACTTGAACCTTTACCTTATCCTGATCGGCATCAAGGTAACGAAGCTCAGTGTCATTGACTACATATGTCCATGCAGATGTCATTGATTCATTATATACATTCGTTAATGAACTTGTTGGTGAAGGTACAGTTAACGCAATTCCCGTATTCATTTTAATCACTGATTCACCAAATGTTAGATACTTACCTGAACTTCCTTTGTAAGCGCTGAGTGCTTCATTATATGTGGCATATTCTCTCTCCACAAACATTTCACCTGCTGCTGTGAATGAACCGATTCCGTACCTTGCTTCCGGTTTTGCCGGTTCTTCTGGTTCTTCAGGTTCTTCTGGCGTTCCAGGCTTTTCAGGATCTTCTTCATCAGGAACAGGCTCTGTTTCAGCCTTAATCGTGTTCAGCAATTCATAGATTACTTTAGCAGCCTGTCCACGCGTTGATGCTTCTTTTGGCGCAAAGTACTGCTGGTTGTTAATCGTTTTACCATTAATGATTTTATAGTAAACGTTCACTGATACGTGCTCTAAGTAATCCTTATTAATCAGATCGTTATCCGCAAAACGAAGCGTTGCTCTTTCAGCATCAACCTGAAGATAATCAAGCGCGCGTTTCAGCATAACCGCCATGTGCTCGCGTGAGATCTGCTGGTATGGACGGAATGTACCGTCCTGATAGCCTGTGATAATACCGGCTCCGGCAGCTCCCTGGATGCGATTGATGGTTTCTTCATCAGACGGCATATCGCTGAAGTTTTGTGTGGTATCAGGCTCTAAGTTCAAAGACCTTGAGATCAGCGAAGCAAATTGTACGCGTGAGATCTTATCATACGCGCCAAATGATCCGTCATCGTAACCTTTCATGATATCCTGGCTGATCAGCGCTCTGATCTGCTCCTCCATCGGATGGCCGGTGATATCATCTTCTGCATTTACCTGACCGGCTGATCCGATCAATGGTACAATCAGCAGCAATGAAAGAAATAGTTTCACTGCAATATTGCTTTTTATCATTCTCCTGCACTCCCTTTATGTGTATCTTGATGCCATGACTTTTTACAAATTTACCTATCTTCTATCCTATCACACAGACAGCATTTTTCAGCTGTTTTTTTACAAAAAAGAGGACTTTCTATACAGACGATTTACGAAAGAAAACAGATTCATTTTTTACAAGTGTTCACGAATTATTTACACTGAGTGAATAGATTGTCTTGTATTTTCATTTATGTATTGATATCATCTGTGTTTATCCGCTATTATTAAGTGGATTGCTCAACTAAAGGAACAGATGAAAATCTGCGCGATATAAATCTCCATCATTATTGAAAAGGACAGGAATGAAACTATGCTCAAGTCGTTACAAACCAATGAAAAAATCATACTGCTTTTCTTCTATTTCATCGCACTTCAGCCAGTTATTGATGTGCTCACAACGTTCAGTATCACACAGCTTCAGATCAGCGCGACAGTCGGTGTCCTGATCAGAGTGCTTTACATGGGTGTCAGCGCCCTCTTCCTGTTAATCAATTGGAAAAATAGTAAAATCGCTAAATTTGCAGTGATTTATCTGCTTGCATGGGGTGTATTCCTGCTGATCAACCTTGGTGTCAGCTATATGGAAAAACCACTATTCTATTTTGGTGAAGAAATTAAATACCTCGTGAAGCTTTCATACTTTAATGTTGTATTATTGAACTTTGTTTTCCTATTCCGCTATTTCTCAAAACATCTGAACCTGGCAAAAGTATTTTTCCACAACATGATGATTGCCGCGATCTTTATCGGTATCGTCATGGTGGTCGCTATTTTAACAGGTACAAGTCTTGAAGCATACGAGTGGACGAAGACCGGTTTTACTGGCTGGTTCTTTGCAGGGAATGAACTTGGTGCATCACTCGCCATGATTCTTCCGATTGTTCTATACTTTGCTATTTTGAAAACAGAAAGATTAAAAGACTTTGCTTACTGGATTCCATTTATTTTAGTCAGCTTCTCACTGATCATGATCGGTACAAAAGTTGGTTATGGTGCAGTCGCGATTACACTCGTGATGGGTCTGATCAGCGCAGTATTCGCACTCATTGCTAAAGTCAGACACTTTGGTAACTTGAAAGTCAGTGCTGCATTCACACTTGCCCTGTTGATTGTGCTTGGTGCAGTCACACCTTTCACACCAGTCTTTATGAACACATACGCACATATTGATCTGCTTGAGGATCAGCGTCAGAAAGAAAAGGAACAGGAGCCTGAAGACGGTCAGGTAGAAGAGCCTGTTGAAGAAGACGAAAGTAACCTGAACAGTCTGATCTTAAGTAACCGGGATCTTTTCCTGAACCAGTTTGGTGAGTATTATGCAGAAGCACCTATCACGCAGAAAGTGTTTGGTATGGGATATGCCGGTAACTTTGAAGAAGTTCCGAAAATGATAGAAATGGATTACTCCGATGTCTTCTATTCAGTCGGGATCATCGGCGCGATCCTTTACTTCCTGCCAATCGCGTACATCGGATTCTCAGCTGTCAGAAATGTACTGAAAGAATTCAAAGCCATCTTCTTCCCGCACTATGCACTTGTCATCTCAAGCATCGTGCTCGGACTTGGAATTGCACACTTTGCAGGCCACGTATTCACAGCGCCGGGTGTCAGCATTTACCTGGCCATCGTCGCCGCATATTTCTATCACCACCTGAAAACGCAGCATGCATGAACATAACCCGGTGCCTTTGGTGCCGGGTTGTTTTTTGGGGACGGAGTTTACACTCTATTTTTTTGGGACAGAGTTGGTGGAGTGGTAACTCCGTCCCCTTTTTGCTCCCTCTCTTCTCTCGCCTTTTGTGCTCCCCGCTGGTTTTGGGGACAGAGTTGGCGGAGTGGTAACTCCGTCCCCACTAAAATAGTCAGGGTTGGCTTGGAGAATATTGGCTGATACAATAGAAAAGATGATTTCATAGAAGTGAGGTTTGGATGTGGAACAGTTAATGGGAAGACTGATGCAGAATGAGACGATAAAGTTTATTATGGTCGGTTTTTTTAATACATTTCATTATTATTTGTGGTATTTGCTTTTTACGGAAGTGTTGACGATTCATTATATTGTGGGCCACTGGCTGGCGTTTTTGATCAGTATGGTGGGGTCGTTTTATCTGAATACGTATTTTACGTACCGTACAAAGCCGAGCTGGCGGAAATTTTTTCAGTTCCCACTTACGTATGTCGTTAATATTTCGGTCTCAACCGGAGCGCTATATATATTGACCGAGTGGATGCAGATTGATAATAAGATTGCACCGCTGCTGGCTTCCGGGGTTGCGATACCGTTTACCTTTGTGATTTCGAGAAAAATTTTGAAGACGGAAAAGGATTGATCCGGTGAAAACGTTAAGTATTGTTATTCCGTGTTATAACGAAGAGGAAACAGTTCAGAAGTTTTATGATGAGACAAAACAATGGATGGAAAAGGTTCCTGCTGACATTGAATATGTATTTGTAGACGATGGCAGCCGTGACCGCACGCTTCCCATTTTAAAAGAGATGGCTGAGCAGGACGATGACGTTCATTATATCTCGTTCAGTAGAAATTTCGGGAAAGAGGCTGCGATTTTAGCAGGATTCCAGTATGCAAAGGGTGATGCGGTTGTCCTGATTGATGCTGATCTTCAGCACCCTCCTTCTCTGATTCCGATGATGTGGAAGCATTTTGAGGATGGGTATGATCAGGTCATTGCGAAGCGGAACCGTGCCGGTGAGAAGTTCACCCGCCGTAAGTTAACGAATGTATATTATAAGCTTGTTAACAGGCTTGTTGAAGTTGAGATCACAGATGGTGTAGGTGATTTCAGGCTTTTAAGCAGACAGGCACTTGATGCACTGCTTTCTTTAACAGAATATAACCGCTTTTCAAAAGGACTGTTTTCGTGGATTGGTTTCCATGAAAAGATGATTGAGTATGAAAATCAGGTCCGTGTGGAAGGTGCCAGTAAGTGGAGTTTTGCGAGTCTCTTAAATTACGGGATGGATGGCATTCTGTCATTTAATAATAAGCCGCTCCGTATTGCGATATACAGCGGGATCGGTATTACGATGTTCGGGTTCATTTATATCCTGATTACACTTGTGAATTATTTCATCAATGGTGTGGAGACGCCTGGTTATTTTACAACGATCTCAGCCATTATTCTGCTTGGTGGTATTCAGCTGTTGTTCCTTGGCATTATCGGGGAATATATCGGCAGGATTTATTATGAGACGAAGCGGAGACCGCAGTATTTAGTGAAAGAGAAAAATTGATAAAGGAGCCTTCTGATGCCTGAGGATTTATTGAAATGGATGAAGAACCATATACGCAGGGAATGGAAAATTGCTTTTATTGCCGCTGCTGTTATCGGTTTTCTAACGCATATGTATGTGATGACGAATACGCTGCCTAATCATGATGGGCTGATTAATGTGTATAACACCCAGGAAAAGTTTGTATCGGGACGGTTTTTCCTAAGTCCACTTGCCGGGATCAGCTCGTATTTTGACCTTCCCTGGCTGATTGGCGCACTGTCTATTCTGTATCTTTCATTGACTGCTGTTTTTGTTACAATTTTGTTTGATCTAAAGAAAACGATGTCTATTGTGATTGCTGCAGGAATGATTGCTGCTTTTCCAACAGTCGGTGCTACTTTTTCTTATATGTTTACTGCAGACGCTTATATGCTTGCGAACCTGCTGACTGTGATTGCGCTTGTGATCGCAAAGAAATGGCGTTTTGGCTTTATTCCGGCAGCATTGATTTTCTTTGTGAGCGTCGGTACGTATCAGGCTAACCTGACGATGCTTTTAGTGTTTGCAGGTGTGTATCTCATTAAAGAGCTACTGAAAAAAGAATCCACGCTAAAAGATTTCTTTATACCGCTTCTGCGTTTTTCCGGCGTAGCTGTAATCGGAATGGGTCTTTATTATGTTCTCTTTAAAGTTTATCAGACATTTTTTGCCGGTCAGATTACGAATTATCAAGGGCTGAATGAAGTTGGGGCAGGCGGAGAGAGTCTGCGTGCAACACTCGGAAAGATCAAGGACAGCGGTCTGGAATTTTTCTTCCATGGATTTGTGACTGATGCATTTCCAAGGCTGTACAGCTTATTAAATACCGGTTTCTTCATCGTACTCACAATCGGTCTTATACTGGCAGTGATTTATAACCAACTATACAAACAGCCTGCTAAACTGGCATTGTTAATAGGAAGTCTTGGTGCACTGCCATTCCTGACTTATCTGCTGTATTTTGTGTCACCCGGTGTGACATATCATATGCTGATGGTAATGGCGATTTCATCAATTTACCTGCTGCCGATTATCATTTATGATCAAATGACTTTTGCGAAACGCATTCCTTTTACAGCAAAAGCTTATTCATGGATAGCGGTGCTGCTGATCAGTGTCATCATTTATAATTTTGCAGTGATCTCTAATATTGCTTATTTCAACATGAATCTGCGTTATGAAAAATCATTTTCAACGATGAACCGTGTGCTTGACCGGATGGAACAGACTGAAGGTTATAGTGAACTTCAGCAAATCGGTTTCATCGGTGCACCGGATATCCGTTCTAATCTCGGCATTAAGGTTTGGAAGAGCATTCCTGAAATGACAGGAGCAATGGGAGATTCATTTATCGCCCATCCTCCACATATGGAGTATATGCTGAACACGTACTTCGGTGAGGATTATTACCTGATTTCTGATTATACATTAGAAGAGTTCAAAGCGATGCCTGAAGTTCAGGAAATGCCTGTATGGCCTGAAGAGGGATCAATTCAGCTCGTTGATAATACGCTGATTGTGAAGTTTGCGGATTATGAATAACAGAAGAAACGCCCGGACTGTGGAAGTCCGGGCGTTTCGTTTCATTTAATCATCAAGGGTATTCAGCGGACTTTCATAAAAGAAATAATAGTCCCCGTTTGACACTGCAGTCGTAATATACTGCTCCTGTGGTGAAAACACCAGCACACCATTACGATCTAAATGGCGATAGTTTTCAAACGTGTAATCCGTCGGCAAGATTGCATGCGTCGGATCAATTTTATTCAGTTCAGCATCCCTCAGTTGTACTTTGCGGGAAATCTGCACGATATCAAATGACTGGTCAATGCTCCAGTACATCGATTCAGTGGCAGAGCCTGCAAACAGCACTGACACTTCACCATTCCACAGTCTCAGCATGAGATTGCCGTTTTCTTCACCCTCTACAAACAATGTTGCATTATCGTCTCCTGCGATAAAGTCAGTATCCCCGATGATCGTGCGTCCGATGCCAAGATCATTTAGCATCTCAAGGTAAGCGGTCCCGCCTTCTCCGCCTCCGTCAACCGCTTCTTCAATACTATACTTTACAAACAGCTCCGGGACTGCCCCATTTAACGTATCATCACTCAGCTCAGTCGCTACAAATGTATCAATCTCTGTAAAACCGATATCACTCAGCTGATCATCAAGTTCTGCTGCATCAAGTCCGGCATCAATTAATACTGTTGACTGATCTGCAAATTCAATCACAGCAGCATCCCCTTCATCGTCGCCAAGGAAATGTATACGTGTGTCTGACAGGGGTTCATATAGATAATCAGATGTACGTTTTAAAAACAGCGCGAAATGCTGACGCGACGTCTGCTCATAAGGACCGAAACTGCCATCTGCATAACCTGTTGTAATACCTGCAGCTGCCACACGGCTTATGTAATCCTGTGTTTCTTCAGGCAGTGACGTTGTATCAGTAAATGTGATTAAGTCATCTCCTGAGATCAGGTTATACGTTCTCACCAGCACCTTCGCCATCTGACTGCGTGATAGTGTACCTGCAGGGTCAAAATACGACTCTCCCTTCTGATCCGTCTTGCCTCCGATGATATTAAGAGAATAGGCAAACTTTACTTCCTCATACCCGTACATACCAGGCTTCAGATCAGTAAATCCAGGGTCCTCCCCTTCAAAGTCATTGATCTCCTCTTCAGAAAATCCGATATCACGCAGCAGCATTTGAACGGCATTCAGACGGTTTACCGGTGCCTCAGGCTTAAACGTGCCATCCGGATATCCGTTGATCACACCTTTTTCAACGAGCCAGTCGATCTCTTCTTCATACATCGTGACATCAGAAAATGTTGCACCATGTCCTGTCAATGACGGCATAATGATCAATAGTAAGAGTAAAGCGGGTAAAAGTTTTTTCATATATTCTCCTTTCTTATCATTATGACTACAAGTTTATCACAAACAGTGACAAAACCTTATCCTGAGTGGTACGCTTAGTCAGTAAAAATGTATTGACAGAGGAGATACTATGCGTAAGGAAAGAATTGAATCACTGAAATTTATGAGGGTGGTTGCCATGAACCTGGTTGTGCTGATTCACGTCACAGCACCGGCGATGGCTAATGTGCCCCCTGATCATTTTTTATATGATATTTATTTGATGTTAAACCGTTTTACGAGATTTGAAGGCGCCGTATTCGTGTTTTTAAGCGGACTTGTACTCTTTTATAATTATGAGGATAAGCCTTACACACTGAAAACCTGGCTGACATTTTACAGGCGCAGGTTCATGTTTATTCTCGGTCCTTACCTTGTCTGGTCCATTTTCTATGAACTCTTTTCCTATTATATGGGGTACCGCGAATATGAGGGACTGCGTGCAATCTGGGATAACCTGTTAGTCGGCGGCTCGTACTATCAGCTTTACTTCATTATGATTCTCGTACAGCTGTTTTTCTTCACACCGCTTTTCATTTATTTGATTAAAAGGTTCAGGTTTTTTAACCGTTATTTCTTTATCATCGGTTTTGTACTCGAATTTCTCTACACGATGTGGAATAACGAAACAGGTGCCATCACCTTCCCATTTTTCATGGTCTATCTCGGAAGCTTTTTCTTTGGAGGCTGGGTTGGTGTTCACT
Source organism: Jeotgalibacillus alimentarius (assembly GCF_000829445.1). Classification (GTDB taxonomy): domain Bacteria; phylum Bacillota; class Bacilli; order Bacillales; family Jeotgalibacillaceae; genus Jeotgalibacillus; species Jeotgalibacillus alimentarius. The sequence continues at coordinate 215,356 of NZ_JXRQ01000025.1, forward strand.
ATCAGAAAGTGAAACATCTCTGGAATAAAAAAGCGGCCTTTGGCTATACTGCAATGACAATTGCATTCGGACTGATCTACACGTATGCATTTTATTATAGCTATACACTCGAAGATCCGGTTATGCCATACAGTATGCTGACGGTTGTAAAGTTATTATTCTTTGCAACATCCTGCTACTTGTTATTTAAAATGGGGACCTGGATTGAGCAGAGTGCTCCTTCTCCAGTACTTGCAGTGATTGAGCGGCTCAGAATCTATTCGTTCGGATTCTATCTCGTCCATCCGTTTATCCTGGTGATCTGGTCCAACCTGCTCGTTGCAGAAACGTTTTTGGAATTTAACATTTATATTGCCCTGCGTTTTCCACTCGTCATGCTGAGCACGTACCTCTTTATCAGAGTGTGCCACATCATGTTCCCTAAAGCATGGTTCCTGTTCGGAAACCTGCCGGCAATTAAAAAAGAATCACCTGAGCCATCAAAAAGCTGAGACATTGTCTCGGCTTTTTTCTATGATAGCTGACAGTTGGTGGCCTCAGAAGGAGTAACAGTCAATTATTACATAACCATTCACTTATAAGACCATAGTCATTATACAATCTCAGTAGCTAAAGTTTTAACCAATTCGATCTGAAAAGTCAGTAAGTTTACAAGAAAAACAGGCTATCAAACTATCGAATCATCTCTATACTTCTTCAGGTATTCCATTATGATCAAACAACCTCCCTTATATATGAGCGCAAAGAATGATTTTGGGGATTTCAGTCAGTTAATGCTTTAATTTTATAACAAACACGTTACAATTATATCTATGTGATGCTAAAGGTGTATATACACCTCAATCAAGCACACACTTTAATACTTAATTAACACTTAGGAGGACATTATACTATGTCAGTAAATCGTAAATTTTTAGCTGGAACAGTCACGACTGCACTTGTTGCATCTGCTGTTGCACCGGCTGCAGCTGCTGAAGAAGCACAATATAACGCTCAGGAAGAACTTTTCACAGATGTTCCTGAAACAAACTCACACTTTGAAAATATCTATAAAGCAGTAGACTACGGTCTATTAAGCGGTTATCCGGACGGCACTTTCAAACCGCTAAATGCACTTACACGTTCAAATGTTGTAAAAGCACTTGGTAAATTCGTGATCGCATCTGAAGGGTACAGCGATCTTGCAGACTACCTTGCAGATAACGACCTTTCAAACGTTGAACCTTTCAACGATGTAACTGCTGATTCACGTGACTCAGAGCTTTATAACTTCTCACTAATCGTTAAAGAAGCAGGCATTTTCCAGGGAAGCAATAACAACCTGATGCCTTCAAACAACATCACTCGTCAGCAAATGGCACAGGTAATCGTAAATGCCTTCAACCTTGACGAAGTGGAAACTGATAACGAAGCTGTTGTTGAAGACCTTGACACAGCATTCACAAGCTACCAGGATGACATCCAGATCCTTGCTAACCTTGGCGTGACAACAGTATCTAACTTCCGTCCACTTGACCAAACATCACGTGGCCACCTGGCTTCATTCCTGACAGCTGCTTATGAAGTATCAATTGACGAAGATTCAGAAGAACTCACTTCAGGGATCTCTGGCTTCATCGTGGAAGGTTCAGAAGACGCTCCTGCTGAAGGTGCAGTCGTTTCAATCGGTGACCAGGAAGCTGTAACTGACGAAAATGGATACTTCGAGCTTCTGAACGTAGCAGCTGGTGATGCAGAAGTTACTATCTCTAAAGAAGGCTACAAAACAGTTGAAAAAGATACAACAATCCTTGAAGATACTGTAACTGCTTTTAGTGGTGACCTTGGAACAGCGATTGTTACTACTGATATTTCTGTAGCAGGTAACATTGTTAATGGAGATACTGGCGCAGACGTAAATGGTGCGACTGTATCAATCCAGGGACTTGATGAAGACGGCGAATGGACAAATCTATTTACACAAAAAGATGTTGATGGTTCTTATACATTTAATAATGACAGCAACGTTCTTGAGCTTGGCGGAGAATACCGTCTGGTTGTTGAAGCTGACGGCTTCAAATCTTACACTCAGGACATCACACTAGATGACCAGAATGTTGAAAACACAATTTCTGGTATTGAGCTTGACGAGATTGAAGAAATGGCTCTTACAGTAAACGTTATGGATGCTGACGGGACTGAGGTGCCTGCTACATCTATTACAATTTACGATACTGAAGAGAATGAAACTGTGTTTAATGGTTCAGATGAAGATGCAACTACAGAAACTTTTGACTTTGAATCAGGCTCTTATCAACTTGTAGTAGATGCAGCAGGCTTTGCAATTTCTAATACAACGTTTGAAGTAGTTGAAGGTGCTGACCAGACTGTAGATGTAGAGCTAGAAGAAGGATTTGAAGTAAATACAACTGTTGGTACTGCAGGAGTAAATGAAGTATTTACTACTACTGACTCTGCAGTTAAAGTTGAACTCCTACAAAATGGCACACCTGTTGCTGATCTAGACGGAACAGATGTAACTGTTACTGCCGATACAATTTCTGCTGACTTTGACCGTGTAGCACCAGGTGAATACTCACTTCGCGTATCAGGTGACTACATTGTAACTGATACTTTCACAGGAATTACTGTAACTGACGAAGACGTTGACTTTGAAGCGCGTGCTGAAGCTGCTGGTGTGATTGATGGTACACTTGTTGATGAAAGCACAAATCCAGTTAATTCTTCAGTAGTTGTAAACTTACTTGATGAAGATGGATCTATTGTTGATACAATTGAAACTAGTAATGGAACATATAATTTTACTGGTGTTTCTGCTGGAACTTACACAGTTGAAGCAGTATCTAAAACATTAGTAAACGATTCAATTGAAGTAACAGTTGTAAAAAATGGTGATGTTAATGAAGATGATGCAGTAATTACTTTAGCTACACCTGCAACTACCGGAACTGTTTCAGGGTTTGTTCGTGAAGCTGGAAGTCTGGATGCAGTAGACGGAACAGTTGCTTATTATAATGAAGCTGGTCAACTGGCATATGACACTACTGTTGCATCAAATGGTTCTTACACAGTAGATGAAGTTGATCCTGGCACATATGACGTTGTCGTTCGCGGTGATGGCGTTGACACTTATACTGCTACAGTAACTGTTGCAGCTGGTGACAACTTACAGCGTACTAACTATCTTCTTGAAAATGGCGGAGACGCTTCAATGGAAATCACTGCAGTAGACAGTGAAGGTGAAGCAATTGACCTGACAGATGCTGATATCGATTTAACTGATGCTTACTATGCTACAAAAGCAGATGAAGAAACATCAGTAATCGGTTCTTGGAATGAAGATGATGCTGCAGTTACTGCGGATACAATCACATTCGAAAACCTGTCTGCAGGTACTTACGACTTCGATCTAACACTTGGTAGCTTTGTTGACTACGAAGGCACAGCAACTGTAGCTTCTGGCGAAGAAGCTCAGCTTGAAATCACGCTTGAAGAAACTGCTTCTCAGCGTACTGTAGATTTCAAAGTACTTGATGAAAACAATGCAGATGTAAATGATAAAGTTAAAGCAGTTATCTTTAACGAAGATGGCACTGTAAAAGAAGTACTTGCTGATGGTGCAACTTCTGTTGACCTGATGGACGGCGATTACACAATCGCATTCTATCTTGACGGTTATGCAGTATCAACACGTGACTTCACAGTTGACGGAGAAGATGTAACAATCCCGGTTGTTCAGCTTGTTGACATCTCTAACTAATAAATAATCTGAAGCATCTCAAGGCCTAACCGCCAAGAGATGCTTCTTTTTCTTTTACTGACTCTTTCTGGGCTTTAGAGGCCAGGTCATACAATGCACACACCTGATTTCTACCTGCATGTTTAGCAATATACATAGCACTGTCAGCACTCTCAAAAAGCTCTTCTTTTAAACCTGCATGCGTATGACTGACACCTGCAGAAACTGTGAGATGAAGTGCAGTACCATCTTTTAGCTTAAAAGTATGATGATCGATTCCCCGGCGGACTTTTTCAGCAAGCTTTTTCAGCTCTTTCAGCTCTATATCCGGCAGCAAAACTGTAAACTCTTCTCCCCCATTTCTCGAAATAATGCCCTGATTACCTGTGAGCTCTCTTAGACGGACTGCAACTTCTTTTAATATATCATCACCGGCTGAATGTCCGAATGTATCATTAATATGTTTAAAGTAATCTAAATCAAGCATAATCAGACCAACCGGATTTCCGTTTTCAACGTATTCATTCATATAATGATTGTAATAATGATCAAATGTCCTGACGTTGAATAGTTCAGTAAGCGGATCTTTTCTCGCATTCTCCTGGATTTCATAAAATGTATCTGTCGCTTTACGGATATAACGTGCAAAGTAGAGCACAAAATATCCACCACCAAGAGCCATAGCCGCGTGGAACAAGGCGGCCAAAGCTACCTCAGCAATTGAATCTGACACGACCCAAAATGCAATGAAAAAAATCGAATGCGCATATACAAGAAGCAGTGTCCACTTTTTCCATACGGTCCATTTAACGTATTGCCCGATGAGACCCGTTCCTATTCCAATCGCGAGCATCATAAAGAGCGCAACGTGAGAGGAATAGTTCACATCGATCATATAGCGGCCTGCAATGACAACGCCTGAGGCAATCATAGCTGGAATGAACCCGCCATAAAGAGCCACCATTGCAACTGCCACATGCCTGAGGTCCAGTATCGTGATTTCATTTATCGTAAAGCTGAAGTTCATTAATAACACACTAAATACACCCGCAATCAGCCCATCAATTACTTTAAGACTGAATCCAGATTGAAGCTTCAGTTGATTCCTTTTAAATAGCTGATGCCATACAAAAGTAAAAGAGATCATAATCGAAATATTAATAATAAAATCTCTTAACATCCTTTCGCTTCCCCTCGAATGCTGAATTTTTCGACATTTTTGATATTATACCATATCCATGTCAGGCGTGATTATAAATTACCTATAAATAAAACAAAATTATACTGTATTTAATCCTCCTTTTTACCCTTTTCAAATATCAAACTGAATCCGATGATATAGATATCAGGTTAAAGAGGAGCTGAAATCGTGAATAAAATGGTCAAATCATCATTTTTCATCCTTTCAACAGCAGCATTCTTTACAACAGCACCGGAGCAGACATCCGCTGAAGAACATACCGTCGGCCCGGGTGACACGCTTTATAAAATCGCTAAAGACCATCACACTACAGTCGATCATCTAAAAAAAGTGAACCGTCTTCAAACTGACACCATACATGTAAACCAGGTTTTGGATATTTCACAGGCAATTGAGACAACAGACGCTGCTACACTTAAAACAGCTCAGAACATACCCGATGATTCAGCAGAAATCTATACCGTTAAAGCTGGCGACAGCCTTTCTAAAATTGCAATGACACACGGTGTAACCGTTCCGGATCTTGTGACATGGAACAAGCTTCCGACTAAAAAAATTATGGTTGGCCAACAGCTGACTGTCCGTTATAAAAAAGCCAGCTCTCCTTCACCAGTGGAAGAAAAGCCTTTAAATCATACATATACCGTAAAGGCAGGAGACAGTTTATCAAAAATCGCCTCACAATATAAAGTAACAATTCAACAACTGATAGATTGGAACAAGCTCAGCTCCACCATCATCTATGTAGACCAGCAGCTCATCATTCATTCAGGCGGGTCCGTGCAACCACCGACTGATGCCGGTAATGCGGATCTATATAAAGTAAAATCAGGTGATACCCTTTTTCAGATCGCTTTAAAATACAATGTAAAAATGAACGAACTTCTTAAGTGGAATAACTTGAAGTCTCCAAGAATTTTTGTGAATCAGACACTCCATGTTAAAAAGCCTGAAGGTCCGACTCACGTGGTAAAACCGCCAGTGGAAGTGCCTGAGAAAGCATCCGACGTGATTGAAATTGCCATGCAGCAGATCGGCGTTCCATACGTATGGGCAGGTAATACCCCCAATGGATTCGACTGCAGCGGCTTTATTCATTATGTGATGAATGAAGCGGGACATTCAATGAGCCGTCATAATACACAGGGGTTTTATGACCGTTCATATGAAGTCAGCAAGCCGGTACCGGGTGACCTCGTGTTTTTTGAAGATACCTATAAGCCAGGCATCTCACACATGGGCATTTATATCGGAAACAACCAGATGATTCACGCCGCTGATAATATCGGTGTCATCATCAGCTCACTTGATAATGTATATTGGAAAAAACACTTCGAAAGCTTTAAAAGGTTTTACTGAACCCGTCAATCTGGCGGGTTTTTCTTATGGTTAAATATTGCCCTTTTTGCCCCTGTGAAAACTTTTTTTGTATAAATATGTTCTTTTTCGTTGCAAGCAAGGAAAATATATACTACTATTATATGAGACTATTTAACCATATGTTTTTCTATTATTGGAGGAGATTTCTTGAAAAAGGATAACTGGGAGCTCAACATTTCATATGATGACTACTCGTATCAAGTTACTGGAGATTTCAAAAACATCGAGGAACATTTATCACTTGCAATAAATCACTTGCAAAAAGCTGAAGCTACCAACGAAAAAATGAAGTTTGACCTCAGGATTTACGGTAAAGCACCTTCAAAAATAGAAGAACTCTCAAAAGTAAATCAAACGACAATTGAGATCGACACCGAACTGAAATCGTTCGTAGACTCCCTTGGCACAAGGATCGAATGGATCTACTGCCTGGGATTAAGCTATTACGCAAACATGATCAACCAGAATAATATCGCAACAGCCAAATCACTTAAAACACTATACACAGCAGCAGATATCCGGCCACCTCAAAATATACATTTATGCATCAATCAGTGCGTACGGAAAAAATACCTGCAGCCGATCGGCAAGTCTGTCGGCCAGAAAGCATATTACATCACAGATGAAGGAATCACATTCATCGAACAGCAGATTCAAAAAGGCAAAACCAGCCAGAAAGAACTCGAATACGAATCTGAAGAACAAAAAGAAGCAGTCGAAACTTTCATCTCAACGCTATCAAAAAGAGATAGTGCATCCCTGAACCAGATGAACGGCATGAGCGAAAAAATCCTGCTCATGATGTATCTCATGAAAAAAACAGGCCTGACAAAGCCAGTACGCCCCCACCTCATCTACATGCTGATGGTACGCGTATTCGGCTATGACGGCCTCCCACGCTCAGTCCATCTCGGACTGAGCCGAACCAGACCATTAACCAAAAAAGTCAAACTCTCCAACAAAGTACACTACATGCTGACCCAGGAAGGCATTGATTGGGCTGAGGAGAAAGCTGTTGAGGGGCAGAGTGCAGATCTTTAGGGGGAGCTTTTTTAGGGGACGGAGTTTACACTCCACTTTAGAGATGAACTCTGTCCCTATAGAGCAGAGTGTTAACTCCGTCCCCGTTATCGCTATCCCATTCAAATAAGCCATGCTGTATGTGTTAGACAGCATGGCTTTAGTTTTGGTTTGGGCATTGTGCTTGGTTTCGGGGACGGAGTTGGCACTCCACTTTCGACACGAACTCTGTCCCTTGATCTTGGAGTGTTAACTCCGTCCCCGCTTTCCTTTACTCTGTCCCTGAAAAATGGAGTGTTAACTCCGTCCCGCATTAACTCACCTTAAACTTCGCCACAATATCACTCAATTCTTCAGCCATTTTCGTCAGTGCTGCTGAACTTGAGGCCACTTCCTGCATTGAGGCACTCTGCTCTTCTGAAGCAGCTGCGATTGATTCGCTTTCTGCTGATGAATCTTCTACCATTTCAGCTGTGGATTCAACTGAGCGGACCATCTGCTGCGTGCTCGCATCTAGTTCGGTGATGGCTCCCAGCACATTTTTAGCAGCTGAAACGATCTCTGCAGTGGACTGCTCTATTTCAATGAATCCTTCACCGGTTCTCTCCATCGCTGTCATGCCGTCGTATACTGCTGCTTCACCATCAGTCATCACTGTAACAGAGCGTTCAATCCCCTCTCTGATATGGGAAATCAGTTCCTGAATCTGGCCTGCTGAGCGGCTTGACTGTTCGGCAAGCTTTCTGATCTCGTCTGCTACTACTGCAAAACCTTTTCCATGTTCACCCGCACGTGCAGCTTCGATTGCTGCATTTAACGCGAGAAGATTTGTCTGTTCAGCAACATCTGTAATGAGACTGACAATACTGCCGATCTGCTGAGACTGATCACCGAGACTTTGAACTGCCCTGGCAGCTTCATTTGTTTTTGACTGAATTTCTTTCATTTTTGCTGATGTTTCTTCCAGGTGCTTCTTCCCGGTCGTAACCTGAGCAGAAGAAGTCGTTGTCGCATCATTTGCAGAAGTCAGATATCCTCTTATATCTGTAATTCTCGAAGAAATATCCTGCACAGTATGCCTCGATTCAGCAGCCTGAGACGTCTGTTCATTCGCATTTTCTGAAATCGTCTGAATCGATCCTGCTATCTGCTCGCTCGCCCGGTTTGTCTCGTCGGCACTCGCACTTAACTCTTCCGAAGAAGCAGCCAGCGTGTGTGACACCTGATAGATCTGGCTCACCATGCCGGATATATTGTTTTTCATCAGGTTCAGACTGTCTGCAAGCTCACCAATCTCATCCTTATTTTTAACATGAAGATCTTCAAGAGCCAGATTATTGTCACTCATTTCCTGTAAATGATTTCTCACTTTTACAATCGGCTTTGACAAACTTCTTGCAAATAAAATCACAATGATGATACCTGCAGCTAAAGCAATTCCTGCAGTAATCGCAATCAGCGTCAAAATCTCATTGGCTCCTTCGTTAAAATCCATATAATATGAGCCTGTTGAAATGATCCAGCCCCAATTCGGATCATAAGCGCTGTACATGATTTTATCAGCTGTTGACTCCGGATCACCTGGTAAAGTCCAGGCATACTCCGTAAAACCGCCGCCTGCATATGCTTTTTCAAAAACGTCTTCTACAAACTTAAAACCATTTACGTCTTCCGTACCTGTCATATTCTGACCTTCAATTGAAGGGTGAGCAAGCAAAGTACCCGTCTCATCATACACTGCAAAATAACCATTATCACCTAAATCAACAGGCGTCTCAATCAGCCGAGTCCCATCCTCCTGAAGCGGTCCGATCAGCTTCTCCTTTACACTTTCCTGTGCCTCTTCAAGTGAAAGGTCCCCTGCCTCCACCTGTTCATTCGCAACCTCAATCATCTGCAACGCTAAATGCACTGCATTCTCAATCATCACTTCTCCGCTCTCAGTCAAATTATTCTTCGCTGACAAATAACTGACCGTCCCCAACACTACAAGCGGCACAAGCAACAGCAAAATACTCACCGTTAACAACTTCGACTTTACACTCTTCATCCCCAGAACCCCCTTTATTTGAATATTTCGTCTATAAAACATATATCGGTGGATGAAAAGCTTTTTTGAGTATATAGTCTTATTTTTCCGATTTAGATGTTTAGGGTTAACGAAGTTGTGGTATTGAGACACCTTTTTTAATCAATGTCTTCTCGGTATCTTTGGGGACGGAGTTAACACTCCATTTAAAAGGGACAGAGTTCTTGTCGAAAGTAGAGTGTTAACTCCGTCCCCAAATATTTCTGCCACTAAAAAAAGCCTCCCGAATCAGGAGGCTTTCTTCAATAACTTATTAATTTTACTGCATTGTTTCAACGTCTAAGAAGACTGAGATCATCTTAGCTGCCTGTGCGCGTGTTGAGAATGCAAGTGGACGATACTGGTCGTCATAGCCTGATGCGATACCAGTTTCATATACGAATGATACAGCATTAGTTGTTTCTTCTCCCCAGCCTTCTACGTCCGTGAAGTAGTCAGTTGATTCAGGAGTGAACTCATCTCCATCAGCCATATATGCTCTGTAAAGCATTAGAGCAAGCTGTGAACGCGTAACCGGCTCGTATGGTCTGAATTCTCCGTTAATACCATTTACAATACCGTTAGCTGCAGCTGCTGCAATTTCAGCCTGCGTTGCTTCTGCTACATTTTCAAGATCGCTGAATGAAGCTTCTTCATCAGTTGTAAGATCAAGACTTCTTACAATCAGTGAAGCTGCCTGTGCGCGTGAAAGTGTACCAAGTGAATCGAACATTGTTTCTGTTTTACCTTTTAATACTTGACCATAGTACAGATCAGCAACATAAGGCTGGAACCAGCTGTCAGCCATAACATCTACAAATGGTGTCAAAGCAACAATGCGGTTTTCTTTTTCAGGAGCAAAAGTACCTAGCTCTGCGATATAATCAGCAAATGTTTCATAGTCTCTGAAACCTGGTTCAGATACGCGACCATCAGCATATGCTTCTGCAAACACATCGAAGTTATCTCCACCTTTAGCAGTGAAAACGTTTGTTGCAACTTTGTACATTTCATCTTCTTCAATCATCACTGCTTCGTCACCCATCCAGACATAAGCTTCCTGTACACGTGAACCTGCTTCCATTGATGGGTCAAAAGTAAATTGCATACCCGACACATGAAGGAATGCTCCTAGTTCTGCTGGGTACTCACTTACACTATGCTCAAGTGCTTCAAAAATTTCAGCACCTGATAGATTCATAATTGCAAGATCATTACCAAATGGCATAACAGTCAGAACATCACCAAGCGTGATTTCTCCTGCTGGAAGTGATGCACGGATTCCTCCGCCATTTTGAAGCGCGATCACTGTTTCAGGATCGATAGACCGTGCTTTATCAAGCATTGCATCAGTAATCAGGTTTCCAAGATTTGTTTCTGCAGTCCGCACTCCGCCAAGACCGCGTGTTCCATCGAGGAATACTTCAGATACTCCACCAGTCGGTTGAGTTTCAAGTTCTTCTACAGCCTCAGAATATTCGACAAGCATCTCTGCTGCTTCTGCATCTTCTTCAGTAAGTTCACCGATGTCGTGAAGCATACCTTCATAAGAAGTTACCATACCTTCATTATCAAAAGTAACGTCAAGCTGTCCAAGTTCGCTATTGTTACCGCCAGTCTGAACAATCAGTGTGTCGCCAACCATATCCGGCTCTTCTAGTGAATAGTGCGTGTGACCGCCAACAATGATATCAATGCCTTCAACTTCAGTTGCAAGTTGAATATCATTATCTACTGCAGCACTGTCATTATAACCAATGTGTGTTAAAGCAATAATTTTATTAACACCGGCAGCTTCAAATTCTGCTACTGCTTCTTCAGCTGCAGTCAGATAATTTGAGAATGTAACAGGACCCGGGCTTGCAATCCCTTCAGTTTCTGCAGTTGTCAGGCCAAAAATACCAACTTGTTCGCCATTTACTTCTTTAATAATACCGTTATAAATTTCTCCATTTGCAAACTCTGCTGTGTAATCAAATGACTGAATGCCATCAAAGTTCATATCTTCTGAGAAATCCACATTAGAAGCAACAAATGGGAAATCTGCTCCTTTAACAAATTCTGCAAGTTCAGAATTTCCATCATCTGATCCTAAATCAAACTCATGATTTCCAAATACCATCGCATCGTAACCCATCAGATTCATGAACTGAAGGTCCGCCATACCCTGAAATTCATTAAAGTAAAGAGTTCCTGAAAAAACATCCCCCGCATCAAGTAACAGGTTATTTTCCGGCATCTCAGCCTTTAGGTCTTTTACAAGCTTGACACGCTTTGCAACATCGTCAAGATTCGCATGCGTATCATTCGTATGTAGTACTCTCAGTTCAAATTCGTGGTTATCTGCATGAGTTTCAGCAGCCTGGAATCCGAACACGCCTACTGCCATTGCACCAGCAACAGAAGTCATTAATAACTTTTTCTTCATTTGACACCATCCTTATAATTTTGTCTGACAGACTTATTATATATGTATTTTGTAAAGGAAAGTTAAGAAAATTGTAAAAACATATATTGAAAGCGCTGTCAATTAGAATCCTACCATTCTTCTCCTTTGAGAACAACTTTGAAGTCAGTATATTTTTATCATTCTAGTAAAAAGAATTGAACCAAAAGAATTGAACTGCTTTTTTTAAGTATTTTTAGATGAAGGAAAGGGTTGTATAATCATAAGTAACCACTTATGAAAGGAGCATACGATGAAAATCAAATTATTATCTGTTTTAACAGTATTCTTTGTATTTTCAAGCACAGCTTTATCAGCAGGTTTCTCAGATGTACCAGGTGATCACTGGGCAAGTCAGGAGATAAGTGAGCTTTCTGAAGCGGGGATCATTGGAGGATTTCAGGATGGAACATTTAAACCGGAAAGAACAGTTTCAAGAGCGCAGGCCGCAGCACTGATCGGCCGGACACTTGAGCTCGATGTAACGTCAATCCAGAACCCAGGATTCACTGATATCACAGAAAATACAACCGGCTACCGCTACATCGCAAAGCTGACAGAGCTTGGGATCTTTAATCAGGCAGCACAATTTAATCCAAACCAGTCACTGACGCGCAGCCAGATGGCAAAAATCCTCACTGAGTCTTTCAGTCTGACAGGAAGCAGTATGAAGCGTTTCAGCGATCTGACACCAGGAGGAGAAGCCGCGACATATGCAGGCACGCTTTATAAGGCAGGCATCACAACCGGCACTTCCTCTAGCACTTTCAGTCCGAACGCACCCGTACTTCGGGCAAATATGGCTGTTTTCCTAAGCAGAACACTCGAATTTTTGTCAGATAATCCTGATGGCAACGCAGGCACTGATTACACTGAGCCAAGCGCTATTGAAAAAGAAATTTTGAGACTCGTTAATATCGAACGTCAAAACGAAGGATTACAGCCGCTAACATTTAAAGCAGAAATGCAATTCCTGGCTGATCTCAAATCAAAAGATATGGCAGATAACAACTACTTTGACCACACCTCACCAACCTATGGAAGCCCGCAGGAAATGGTCGCTTACTTTGGCTACCCATGGTCTTATGTAGGTGAAAACATCGCAGCCGGTTATCCAACAGCACAAGCCGTCGTCAAAGGCTGGATGGAAAGCCCCGGCCACCGTGCCAACATCCTTAATGAAAATTATACACATATTGGGATCGGGCATTATGAAGGTGGATATTATGGAGATTATTATACACAGATGTTTTTGAGGGAGTGAGTTCGGTCAGTTTTTTGGGGACGGAGTTAATACTTCATTATTGAGGGACAGAGTTTGGCATTTCGGGGACGGAGTTAGCACTCTATTTTTAGGGACAGAGTTTAACAAATTAATAGAGTCTAAACTCCGTCCCCGCTACTCCTCTCCTCTATTTCACCTCAATCAACTCAACAATCTCACGCCCTTCTCCATCTCCATACCAAGTCGATTGTACAATACCGATATTTTCCACATAATAATCTACATAGTCATACCCCTGGACTTCTACTGCATTTGTGAAGGTTCCTGCTGGTGTTGTTACAGTTGCGTTTGTATCAGTAATTTCCAATATTAAACCGTTCTGGTCCATCCATGTACGGCCTTCTTTGATTGGATAACCAAGTGCAAAGCTGAACGTAAGCTGGGGTTCCCCAAAGACAATGCCGTTATTTGATTCAATAATGGATGATTCTGAAGTGATTTCGTGATTTTCACCAAAGTTTCTTTCCCAGACATCTCCCTCTTTATGATTGATCATCATTGTAGAATTACCTGTCTGATACGTATAAACTTTTGACTGGTCCGGCATATAGCTCGCCTGGTCAAATGATGGTTTGAAATCTTCATTTAAAAGACGTGCCATGAATAATGCGAAATGCTGTCGCTGTATCTGTTCAGCGGGTCTGAACGTGCTGTCTTCATAGCCTGTCGTAATATCCGCAGAAGCAAGTCCGTTTACGTAAGGGTTTGCCCAGTGCCCCATTGGCACATCAATGAACGAAATGCGCTGACGGTCGTATAAGTCATACCCTTCGCTGAGAATCTTCGCCATCTGTGATCTAGTTAATGGTGCATAACGGTCAAAATACTGATCTCCATTTTCATCCGTTTTTCCTGAAATAATGCCGAGTTCCACGGCTGCGGCAATCTCGTCATACCCATAGCTGTCAGGATTCAAGTCAGTAAAACCGGGATCAGATACATTTTCAGTGTCCACTCCAATTTCCCTGATAAGCATCTGCACTGCCTGCAATCTGCTTAACTCAGCAGTTGGCCTGAACGTGCCATCACTGTATCCCGACAAAATCTCCTTCTCTTCTAAAAAGCGGATCTCATCTTCATACATATTTACATCTGAAAATGCCTGCACCGGTGCTGTCAAACTCATCGCTGCGATGCCTGCACCTAGATATGTAACCAGTTTCTTCATTTAAATTTCTCCTAGCAATTATTAAAATAAACTCCAAAATTCTCATGAAAATTATCATTTTCATTACGACTAATACAATTCATTTAAGAATCATCATTATACTAGAATATATAAACGAAATTAGATATGATAGCATTCAGCTGCGGTAATACTTTGGTTGGTAAGCCAGCAGCTCTCCTTATATTCAAAAAAGCCAGGCATAGGCGCCTGGCTTTTCATTATATTTATTCAGGAATCCAGTCCGTTTTCCACAGACGTTCACACGCTTCAAGTTCAAACTGATCGTTGATTGAAAGCTTATAAATGTCGGGTTTCGTTGTCTGCAGACTGAATTCAAATCCATAACGGTCATCAAACCAGCTCATAATACAGGCAAAAATATTTCCATGGATACCAACTGCAATCTTTTTCCCTTTATGTTCATCAACTGTTTCTTTCAAAGCAGCGATTCCACGTTCAATTACTTCATTGTTAGATTCTCCCTCAGGAAACTTAAAATCCCTATCGTCGAATACCTTTTTAATCGCAGTAAGCGGTTCTTCAAAATGATGATCTCGCGCTGCCAGATCACGTTCTCTAAACCGCGGATCGATCTCAACTTCCTGATTCAATTCCTTTGCAAGTCCTTCAACCGTTTGCCTTGCCCTCACATAAGGACTCGAAACAATGACCTCAATTCCCTCATTAACCAAAACCTCAGTCACCTTCTCAGTAGCCTTCCAGCCCTGCTTCGACAAGCCCCGCGTCTCCTCAAACTCCAGTGAAAACACCGAATGAGCATGCCGAACCATATACACCTCTGTCACCATCACGCACCCCTCCCATCAAATCCGTCTTCCCTGACTTGTTCCTATATTTTACTATAGTAAGGACTGAGATACTATCTATATGATGTACCTTGGGATTGGGGACGGAGTTTGTACTCCATTTATAGGGGACAGAGTTGACACAATACCAGCTTCTGAACTCTGTCCCCACATAAAAAGAAGATTTACAAATCTATTTTTGTTCTTTATAATGAACATAATGTATATTATTAAGAATTATATAAAGGGAAGCAGGGGGTGCTTTTTTGAATAAAAAAAGAAGTAAATGGCGGCGCTGGTTAATGATTGATTTGGCAATCATTTTAGTTATTACAGGTTTTTTTGGTGCATACGGTTTTCATTTTTATCATTCAATTGCAAGTGCGTCTAAAGATATTCATGTCTCAATCGATAGAACAAAATCAGATAAAAGGGTATCTTCAGTTCGTTTTAAAGAACAAGACCCTTTCACAGTTCTTCTTTTAGGAGTAGATGAACGAGAAAGTGATCGTGGTCGGTCAGATACGCTGATTCTGGCTACGGTGAATCCCAAGACCGAAACGACAAGTTTACTCAGTATTCCAAGAGATACGTATACAGAAATTGTCGGACATGGTACATTCGATAAAATTAATCATGCATACGCTTTTGGCGGTATTGAAATGGCTATAGATACTGTTGAAAACCTTCTAAACGTACCCATCGACTACTTTGTAAAAGTAAATATGGAGGGCTTTGAAGATATTGTGGATGCGGTAGGAGGAATTACAGTTGAAAACGCATTTTCGTTCAGCTCAAATGGTTACATGTTCGAACAAGGTCAGATTAACCTCAATGGAAAACAGGCACTTGCTTACGCCCGCATGCGCTATGAGGATCCTGCCGGTGACTTCGGACGCCAGGAACGACAAAAACAAGTTATTGAAAACATCATTAAAGAAGGAGCGACTGTCACCACATTGTGGAACTATAATGAAATTCTGCAGGCACTCGGAACAAACCTGAAAACCAACCTGACCATCCCGCACATCATCCAGATCCAAAGCGACTACAAACCAGCCCTCAACCACATGACAAAACGAAGTATTGAGGGTGGGGAGGACACCTATATTGATGGAATCTATTATTATAAAGTCCCTGAGGAACGGATTAGAGAATTGCAGGGTGAGTTAAGGGGTGAGCTTGGATTGTGAGGAGTTTATTTGGGGACGGAGTTAACACTTCATAATATAGGGGACAGAGTTTATCCAAAAATGGAGTGTTAACTCCGTCCCCAATTCCGTCCTGCCCAATTCACTTACCCTTATAATGCCTCCTCACCTCATCCAGCATCCCAGCCTTCTCCAAATACTCAACCGGCGCTAAAAATGTGATGGTGATTACGCCTGGATGACGGCCGATTTCGATCGATCCTGTGATAGTGGTGCGGTTCATGATTTCAGGAACGGTTACGCCAAATAGATCAGCTGCGCGCTGCAGGCCGTTGTCTGTGGCAAGGTTCAGATTGGATCCTGTACCGATTACTGAAACAGGTAGTGATTCTTCGAGCTTTTCTATGTTCCATTGTTTCGCTACTGCCTGTGCTGAATTTAGTTCAGCTTCTGTAAATGGTTTTGCTGTATAAGGAAGGTCTTCCTCATTTGGCAGAAGGATTGGTCCTTCAAGGTTCATATTTTTAATCACATGAACCTGTAAGTGAACAATACCTGAAACGTCAGCAGTGTGACCTGCAATTTCGCCGTCGCCTTGCATCGCGTGCATATCTCCGAGGTACACACCGCCGCCAGGTACTTTTACAGGACAAATCAGTGTTGAACCTGCACGCACCCGACTAATATCCATATGGCCATCAGTACGGTGCTCCTTCAGCTCATCTTCAGTTACCTTATAATCATGCGGTGCGCCAACTAAAAATGATCCAAAGTCACCAGCGTTGTGAGAATCCGGAATTGGCCGTGAAGGCGTCGTACCCAATTGTCCCAGGAACGGTCTCATACGCGCCACCACCCCAACAAGATCATGCGGCGCAAACGTCACAATCGGATTCTGCACAGATTGATCCGGCGTCATCATATAATGACGGCCATCGCGCGCAATC
The DNA here is from genome assembly GCF_000829445.1 of Jeotgalibacillus alimentarius. Lineage (GTDB taxonomy): Bacteria > Bacillota > Bacilli > Bacillales > Jeotgalibacillaceae > Jeotgalibacillus > Jeotgalibacillus alimentarius. Next base: position 232,567 of record NZ_JXRQ01000025.1, read on the forward strand.
GTCTCAGCCGACTCCTTTGACATCGTCACACCCACGTCACCATGCTCACTAAAACTTATTGTATAGCCATTTGTAAATACAAAAGGCGTCACATCAGCGTGACAGTTTGCACATCTGATTGCCTCCTGACCGATCCCGTCAATGACCGTATCCGGATACATTGTTCCGCACTCCGGACATTTTACCGCAACAAACGGATCGCCGAGAAAACGCCCATCAACCGGCGCATCATTTCCTGAAGCAGTCGCCAAAGACGTCACATTGATCGAACGAATTTTAATCACAATCGCATCCCCCGGCTCAGCCCCCTCAACAAACACAGGCTTCGTCACCTCATGACCACCCCGGATACAAGGCGTAATCATTGGTCCCCAGCACCCAGGCGCCGTATTCGCAATAATATGCCCGCCATCACGCACCGGCCCAAGCATCTCTTTCTCCGGATCCAGCACCCCGTCAATAAACGAATTCACCAGCAAAGTCTCAGTCGCTTTCGACATATCCATTTCCCCTTTCTGAAAATTCAGTTTTATTATAACTTATTTTGGAGAATATCTCGAGTTCGAGGTTTTTTGGGGACGGAGTTAATACTCCATTTACAGGGGACAGAGTCAACAAAATAAATAGAGTGTCAACTCCGTCCCCAAAACAAAAGCTCTTATTCCTCTCGCTTCCCTGCTCGCCAAATCACACCAAGCGGAATACCGAGAATTCTTGATAGCTGAGGGCCGGAAATATCTTTTATTGATTTCAGATGTTGAATAATAATGATTTTTTCATTCATTGGAAGTTTTTTTATATTGGGGAGTTCGACTGAGCCTACATGGGATTTTATTAAGTCAATTGCTTCAGTATCGGAGTGTTTCATTCGGTATGGGGATTTTCTTTGAGGAAGTTCATAGACAGCTTCTGTAAATTCAATAAAATAATTCACTGCTTTAACTGGATCGCGAGAAAAGAGCTCTAAAATATCCCTACGGTCACTCAAATCATTGTACAAACTTCGCTGACTATAGTATTCCTGACAGCTGCTCCAAAAATATAGCGCAGGGGATTCAACAATAAAACCGCGTACACAGTTTTGGTGAATGTAACGAATCGCAGTGTGGAGATAGGAGATATTTTCAATCGGACTGCTGTAAAATCTTCCGGCATAAATTGAACCACTGCCTCTGTACTTTTGATTGAAATACCTTGCGTAACTTCCATTAAGACTCTGCATAATCCTTGAAATAGAATAATCTGATTCCTTCATTACAAGATGGTAATGATTATCCATCAAGCACCAGGCATAAATCTTAAATTTCTTCTCATTCTTGATTTTTAGAAGTTTTTTGAGAAACATTTCTCTGTCTGCATCATCATAAAATATCAACTGTGAATTAATTCCCAAAGTATCAATATGGTAAATACCTGTACTGCTAATCTTTCTTCCTTCTCTTGGCATTGCAGTCTCTCCTTTTTTAATTATTTTTGGGACGGAGTTTGCACTCTACAAAAAACGTAGTGTAAACTCCGTCCCGCAATTTCTAAACCCCGGGACAGAGTCAGCACTTTACTCTAGATGGAGTATGAACTCCGTCCCCAAGTTCTGGAGTGTAAACTCCGTCCCCGAAGTCTCTTAATATCCTTTTCTCAAAACCTCAACCAATCTTCCAAGCACTGCAGCCATCTGACCGCGTGTGAGCTGGTCTTTTGGTGCGAATGTGCCGTTTTGTTTACCTGTGATCAGGCCGAGCATTTCTGCCTGGTATACGGCGTCGCGTGCGTAGCTTGAGATGTTGTCATGGTCTTTGAATTCGTTTGGCATGAATATGGTTGGTGCCAGGAATTCGTTACTGTGGTTGATGGCGCGCATGATCATGGCTGCCATTTGTTCACGAGTGATTTGTTCGCCTGGCGCGAATGTTCCGTTTTCTTTACCTGTAATGATGCCTGCATGGTAGGCTGCTTCGATTGCTGAAGCTGCCCAATGATCTTCGCTTACGTCTGTAAATACGCCTTCAGCTTCTTCAGACGTCAGCTGCATTGTACGGGCAAGTAGTACAGCGAATTCTGCACGTGTCAGGTTCAGGTTTGGTCTGAACTCATCAGGTGTTTTACCTGTTGTGATATTCAGTGACGCGATGACTTCGATCTCAGGGCGTGCCCAGTGATCTTTAATATCATCAAATGTAACGTCTCCTTCAATTACCTGATATACACCCGGTGCTGTCATCATGTAGATGAGTCCATCATCAAACTCTGATCCGCCTGCATAGTGCCATTTGTTATCTTTCCATTGCTGGACTGATACTTTCTTAACGTCACTTACACTGCTGTCGTCATACACTACATTTGCAAGGAACATATGGTCAAACGTATCAATCATTTCGCCATCAGCAACTGCAGTAAATCGGTATGCATCAGACAGTGCTTTAGCGTTTTTGCCAAGTTCTGCTGATTCGTCAGTTGCAATGTTGAATGCCACACTGTCGGCAGATGCGTTCTCACTCAGGAAGCCAGCAGGAACAAGTATCTGGAATGGTCCTGAACGGAATTCAAGGTCTTTTTTCGCTGCTGCCAATGTTTTAACAGCTGCTCCGCTCATCATCAGTGTTGCATCCACTGAACCGTCAGCCTGCTGTGGAATTGCTTTTAGCATAAAGAGTTCATTAGAATCCTTCACAATCTGCTTCGCTGCTTCTTCATCGATATTCAATACGCGTGAATCATCTTCGCCCTCTTTGAATACGATGATATCCTTCGTATAACCAACGTTGCCTGTCGCATCAACTGCGATGACTTCAAAGTGATTCAATCCAGGCTGAAGATCTAATTCAATATCTTCAACTGTTGTTTCCAAGGCTTTTTTCTCTAAAAGCTTTGTCGGTACTGAAGCAAACTTTTCGTCTCCATTTACATATAGACGAACGTCATCATAGTTGTCTTTCAGATTCACTGAAATGACAGGGTTGTCAGCATTTTCACCAACAATATAAGGTACTTTATCGCCTATCAGTTCAACTTCAGGTGCCTCGCTGTCTACGATAATTGTACGGTTAATGCTGATTTCATTGCCTTCTTTATCTGTCGCAGAAACAATGATGTCATAAATGTCATCACTGTCGAATGTCAGACGCTTGAAGAACATGTACTCTCCTTCAAAGACTTCAAACGAATCAACAGCTTCACCATTCACCGTTACTTCTTCGACATTTGATGCATCCGTTACATAACCGCTCACGAATGTTTCGCGAACAGGTGTCGGCTCAAAGAATGCCGGTGAATCAAGGTAGATTTGTGGACCTTCTGTATCAGCACCCTGCTGAACAGTCGTTTTCACGCTGTTACCTGCAAAGTCTACCGCTTCAACCTGAATACGCTGGTCCGAATCAATCTTTTTCGTGAATGTAAATGAATCTTCTTCCGGTGACAGATAAGACTCTGTCACACTCTGACCATCTACTAATACATTTACATACTGAACGGCATGATCGTCTTCAGCTGTAAAAGTGATTGTTGATGCAGCTGTATCAAGTGCTGCTTCAACTTCAGGATCTTCTGTATCGATTTTAACCGGAAGTGAAAGCTCCTGCCATTCTGCTCCGTCATAATCAATTTTTGCTTGAAGCGTCAGGTAGTAATGTCCGTCAGCTGCTGTGCGGCCGTTGACTTTACCGTCCCATGCCCACATTGGTGACCACGTTTCAGCGTCAAGCCCATCTCCATAAAGATAGTTCTTACGCAGTTCACGCTCAGTGCGGATCGTGCGCAGTTCATCTCCGTCTTCATCAGTGACAGTTACTTTCAGCTCTTTCGCATTTCTGAGAAGAGACACAACAGGTACAACTGCATCCTGCATCCCGTCTCCATCTGGAGAAAATGCGATCAATTCAGGATCTACAACGAATTCCTCAGCAAACGGATCAATTCCAAGATCCTCTCCCCATTCACTGACCATGTCAAATGAACGTACTCCAGTGAAGCCATAGTAAGTCATTTCATCCCACTGAGGTTCATCGAAGATTGGTGGTGCATTCCAGTCACCTTTAAAGCCTGCATAAGGAACTGTCAGTACCGGGTTCATGTCAGACGGATCTGTAAATGTTACAAACCCTTCTACAAAATAACCATTTTCAAAAATGTCTTCAGGTGTTACTTCAACGTCATCTTGAAGCAATGTAACATCTGATAGATCAATTTCAACTTCAACTGTTTCAGTTTCCATCGGTGCCACTTCAAGCGTTAATGCTTCTTCTCCATTTAAAAGAAGACCGACACCAGTGATTTCCTGTCCGTAGATCAGGTTTGGTGCAGTGAAGCCTTCTGTTAATGCATCAGTCTGCGCATTAACTGCAACGTCATATACTACTTCTTCGTCCGTTAAGTTTTCAACCATCAGTTCAAATACAGCTGTATCGCCATCAATCTCTTTCAGTGCAACAGCTGCGTCACCTTCTGCATCTGTTACAACTGCCGGTGCAGATAGTGCTGCATGAAGCTGCATCAGACCAGCTCCCTGACGTCTTGGTGAAATCGCAAGGCCATTTGGATCCATGACCGGTGCTGCTGTATTCATCATGATCGTTTTTACCCAGTCAGATCTGTATTCTTTTTCAACTGTATCTTTCAGCTGCTGCATTACAAGTGCTGATCCACCCGCGATATGCGGCGCAGCCATTGACGTACCACCCATTACAGCGTATCCATCTTCATTATCAGTCGATAAGATACTGCCGCCCGGCGCTGTGATTTCAGGTTTGAATTCAAGATCAGGCGTCAGCCCCCATGATGTGAAATCACTCAGCATACCAGCTGTTGGATTAGGCCGTGTCAGCTCGTCCCCGTTAAATGAAATCTCAACAACTGAGCCGTCAGCAAGCGCTGCTGCCAGACGATCTCCTTCAGACTTCACCATAAATAACTGTGGAATTGTAATTTCAGGATCAGTCGCCATACTCACAAATCCATCAGTATTGTTGTAAATGATAACCCCTGCAGCACCTGCGTACTGTGCGTTAAGCGTTTTTGAAACGAAATCAAGTTCGCCACGCTGAATTAACGCATATTTACCAGCTACATCGATATCCATGAAGTCTTCTTCATAACCAAGACCAGCATAGACAACTTCAAAATCCGTCTGTACATAATCTTCCGGATCTTCTTCATTTGCAACTGAATAAGGTGCAAGTCCGGCTTCTTCACCGTCGATTGTCACTTGAACAGCTTTAGAATCAACAAATACATTATCCAAAGACGCAACCGTTACAGCATTTTCAGACACAGCAGGTGAACCTACCAGGCCGTAATCCGGATTACTAGCATATGGATAGTAATAATCGTCAGCAAATAATGCAGAGTTCCCCGCAGAAATTGATACAAGAATCCCTGCATCCACTGCACGCTGAACTGCCTGCTGCTCAGGATCAGTTTCATCCACATAACCAGCAGTTGCACCAAGACTCATATTGATCACATCCGCGCCAAGACGGATCGAATCATCAATTGCCTTAATGAAAATGTCACTGTAAGTTGTTGAAATCAGCGGATCACTGCCGAATACCTTCATCGCAAGCAGCTGCGCTTCAGGTGCAACACCCTTAATACCGCCATTTTCAGTGTCTCCATTTGCAGCAACTGTACCCGCAACGTGCATCCCGTGAGACGCTTCCATGCCAAAATCTTTTACCTGCTGATTTTTATCGAAATAGTTATAGCCATAAGGCATCTTTTCAGTCAGATAAGCCCCTTTCAAGCCAAACTCTTCAATCACAGCATTTACATCTGCTTCATCAAGTTTTACATCAGTATCTTCACTGATGACCATGTCACGGTGCGAAGGATCCATCCCGGAGTCAATAATCGCAACAACCAGGCCTTCTCCTTTATAACCGTATTCCTCCCACGCAAGCTCTTTTTCAATCAGCTCGCCCGTATAAGACATATCCGGTGATACTTCCGGACGCTCATACTCATTAGCAATATGTACTTTCTTCACACCGGCGATCTTCTCAATCTTCTCAAGATCCCCCGCCTGAACAGTTGTACTGAATCCATTCACAATCGTTGTGAATTCGTTCTCAACAGAAGCTGCTGTAAATTCCCCTACTTCATTCTTCGCAGCCTGCTGACTCTTCAGCACTTCATTAATAATCTTTTCCTGTTCAGCATTACTCAGTTCCTGAAAATCCGCTCCGTCTTCAGAAGCAGCCTCCATCGCTGAAGCACCCTCGAGCTCAATAATCACCCGAACCTCTTCATCCTGAGCCATACTCATTGAAACCTTACCACTTTCCCGCACCGGCTTCTCTTTCGGCAACGCCCCAAAAGCAGCACTGCTAAAAGCAAGCATCAGCACAAGTACACTAACCAACAACTTCCTGCCCACAACCTCAACTCCAATCATATTCTAAATATTTCCTTGCCTTCCTATTATAGATGCAAATATTCAGAAAACGAAAGGGGTATTTTGGACTAATGTGGGATTTATTTGGGAGAAGGCGAATTTTTGGGGACGGAGTTTGCACTCTATGGGGACGGAGTTGAGACTCCACTTTTAGGGGACAGAGCTATCTCTTTTTAAACCATAAAATCAGAGTGTTAACTCCGTCCCCAAGTTCCCAAAGTTAAAAGACACCCCGGATCTGGTCTCCGGGGTGCCTCATCTGCTATTTATTCATCCAACTAAATCCACGCTCAAGTATATTCAAATGGTGCGGCTTAATCGGTTTTTGCTGCTGCACGTTTTTCTTAAGAATAATGCGCTCTATGTATTCCGGAATTTCACTTTCACTGAGCAGCCACTGATTGCCTTCAATATTTTTATGGTTGCCGGGGACATTAATTTTAACCCGCTTTTTGAAGCCTACGATTGAATAGAAGTAGTCGTGGAAATATGGAGGGATTATGTTCTTTAAGGCTTGAATGATTTTTTCATTTTCCTGGAGAGGGTTCTTCATTCTCACGTCTCCGTCTGAGAGCCAGATCGGCCGCTCCTGCGTTCCGTCAATCATCCCCCTTGCTTCATTATATTGAATCACGAAAATGCCGCCGCTTGTAAAAACAAGACTGTCAATCATCAGCTCATTCTCGAGTGAACGATGTGATAGATTCAACTGAGTCAGCGTCCGGTTATCTATCTTCAAATTTAATGCGTTTTCATTATCAAGGTTTGTTAAAGCCTGAACCATGATCCGCCCTCCCTTTTCATTTGTAATTAACAGATAATTCTATTATATCTTTCAGTTTTCAGATAAAAAGGTCATAAGAGAAATTAATGAAAAAGGTCCTACTACAAATCATGACGAATAGTTCTATCAACCTGCATATTACTGTTAATACGTGCGTACGCTTTGTCGAATCCCAATTCCAGCTGGAATACAATCATGTTTCCTGCTAAAATGACTAAAGCCGTTCGAACTGAAAAGGAGTACTGATATGACAAATAATGATATTTTAATCCGTTTACGATATGCCCTGGATATTAAAAACGTTGATATGATTGAGATTTTTCGTTTAGGCGGAGTCGATGTAACAAAAGATGACGTGCTGAAGATTCTCACGAAGGTTGATGAGGATACATTTTATGATCACGATGAGCCCGAAGAGACCGAGGATTATATCAAATGCACTAATTCAATGCTCGAATCATTTTTAAATGGCTTCATCACATTTAAAAGAGGTCCGCAGAAATCAAAAACGGGAGAACCCGTTAAACCTGACCGCTCCATCAAAAACCATGCAAGCGTTAATAACGTCCTGCTCAAAAAAGTGAAAATTGCTCTGGCTCTTACCAGCGAAGACATGCTCGACATCTTTGACCTCGCAGGCATCACAATCACTAAAGGCGAACTAGGCGCACTGCTTAGAAAAGAAGGGCAGAAAAACTATAAGCCATGCGGCGACCGTTTTGCACGGAACTTTTTGAAAGGATTGACGTTGAAGTTTCGTGATGATGTGGATTGATTTTTGGGGACGGAGTTTAGACTCTGATTTTATGGGACAGAGTTGAATTTTTGGGGACGGAGTTTGCACTCTATTTGGAGTACCAACTCCGTCCCCCTTTATTCAAACCTCCACCCATCTCTCCTCCTCAGCACTCTTCAAAATAGCATCCACAATCCTCATGTTATAATGTCCCGATTCAAAATCAGCGAAATGACTCTGCACACCCGGGTGCTCAATTTTATTATAAAACGAGTGCATAAGGTTTTTGAGGCAGTCTGGCCAGCCTTCCTGATGGCCGCCCGGGAAGTGTGCGTAGCTGCCGGCGGTTTCTGATAGAAGGCCCGGGTCTTTCATAAGCAGCTGATTCGGTTCGCTTCGTTTGCCGATCCATAACCGGTTTGGCTCTTCCTGATCCCACTCGATTGAGCCGTCTGCCAGTGAAATAGTGTAGTGAAGATGATTTTTTTTGCCGGCTGTTACCTGCGAGACGTTGAACATCCCCTTCACCCCATTTTCAAACTGAACCAGCACATTGCCGGCATCCTCTGTGGAAATGTCGACTGATGTAAATGCTTGTCCAGATTCATTTGAAAAGGTCGAGCCTTCAGATACTGCAGGTTTTTTACGTGATGAATGAAGGATAGTTAGGTCAGCCATCACGCGGGTAATCCGGCTGCTAAGCAGGTGCTGAAGGGTATCACACCAGTGCGAACCAATATCAGCGATTGCTCTTGATTCCCCGTTTAACTCCGGGTCCATACGCCAGCTGTAATCTGAATCATATAAACACCAATCCTGTAGATAACCGCCCGAAACAAGGTGCGGACGTCCCATCTCCCCATTCGCAATCCGTACTCTGGCTTCTTCGACGATGGGATAATGCCTGTAGTTAAAACAGACGCCGTGGACCAGACCTGACTCTTTTGCAATTTGAAGAAGCTCAGCAGATTGCTCACTGTTTAAAGCAAGCGGCTTTTCAGAAAGCACATGCTTTCCTGCAAGCAGAATTTTTTTATTCAGCTCATAGTGAAGCACATTAGGCGTACAGTTATGTATAACATCGATCTCGGGGTTTTCCAGCAGCTCATCAATAGATGAATACGCATAAGCAAGCCGATATTCCGTTGCAATCTGTTCCGCTTTCTCCATCGATCTCGATACAATCGCAGCCGCCTCAACCCCAGGCAGCCGTTTCAATGCTTCTAAATGAGCCATTGCTGAAAAACCGGTACCAACCACTGCCGCACGAATTAACTCTTTCACCTACTCCATCCCCTTTGCAGATAAATGAATTTTCAGATAATGGTATTATAGCATTTCATTGGGGACGGAGTTAACACTCCACGAAAAAGGGACAGAGTTCGCTCTTAAATAGAGTCTGAACTCCGTCCCCCAAAAACGGAGTGTCATCTCCGTCCCAAAAACTCAGCCAACCGTCTAACCCCCTGCTCAATCTCTTCTTCACCTGCCGCACTGAACGACAGCCTCAGCTTATCCTGTCCGTACTCCTGTTCAAGACAGAAGTGTTTCCCAGGGATATAGGACACTCCTGCTTTAGTGGCTTTGTTTAAAAGTTCTGCAGTATCAACACCTGTTGCGGTTAGCCAGATGAAGTAGCCTCCGTCAGGCTTTGTCCAGCTGACATTACTAGGCATGTGTGCTGCAAGTGCGTCTGTCATCGTACGACATTTAGCATTGTAAACGGCCCGGCACGACTGAAGATGACTCTTCCAGTCTACTCCTGCCAGAAAAGTCGCCATGACTGATTGTGCAAATGGATGGTCCAGATCCTTTTTAAATCGGAACAGAGCCTGAATCCACTCCCGGTCAGCTGCGACCCATCCGATGCGCATCCCAGGTGCAACGACTTTTGATAATGAACCGACATAGAGCACTCTTCCTTCGCGATCAAGAGATTTCAATGTTGGCATCGGTTCGTTAAAATGAAGTTCTCCGTATGCGTCATCTTCCATCACGAGAAAATCATAGACTGATGCTAAGTTGAGCAGATGCTTTCTGCGTGTTTCAGACATCGTTGTTCCTGTTGGGTTTTGGAAGGTTGGAATTGTATATAGCACTCTAGGCATTGGTTTCCCGTTCTGCTTTCTCGTCACCAGCAACACTTCCAACATATCAGTATTTAACCCATGTTGATCAACAGGAACAGTCAGAATCCGGTCTGTGTAGTTTTGAAAAATCTCGAGTGCTTCCATGTATGTTGGTGATTCTACAATGATGTACGTTTCTTCATCCATTAAAATCCTTGCGATCAGATCAATCGCCTGACACGCTCCTGAAGTAATCAGTAACTCTTCACGTTTCACACTTATGTTTCTTTCATTCATGCGCTCGAGTAACTGAATATGCAGCTTTTCGATTTGTGGACTGCCAATATAATGCATCGGCAGATCACGCTCTTCATCTAACAAATGAACCGCTGACTGCTTCAGTTCCTCCACCGGAACGAGCGAAGAATCAGGAAACCCTGAGCTGAGACGAATGCAACCTTCAGGCACGTGCGGCATCCATGCACCAGGAGGATCATGCTTGAGAGCTGAATGAACATTTGCAGAAAAATAGGCTGAGTGTTTCATGATGGGTGACCTCCTTTTTTCGGGGACGTAGTTGGCACTCTATTAAAAAGGGACAGAGTCCGCTCTAAAAATAGAGTCTGAACTCTGTCCCCCGAAAATAGAGTCTAAACTCCGTCCCCGTTTTAATTCAATGGCATGACATATTCTCTGAAAACATACAGTTCATCGTATTCCGGGTCATCAGATTTCACGACAAGCCATTCGTCATATGATGAGTCATCAAGGATCAGGATGGGCATATTGCTTTTGTCGTATGTGAAAGCTTTTTCGAATTGAGTACCCGGCCCAGTGCGGACGTTTAGTCCTGCAGTTGTTGTGATACCTAATTGATATTTTTCAAATTCCTGTCCGCCCATTGCCTGGTCGATCCGGTACATGTGACCGGCGGCTTTTGCACCCCAGTATGGATCTGATGCGTAGCGAACGTTCATGCCAATCGCTTTATGACCAAATACAGCCCCGTTAGCGTATGCACGGTTTGGTGGAAGATAGTTTTTATTGAAGAACTCTTTGATCAATTCTTCAATATTTTCTTCGATCGAGTCAAAGTATTTAGCTGCCGGGTTTGAATCATAGACGTACAAACCAAATAGATTATTGTAATCCTGAGCACGGGCACTCAGACCATAACGGCTTTCATGCTGTGCGAGCGCAAGAATCGTGAGCGCATTCACATTATGTTCCTGCTCAATTTTCTTAAGAGATTCCCCGATTCCGATCAGTTTACTTTTAGCAGAAGCATTCTGATAGACTGATGAATTCGGATAGGTTTCTTCAAGTTCAATCAGCCGGTCGACAATATATTCATCGATTTCCTCTGCCGTATAATCTGTGGAACTTCTTGCTGATAGAAATTGGAAGTATTGATAATGCGTACCCGCTTCATTTCCTTCCCAGTCAGTGAATGTTGTTCCATCCGAACTTAAATATCTCGTTCCTTCATTTATAAATGAAGGTGCAGGCCCAACTGAGTAACTGCTGTATGATTCACTTGCATGATTGTAAATGTTGTGAACGAGCTCGCCGTCAGCATTTACATAATGCGAACGTTCATTTAGCGTAGACTCCGGAATCAGTACAGCATCTGCAGCTTTAATATAGCCTTCTGCACTTCCAGCCTTCACTTTAATCCAGTCAGGTGTCGAATCGATGTAAACAAGTTCAGTATAAGGCTCCACGTAAGTCGTATGTGTAAGAAGTGACTCATTAACGTACACAATCGTGACTCCTTCTGCTTTCGTACTCACTACACCATCGCTCATTTTAATGATCTCATTTTTATGTACAATGATTTCATCAGCGCTTAAATTCCCTGCCGCTGCTTCAAACGAATCAAATCGCGTATTTTTTGAAATCTCTCCATTTTCATCAATCACAGCTGACCAGTACGACGTTTCTTCTATCACAAAAGGCTTCACAGCTGCTTTTGATAAAATATCACCATCACTGTTACGAACGCCGGATACAGTCAGCACATACCGCGCGCCTTCTTCATAGCCTGCTGCAGGGGGATAAACCTTTACGGAATTACCTTCAGTTTCATAAGTCACATTAACAGACCGATCATCCTCATCTGTCACTTGAATCGTATCTTCATTCACAAAATCCGGGTCCGGGGTCTCATTAAACTTAACCGTCCATACCTTACCACTCTGCACTTCCTCTTCACTAAAATCAGACGCATGAGCAACGGATGACAGCCCCACCGCGGCAATCAAACAGAACAATAATGAAAGTAAATACCTCTTTCTACCGATCAATCCAATCACTCCTTTTCTAGTATTGTAACAGAATACCAGATTGATAGGAGTTAGGATTGGGGCTTGGAAACTGGGGGTTGTTTTGGGGACGGAGTTAGCACTCCACTAAAAAGGGACAGAGTCCGCTCTATAGTAGAGTTTAAACTCCGTCCCCAAATAAAACTTCAATTAAAAATCACTTTATAATAAAATAAAAACAGAACTTTCAGAAAAAAATCACTGGAGTGATTATATGGACAAAATCAAGCAACCAGTAACGTTGATTCTTCTCATACCAATCGCACTTATTCTTTTAATCGTTGCCTACTCTTCCTCACAAACGTATGAACAGCAAACACTCATCCCTGTGATGAAAAGTCTTTCTGCTCCTGACTGGCTGCGAACGGCTATGGATCAGATCAGCTTTACTTATGCAGGCAGTCTGGTCAGCACACAATCACTTGGCTACGCAGGTTTTACTGAATTCTTTTTAAGAAAAGGAGCACACGTCGTTATTTTCTTTTCTGTCAGCTTCTTTCTATTCAGACTGCTCATTCATCTGATTCCATCTGTGAAAAAGGCAGCAATTCTGAATTTGACTCTTGTTATTCTTTTCGCATTCAGCGATGAATTTCATCAGTACCTGACAGGTGGCGGACGGACACCCACCTTTCACGATATTATACTCGACACAACTGGAGGAATACTTGGTTTGGCAGTGGCGTTTGGTGTTTTTGTGCGTTATAAGAAACAGCGGGAGAATTGGGGACGGAGTTAACACTCCATTTGAAGTGTTAACTCCGTCCTCAAAAAGGCGAACTCTGTCCCCCAAAAACGAAGTGCAAACTCCGTCCCCCTAAACCCCGCTCATCAACTCCCCAAATCCATCCACAGTCTTCATCTCATCGCCAAACTCCCTCAAACCCCAGACTTCTTCACAGAACACATCACACAGCATATGCTCTCTCTCACCGTGTCTAACTGCAAATCCCGCGGTCATCAGGCTTTCTGTGAGTCTGGTCATGTCTTTCATCGTGCGTTTGGCTTCGAATGTTTGCAGGTCTTGGGACATTTGCTTGAACTGTTTCAGTTCTCCCAGGATGCGCCCAGCCTGTTTCTCGAGCTCCTTATGCCACGATGAATCCTGAATCGCTTCCAGTTGCCCCTCCACCCATTTTTCAAAAATATCATCAATGCCGTTTTTGAGCAGTCGGATCAGTTCGAGCGCAAGGATATTCGCTGTTCCTTCCCAGACGGTCAGCACCTGGGCATCGCGCAGCAGCCGCGGTGTGACGAAGTCTTCTATATAACCGTTGCCGCCGTGCATTTCGATTGCTTCGTGCGAAAAGTGAATCGCATTTTCAGCGGTTTCTTTTTTCAAAAGAGCGATCAGCAGTCTGACAAGCAGGCTTTCTTCACGGCTGGCTGATCCATCTGTCACTTTGTCATACAGCGCGATCAATTCGAATACGCTGACCGTTTCAGCATGAAGGGTAGCGGCCAGTTTACCAAGGGAGTCCTTGACCATCGGATACTGCGTGAGCGGCGCGCCGAATGCTTCCCGTTTTTTAGCGTAATCTTTTGCCTCTAAAAGGGCCCTTCGCATGATACCGATTGAGGCGACCGCGTTACAGATGCGCGAGAGATTCAGCGCCTCAAGCATATAGTTTATTCCACGCGAAGGGTCACCGACGATATAAGCTTTTGCTCCGTCAAATTCCACTTCACCTGATGACACTGCGCGAACGCCGAGCTTATCTTTCAGGCGCCTGATTTTCACACCGTTTAATTCACCGGCTTCCCTCCATGGCACTGCAAAGAGTGTAAGTCCTTTAGAACCTGACGGCGCGCCTTCCATTCTTGCAAGCACCATGACAACGCCAGCCATACCGGCATTTGAAGCGAAATATTTTTCTCCGTACAGACGGTATTCCCCATTTTCACACACCGCCCTTACCACATTAGCTCCGACATCTGACCCTCCCTGCCGCTCCGTCAAAAAGGTCGCGCCTTCATACAGCGGCAGGTCGCCGGTTGAACAGACGTGCGGTAAAAATCGGCTTTTCACACTGTCATCAGCATAATGATCAAGCAGATAGGCAGTCGCCATCGTGAGCGTGACTGGACAGTAAAAACCTGCTTCCGCATGCGACACAAGAAAGCCCTGCGCAAAGCTGTAAAGATAATTCCCCTTGCGCCCGAGCGGCGGAATAGGTTCATGAACGTAACCGACAATTCCACTCCCGTACACATGCTGCACAGTTTCCATGTATCCCTCATTCACCCAGACTTTCGATTGATCATTTCCAAACCGGTCATACTTCTCAAGTCTCGGCGCTCCCTCGCGATCCGTGTGCCGCGCCCGCTCATCAATTTCATTCGCTGCAGCACGTCCAAGCTCTGGGAGTTCTGCGCTTGCAAACTCATAAAGCGGACCTTCTAGCTTTTCTTTCAACAATTTTTTTAACGTTTCATTTCCGTCAAAAAAATTACGATTTGTATCCAATTTCTCCTCAGTTAACACACGTGTCATTTCACCACCGCCTCACGCAGTACCTGTTTTAAAATTTTGCCTGACGCATTCCTCGGCAGTGCTTCCACCTGTTCATAGATCTTTGGTACCTTGAATGACGCAAGCTTTTTCGCTAAATGGGATGCAAGCTCGCTATCACTGATATCCGTTTCTGCAGCAAAAACAGCTTTTACCGTCTCGCCCCATTCAGGATGCGGCACGCCTATCACCGCTGCTTCACGAACGCCCGGTACAGTCAGCATCGCTTCTTCAATTTCTTTCGGATACACGTTCACGCCGCCTGAAATAATGAGATCTTTTTTGCGATCCACTACCCAGATATATCCGTCCTTATCACGCTTTGCGAGGTCTCCTGTCCGCAGCCAGTTGCCCGTCATTGTTTTAGCAGTCGCTTCAGGATCCTTATAATAACCAAGCATATTACCTTCCCCACTCAGCACAATTTCTCCCACTTCATCCGTGCCGGCTTCTGCTCCATCCTCGTTGATAATCCGCAGATCTGTATGAAGCGGCGCACGCTTTCCAATACTGCGTGCTTTTTCGGTATGTTCATCAGCATGCAGAAGCGCACCGCTCGGACCCGCTTCAGTCAGCCCATATACACAGACCAGCCGATCCGTGTGAAAGGCTGCTGAAATTTTCTCGATTTCACCTTTAGATAAAGGCGATCCGCCATAGATCCACCACTTCATAGACGACAGATCCGCTGCCTGGAGCTTCGGGTGCCCTGCTGTCAGTAAGTAAGCGACCGGCGCACCAAAAAAGTGAGTGGTCCGCTCCACCTCAACCGTTTCAACCAGCAGCTCAGGTGTAAATGTCGGCGTCAGCACAAGCGTCGAACCGACATACAGCCCCGCCATTAAAAATAAATGGAGCGGTGCAGAATGGCTGAGCGGCATCATCAAAAGAATCCTGCTTTCAGGCTTCACTTCCATCTCCACTGAAATCATGGACGCCACTGTAAATATATTGCGATAACTGAACAAAACGCCTTTCGGACGCCCCGTCGTACCTGACGTATAAAGAATCGTTGATTCATCATCCTCTTTCGACTGGCTGATCAGTTCCTCACCACTTTGAATAAACAGGTCA
Organism: Jeotgalibacillus alimentarius; assembly: GCF_000829445.1. Classification (GTDB taxonomy): domain Bacteria; phylum Bacillota; class Bacilli; order Bacillales; family Jeotgalibacillaceae; genus Jeotgalibacillus; species Jeotgalibacillus alimentarius. Next base: position 248,454 of record NZ_JXRQ01000025.1, read on the forward strand.
TTGAAAGCAAGCCAGCCTGCGTCAGGAGCCCCGGTCGTAATCAGCATGTCCGGGGACGTCAAACCTTTTGCCGCACCTTCCACCCACTCATGAACAATCAACGCTTTTGCATCAGCATGATCTAAAATATACTCAAGCTCCTCAGCCGTCAGCTTCACATTAACCGGCACCACCACTGCATCCAGCCGCTGAACTGCTATGTAAGCGATTACAAATTCAGTCGTATTCGGTAAGAACAATGCGACTTTATCACCTTTTTGAATTCCCTGCTGCTTTAACCCATGACTGAATTGGTTGACCTTCTGATTCAGCTCACCATAAGTCATCCCGTTCCCCATAAAGCGCAGTGCATCACGATCTCCGTACTTTTTTGCCTGAAAAGCCAATAATGATGATGTGTTCATTCTCCCTACCCCTTTTCACGTAATTTTTGTTCAAATTCCTGCAGGAGTCCATTCATCTCACGCTTCATTTCCTCAAGTTCAGCAATCTTCTCATCAATCTCCGCCATCCGCTGCCGGCCGTATTCAACCGTCCGCTTAAGCTGCCTGCGACCAGATCGGTCCAGATCAAAGAGCAGCACCATTTCCTTAATCTCATCCAGCGAAAAACCAAACCGCTTTCCCCTGAAAATTAACTTCAACTTCGCCAAATCGCGTGCCCCAAACAACCGGACATTCCCATCAGACCGCTCAGGACAAACCAGTCCTAACTCCTCATAATAACGGATCGTCCGCGTCGACACCCCAAATAATCTAGCCACCTCACGAATCGTCATCTTCTCACCCCTGCATAAAAATAAAATATCATTTACGTTAACGTTAAGTTCAAGAGGGGGCGGGGAAATTCCTTTTTTGGGGACGGAGTTAACACTCCACAAGAAATGTGAACTCTGTCCCCGATAATTACAGCAATAGGGACGGAGTTTAGACTCCATATGAAGTCTAAACTCCGTCCCCAAAATCTCTCTGTGCCCCTAAAACTCTCTCATCCGCCGCAGCACCACCGCAATTATTGCAGCAAGTCCAAGCAGACCTGCCAGTAAAAACCAGGCCGTATGGAAGTTTCCGCTGATATCGATGGTGAGGCCGAAGAGTGGTGGCAGGATAATGACGCCTGCTGAACCGATTGTAAGGCTGACACCGCTTGCTGCTCCGGCTTGCTCTTTTGGTGTGAGTTCGGTTGCGATATTCATCCATAGACCGTTAAATCCAGAGACTGCAAAACCGAGGATGATGACGATGAAAACGAGTAATGGCACCAGTACACCATCTGATAAAAACGCCATTCCGAGTGTGCCTGTCAAAGCCGTGATAATAATCATCATGAGGACCGGAAATCTCTTGCCCCCGAACATTGAATCGCTCACCGTTCCCCACAGAATGCGTCCAACTGACCCGCCTACTTCTGATAAAACGAGCATCGTTCCTGCAATTGCGAGACTTAGAAACAATTCATCAGTCACAAAAAATAATAAATACGTGTTCACACTCATTTGTGATCCGTTTAAAATGAGGGCGATCAGACTGATCATCAAAAGTGGTTTATATGTAATCAGACTGCGCATGCCGCCTTTCATTGACGGTTCACGGCCGGTTTTTTCCGCCAGCTGCTCTTTATAAAAGCGGAATGCAATCACACCGCTCAGCATGAGAACGATACATGCAGCTGCAAGCGCGATCCGCCAGCCAAACATGACTGCAAGTGGTAAAAGTGCGATGGCAGCAAGGGCTGAGCCGAATGTGACACCCATTTGTTTGATGCCCATGGCAGTCCCCCGTTTAGCTGGAAACCAATATAGAATCCCCCGATTTGTCACAGGGTGCGTGGCACCGTACCCCATACCGCCGATCATAATAAAAAACAGCAGCATGTAAAACGATGAAGCAAACGTTCCAACTAAGAAGGCACTTCCAAGCACGAGACAAAGCAGCAGCAAAAGGCGTCTGGTACCAATCTTATCTGTCAGCATCCCAGCCGGAATGCTCACCAGCATCTGACCCAAAAACAAAAAGGAAGGCAGCAAACCAACCTGCGCCTTTGTCAGCAAGAGATCCTCAGCAATCAAAGGTCCAAGCGGCGCAAGCGAACGACCCACAAGCGCCACCGCCACCTGAGCCAACAACAACCAGCCCAGCATCTGCCATGAAGTCGAAAGTTGTCTATGTAAAGTTGACATGGTGTTGTCTCCTTTCCAACTTTGGGGACGGAGTTAGCACTCTGCTTGGAGTGTTAACTCCGTCCCCAATAAATGGAGTATAAACTCCGTCCCCTAAACCCACACAACTTCCACACCAATCTCCTTCATCACTTCCCCAACTGCCGATTCAAATTCAGCAGGCAGCCAGATTTTTTCAGGCAGTTGCCCGAGCTTATCTGCGAGGTCAACAAGGGTTTGCATGAGAGCCTGTTCAGGTGTCATATGGGACAAGACTGTATGATGGATAAAATAGTCAGCCGGCTGTTCTTTCACAAGACCGACAATTGGCAGATACGGTCTGTCTCCTTCTTTTTCCTGAACAGGATCATTAGAAAACTGCAGTGAAAGATCGTATACAGTTGTGGTTTTAGGCAGTTTTTCCAACCTGCTGATTTCTTCCTCACTAATTACTTTAAAACCGCCTTCTTCGATAAATTCCACTTTCTCAAGCATATCGTAGTCACCGTATAGATCTTCATATACCCCGGTTTTTTCATTTGGCACAAAGCATAAAAATTCATGCGTTTCAAAAGGATAAGGCACAGCCTTCCCGCTTTTAGCCAGGTCAGCTGCCTTTATAGCAAACTTGAGCATATCTTTCATAACCATTGCACTTTCGACTTGAAGCGGCGCTGGTACGTATCCCGGATCATAAGTACTTAAAAGAGGCCATTTTCCGCGACCGTGAAACCTCACACGGCTTTCCTTCAGTTGACGGTAATAATCCACCGGGAGCTCTTCCCTGTCACAGAACATCAATCCAAGCCCGCTGTTTTTATAAATGAAATGTTCCTGCTTCATCCGGCCGGTCATTAATTCATTCATGGCGAGCCATCCATTCGGTCCACTATAGACCGACAATCCGAACTCAACGCCGGAACTGCCAAGCACCGAACCAAAAACCCCTGCAACTCCATAATCCACATAAAAAACCTGATCCACATCGAGGTCTTCCCACGGCGCACGCTTATAAAACTCTTTCACCGTTTCATAAAGTTCATCAAATTCTCTCTCAGTATGGATGTGATCAGTCATATGACCAAAAAACTCATCGATCAGTTCATCCATTTCATCATCAAAATCATCGTCATCCAAATCGTCAAGCGCTTCTTCAATTTCATCAGTAAAAAAGTCCTCATCAGGATCTTCCCATAATTCGAACTGACTGTTCAGATCCAGGACAATCGCTTTCCCTGATAAATACTGTTCGACTTCATATTCACCGCTCAGCAAAGCACCTCTTGAATCCTCCTCAGGCGCAAGCCCTTCAGCATCCAGACAATATGGCACCTGGATATCCGCATCATCGCGAAGAACCTTCTCAACTATGATCTCATGGTGCCAGTCATCACCAAAATCATATATATAGACTGCCCGGTCCCCCTTCTTCGATAACCAGAATCCAACAGTCTCAATATCTTCATCTTCCCCCGTGCCAAACTCATCATCACCATCAATAATCGAGTGCACTTTTTTCCCTCTAGACTTTGTCACCATAAACTTATGTAAATGCATGTCTTCCCAATCAAATGCCAGCTGCAGCACCTCATGCAACTCGAAAAAACTCATATCCCCATCTATCCTAAGCCTGCGCCACACAGGCTGCTCAACATGCAAAAGCTCTACCTTCAATTCTAAAATCATAGGTACACCTCCAAGTAAATGTTATTAATATCTTAACATTAACAAGGAGTTTTAATATAAAAATAGACTGAATGAACATGGCATAGAGATGCGTTGTTCATTCAGTCTATTGTGCACTGGTATTTCGGGGACGGAGTTAACACTCCACTTGGAGTATTAACTCCGTCCCCATTTATCCAAACTCTGTCCCCACTATGCAGAGTGCAAACTCCGTCCCCAAAAAATCCTATCCCCCAAGCAGCGTCCGGTCCGACAACTCCGTCCCCTTCATTTTGCCGAATTCGTTCAGCAGGTCTGAGACGGTGAGGTGCTTTTTTCGGGCGCCTTCTTCTTCAAAGATGATTTGGCCTTTGTCCATCATGAGGATGCGGTTGCCGAGGTCGACGGCTTGCTGCATGTTGTGGGTGATCATGATGGTTGTGAGTTGTTCGCGTTCGACGATTTCTTTGGTAAGACGTGTGATTAGTGCCGCTCTTGACGGGTCGAGTGCAGCTGTATGTTCATCAAGCAGGAGCAGATCCGGCTTTGTGAATGTAGCCATGAGCAGTGAGAGCGCCTGGCGTTCGCCTCCTGAGAGCAGGCCGACTTTTGCACGCAGGCGGTCTTCAAGGCCTAGTCCAAGTGTTTCTAACTGCTCTTTGAAGAACGTCCTCCTTTTAGCAGTGACGCCTGGACGCAGTGTTCGCGGCTTCACGCGGCTGTATGCGATCGCCAGGTTTTCTTCAATGGTAAGCGTTGGCGATGTACCGGCCATCGGGTCCTGGAAGACGCGGCCGATTCTTCTCGCGCGCTTATATTCAGGCAGTCCGGTTACGTCCTGTTCGTTAATCACGACCCCACCCATGTCAGGAAACATTTTACCGGCAATAATGTTGAAAAGTGTAGATTTACCGGCACCGTTACTGCCGATGATCGTGATGAAGTCACCTTTTTTAACGTCGAGACTGATCTCATCGATCGCTACTTTTTCGTCAGGCGTTCCTTCATTAAATACTTTGTAAATATCGTTTAGCTGAAGCATGGGACACTATCCTTTCTGCGCGCTGAGTCGTAGGCGGCGCTGTCGTTTTCGCATCGTTTCTTTCTGCTTGGCAATGGCTTTGGGCAGGACGAGGGCTAAAATCACGATGATGGCTGTGATCAGTTTCAGGTCTCCTGTTTCTAGAAATTCCACGCGCAATGCGAGGGCGACAATGATGCGGTAGATGATTGCCCCGACAATGACTGCAAGCGTTGTGCGGATGATGGTTTTTTTACCGAAAATCGCTTCCCCGATAATGACAGAGGCAAGACCGATTACGATCATTCCGATTCCCGCGTTCACGTCCGCAAAGCCGCTGTATTGCGCAACGAGTGCACCTGCGAGTGCGACGAGCGCATTAGATAAGCCTAGCCCGAATACTTTATAAAAGTGAATGTTTCCTGAAAATGACGTAATCATCAGGTGATTATCGCCAACCGCTCTCAATGCAAGACCGAATTCCGTTTTTAAAAAGAAATCCAGCATCACTTTTACGATAAGGACAACTGCCACCATGACCCCCATAATTGCCCACGTACCGCCGATGCCTTCACGGATCCATGTGAAAAGGTGAGTCTGCGTAAGTAGCGATACGTTCGGTGCATCCATAATACGGAGGTTGATCGAATACAGTGCGATCATCATCAGGATACCTGATAAAAGTGGATTAATTCCGCCGACTGTATGCAGCAGTCCTGTAATCACACCTGCGATAAATCCCGCTGCAAATGCTGCTGTCACAGCGATCAGCGGATTCGCACCGTTTACGAGCATAATTGCCGCAACTGCCGCGCCTGTAACAAAGCTCCCGTCAACAGTCAGGTCTGGAAAGTCCAGTATTCTGAAGGATAAATAAACGCCAAGCGCCATTAAAGCAAACATCAGTCCAACCTCAACCGATGTGAAAATAGACATCCACATACAACTCTTCCTCTCTCCCTTTGATCAAAAAGAGCGAAGCAGCGCGCTCCGCTCATTGCTCTTACTCAGTAAATTCAGCCATCTCTTCCCATTCAGGCTTGATCTCAATACCCATCTCTTCAGCTGCATCCTTGTTGATCATCAGCTTCAGATTACCCGGGTACTGAACCGCCATTTCACCAGGGGCAGAGCCTTCTGTTAAAATCTCAACTGCCATCTGGCCGGCTTCATAACCGATATCCCCATATTCAAATCCGTAAGCCGCGAATCCGCCGCGCGCTACAGAATCCAGTTCTCCGACAAACAATGGAATATCCTGATCATTTGCAACACTGATCACAGATTCAAGTGCTGAAACAACTGTATTATCGGTGATAATGTAAAATGCATCTACTTTCCCAAAAAGCGATTCAGCCGCCTGCTTCACATCTGCAGAAGTCGAAACAGCAGCTTCTTCAACTGTCACATCCGATCCGACAGCTTCTTTTACCGCGTCAACCTGTACCACAGAATTCGGCTCGCCTGCGTTATAGACCATTCCAATAGACTTCACGCCAAGCTCCCTTGTCATAAAATCAACCGTATTTGAAATCGCATCCGGATGCATATCCGTCGTACCCGTCACATTACCACCCGGCGCCTCCATATCCTCAACCAGGCTTGCAGCTAAAGGATCCGTCACCGATGTAAACACGATCGGAATATCCGTCGTCGCATTCAGTGAACTAAGCGCACTAGGCGTAGAGTTAGCAAAAATCAAATCCACACCATCCGCCACAAACTTCTGCGAAATCGACTGACTGTTATTCTGATCACCCTGTGCCACCTGATCATCAAATGTCACATCAAGTCCGGCCTCTTCAAATGCACGCTTAAACCCTTCCGTTGCAGCATCGAGTGACGGATGCTCAACAATCTGCGTAACCCCAATCGTATATGAATCGTCTCCGCCCTCACCATCAGCAGCAGACGTCTCAGAAGTCTCTTCACCACAAGCCGCTAACACCAACACTGCAGACAACGCTGCACCAGACAACCAAACCTTCTTCATTCAAAATACCCCCATCTCAATTCACTTTTTCACTTCGATGCTTTTAAGCTTTTATGCTTTTATGTGTTAAAGTTATTATACATGAAATTGGGATTAGTGCAATAGGTTTAGGGGAGATTTTTTGGGGACGGAGTTCATACTCTACGAGAGAAGAGAACTCTGTCCCCGGGAGAAAACAATTCGGGGACGGAGTTGGCACTCCATATAGAGTGTCATCTCCGTCCCCTGAAACTTTCTGCAGCCTTATTCGTAAACGTAATCAAGGAGGAAATTTCATGCTTGAAATCCTAACATCCATTATTTCAATTATATTTGTTGCTTACACATTACATAAATATCGCGAAAAAATATTCACTCTACCTCTCAAAAGTCTATTCGCTATTGCAGGATTATTTGCATCAATTATCGCTGGTGCTGCGTTCCTGATCTACTATGTCGGTAACTGGCTGGTGGGAATGATTCCATGGTCACCCCTTCGTTTGCCAGTATTTATTGTCATTGTAATTGCAGTGATTTACCCTGCTAAATGGCTGTTGTGGTCAAATGTGTTTCGGGTTTTGCATGTGGATGCAGAGCGGGAGTAGGGGGTACATAAATCGGGGACGGAGTTCGCACTCCAAATACGTACAAAAATAGGGACAGAGTTTGCACTCCATTTCGAGTGTGAACTCTGTCCCCAAATAATAGAGTGCCAACTCCGTCCCCAAAAACAGCTCTTAAAAAAATATCACCTCATCACTCACCCGCCTGCATTCTTCTTCGATCCGCCTGACGATCCAGCGTTTTGGGAGGTTTTCTGAGGTCTGGTATTGATGGCGTTGGTAGTATGGCATGAGCTGTTTGAGCCATTCGTACATGAGGAGGTTTTGGCGGCAGGTTTGTTCGAGCCCAGTCAGACCGCCTTCTATTGAGAGGTAGTGTTTGTAGAAGTGGTCGTAGTGCCGGCCGATGGCTTCTTCGATCTGAATAGTTGTTTTGCGCTTAATTGCTTTCAGGTCGACTGTAACCTGATAGCCTCTTAAAAGATCTGCGAGCAGCCGCTTCAATTCGCTTATTACTTCTATATAAAAGACGTTTCTTCTTAGCAGTTCGTATTTATAATCATTGTCGTCCGGATAAAGATATCGCAGTTTTTTTATATTTTCTTCTATTAAACTGCTCATATCTTTTTCAAGTAGCGGCTTGAGTTCTCGATCAACATCAGCAGAAATTTGTTTGCCAAGAATAGCTTTTTCTTCTGTCAAAGGATCTAGTATTGGTAATTCTTCTATCATTTTCTTCCTGAAAAAAGCCATTCTTATTTCCTCCATTTCACTTAAAATATACAAAAAAAGCTGCCGCGGCAGCTCGTTTAGTTGTAGAAGCGTTTGAAGCTTTCAAATTTGGACTGCCAGTAGCCGCCAGCCAGACTTGAAATGGTGACACCATTATCTCCGGCATGGATAAACTGGTTGCCTCCAATGTAAATGCCTACGTGTGAAATCCCTTGTTTATATGTATTTTCGAAAAATACGAGATCTCCCGGCTGCGGGTTGCTGACTTCAAAAGACCGTGCGTGCTGGCCTTCTGAATTGGTACGTGTGATATCAAACCCTGCCTGCTTGTGTACGTAGTAAATAAAACCGCTGCAATCAAATCCGCCCGGTGCTGTGCCGCCCCATGCATAAGGCGTACCAAGGTGCGACTGGGCCTCTGCAAGCAGTTTGCTGACGCTCGCTGTCACATTCTCTGAGCCCTGTGAAGTCTGGACTGGTCCTGCAGATGGCTGGACAGATTGAACTGACCCTTTTAAACGAAGCTTCTGACCGACTCTGATCATGTCTGAAGTCAGCTGATTAATATTCTTTAATTCTGACAGCGACATTTTATGTAAGACTGCAATTTTACTGAGCGTGTCGCCGCCTTTTACGATATAGTCACTGATGGCTGGCTGCGCTGTACCTGTCGGCTGTGCCTGCTGAGCAGTTGCACCCTGGCCGCTGACCGTCAGCTTTTGTCCAGCGTATATGATGTGTCCGTTCAGACCGTTTAATTCCATCAGTTTCGCAAGACTGATATTGTGTTCCGCTGCAATTTTAGATAATGTGTCACCAGGTTTGATCGTATATGTACTGCTGCCTGTAACAGCTGGAGTCTCAGTATTTGCCGGCTGACTGGCTGTTGCAGCGCCTATTAATTTTAATGACTGGCCTGGATGAATGATATGAGATGACAACTGATTAAGTGCAGTGAGATCAGCTACTTTTGTACCTGTTTTGGCTGAGATTGCTGATAAAGTATCCCCTGGCTGTACGATATAGACTGCCGCCTGCACTGATGCAGCGCCGGTGCTGTTACCTGCAGGAGCTGTTGCCGCTGTAAAGGTTGCCGGCTCTGCAGAAATCTTCAGTACCTGATTCGGCCGTATGAGTTCAGAACTCAGGTTATTTAACTTTTTAATATGGTCGACAGACGTTTGATATTTGTTTGCAATCTTCCAAAGAGAATCCCCGCTCGATACCTTGTGGGTACTTGCCTGGGCTTCCGAATCCGTTCCCCCAAAAGCCGCCACAGCTATCGTTGCTGCAGCCGTATACAACCACTTCTTCAACCCGCACACTCTCCTTCAAACTGTTAAATTCAATTAACCTGTCCTATTAATTATCAGATAATTAAAATATAAGTCTATAATACTTCCTTTTGGGAGGTAAGTGATATTACAAAAGTGTTACAAATAAATTTAGAAAAGGGCCTTTTTGAGGACAAGGAAAGGGACAGAGTTCGCACTCTGCGGGGACGGAGTTCATACTCTATTTTAGAGCTAACTCTGTCCCCGGCATGTGGAGTGCAAACTCCGTCCCCAAATCAAACTCTGTCCCGGAGTATAAACTCCGTCCCCCAAAACTCTATTCCATCAACATATAAATCAGCTTCGCGGCCTGGGCGCGGGTTGCCGGCTGTTTAGGGCCGAAGTTGCCGTTGTTTAGGCCTTGCATGTAGCCAAGTTCTGTGGCTGCGCTGACTTCTTCTGTGAAGTAGATGTTGTCCTGGTCAGTGTAGTTTGTTGTTGTATCTGCCTGGTAGTCTGTGTTGTTTTTAACATTATAGGCACGTACGAGCATGGCAGCCATTTGTTCGCGGCTGATTTCGCGGTACGGTGCAAATGTGCTGTCTGTGATACCTGTTGTGATGCCTGCTTCGAACGCTGCGTTGATCTCATCTGCATAAGCACCAGTTACATCGTCAAAGTAGCTGTCGCCTTCTGCTGTTAGGTTCAGTGCGCGAACTACAAGTGCTGCAAATTGTGCACGCGTGACTTTGCCTTCTGTATCAAATGTGCCGTTCGGTTTACCTTTAACAATGCGATTTGTAGCGAGTATTTCGATGTATTCTTTTGCCCAGTGACCTTCTATATCAGTGAAAACGATAACACCTGGTAATTCCGTTACGTATTCATCAAATGTCAGGCTGTATTTAGCAAAACCATTCTCGCCTTCACCCACATAAGCGATATTGCTATCTTCTGTCAGGTAATCCTGCGCTTTTGGTGATGATTCAAATACAACATTTACATCAGCATCGATTGGAGTAAATCTCCAGTTACTGTCTGCAGAAGGGTTGATTGTGCCTTCTTCTAAAATGTAATTGATCAGTACGTTACGGTTTTCATCCGGTGATTCAATGATAATGTTACTGCCATCGATGCCCGGGAAACCACCGCCGCCGCTTGCACGGTAATTATTTGTCGCAACGATAAATTGTTGGTCTGGATCAATTGAAAATCCGTTATACTCAAGGTTTTTGATACGATTAGCTGATTCGTTGATCAAATTACCATCGACATCATATTTCAAAGGTTCAGTTACATCAATTTCATACGTAACGCCGTCAATCACGTCATAGTTGTATGAACGGAATTCTCCGTTTACAAGTTCCTGCTCTTCAGTTGAGTCAGGATCGATTGTGTTAAATTGACCAGCTGAGCGCTCGAGCCATTCTTTTACATCAGCGCCTGTAATCAGAACGGCCTGCAGCGTATTCGGGTACAAATAGAGGTCCGCTACGTTTTTAATCGCAAGCTCGCCGGCCGGAATGTCTGTGTAGTAAGACGAGTCGCCGCGCGTTCCTGCTTTAAATGGAGCACCTGCTGATAAAACCGGCAGTCCTTCGTATTCAGTTCCCTGAATATAATTTTCCACATACCATTTCTGAGCGTTCGTGACGATCTGGATGGATGGGTCGTCTTTTACCTGAGCAAAATAGCTGTTAATCGGCGCAGTCGTTGTCCCTACAGCACTTCTCACCCATTCAACTGTATCGTTATGGTCCTCTTCAATCACTTCATAAAGTTCTTCCACGCGGTCAACCAGCGCAGCTCCTTCATCATCCGCAATACCGCGCGTTGATGTCTGTGCGTTCATGACTTCCCACTTACCGTCTTTCAGCTGAATATCAAGGTCAACAAGGCCAAGATGGCTGCCCCAATAGCCCGGCATCACAGAAGGCACGCCATTGATCGTTCCTTTTTCAACGTCTACCCCTTCAATACCTGCGTAATCTTCAGAAGGGAACACGCCATGTGAGTGGCCGAAAAGAAGCGCATCGATTCCCTCAACTTTTGAAAGATCATACGTAGCGTTTTCTTCCATACCGTTTTGCGTCACGGATCCGATACCTGAGTGCGGAATCGCAACGATCAGGTCAGCGCCCTCTGCTTTCATTTGTGGAACGTACTTCTCAGCAGACTCCACCATATCTTTTGCGATAACTTCCCCTTCTAAATTAGCTTTATCCCACTGCATGATTTGAGGCGGTACGAATCCGATCACACCAACCTTAATCTGATGTTCATCGCCCTCTTCATCGACCACTGTGCGCTCAAGAATTTCATAAGGCTTAAAATAAGAAACATCATTTGAAGGATCATCGTCACCATCATCTACATACACATTTGAATTCACATATGGAAATGCAGAACCTTCAAGCGACTGATCCAAAAAGTCCAAACCATAGTTAAACTCATGATTCCCAATATTCCCGGCATCATAATTCATCATATTCATGACTTTATAAACAGGATGCGTCTCGCCTTCCTTCAGCGGATTCTCCTTCGCAAAATAATCACTCAGCGGATTCCCCTGAAGCAGATCCCCATTATCAAAAAGCAGACTATTTTTCGCTTCCTCACGCGCTTCCATGACAAGCGCAGCCGTCTTCACCAATCCATATGCATCCGTCTCCTGATCCTGATAATAATCATAGTTCACAAGATTCGCATGAATATCAGTCGTCTCCAGGATCCGAAGCTTTACAACATCCTCACCCATCACCTCAGCATACGACACAGACGGCGTCGCCATTGGCACAATCAACCCCAAAGCCAAAGCTCCTCCAGCAAACGCTTTCAATTTACCACCTTTTCTCACCATCAAAAACTCCTCCCTATGTATCATTGGTTAGATCAACCAGTTTTATTTTACCATTTGGTGGATGGATTTGGGAAGAATGAGAGGAGCAGCCTGAGGTGTTTTTGTAATAATTTTAAAAGTAGCACAGGAGGGACGGAGCTTCGTGTGCCGAAATTAGAATAAATATAAAAATAGCACAGCAAGCTCCGTCCCCACTGTGCCCCTATGAACATTCTTTGTCAAAACCACATTCCCTACTTACATTTCCCGCGCTACATACTATAATGGGGTATATCAAGCATAGAAAGGACGTCTGCTTTATGAAATTCAAATCGCTTTTAGCATTATTATTTGCTTCGATTTTATTGGTTGCTTGCGGTAATGAAGGCACCGAGGAAGCTGCATCTGAGAACAGTGCATCTATTGATATAAAAGAACTTGTAAATGATTTCAGTACTCGTGAAGTGAGTGCTGAACAGGCTTCAATCACTGGAGAGACGCTTACGATTACTGAAGAGGACGGCAGTGAGGAAACACATGATGTGTCAGGTGAGGATTTCTTCGTGTCGATCGCACCTTTTGTTGATCAGACCCACTCGTGCACGTTTCACAGTCTGACTGGGTGTCAGGGCGAAATGATTGAAGAAACGTTTGACGTTTATATTGAAGATTCAGAAGGCAATGTGATCATCGATGAGAGCATGACCACTTTTGAAAACGGCTTTATTGACCTGTGGCTGCCACGTGATGAAACGTACAGTGTAGTAATCGAACAAGATGGAATGAGTACAGAAGCTGAGATCTCAACATTTGAAGGAGATCCAACCTGCATTACAACGATGCAGCTCAGCTGAAAAAATGACGCAGGAGACATGAGCCTGCGTCATTTTTCATTCATTTATCTCAAATTCAGCGGCGAGGTTATACTTGTCATAGTCACCTGCTTCTCTGAAATCCATGACATCCTTCACAATGCGGTATTCCCCATTTTTCAGCGTACCATATAACCCGTTCCAGGAAGTTTTCCATTCAACAGCAGAACTTGGCGGCACCGTATACGCGATCGCTTCAAACCCATGATTCCCCTTAAGTATGATCGGAACCTTATACCACCTGCCATTTATTTTCTTTTCGAGGGCATAAGATTCACCATATTCCATTTCCTTCTCAGAATCATTCTCAATCACCACAGTCACACCTGTCTTTGAAATTGACTCTTCAACCACACTCATGCTGACACCTTCAAAATCATTCACTACTTCAGCATCTGTTGGCTCCCAGGCAGTTTCTTCTACACCGGATAAAGTGCAGCCTGTTAAAAAAGCACAAAGGTGAGAATTCCTGAAATAATATGCGACTTCATAGTGCTTTCACCCTTTCTTTCAAACTGTAAATGATCTATTTTATAGTAAATTCCGCAGAAAGATAATTCCGCTTTTTAAAGCTCTCTGACTCAGAGTAGTTGATTCCTTTCAGGATCCGGTATTCGCCTTTATTAAGCTCCCCGTAAAGCCAATCCCATTCCATTTCTTTTTCTGCAGATGAGCCTGGGGCAATGGAGTATCCAATCGCGGTAAAACCATATTCCCCTTCAACAGTGATTGGAACTTCAAACCACTCACCATTTACCTTTTTCTCGAGTATATAAGCGTTTCCATACATTACCTCTCTGCCAGAATCATTCTTAATCACCACAATCGCACCCTTTGAAGTAACAGACCCTTCTTTCACTTTCATGCTTACACCCTCTAACGTGTTCACATCCTCAACTTCTGACGGCTCCCAGTCAGCTTCTTCAGCGTTAGTAGTAGAGCATCCGGCTAAAAGTAACATTAACAACACACCAGATAAAATATGTAATTTAGTCATGTTTTTACCTCCTTTTGGAATTAGACGTTGTGGAGGGGAGGAAGTTTCATTTGGGTATTTCGGGGACGGAGTTGGCACTCCACTTAGAGTCAGAACTCTGTCCCCTATATTTGGAGTGTTAACTCCGTCCCCAACCTGCATACTACTAATCTCCCATATAACATAATAATCCATTTTAGTTTCCAAATTTATGGTACACTTTTATCAATTCTTTGAGAGGGCACAACAGGAACGGGGCTTCATGTACTATTTTTATATTGATTCTAAAAACAGCACAGTCACCCCCGTCCCCCTTGTGTCACCTTGAAACCTTTCTTAAAACCGTCCGTATATCTACTTGAGGTGAAACGATGATTTATCAGGAAACGAATACAGATATGTTTTTCAGGATTTTTTATCAGTTGTTTTTTATTGGTTTTGGACTTTTTCTTTTGGCTGCCGGTCTTTTTCCGGTTTATTTATTGTTTACAATGCCTTCGTGGTGGATTTTGACGGTCGCGTGGATGACGCCTTTTTTGCTTTGGCTTGCATGGTATATGGCTAAGGCATCTAGACAAAGTTTTATGAAAGAGAAGTATCTGTCACGCTATGAGATTAAGGATGGCAGATTGACTGGGATGTCTTACAGATTAGATGAAAAGCCGCGGATGCACGATGTCGATCTCAATGATGTTCAACGTGTAGTGGTCACTTCATATATTTTGAGACTAAATATTCATCGTCACTCCCATACACTCGACACGCATTACTACACACCGGTAACTGCGCCCGCTTTATATATTGTGAGCGATGATGATGTGGTTGAAATGCTGATCAGTGACCATCACAATCCTGCTACAAATGAATGGCTGCAGTTTTTTGATGATCAGGGTATTCCGGTAACTTATACAGATGAAATCATGCATTTTATCGGACATACGAAATTCTGGAGTGTAAAAAAGAGAGAGAAATACGTACGCGATGGAAGTGATCTCGTCGAATACAAAGCGCCATTTAACTGGCCGCACGATGCTGAAGCACTCTATGAAAAATGGAAAAATCAATCTTCTTTAAAAAGAATGAAAATCGATGAAATTGAACTAAAAACGCATCAGGAAAATCAAAAAAAGAAAAAGTGGCGCTCGTTTTGGGCGGTTATTCTTTGGATATTGATGATTATTGCGCTCTTGAGTGCGCTTTAAAAGTGGACTTGGGGGACAAAGTTGGCACTTCATGTGGAATGCCAACTCTGTCCCCCAATTTCGGAGTATTAACTCCGTCCCCAATATTTTTTACCGGCCAATAGTTATGCACGAAATAATGAGGGGGAATGGATATGAAGAGGTTTGTGGTAGGGACAGCTATGCTGTTATTGTTAGCTGGCTGCGGATGGTCCGGTAAGTGGCTCATCTATGCAGGAAGAACCGCCGGAGATTGAGATGAATCCTACTGAGTTTGAGACAATTGAGGAAGTGGACGGGAAAGCAGTTATTGGAGAGCTTGAAGACCCTGGTACGGATTCTGAACCTTCGACTGACACTGTGGAAACAACAATCGTTGTGGAAGACTATTTTGAAAGTTATGAAGCGATGGAGCGTGCAGGGCTTTTATTTATAAAGCACGAGGAACCGCGCAAAGGAGTCTGGATTGGTCTTCATCACCCAGAGGATCACCTTGATGCACTGACTGCTTATTTGCAGGAAAAGGCAGATGAAGGAAAGATACCTTACAATCGTGTTCACATTTATTATGCACCATTTACTCAGAAGGATTTGGCAGACCGGACACGTCTTGTGGCAGATGAGGTGAGCCGGATTGCTTCAAAGTATGAAGGGACAGGCTTTGAAGTCAGCACAGACTTTCATACTGGAGAACCGATTGTTACTCATAACTTTTTAAATGAAGATGATAAAGCAGAATTACAGGTTGCGTTCCCACAATATAAAATCAACTTTGAAAATGGAGGGACACAGGTTCCTGAAAAAGAGAGTGATCGGGTGCTCGAGCCCGATTCACCTGTGACAGATAATCCTGAATTAAGTGGTCAATATATTTTTGAGGTCGAGGAAGATGCCTTTTCTACTGCTGAAGCAGGTGCAATAGCAGGAGAACAATTTGACGCAACCGATTGGTCTTTTAAAGGGGCTGCTGAACAGTTAAAGGTCGGTCAGCGTGTCGAAGTAGATGGGACCGGTTTCTCACTCACCTCTTACCCAGAACAATCTGGGGCCGTCATTGTTAAAATTCTCCCATCCTATCAGCCTCAGGACGCAGATAAAACAGAGGAACAAATCGTACAGGAACTCGTACAAATGAATTCCTTTCGTAAACCCAATATCAAAACCATTTCAGAACTGACCTATGTTCAAGCTGCGGACAAATGGACCGCTTCCGTTATAAATAGTGAGAATGACCAGGTTTAAGAGATCGTTGTACCGGATTAAAACTGACCATTTCAGAATTGGGGACGGAGTTGGCACTTCGAATGGAGTGGCAACTCTGTCCCCGAATGGTGGAGTATTAACTCCGTCCCCAAAGTTGAATCCTATCTCCCTTCAAACTCGTCTATACTCAGTAACAACAAATTCCAGGAGGTTTTATCATGAAAAAGTACATAACAGGAGCTGCGGTGGCACTTGGGTTGAGTACGTTCCCCTTAGCAGCGGATGCTTCATTTAGTGATGTGACAATGTATGGTGAAGAGATCAATTATTTAACAGATCTGGATATCATTAAAGGGTATGAAAACGGTGAATTCAGACCTGGCAATCAGGTGACGAGACTGCAGGCTGTGCAGATGATTTTGCGCGGACTTCAGGCTGAGCCTGATGATGAGGGCAGTGCTGAATTTAGCGATATTGACGCTGGCGATTATGGTTATGATGAAATTTCTGAAGCGGTTGAGCTTGGCATTATTTCGGGTAAAACGGATGCGGAGACTGGCGAGCAGTATTTTGATCCGTATGCGCCTCTGACTCGTTCACAAATGGCAAAGATCTTAACAAATGCTTATGGTCTTGAAGAGGAGTGGAATTACTTCTTTACAGATATCAGTCATGATCACTGGGCAAAAGATTATGTAGATACGCTGGCTTCTCATGGGATTTCTACCGGTTATGAAGACCGCACGTTCAGACCTGATCAGCAGATTAAACGCAGTCACTTTGCGTTATTTATGGCGCGAATGCTTGATGATCGTTTTGTGGAAGGCGACGTGATGGAGTATGTGAGTTATATGCCTGATCCGGAGGACTATGTAGTCGAATATGAAGATTATAAGAGTATCTATGAATTTCAAGGCTTTCAGGAAGATGGCTCTGCGTTATGGATGATCACGAGAGAACCGGAAAGCGACTCTCCTTATCCACTCACGAAATTTCAAGCTTATAAAGAAACGTCAGAAGGTCTTTTCACAAAAGATGCTTCTAATAAAGAATTGTTTGATAGGCGGGATTTCTGGCTTGATATACCTTATCCTATTACTGAAGATGAGGAATTCTACTATGGTCATTATAACGGGACTGTTCATCTACTTGATTCTTATGAAGCAGATGGTCAGATTTATAAAAATGTTGTGCGTATTTATGCATCAGGCGGACCAAATGGCAATGAAGAAGTTGAAGGTTATTATGCGCCTAACGAAGGATATATTGATGGAAAATTCGGGTTTATCGGTGGCGAACCATATTAAATAGTTTGGGGACGGAGTTAGCACTCTATATGAAGTGCCAACTCCGTCCCTATTTTTTGGAGTATTAACTCCGTCCCCAAACATCAACCCCATAAGCCTCCAACACATACCTCGGCACATGAAACTTTGCGGTTTTCAACGGATCTACGATTTGTCCTACCTGGACCTGCCCCACGGCACTCATCAGCATGGTCATTTCTGATAAAGAAAGCCCTGTCTGCGGTCTGATCAGGTCGATCATGAGTTCAACTGCTGCATCTGCCGCTTCATCGAGTGTTTCTTTTGATACAAGCGCTGTCAAGCCTGCTTCGTTTTCTAAAAACGGGTAAGTGATACTATGCCCTTTTACAACTTCTACTGTAATTTTAACAGTAGCCGGGATTTCAATACCAGAGACGCTCACCTCGCCGTCTCCCATTGCCGCGTGTAGGTCACCTAGTGAGAGCAATCCTCCTTCATGAAACACTGGGAAGTACAATGTTGCGCCAGTTGTAACTTCTTTTGTATCCATATTTCCCCCGTGCGCACCAGGTGTTCCGCATGAAATGCCCCCCTTTTCAGGCGCCACCCCGATTACCCCAATCATCGGGTTCAATGGAATACTTAAATTATCATCAAAAATAGCTTTTCCATCGCGGACCGGTATCATTTTCACCTCGAAATTCTCCATGCGATGCCCCATCACACCTAATCCGGGGCCCGTCACCATAACACCCTGGTCACCAATCTCAATATCATCAATCCGGACCTTTAAAATATCCCCTTTTTCCGCACCCTCGACAAAAATCGGACCAGTCGCAGGATTCACCTTATTCCAGTCAATCGAATCAAAACTTGTTTCCTCTGACTCTATCTGATTCTCAAAACAATCATATGTATCCACCACAATCTGATCACCCGATTTCACCTTCATCGCCGGGTCATTCGCCTGATCCATTGCGTAGATGAAGTTTTCTTTTGCTAAATGGTTTGTCATTGATTCGTGCTCCTTTCAGAATGGATTTATTTATATATTTCTAGATGCGCGAAATAGAATTCCTTTATTTTTCTGGAAGGAGTCTGGTCGCCTGGGTTGCCTGGTGTTTGGGGGACGGAGTTAATACTCCACTTTTCATATCAACTCTGTCCCCGAACCTTGCAAACTCTGTCCCCAAATTCCGAAGTGCAAACTCCGTCCCCAGGAAAAGAGAGCAAGAAAAAACGGGCAAAGCCACAGCTTCACCCGCTCCAACAAAATATTTAATTACTCAAATTCATTCAACGGAGGCTGCTCAAAGAAATAGTAGCCATCTGTTATTGAAAGTGTTGTGATGTATTGATCCTGCGGTGAGTAAACATAGACGCCGTTACGATTCAGGTGTCTATAGAACTCGAATGGATGGTTCGATGGCAGGATGGCGTGTGCCGGGTCAATTTCGTTTAATACGCCGTCTGATACTCTTACTTTTCGTGAAGCCTGCATGATATCAAACGGGAAGTAAAAATCAGCGGCTTCATCGTACATTTCTGATGTTGCTGAATTCGCAAACATCACTGAAGTCATTCCAGTGCCAAGTCTGAGTACCATCATGTTATCCTGCATATGCTTAACAAACAGATTAGCCGTTTTATTATCTCCGGCAATCGGCTCGTCATAAACAGCGGCTACACGGTCAATATCCAACTCTTCAAGCAATTCTGTATAGCCAGTTCCAGTTTCATCGCTCGCATCCACTGCACGCTGCACATCATACTTTTCAAAAAGATCTCTTGTTATTCCTTGCAGTGTCTCACCTGAAAGTTCTGTCGCG
Source organism: Jeotgalibacillus alimentarius (assembly GCF_000829445.1). Classification (GTDB taxonomy): domain Bacteria; phylum Bacillota; class Bacilli; order Bacillales; family Jeotgalibacillaceae; genus Jeotgalibacillus; species Jeotgalibacillus alimentarius. Next base: position 268,007 of record NZ_JXRQ01000025.1, read on the forward strand.
ATAAATGTATCGATACGTTCGAGCTCAAGATCTGCCAGTTGTTTCTCAAGCTCCGCAGCGTTAAGACCTGCGTCAATTAAAGCTGTGGATCCATCATTAAATTCGATTACTGCAGCATTCCCTGCATCATCAGCGAGGAAATGAACCTGCGTTTTAACCAGCGGCTGATCTATGTAGTCAAATGTTCTTTTCAAAAATACTGCAAAATGCTGTCTTGATGTGCTCTCAAAAGGTCTGAACGTACCGTCTTCATAACCGGTCGTAATCTCCGCCAATGCAAGTGTTGCGACGTTACCCCGAAGCTCCGGGCCAAGATTCTCAGTGTCTTTAAAAGTCACCGGATCTCCCATTCCGCCAGCCTGAATCACATACGCATTCTTCAACACTTTAGCAATCTGACTTCTATTGATCGGAGCACCTGCATTAAACACAAGCTCACCATTCTCATTCGTATTCCCACTGATAAATCCAAGCGAATGAGCAATCAGCGCTTCCTGATAGCCATACATTCCTTCACTCAAATCAGCAAAGCCGGGATCTTTTGCCTCATAATTTTCAATCTGCAGTTCTGTAAAACCAATATCTCTTAAAATCAGCTGAATCGCATTTAAACGATTAATCGGTTCCTCCGGTCTGAATGTGCCATCAGGATAACCATTGATCACCCCACGCTCCACCAGCCATGAAATCTCATCCTCATACATACCTACATCTGTAAAACCTGCTGCCTTCGAAGGCAAAATCGGTAACACCAGAAACAACGCCAATACAGTCATCAATAATTTCTTCATAATATCCCCTTTCATTTTTTGTAATATTAATGTAACATAAAAGTAATTTAAATGTAATTAAAAAGGGAAAAATTTTTATTTTTGGATGTTTGGCTATTTGAAACCAATAGCATCCTCACTCCCCCCCATATTTCCATGGTGTTTATTAAATAACCTGTTATCCTCCCAGCACCCCAATTCCCAAATCACCTTAGCTGCCTGAGCACGGATTGCAGTTTGTTTTGGTCTGAACTCTCCTTCTGCATTACCTGTCATAATTTCAATCTCATACATAGCGTTAACTTCTTTTTTAAAATGGATCTGGCGGTGGTCTTTGTAAGGTGCTGTGATGAAGGTCTGGTAATTGGTGAGGTGAATGATGTTGTAGGCACGATGCAGGATAACAGCCATTTGCTCGCGGGTGATCGCGCGGTGCGGAGCGAAGGTTTCGGGTGAGATTCCTCTGATAATACCTGCTTCATAAGCTGCACTGATTTCATACTGAAGACTTCCATAAACGTCTTGAAAGTAGATGGTGTAAACGGGTTTGAGGTTAAGTAACCTGGAGATCATAGTGGTAAATTGAGCACGTGTGATTTTTTCTTCGGGGGTAAAAGTGCCATCCGGCTTGCCGGTAATAATCTGTGATTCAGCGAGGGAATTAATGTAGTCCTTAGCCCAATGATTGGTGACGTCTGTAAAAATAGTGGTATCAGAGTGAGTATTAGAGGTGCAATCGAGGTTTTCATACAGTTTATTGGCTTCAGCAACAGCTGACTTCAACGGCCAGGGGCTATTCAGTACGCATAATAAAATGAAAATACACTTTATTAAAAATGATTTTTGAGACAGATAAATCCCTCCAATAATTTATGTATTAATAAAAAGATAGTCTTTAACTATAAAAATGGATACGATATATTGAGGTTTTTGCAGGAGATATCTAGAAGATTAGCTGAGGTGAATTTATCATAGCATAATTTGGAGGTGAATCAAGAAAAATTTGGGGACGGAGTTAACACTCTATAACCAGAGTCAACTCTGTCCCCAATTGGTGGAGTGCGAACTCCGTCCCGGCTCTGAACTCTGTACCCGAAGCGCAAACTCCGTCCCCAGTATTCAGTCTATATTCTTCAATCTTTCCATTCTCTTTTTCATTGCATTACGCCTGGCTTCGGTCAAATCATGCTTCGGTTCGCTGATGAATGTTTCATCAGTAGCTTCTTTCACATCAATCATAAGCCCTTCAGAAATCTCATAACTGAAGCTACTGTCAGCCACATATTCTTCAACCGATTCATCTTCCTGCCAGAGCAGTCTGACCAGACCGTTTTCAATTGAATCTATCGTGTATAAACCTTTTCGCATGAAAACCCTCCTAGCAATTTGGGGACGGAGGTAACACTCTATATCCATTGTCAACTCTGTCCCCGAGTTGTAGAGTGTAAACTCCGTCCCCTCGCAACCCAACTCTGTCCCCAATTCACGGAGTCTAAACTCCGTCCCCAATTGAAAATCAGTCGAGCTCGTGCACAACATTTCCATCTGGATCAATCAGCTGGGCTGCATCGCCATCGTTGTTCCAGATATATGCGCCTGTCCAAAGCAGACGGTTAGCTCCTGCAGTTGCACCATTTCCGGAGACGATTTGTACGCTTGCACCTGCTGATAGCACGTAGTCATCCGGGAATGTGTATGTCTGATTCCCTTCAACGCTCACAAGTGTCCAGCCGCTCATGCTGACATCAGTTGATCCTTGATTTTCGATCGTTACAACTTCTGTATCAAGATTTTTACCAGTGATACGAAGATCATCTGACAAGTCGCCGTCATCGCCAGGCACTGGTTCAGGTTCTGGTTCTGGTGTTGGCTCCGGCACAGTAAACTCTCCACCCTTTTCAACAATCAGGCCGTCACCATCGCTTGTAAAAATAACTGATCCATCTTCAGTCGCATAGATGTCAACCGGATACTGCGTCAGGCGCTGCACCACTTCATCATGCGGGTGGCCATAAGAATTATCTCCAAATGAAAGCACGGCATAATCAGGGTCAACCGCTGCTAAAAATGCTGCAGAAGTTCCTGTGTTTGAACCGTGGTGCGACACTTTCAGGACTTCAGACTCCAGGTCCATTCCGCTCTCCACAAGTTCTTCTTCCACTTCAATTCCGGCATCACCAGTCAGCATAAAGTCCATTTCACCGTGAGTCAGCTTGAGCACAATGGACCCATCATTCATATCACTTGCTTCAGGGTCAACTGCAATCGCAGAAAGATCCGTGCGCACATCATCTGAAAGCTCGTCTCCCACTCTTACATCACTGTAAAAAACGCCCGTATCTTCAATCGCACCCAGGTAATCTTCAAACACCTGCGTCGTATGGACCTGACCGCTGTCAAAGACCTCTTTTACATCATAATTGCGAATCACATCAGCAGCCCCGCCAACGTGGTCTGCATCCGGATGCGTAATAATCAGCGTATCAATCCGTGTCACACCTTCAGCCTGCAACGCCGTTTCCGTCACAGAACCATAACGTCCCGCATCCACAAGCGTCACCTCACCATTAGTATGCTCAATCAAAATCGCATCGCCCTGACCAACATCAAGGAACGTCACATCCATCTCACCAAGCTCGCCAGTCTGACCTGAACCGCCGTTATCACGGAACGATTCATTTAAAAGACGTGCCATAAACAATGCAAAGTGCTGGCGCTGAAGCTTATTTTCAGGCTTGAAAGAACCATCCTGATAACCCGTCGTTACCCCGGCATTCGCAATTCTGCTGATATGCTCACTCGCCCAGTGACCGTTTGCCACATCTCTAAATGAATAATCCTTACCAGAAGAAAGATCATATCCTTCCGCCATAATCTTCGCCATCTGCGCACGTGTCAAAGTTCCATATGCATCAAAAAAGCGCGACCCATTTTCAGCTGTCTTGCCTCCAATAAACCCAAGCTCAACAGCCTTTGCAATTTCTTTATAACCATACTCCCCGGGACGCAGATCCGTAAAACCAGGATCAAGCACCTCATTCTCTTCAATATTCATAATCCCCATCTCACGCAAAATCATCTGAACCGCCTGCAGCCTGTTCAGCGCGTTGCCCGGACGGAACGTACCATCATCATACCCCTTAATAATTCCCTCACCAGTCAGAAAATCAATTTCATCTGCGTACATACTGACATCCCTGAATGCAGCATCAGCTGATAAAGGCGTTGCCAGAAGCAAACTGGCTGTTACCGTTGAAACAAATAATTTTTTCATGTCGTTGCCTCCTTATGTATGAGTGAAGACCCGGGACAGTCCCGGGTCTTCGGTTTGTTTGGAGACGGAGTTTACACTCCAAATAGAGTATTAACTCTGTCCTCCGAAAATAGAGTGTTAACTCCGTCCTCAAAACAAAAAGAGCTTCATATTAAAAGCTCTTAATAACATTTCACTATTATACAATTATATTACAATAAGTTTGTTTTTCAAATCTCTTAAACCATCTTTATACTTTTTTCAAAACTCCAATCCACGTAATTTTTTCGGGTCAATTTTATTGAGCGTCTGAAGTTCTTTAGTTGTGGGCGGTTCAGTGTGGTAAATAGTTTGGTAGTCCAGATCAAAGTCTGTTGCCTGTTGGACTTCTTCTATTGTGACGCCTGGGTGCAGGGCATCGAGTGTCAGGTTGGTGCCGTTGAATCCGAAGACACAGAGAGGCGTAACGATTTTCCACAGGTTTCCTCTTGTTGTGATGAAGTCGACATCTTTTACGAATGTTCTTTTATCATGCTTAGCCCGCCAGATAATTGCTTTTTTGGCTGTCGGGATCAAGACGGCACTTCCCGCTCCTCCAGGGAGTCTTACTTTCGGTTTTTTGTAAGTTCCAATCACTGAAGCATTGACATTGCCGTAGTAATCAAATTGAACTCCGCCTAAAAAAGCGACATCAAGTTTCCCTCTCATGGAAAGGTCAAAGATTTCTTCCAATGGGAATGTGCTCTCGGCATTTCTTGTCAGATCAGAGCCCGCGGATGAATAGTCTGCCTGTCTGATATTAGCCGGGTTGACACCACCTGGGATATTGAGCTGAACGAGTTCAGGAGCATGTAACGCCTTAGCAAGCTGCATTGCAACCATTGGAAGATGAGAGGATACGCCCTGAAAAACGGTTTCTCTATCTTGTAAAAGTCTTGAGATCACAATTGTCATCAAATCACTTTTATCATACATTCAGGATTTCACTCCCCTCTGACGATCAGTATAGCTGCGTCCATGATCCTGTTTTTCATACGATGCCACCCACTTTTTGAGTTGGTCAGTCGAATCAGCTTCTGTAAATGCTTTGATGTCACGGTGGTTCACATCATACTTCCCTTCACATGAACACGGAGCGGCACCTTTAGGCATTTCCACTACTGCTTCTGTTAAAAATCCAGGAATAACAATTTTATCCTTCTGGAATTTCAGCTGACCAGCAGGCACGACTCTTTCAGCGGTAATGATGACTTTATCAGCTGCACGGCTGATTAGTGCATCTTCATATTTTGCCCCTTCAATGATGGCATTACCCTCTTCGTCACAAACCTGTACATGAATAACTGCCACGTGAGGCTTCAGTGTTTTAACAAGGGTGACAGGCTCAGCTGTCTCTTGTTCAAAAGGGTTCTCCACTACCATAAAATAATCGTTTTCGTGTAATAAACCTCCGTATTGAAGACCATGAACAGGCATAAAAGGTACATTCATTGTTGCTCCACGCAGTGCACAGATAACGGTATAGCAAGCATGCTCATTCCCTTGAATAATCCCGCTCTCAACACCTCTGCGATAGTGCGTGGCCAGCCCGTATTTCGTTTCATAGCTGACGAAACCGGCGTGAACGGTTTTGACGAGTCCGAAAGCGCAAAGCAGATCGACATCCATAGCAGCTGCTGTTTTGACAACTTCAAGATTCTTTTTACCTTGACGGACAATCTCACGGATAAATCCCATAGGTGCTCTGTGAAGGACATTCCCGCTAAATGCCAGAAGTGAACCGTCTTTTATGTACTGATCAACTGCTTCTTTCAAATCCATCTTTTTTTTGTTTTTCAAAGCCGTTTCCCTCCCGTTACTTCACAGCGTTTGCTGCGATGTGGATCGCATCCCATACGCCGGCAAATGGTGGTGCATAGCACAGGTCAACCATCCCTAATTCGTCTGCAGTCATACGATTGTGAATGGCAATCGCCAGCGCATCTATTCTGAGTACTGCTCCCTTTTGTCCTGCCGCTTGAGCTCCGAGTACGGTCCTGGTGCGCTTTTCACAGATTAACTTAATATACAGCGGGGTTGCATCAGGATAATATTGTGGATGATCTTTCGATTCGATGAAGACAGTTTCCGTTTCTATCTTCAATGCTTTAGCCTCAGATTCTGAGAGTCCGGTTCTTCCCATTTCAAGGTCGAATATTTTAATCGCAGCACTCCCAAGGGTACCTGTATATTTTTCGTGGAGACCCGCCATGTTGGCCCCTACGATTCTGCCACATTTATTCGCATTCGTCCCTAAAGGCAGGTAGTCATTTTCTTTCTTTAACTTGTGATAGACAGTTGCGCAATCCCCTGCCGCATAAATGTCCGGCATATTTGTTCTCATTTCACGGTCCGTTATAATCGCACCGTTTGAAGACAAATGAATACCTGAATCTTTGAGAAACGCTGTAGCCGGTCTTACGCCTACTGATATCAGCACATAATCTGTCTGATACGTTTCACGATCCGTTATGACGCTTGCAACGTGATTGGCTTCTGTTCCAAACGATTGGAGTTTTTCTTTGAGATGCAAGCTGACACCTTTAGCGAGTAATTCCTGTTCTGCGAGATCAGACATTTCTTGATCAAATGGCGTCAGAATTCTGTCTGCCATTTCAACAATCCGTACTTTTTTCCCTCGGGTTGTCAATGCTTCTGCCATCTCGATGCCAATATAGCCTCCGCCAACAATCGTTACTGTCCTTACACTTTCAGCCGACAGTTGTTCTTTGATCCTGAGTCCATCTTCCATCGACTTTAATACTGAAATCCCTTCTGCTTCAAGTCCTGCAAAAGGGGGCACGACAGCTGTGGTGCCCGTGGAGATCATTAATTTATCAAAATGGTCCACAAATACACTGCCTGTGTTCAAGTCCCTGACCATTACCTGTTTTTTGATCGCATCTACCTTTACGACTTCATGCTTCAGCTTCACGTGAATATCCATCGCTTCAAATTGTTCAGCAGTTCTTGCAATCATTTTTCGGTGATCATCATTTTCCCCTGAAATAAAGTATGGCAGGCCACATGCTCCATATGTAGGGTATCCGCCGCGCTCATAGACAGTAATCTCAGCATGAGGGTCCATTCTTCTTAACTTTGATGCGGCTGACATACCTGCTGCGATTCCTCCGATTACAATGCACTTCATTCGTTTTTCCCTCTTTTTGGTCCAGAGGAGGCATCAAGAGGCGCTAATTCAGGTTTTTGGTCCAAAATCCCGACAACCAGCATATCAATCGGAACATCATGATTTAATCCGTGTCTGACAGGCTCTCCGGAACTGAGTAGAACAAATTCATCTCTGCCTGCACCAATCCGGTCTGCAGCTACAACATAGGACGGTTGCTCAGTATAAAGAAGTTCAATGACAAGGAGCTTATATCCCTGGAGTTCATCATATTTACGTGTAGAAACGAGACTGGAAACCACTTTCCCCATGATCATAGCTGTTGCTCCTCCTTTTTCAGCAATCGGACTCTGCCGCTTCCTTCAATTAAAAATGCATTGCCATCATCCGTATCGACGTGCATATCAAGTGCATAAGTATCTTTTACTCTGATGGCTACATTTTTTAAAATACCGGGTTTATCTCCATCAATCGCCACATCAGTTCGATCGCCGTCTTTTACGCCATAATGTGCTGCATCTGCAGGTGTCATGTGAATATGCCTGTCAGCAATGATGCATCCTTCAGACAATTTTAGTACTGTCCCCGTTGGACCTGTAATGGTCACTGGCGAAGAATCTGCAAGGTCACCTGAGCTTCTGACAGGCGGCTGTAAACCAAGTACGCGGGCGTCAGTTTTTGAGACTTCAACCTGAGTCTTACCTCTTGAAGGTCCGAGCACTCTTACTCTCTCAATTTGTCCTTTTGGCCCTGAGATCGTCACCTGCTCTTTACAGGCATACTGATGCGGCTGTGAAATTTCTTTAAATGGTGTCAGTTGATAACCTTTGCCAAACAGATATTCAACGTGTTCAGGAGACAGGTGGAGATGGCGTGCTGAGACACTGATTGGAATATCCGTCTGATGTTGATCTGTACTGATTTCAATACCATACGCCGACAGTACTTTTATAACTGAATCGGTTACTTCTTTAATCAGTTCTGTGCGTTCCACCATGTCATCCCTCCCTGCTTCAGACTGTCTGCATCATTGGCAGTAATTTTTCAACATCTGAATGGGGACGTGGTATCACATGTGAAGCGACAAGTTCTCCAGTTCGCTGTACAGCTTCTGCACCAACATCAATTGCTGCTTTAACAGCGCCGACTTCTCCCCTGATCACGATTGTTACAAGTCCTGAACCAATCTTTTCACTGCCTACTATTTCAACATTTGCTGCTTTTAACATCGCATCAGCTGCTTCAATCGCTGCTGTCAGTCCTCTTGTTTCAATCATTCCTATTGAGTGACTCATGTAAATTCCTCCCTGATCTTTTCTTTATTTTTTTGGTAACAGCTGCATAAGTTCTTCGTGGGGCCTTGGAATGACATGTACCGCTACAAGCTCTCCAACACGTTCTGCTGCTTCAGCTCCTACTTCTGTTGCAGCTTTTACTGCACCAACGTCACCCTGAATCATGACTGATACAAGCCCTGAGCCAATTTTTTCACTGCCTGTTACTTTGACATTCGCTGCTTTAAGCATTGCATCCGTTGCTTCAATCGCTGCTGTGAACCCTCTTGTTTCAATAATTCCGATCGATTCATTCATTTTCTGTTTCCTCCATGTTCTTCTTAGTTTTTTTCGTTGCTAGATATTTCATGATTTCATCAGCCGGACTCGAGATAAGGATTGCAGACTTTATATGATTTTGGCTGTCACCTTGTTCTGCAAAAAACAGGGCTTCCTTCACACTCGAGACAGAACCTGCAATCACAAGTGTGACTAATCTGCCGCCAAGATATTTTTCACTGCTGATAAGCCTGATATCAGCTGCTTTACAAACCATATCTACGAGCCGGAGCGCTGTTGTATAAAAGGTCGTTTCAATCAGACCGATTGCTTCTGGCTTATCCATCTGATCCCTCCTTCGTCTGATTAGTAACATTCAGAAAACCTTCGTAAGGTCTTGCTATCACATTGGCAGTCAGTAATGATGATTCAGCTGACTCAATGCCTGCTTCAATAGCCGCCTGAACTGATGCCAGGTCTCCCTCAATCATGATTGTGACAAGGCCTGAGCCAATCCTCTCCATATGACTGATCGTAATATAAGCGGTTTTAATCATGATATCAGCACATTTCAAAGCAGCTGCATACCCTGTTACTTCCAGAAAACCGTAAGATTGCTTCAATCATTTTCACCCCTCTTATACCGGTCTTTTATTTTTCACTTTTCCAGCCATCAATAGCGGCTCAATTTCCGGTGAATAGCTGGGGATCATTTTCACGTGTATATCCTTTTCATCTAGATAATTCAGTGCTTCTCTTTTTGCCTGATTGAGTGCTTCCTGTACTTGAGAGATGTCTCCGGAAAATTTCACCTGGATTACCACCGGGATTTTTGCAGCGTCACCCTCGACAGGATTATTACAGTCAATTCCCTTTATCTCTATCTCTGCATGTTTGCATGCTGTATCCATCGCTTTCATCGCAACACTGAAGCCAAGCACTTCAATCATCCCTAAAGAACTCCCCACCTCTGATCACCTGCCTATCATCCTATTATTCTAAATCCGCCTTCAGCCAGCACACATCGTCTTTTTCGTGTAAAAGATCTCGCTGAGGTTACGCCTTCACCTGTAGGACCTGCTATTGTCATGGTGGTGTGACCTTCTCCCCCAAAACCCACTCCAGCAAGTGAAGATGCATTTTTAACGAATATAGTGGTTTCAATCGCCCGGGCAAAAGCTGTCATACGGTCGACGTTTGTAGAGTGAATAACTGCCGTATGTCTGTTACCTTTTTCAGCAGCTACTGCCCACTCGACGGCTTCTTCGAACGACTGTGTTTTCACAATTGGCAGTACAGGCATCATTTGCTCAAGGACGACAAATGGATGATCCGGGTCAGTTTCACAAATTAGAAGCTTGATATTCTCTTTATTGATACCTGCAGCACGCGCTATAGCAGCTGCACTCTGACCAATCCATTCTTTTTTCACATGATATTTTTTAGATGGTTTGCCTGTACATCCTCCTGCAACAGGAGAACTGGAATCTTCAGTCAGAACGAGTGACATGACCCGGCTGAGTTCCTCGTTGTTCAGCATATAAGCTCCCTGATCAAGCATCTGGTAAATCAGTTCATTTGCTGCTTCTTCTAATACAAATACTTCTTTTTCAGCGATGCAAAGAAGGTTGTGATCAAAGGAAGCGCCAAGAATAATTGATTTCGCTGCGTTCACTAAGTCCGCTGTTTCATCAACAATGACAGGAGGATTTCCAGCTCCGGCACCGATTGCTTTTTTCCCTGACTGAAGGAGTGATTTTACCAGCCCCGGGCCGCCTGTGCCGACAAGCAACCTGATATCCGGATGTGCTGCAAGTTCATTCAGCGTGTCAAGTGTTGGGTCAGCAACCATTGTTATCAGATCTGCCGGACCGCCAGCCTGTACAATGGACTGATGCAATTCCCTGATTAGATAACTGCAGACTTTTTTTGAAGAAGGATGGACGTTAAAAACGACTGTATTACCCGCTGCGAGCATAGAAAGACTGTTATTGATAATTGTCGTAGTGGGATTCGTCACTGGCGTTACAGCTCCAATTACGCCAAAGGGTGCTTCTTCAATGATTGTCAGCCCGTCATCTCCTGACATCGCTTCTGTTTTAAGATCTTCAATTCCCGGAGTTTTTTTACACACTAATTCATGCTTTTGAATTTTATCTTCATAACAGCCAATGCCGGTTTCCTCAACTGCCATTTTAGAGAGTGTGTCTTTAGAAGACAGTACCGTTTGTTTAATGGCATTCAACACAGTCACACGGTCATTCATTGTAAAATGTTTCACGTATTTTTTTTGTGCTGCTGCAGATCGGCTGACTGCTTCATCAACAGTTGTATAAATCCCTTCGCCTGAAGACCTATAAGTGTGTTCTTTGAATACCGGCTTGTTTGTTACCGCTTTCATTTTTACCGGCGCAACCGGTGTTGCTGATTGAGATCCGGTTGCCGGAGCAGAATGCTTATGTCCAAGTTCACTTTCTACCTGAGTAACAACAGATTTAATAATTTGCTGTAGGGTTTCTTCGGATATTGACATCATCCTGCTCCTTTCAATTCTGATATTTTTTCAATACTTCTTTTGTTACTAGACTGACGATTGACTGAATATCAATGTCAGTTTTTTCTTCTTTTACAGGTGTTTCACATGGAGGTGTACCGCCGGATGTAATTCCAATTTTCTGTCTGATATTAATCAGATCTGACACCTGTCCGCAATCCAGTTCATTTGTGCGGTGAATGATGTGGTTAGAATACATCGTCATTAATGCATAATGCTCCAGGGATTCCATTCTGTAATGTGCTTCAATCAGATCTTTGCCCCATGTAAGTGCTCCATGATTTGCAAGCAGGACGGCATTATGCGTTTTACAATATGGCGCAATAGATTCCGGCACTTCTTCTGTACCGGGTGTCGCATAAGGTGCAACCGGCACTGTACCGAGAAGCACTACAGCTTCCGGAGAAATCGGTTTATCAAGGTCAATTCCCGCAATTGCAAACGAAGTGGCAACCGGTGGATGTGCATGCACTACAGCATTTACATCCGGGTTCTCTTTATACACACGCAAATGCATCTTTACTTCTGATGATGGTTTGTATTTACCTTGAATGACGGTGCCATCCATTTTCATTTTGACCATCATATCCGGCCGCATAAAACCTTTACTGACACCGGTTGGCGTTGTCCATATTGTATCCGGACCCACTTTTACTGAAATATTACCATCATTAGCAGCAACAAAGTTCTTCTGGTAAATTCTGCTTCCTATATCACAAATCATTTTTTTCGCTTCAAAGTCTGAATAATACTTGGATTGCTTCATATGCAATCCTCCTTCCAATACACAGTTCTTGCATTAATCTTCTTACTTTTTGTTGTTTTTGTCAATATTTATTTGGTTTTATGTTGTTTTAGTTGATTTGGTGTGTGTTTTTTTGTTTTTAATTTAGAAAATATGGTATAATATGATCATCAAGCAGTTATAACAAAGGAGAAAAAACAATGCTTCCTATTGAACGTAAAAACAGAATTAAAGATTTGATTGTTGAAAAGAAAAGCATTACGGTGGCTGAACTGACTAAACAGTATAAAGTGACAGAAGAGACGATCAGGCGTGATCTGAAGCAGCTTGAAGATGACGGTGTTCTTACGCGCACATACGGCGGTGCCTATATATCAGAAGGTGTGCAAAATGATGTAGACATTAATCTCCGTGAATATATTCATGTTGATGGGAAAAAGAAAATCGCACGTAAATGCTTATCATTTATACACAATGGAGACTCCATTTTTCTGGATGCTTCAACCACTTCACTGATGATCGCCTCTATGATTAAAGAATTGAAACTGACTGTTGTAACTAATTCTATTAAGGTAGTGAATATGTTAAAAGATCAGCCTACGATTAATTTAATTATTATCGGCGGAACGTTCGCTTCTTCCTCACAGTCTAATCTTGGACGTAATGCAGAAGCGAATATGCAAAACTATTTCTTCGATACAGCTTTTATTTCATGCAGATCAGTCAGTATGGATCACGGCATTACAGATTCCAACGAACTTCAGGCAGGCGTCAGATACGTTGCTACTAAGCAGGCTAACAAGGTTTTTCTCATTGCTGACTACACAAAGTTCGATAAAACTTCTTTCACAAAAATATGTAACTTCGATCAGATTAATGCAGTGATCGTTGATGATACACTATCAGACGACTGGCATACTTTTTTTAAAGAGCTTAACATCTCGCTTCATGAGGCTTAAATGTATGGTAAAAGGCAGGGAAAGTATCTGACCTCCTTATGGAGAACGGGTACATTCCCTGCCCTTTTAAATCAAACCCCTCAGTCAAACAGCTTTTTCAAACTATCCTGATAGTCCGGATAAGCAATCCCTTTTTCAGTAATAATTGCAGTAATTAAACTGTGGTCTGTCACATCAAATGCAGGATTATAGACGTTAACCTCTTCAGGCGCCATTCTTTCGCTGTACCACTTTGCAGTAACTTCTTCTGCACCCCGGTTTTCAATTTCAATATCATCACCATTTTTACAGTTCAAATCAATTGTAGATAAAGGAGCGCATACATAAAACGGGATGTTGTAATGTTTCGCCAAAATCGCCACACCCGATGTGCCAATTTTATTAGCGGTATCTCCATTTTGCGCAACTCTGTCACAACCGACGAGAACAGCCTGAACTTTTCCTTCTTTCATTACAATAGAAGCCATGTTGTCACAGATCAGCGTGACGTCCACACCTGCCTGTTCGAGTTCCCATGCTGTCAAGCGGGCACCCTGCAGCAATGGCCTTGTTTCATCAGCATACACTTTAAAGTTATAGTCCTGTTCAGTCCCCAGGTAAATTGGTGCCAGTGCAGTACCATACTTAGCTGTTGCAATGGTACCTGCATTACAGTGTGTGAGAATCCCCATTTCAGGTTTTAAAAGAGTTAATGCGTGCTCACCGATTGTTTTACATACTTCTTCGTCTTCATCCCTGATAGCATGAGCTTCCTCGAGAAGGGCATTTTTTAGTGCTTCTACATCTTTATTTCTTTCTGTTTCTTCTTTTAATCTTCTTTCCATCCGGTCAAGTGCCCAAAACAGGTTAACTGCTGTAGGACGTGAGGTTGCCAGATAGTCCTTTGCTTTTTTAAAGTCCTGATAAAATTCATCCACGTTCTCTGCTGCAGAGGATTTAGCAGCAAGATAGACACCATACGCAGCAGCAATGCCAATAGCAGGTGCACCGCGTACTTTCAATTCAAAGATCGCTTCCCAGATCTCCTCCTGAGTGGTTAAATCCAGAAATTCAGTTTTACCAGGCAAGACTGTCTGATCCAGCAGAACAAGTGTATTAAGGTTATCTTCAAGTTTTACAGACTGTATCACATTGATCGCCATTATTTCCTCCTGTTAATCTTTAATAATTGCATCACTTATTACTTTAAAAAACGCAGTCCCATCACTGTAGGATTCTCTATTCATAATAAATGTTTTACCGGCTGTCAGACAGGCTTTTTCAGCCGCTGCTCTATCTTCTTCCTCACTAATAGAAGTCAGATCTTTCACATGGGCAAGGCCAATGGTTCTCCTTATCAATTCACACCCGGCTACTGCTGCTGTGTCTCTTAAGATATTCTGCAAATAATATTCCATATACCCTTCATAAGCTGCCGTCTGATCAGAAGCATGCTGTTGCCACGCTTTTTCGAATTTTGATTTAAAGAGATCGATTACATCAATAATCGCCTGCTCTATAAAATGCAAAAAATCTTCTCTACTCTGCTGATCTTTCATTGTGACAGCACCATTCATGTAAGCAAAAGTAAGGTTGGCAATGACATTCCCAACGTCATAGCCAGCCGGTCCATAAAAGGCAAATTCCGGATCAATCACTTTTGTTGCATCTTTTTTAATGAAAATAGAGCCTGTATGCAAGTCTCCGTGAATCAATGACTGAGCATTTGTCATAAATTCAAACTTCAGCTTTGCTGTTTCAAGCTTGAGCTTTTCATCACCCCAGATTTCTTTCTCTACAAAATGTTGTAAGGCTGGAAACACGTCATTTCTTAGTGAAGGAAAAAAAGGCTCTGTAAATACCAGATCCTCCGTGATCTCACAAAGATCAGGATTAATAAAATCTTTCACAAGCGCCTTCTTATCCTTATGATTCATTACAACGTCAGAAGTCATCAGCAGCGTGTTTACCATGAATGTTGTAATATGGTCAGCAAATTGCGGAAATGTTTCCTTTTTCAGCAGGGCATCGCGCATAATCGTGTAATCCGATAAGTCTTCCATCGACATACAATTCATGACAGGGTCATAATGATAGACTTCCGGTACAAACCCTTCAGCAAGCTTCCCTTGTATTCTAAGAATCTCACTTTCAATTCTATTTCTATCAGGAGAAACTTTAAACTCATTTGAGATCCTTGCAACCGGGCCTGCCTGCTTAAGAATGACTGATTTACCACTACTGCCTTTCACACGAAAAACATAATTCAGGTTCCCATCACCAATTTCTTTACAGCTCAATTGCTCATTGCTATCAAAGAAATCCATTTCGGTTTTCACATACCTCACAACATCTTCTTCTGACATTGTAAAATATTCACTTTTAAAATCCACTGCAGCCATTATGCGTAACCCCTTTCACTTATTTCAGTTTGTAATATGTCAGCGCAAGCGCAAGTGCGAGAACGGTACCTTTGACGATATCCATTGCATAATATGGTACAGACATCATAACCAAGCCATTTGCCAATATACCGATCAGTACTGCTCCCACAAACGTACCAATCGCGTTCGGTTTTCCAGCACCCAGTACTGCAAAGCCGATAAATGCTGCTGCTACAGCATCCATCAGATAAGGTCCGCCGGCGTTGATCTCGGCTGTCATGACTCTTGAAGCCAGAACCATTCCTCCGATTGCGGCAAAAATTGCTGAAAGCAGATAGGCAAGGACTTTATACTTATTAACCGGAATCCCTGATAATCTCGCAGCCTCTTTGTTTCCGCCAATCACATACATATATCGTCCATGCTTTGTATATGTAAGAAAAATATGAACGACAATGACCGCGACAAACATAATGATAATGATCCACGGAATTTGTCCGAGCTTTTCAAAAAATGGAGAAATCTGACCTTCAGCATATGTGCCATCAGACATAATCATATTCTCAGAAATTGTTGCTCCTCTTGTATAAGTAAGTGCTACACCCTGAATGATGAACATAGTCGCCAGTGTCATCAGTAAATCCGGAATTCTCACCTTTACGATCATAAAAGCATTAAGCGCACCAACTGCAAGTGCAGCCATCAGTCCCGCTCCAATTGCAATAAAAGTCGGCTGCTGATACCAGACAAACATCGAAATCACCACAGCATTGGCTAATGAAGCAACCGATCCGACGGACAAATCAAATCCGTCTACAGAAAGTGAGAGTGTGATACCAACACCAATAATGGTGACAATTGAAATAGATCTTAATATATTAATCAGATTACTGGTTTGCAGAAAATTCTGATTCATTACCGCGAAAAATATAACCAATAAAACAATTAAAATCAGTGTTCCATACTTATACATAAAGTCAAAAAAATCAAACCCGGTACCATGTTTCTTAGCTGTGTCCGTATTTGAGGTACTCATGCTAATTCCCTCCTGTTGAATAAAGCAGTAATTTCTCTTCGTCCGTATTTTTTTTCATAACTTCCTTTACAATCCGCCCATCATACATCACATAAATCCGATCACTGATTCCCATAATTTCAGAAAGCTCACTGGATGCATAAATAACAGATTTTCCGCGCTCGGCAAGTGCCGTGATCAGCGTGAAAATATCTTTTTTTGCGCCAACGTCTACTCCTTTTGTAGGTTCATCAAAGATGTATACATCAGCATCAGCTACAAGCCATTTGCCTATGGCAATCTTTTGCTGGTTACCTCCTGAAAGATTTTCAACAATCGTCTGTTCTGAAGGTGTTTTAACCCCAAGACTCTTAATCATTTCCTTCGCTTTGTCTGATTCCTTTCGAAAATCCAGAAAGCTGAATACTTTCAGGAAATTGTTCAGACTGGCAGCAGAAAAGTTGGTTACCACCGTTTCATGTACCAGAACGCCTTCTTTTCTCCGCTCCTCAGGTACAAGCGCAAATCCATTTTTTACAGCTGCGTGGGGCGTGCGGTTTCTTACTTTTTTACCTTTTATCGTGATATCTCCGGTCACTTTTGGCGATACGCCGAATAACGCCTTACAAAACTCCGTCTTCCCGGCGCCAACAAGACCTGCAATGCCCACAATTTCACCGGTATGAACCTTCATCGAAACTTCATCAATTTTCCCATTATCATTCAGCTTGTGCGTTTCCAGCAAAACTTCCCCGATCTGCGATGTATTGGGAGGAAACTGTTCATCAAGCTTTTGACCAAGCATCTGCTCAATGACGCTGTTAATCGTAGTGTCAGGAATATTTTCTTTACTGACGAATTGACCGTTCCTCATCACTGTAATTTCATCACAAATTTCGAACAACTCAGTCAATCTGTGCGAGATAAAAATAATGCCTACATTCCTGCTTCTTAAGTCTCTGACGATTCTGAACAGCTCTTCTGTCTCATGAATACTAAGTGGAGCAGTCGGTTCATCTAAGATCAGATACTTACAATCTCTCGAAATGGCTCTTGCAATTAACACCATCTGCTTTTCTGAAAGTGTAAGCTCACTTACAAGCTTTTTAGGCGGCACATGTACATTGATACTTTTTAATACCTTTTCTGCTTCATCATATATATGGTTCCAGTTCACAAACTGTTTTTTCCCCAGATCGCTGACCGTTTCATTTAACATAATATTTTCAGCTACACTCAAATATGGGATAAGTGCAGTATCTACTTCCTGGTACACAATCTGGATACCAAGTTCCTGCGCATCCTTTGGTGATCTGATATTGACCTTCTGACCATCTATTAAAATCTCACCTGTATAATGGTTATAGGCCCCGCAAAGAACCTTCATCAGGGTTGACTTCCCCGCTCCGTTTGCTCCAATCAATGCATGGGAGCTCCCGGTTTCAGTTGTAAAGTCCACTTGATCCAACGCCTTAACACCCGGGAATTCAATTGAGATTTCTCTCATTTCGAGAACCGTTTTCCCCATCACTATCACCTCTTTTAAAAAGGGGAGATTGGCATCTCCCCTTCTGGTAACTTATTCGTTATGATCTTTTAACGTCTGCATCCAGTCTTCCATGAATGCATCTGTTTCTCCCCAACCAGGAACTAAATCCTGAAGGCTTTCCATATTAACCGGTTCACCGCTTGCCTGAAGTTCTTCCTGAGAAATCAATGACGCTTCAAGGTCATATGTATCAGGCGTTTCTTCACCAGCCAGTTTCTTTGCAAGTATTCTCATATTAACTGCACCGATTAACTTTGGATCAACTGCTGCTGTATATGCCCAAGAGCTGTTCTCTTCCTGCATAATCTGCAGATCAGCATTTGATACATCAATTCCATAAATCTTGATTTCATCACGGCCAGCCTCTTTAACTGCACGTGCTGCACCAATTGCAAATGCATCCCATGTCGCAAAAATCGCATCAATTTCACCTTCTGGATGTGCGTTCAGCATTGCAGATACTGCATTCTGAGTCTGCACAGTTGTATCTTCAGCGGCAACACCAAAGCGGTCAACTTCGTTCAAACCAGTATATTGATCAAGGTATTCAGTATAAATATTGTTACGTCGTACCATTGGAGGGAATCCATCCACCCAAAGATATACAATGTTAGCCTCTTCGTTAAAATCTTCAACAAGCTGATCAAGCGCAAGTGTTGCAAGTGCTTCATCATCCTGAGATGTCATTGTTACACCATCTACGTCCTCAAGGTCAGCAATTGAATCAAATGTAACTACTTCAATTCCTTTTTCTCTTGCTTCCTTTATTGCATCTAGCGTCGCTGCATCATCACCGTGAGAAATAATTAATCCATCTACATTTTCATCAATTGCCTGAGCAATCGCATCAAGGAAACGTGCTGAATCACCGTTTGCTGTAAATACATCTACATCAAATCCAAGTGACTGCCCTTCTCCGCTGGCACCAGCAAGAAACTGAGCCGTGTGATCATCTCCGCCAATCTTGCGGATCACGCGGATTTTTTTCGTTTCATCCGTTAATCCCTCAGGTACACCTTCAAGATCAGCTGCATTTGCATTACCGCCATCCTCAGAACCTTCATCAGCCTCATCATTTCCACACCCTGCGACAAATGCAAACATCAAAACAAACATTAGCAACAAAATACTTCTGAATAACCCCTTCTTCATGCAATAGCCCCCTTTTGTCTTTAATTAAAACGCTTACATTTCTAACTATTAAAAAAATAATACCACCTATACTTGTTTTATACAATATTTATTTTGTATTTTATTTATTTTGTGTGGATTTGTGTTGTTTATGTTGAACTTGATCATAATATCACAAATGTTTTATGTTTGTTTTGAGGTGTTGTAACTTTTCTTTTTTTATCATGTGCTCTTTTTGTTTTCCGCACAAAAATTTGGAAATCTGCTAAACTGATTGAAATAGTACTTACCAAAACAGCAACTTAAGCGTTCTATGCAAGAGCCATTGCTTTGCAGGAAAGGATCACCATGACAAAAAAATACCTTCTCTATAATATCTTCGGACTGCCTTTTCACTTTGTTATTTTTCCTGGTCTCGCTATACATGTTCTAATGTTTGCAGACCCTGACACATGGTTTCAGACTATTCTTTTTCCATTCGGCCTTTATTTTCTTGTCTCAGCTGTGCCAAGTGTGATTTGTTTTTTTGTTGAGTTTAGAGAAGAAAACAACCTGAAACATTTCGTTCAGACTGCTTTAGTTATTTATGTATTTTATTTTGTGATGGTGACATTAATTGTGTATGTATACTTTTTGATATTTTGAAGACCCGGTACAGTCCCAGGTCTTCATGCTCTATTTTGGATGTGGGGACGGAGTGCTCTGGTATCAGGATTTTTATTATCTTGTAGCCTTTGATGAGGCAAAACAAAAAAATCATTAATTACCGCATTGACAGGATGAGGGATGTACAAATTTCAGTAGAGGATTTCCTGAAGGGTCAATATTTTAACCTGCAAGAATATAAGTCAAAACTGTTTCATATGTTTGCCGGAGAACCAGAGATCATTGAAATTGAATTTGATCAATGTAGTTATCGATTATTTCGGGTTGAAAGCTGACATAAAACCTGTCAGCGACAGTCGATTTCGGCTGATTACTAAAGAGGTATACAGTGATGGACTAGTGAGATGGCTGTTGACGTGGGGAAGCGATGCCAAAGTACTGTATCCTGAAAAACTTGTAAAACGGATGGCAGATGAAACTGAGAAAATGTTTCATCAATATCATACTCCGTTTGATCAAAAACGATAAGACGGAGTATTAGCCTATATTGTTAATTTGTAGACATCTTATAAATGGAGGCGTTTAACATGACATTACTCTATGCTGAAGAACTGAAGAAAATGTACGAAGTTAAGGCACACTTTTATATCAGACAGGATGACCCATCGAAGCAATTAATGCGCAGTGAAGCTGTCATTCATGCTAAAAATGCTTCATTTGATGAACCTGACGCGGTGATTGTGATGGCGAATCCAGGAAGTTGTTTTGCAGCGGATGAGGCAGATATCCCACAATCTCCTGATGCTGATGGTGCTAAACGATTCGTACGGGCAAAACCTGACCAGACTCAGTATCAGTTAATGAACCTGATGCACCGGATGAATTGGAAAGCGCTGCGGATTATTAATCTGTCTGACTTCTGCACAGGAAATTATAAAGAATTTAAAGCGATGCTTAAGGCTGCAGACAATGATTCACATTCTATTTTTTCAAGCGGGCGAACTAATGAGTTAGAAAAAGCGATTCAAAACCGTACAGTTGTGATTGGGTGGGGTCAGGATTCTGCAATCAGATCATTTGCAGAGCAGGCGTTGACTGTTATTCAGAAGGATCACTATGGATTAACATTTGAAAAACACCCATATTATAGACATCCAAAACCACAACTTAAAACAGATAAGATTCATTGGCTTGATAATATGACGGCCCAGTTAAACAGTTCATATGCATGAAAAGCGTGCGGTCCGACATCGTGTGAACCCCGCTGCTGAACTGAATTCTGTATTGAACTTATACTTTAAATATAATGAGATGTCGGCATGGTAGCCGTTATGATTGTAGCAGCAGTCGCAATTTTCTATTTCAGAATGGCTCAAAAACCACCGGTGCATCCTGATAACGAGTTAATTGGCACTTCAAAAATAATAGACGGCATCGAATACTTTAATATTGGAGACCTATATGATTGTGATAATTGGATTAAAGTCGGTCCAGTTTTTTGAATGTGAATGAAGACCCGGATGGAATCCCAACATATTCAATCAGCAATTACAAAAAAGAAAACTGCAGCTATTACATTAAATGTAGGGATGAAGAGGCGGCTTTTGAGTGGATCGAAAAGTTTGAAAAAGTATAGCAGGGACGGAGTTGAAACTCCAAATAGAGTGTCAACTCCGTCCCCAATTTCGCTCTACCTCAAAACCCTCTCCAAAAACACCGCATACTGCGCCCTCGTCACCGGATCATTTGGTCTGAATTGACCGTTCGATCCTGTCGTAACACCATTATGGTAAAGAATCTTTATATATTCTGCTGCCCAGTGATCTGAAGGAATATCTTCAAATCCAGGATCAGTTTTCCCTTCCAGCCCAAAGCTGAGAACGAGGATCTTCGCCATCTGTGCTCTCGTAAGTGCTGCTTCCGGTTTAAAATCAGGTGTTTTAGTGAATATACCTGCCTGCTGCATACTCATAATTTCCTCATAGTACAGATATGATTGCGGCACATCCTGATAGGCTGCTGAGCTCTGAACTACTGGTAAATCAATCACCCTCGAAAGCAGCAGTGCCACGTGACTCCGCTTGATTGATTGTTCAGGACGGAATGTGCTGTCAATGTATCCTTTGATGATCCCTTTGTTCACTAATGACATGATCTGTTCACTCGCCCAGTAATCACTGGACACATCATTAAACTCTGTCGAAAATACATCATTAATCGACCCTTCAGCACTGAGCTCCTCCACGATGATTGGTACAGATACGCTTATTCCTTTATAAGTTAACATCAGCACAGTGCTGCCTGATTGCTGGAATAGTATCACTCCATCTTGGATCGCTGCAATAGAAGGATCCTCTATTTCCGCATTCAACTCTTCAAGACTTACATATTCAAACTGATCTTTTGAAATATAATAGCGTAACTCGGGCAAAAAAGTATCTCCTGGCTGCCCCTGAATAAGAGAATCCGTTCTCAACTCCCCTTTAACGCGAATTGGAATGTTAATCTCACTTCCCATGAACGTTACGGTGAGGTTATACTCTCCTGCTCGAACCAGTGAGATACTCCCATCCGGATTTATCACCAGACTCTGATCATCACTTAACAACCATTTTCCTTCATCCGAATCCAATACTCTGGATTCACCAACTGCCGTCTTCACCATCACCTGTGGCAGCAGATCCTCACCAATCGTCCCGCTTAACGAACTCTCCGCACTTAATACAGGTAAAACTGTCACCAATATCCGGCGAGTTTTATCCTGATAAGTCACAGTCACTTCCGTCTCTCCAGCCTGCTTAAAATAAACCTCGCCGTCCGTAACTTCAGCGATCCTGCTATTCAAAGATCGCCATACTGCTTCATCATTTCTGGCAAGGTCAAGTACTTCTCCATTTTCTAAAAGGGCTGTTGCATTCACTTTCTGCTTTTCTCCTACTAACCCTTGAACTGCTTCAGGAGCTTCAATGACCTTCACCTGATCAGGCGCTGTAAGTCCGGTCAGCATTTGAAGCTGCAAAAGACCCTCTCCGTAATAAATATCCCGGCCCGGTGAACCAAGGTCAACTGCCGCCTCAAGCAATTGTTCTTTTATCCACTGAGAATCGGCAGCAGGATATTTCTCCATTAATAAGGCTGCGGCACCTGTTACATAAGGCGCGGCCATCGAAGTGCCGCTCATTCTGACATAACGCTCATTCAGATAAGTGCTGCCAATATCTGTTCCAGGCGCAACCAGATCCACCGCTGTGCCAACGGATGAAAAACTGGCATAGTTCCGATTTCGGTCCACTGCCCCGACCGCAATAGTTTCAGGATAGGCAGCAGGATACGAAACCTTATGACCTGACTTTTGACCATTGTTACCTGAAGAAGCGATCATCAGAACACCTTCTGCCTCAGCCTGCTCAATCGCTCTTCGTGCAGCTGAAGAATCATATTCTGATCCAAGACTCATATTCACAATGTCCATCTCATTTTTGACAGCCCAGTCCAGCGCAGCAATCATACTCGAAAGCGTCCCTGTTCCGGTATGATCAAAAGCTTTCAATGCATAAATGTCTGCACCGGATGCGATTCCTTTGATCCCAATTTGGTTATCAAGCGCTGAGGCAATTCCCGTCACATGAGTTCCATGACCGTTATCATCACGATAGGAAGTTGTATAACTTACAAAAGATGCCCCACCGGCAATTCTCAAATCATTATGCGCCGCAATACCTGAATCAATGATACCGATTTTAACTCCATGCCCTGTCAGATCAGACTCCCACAGCGAGGGGGCCTGAATTAAGAGCGGTCCCCACTCCACAAATTGTTCGTCCAGTGAAATCTCAATATTTCTTTCTATATGATGAATCAGTTCAGATTGACGAAGTGTCTCATAAGCTGAAACAGAAAGCCTTGCTTCTGCCAGATTAAAATTTTCATAATAAGCAATCATCTCGCCGCCAGCTTCCTGAATCAGCTCTTTCCCATTATTATTCTCAAACTCAATCAAGAATTCGCCTTCAAGCGTTTTCCCAGACACTTCAATTTCATTGAATATGAAAGGAATGAGCAGTAACAAGAATGAACATATATATTTCAATAATGATTCCTCCAATTTTAAAATCTAAGATGTTAATCTTTATATCGGAAAATCATGTACATAATTAAATGGATTAAAACACTGGGAACACTGGGGACGGAGTTGGCACTCCACTGCGCAAAACGGGGACAGAGTGTATACTCCGTCCCCAAATATTAAACCGCCTTCTCCTGATAACTCTTCACAAAATCGCCTACATCCAAAATTCTTGGTCTCGATTTCAAAACCACATCAATATACGGATCCATTTTGTCAGATATATATTGTTCACGATCATTCGCTGCATACATTAGCTTCAGTTCTTTTGGCAGAGCCTTACCGTCAAAAATTTTGCCGGCGATAAAGTTCAGTTCCTCCCTGTCCAGATTTAATTCTTCAATGTTTTCTACAAAGAGTTTCTTCATGTCATCTAGCGTTGCAATTGCATCGTCTTCAATCATACTGTCGAGTGCTTTTTTGGAAGCTTTTCCTCCGATGACGCCCCCTATAACACCTCCAATAAACGTTCCGACTACAGGTATAACTGAGCCTACAGTAGCCCCAAGTGCGGCTCCTCCGACACTGGCCCCGGCGGTTCCAATATTTTTAAATAGCTGAGATTTTGAGATCCTCCCATTAATCACATCGTAGATACTGCCTGACGACATGACCGCTGTTGTTACTGCCATCGTTACCATATTACCTCTAAATACTTTTGATAAATGATTAAGTGCGGCTGCACCATGAATCGATTTCTGTGATGCAGTACGTAAAAAAGTATTCACAATTTGAGCTGAAGTTTTACTGCCAAGCACGTTTTTCACAACATAATCAGTTGCAGGCCGCATTGATTTTTCTAAAGCTGTACGCCCAATCTGCTGGGTCAGCACATGCTGAACAACATGTCTTCCGAATACTGATGACCCTTCTTTAACAGCCTGGCCCAAGGCTTCGTCAGCATTCTCACCTTTCCAGATTGCCGAAGCAAATGAAATGGTTGCAGAAACACCAAAAGTTTTAAGTCCTGTAACTGCGCCTTTGGATGCGTCAAAACTAATTCCTTCAATTGTTCCCGCTTTTGCTATGCGCTGTGCTGTTTTATAACTGATATTGCCTTTCCGGACAATTTGAGCGGCCTGTTCGGGATCAGTAATGCCCAGATTTTTCATGTCTCCGCGCGTGATACGATCCTTCATAGACTTAAGCGCCTGCTCATACTGATCTTTCGGCACTTCAATTTGCATCGGTTTTCCATCAGCCACATATTTGAACTGGTCATCAGAAAAACAATCTTTAATACTTTTTCCGCCCGTTGACCAGTATTTTGTCTGTATGAGTTCACCATTTACAATCCGGTCTGCTCCATTTTTGGCATTATCGCTGCCTAATAGCTCCGCTTTTTTCAGTGTAGCCTTATCGATCAGATCATTCGCCATTTCAGCCGCTATACCGTGCCCTCTTGTTCCAAGCATGCGGACGTTTTCAGCATAACTCTTCCCTGCTTCATACATGCTGGTGCCCAGCACACCTGTATTAATGTATGACGCATCCAGATAATCAACTGCAGGCATTTCATAAGGCTTCTTTTCAGGTTCAATTCCACTTACTACTAAATTGACGTAATAGACGGTATTCAGACAGGCGATATATTTACGGATCGCAATCTCGTCACCAATGAGCATTGCCTCTCTTAATCCATTTTTCAAATGAAGGATTAACTCTGCCTGTATCGCACGCTGCTCTAAATAACCCAGCCTCCACCCCTTTTTCTGGGGAGACCAGTCATATTTAGTTCGCAAATCGATCGCACTAAGCTGATATTTCAGTTCATCACGGGCCGTGTCAAAGTATTGATGCTCATAAACCATAGCATCCATCGTTTCCAGCAGGGTATCAACGTATGTCGTTCGCGAATCGTCACTCACCTGATCAACCGGAATACTGATCGTAGGCAATGTAAAATGCCTCGTTGCTTTTAAAACAAGATGTACTTTCCTATTCTCAAGTTCAGCTATTTTTCGTGCCCGATAGTCTGTCAGCGATTCATCTGTGTCATAGAGCCCCAGTGAGTATCTGTACCTCAGTGCGATCTCATACTTCATAAGCCTTGCTGAGATTTGCTTGAGATCAAGAAAGGTCCCCTCCAACTCCATTCTATAGCTCTCCATTAGCTCATAAAGTACCTTAGTATCATACTTCAGCATTAATAATTCCAGACTATGCTGCTCATTATTCAATCCAGCCTTTACTTCATGCCCATCCAGCATAAAAGTCAGGTCATCATAAAATTCCTGAAAAGCACTACCTTCTAAAGTTTCCTTATCAAAATCCTCCTGATCATAAGCCAACTTATCCAGTTCTAATCTTGTTTTTAAATCAAGTGTATGTATCGGAAAATGGTTCATTTCAATCCACCTTTTATAGTTCTTTAATCTCAATACTAATATACTATAAAAATAGCAGAGATAGATAAAAAATGTAAATTTGAAATGAGTGAAAATTAGAGACAGAGTTGCAGCTCCATTCAAAGTGCCAACCCCGTCCCCAACTTCAAATTTTACCTAAAAATTATATCGAACCTCTTCATCAGTTCCAGTATTCATATCCTTTATTTTATATTTACCACTCTTCACCTCGTCTTCCCCAAGCACCACCACATACCGCATCCCTTCTCTATTCGCCCGGTCCATCGCCTTACCTATCTTCTTTTTTCCAAATTCCACTTCAACCCTCAATCCATCCCTCCTCATTGTTTTGGCAAGCTTCAACGAAATCGAAAAAGCTTCTGCAGTCATTTCAGAAGCTGCAAGAAATGTACTGAAATCAGTGACAGACCTTGATCAGCGGACAGCCAGCATGGTTGAATCTACTGCCAGAATAACTGCAATGATCGAACATTCTTCTGCAGAATCACAGTCCATCGCGGCTGCATCAGAAGAACAGAGTGCCTCGATGGAAGAAATTGCAGCGAGTTCTGCTGCGCTTTCTCAGATGGCTGAGGAATTGAGTGGGATTGTTGGGGAGTTTAAAGTATCATAATTGATCAAGACCCGGGCTGATGCGCCCCGGTCTTCGTTTCTTACCCCCGCAATCGCTCCACAGCCCCCTTCTTCCACTTCTTCACCGCGCTCACACTCACCATATGCCGCTCCGCAATCTCACCAACGGTCATATCATCAATAAACGTATGCCAGAACCACTTTCTCTGATGCGCGGTTAGCTTTTCTGCATACGGCGCGAGCATATCAATCTCTAATAGTCTGTCTTCTGTGATGTCCATATTCATCTGCCAGTACTCATCAGATTTCACCGTTTCCCGCTCCAGCAGCTTATTCTGTTTTCTCATCAGATCAAGCATCCCGCCGCGTATATACTGATAAGCAAATGGCGCAAACTCTCCGTTCTCTTCATCAAATTTCTCTGATGCTTTCCACAGCGCAATCCGCCCTTCCTGCAAATAAAGATCGTGATCACGGGTAATGTGCAGCTTCTTCATCATATGAAAAATCATTGGCTCAAACTGTTCGTACTGCTGTTCAAATGTCATCTTCTTTTTCTCCAATATGGAGACGCGTCTGCCGGTTATTCCCTGGGTTACGTGTAGTGTATAAAAGAATGATCCAGGCAGCGATTTAGCGTTTTTGACGTTTGAAGACAGTTATCGCTCTGTTTTGCAGATTTCACATATGTAAACGTGCAGTTTCAGCATAAACAAACAAAAAACACTCAGACTTTCATATTAATATTTTGTTATTTTTTACTTAATAGTAAAATATTTTTAATTTTCAGAAGGATTATATAAAATAATGTCGAAATAGTATGTAACGGGACTTCTTAGGGACACTTCATTGGATACGTTAATAATCGTTTTGGCAGAGGCCGAACAGAGGAGAAATGGATGAAAGAAAATCGCGTAGATTACGAAATCAACAGCTCAACAATGGCAATCAGGTGCGCCAGACATCTGGAATACCAATCAATGATCATGGAGCCTGACAGAACCTGCTACTCCGCACACACCCCGCTCAAACTGATCAATCAGGCTTGTCTTGATAAAGGCAGCTCATACTCAGGCAGATTGGAATCTGCCAGGCACAAACTCTGTATTTACAATAAGATCCCAGTACTTGTCGATCAATTTGAAGAGATCATATTATTCCCAACCCATTCACCATCACATATTGACAACACCTGGATTTCAATTGATCACTACAAAAAAATCCTTCCCCATAGTGAAAAAGGGAAGGCGATCGTTCAATTTATTAATGGAGAAAGATTAACTGTAAATTGTTCGGTCAGTACATTTCAGAGACAATATCAGCGTGCAGCAACGATTCTTATTCATGAAATCCACCTGCCAAAAAAACGGATGAATCTTTATTTGAGGATGCCGCCTGTGAGGGATTGATGCTGAGGACTGAAGACCCGGGACTGTCCCTGGTCTTCAGCGTATTATCCCAACCGATAAGAACGTTTTGCATATCATAAACAATATTATATAATATATAAAAGAGGTGATAGCAATGAAACGTACTTTCAAAAATAGGATAAAGTCTCGAATCATGCGTCATAATAAGCAAACGTTTTTAGACCAAATTGCTGATGTGAAAATAAATACACCACTTAACCAAATGAGCAAATCTGTAATAGAACGCTCCAAGCAACTGGAGAATACTGATTATGCTGAGGAATTATTTTTCTCTAATACTAAAGCTTTGGAGAGATAAGTATACAATGAAAGCCACGCCCTTTTTCTAAAAGGAATCGTGGCTTTTTTTATTTGGATCTGTTCGATATTCTGTCAAGGTGCATTCCATACCAAATCAAAAAAGTGAACATCACCGTAGTCCCCATTTTCTCTATACACAAGTTCAAACCCTCTTTGCTTCCACTTTTCAGCAAGCTCGCTTTCACTCTTCTGCATTGCCAGTTCAGCTGCTATGCCATAGACAGCCCCTGATTCTACGAGGTTTCCTTTCAATGAGTTCCGGTCATATCTCCCTGAGATGGAACCTTCAGTTTCCCATTCATTTTGCAGCCAGTTCCAGAACTGATCATTAGATAAATTCAATTCTTCAAGCTCCAAAGCAATGAGCAGCTGGTCCACCATATGCACCTCATCAGCCTTTTCAAACTGCTCTTCCTCTATCAAATAGAATTCATCATAAAAAGTGCCCTCTGCCTGCGCAATTTTCTCATAAAGCTGCTGCATACCTTCAAGGTTCAGCCCGTCAAATTCCTCCATTCCATAGCTCAGAACTACACGGTTACTTGATTGCTGCTGTGCCCAATCGTAAAAATCAGCCACCATACCATCTTTCACCTGATTCTTATTAATCGATTGTATAAGACGATCCTTATTCGTCATATACGGCAGAACTCTCGCATCATCTATCCATGCAGTTGTCTGAGCACGTTCCTGACCTTCGATTTTCCACGCAAGAAACTGTTTATCATTCTCTTCCACAAAAAACTCTCTTTCTATGACATCCAGTTGTATCTCAACATCTTCAAGCAATTCTTGATCTGCCAGCCACTGCACATATAAGCCAGTAGATTCCAATAGAAATTGTTCGTTCTCATTCGTTCCATATGAACGGATCTTCCCTGAATCTGTCATATAATGGGTTTCCACGATATCCTGAAATGATTCGGACGACCAGAATGTTTCATCAGACTTCATCAGAATGGTCACTCCTATTGCAGCTATTAAAATGGCCAAAACAGTTAGAATCCAAATAGACTTCTTCATTAAATCGGCCTGTTTTTAAAGCGGTTTGTTTTATCCCACTTAATCGTTTCCCGCTTCACCATTCGTTTCCACACATAGATCACAGCACTCCGTCCAAGTAAAATAACAAACAGCTGGGCA
The DNA here is from genome assembly GCF_000829445.1 of Jeotgalibacillus alimentarius. Lineage (GTDB taxonomy): Bacteria > Bacillota > Bacilli > Bacillales > Jeotgalibacillaceae > Jeotgalibacillus > Jeotgalibacillus alimentarius. The sequence goes on from NZ_JXRQ01000025.1 coordinate 297,615, forward strand.
TACGTAAAATACATCACCAGTGCGACTGTTACTTTTAAAGGTGAGACTGTCCGATCCATCACAATTGCTCCGATCAGCTGACCTGTGTAGACAATATAACTCATAAACCACAGCATCAGGATTGGTGCAGCATATGTCGGCTCAAACAAATCGAACAGGCTACCAATGAAAAAGAGATGAGAAAATAGCAATAGAACCGCAAAGAATAAATAAACGGTTAAATGCTGAATTGAATGATGGAAAGCTTTTTTACGCCAGAACTTTGAAGACAGAAACACTTTCTCCAGTAAATATAGATTCCCGATCAGCCATCTGGTTCTCTGCTTAATAAATGTTTTGATCGTTTCCGGCTCCTGTTCCCACGTCTTTGAATCCGGTACGACCGGTAACAAATAACCCTCTGCAGTTAGACGAATCGTGAGTTCAGCATCTTCTGCCAGTGCATAAACATCATACCTTCCAAGCTGATCGATAATATCTTTACGCAGCAGCATATTGGTCCCCGCCAACGAGCCCAGCTTCAACAGCTGCCAGCGGCCTGATTGCATCAGTAGCTGAAAGACCTGAAATTCAAGTGCGATCATTTGAGTAAGCAGGTTTTTATCAGCATTCCTTGTTTTGACATATCCTACAGCCCCGGCAGCATGCTGCGTCGTTTCCGCTTTTTCAACAAGCAGCTTTACAGCATCAGGCTCGGGTTGATTATCTGCATCATAGACTAAAAAATATTCAGATTCGATAATAGATAACCCATAGTTCAGGACGCGTGATTTCCCTTTAGGCTCCCCGGGCGGAACTGAAATATAATGGATCCGACTAAATGCCTCCTGAAAGGACTTCCCAATTTCAGGTGTTCGGTCAGACGAGCCATCATCAAGCAGATAGATCTGCAATTCTCCGGGATAATCAAGCTGAGCCATTGCATGAAGTGTATCCTCAATGACAATCTCTTCATTATGAGCAGGAATTAAGACAGAGACAGATGAATACGTCTCCAGTTCAATAGTCTTTTGACTTTTGGCACGGTAATAGACGCCAGCTAATGTTAAAACAGAATAAAAAATCAGTAACGTCCAGAAAAAACTCATGATCAACAGCAGAACGATATTCAATGTTTACGCCCCCCTTTGCTGATCAAACTGCTCCATGATGTTTTTCAAACTTCCGATCTCATAGGAAGCAATGTTATACGGCAATTCGATGTAATTCACATGCTCTCTTAACTTCTCTGTCAGTCTATTAATCACAATACTTTCACCTTCTGCATTTGTTCCTTGCAGTAACACAAAGACTTCATTCTGATCAGGAGATGTCACCAGATCAAATTCCTCTCTAACCGTATGGAGACAAGTATTTACAAAATAATGCCTCAGTGAATTCCTGGCCTCCACCGGTACAGAATCCTTCACTCTAAAATATAGAAGCCGCCCTTGTTCACGTCTGCGCTTCATAGCAGTTTCAATGATCAAGCCACGTTCCATAAATTCTGGCATCGATAGAGCTTTTGTATTCAGGTCAAACTTCTCAAGTAACATGATCCGCTCCTTTAAGCTCTTATTCTCTTCTACTAAAGACTTGATGTCATGCACAATGAGCCAAAGAATAAGCAGAGAAGCAGTTAACAAAAGGTGCGCAGCAATCAGTACGTATTGCCCGCCACTAAAAATACCATTCATTTGGGCGTAAAAAGTTAAACTAAATCCATAGACTAATATAATGGACAGGACAATCAGAAAATTAATTTTTGTCCTGAAAAACATCATTATAACAAGAGACAACATAACTAGCATTACATGAATTGAAGCGTAACTTTCAGGGAGCAAAGCTTGCAAACCTAATGTCAATCCCCATAATACAAATAACAAATACAAACGTTTCTTAAACATGAACATTCCTCTTTCTTTTTGTAAAAATAAATCAGCTATCAAACTGACCTATCTATGCTGTACCCAAATAACAGGATAATAGAACTATTTATCATACACTTATTATATTAATCTCACATACATAAAATATATATTAGAATTATATATAGGTGAATGATGTTTTTGAAGAGTCGAAAGTTTAAAAAAACATATAAAAAACTGGAAACGGATTTCTTATTTCCGGGACGAAGTTTACACTCCACTAAGAGTGTGAACTCTGTTCCTCTTTGTTGGAGTGTAAACTCCATCCCCAAAAACCATACTCTGTCCCCCTATTCCGAAGTGCAAACTCCGTCCCCAAATCCCCTCTTGCAAACGCTTCAAAAATTCTGTATGATCAGTCATGTAAACGTTTACGTAATTATTGTAATAGTCAGGAGGCATGTGATTTGGCGACGATTAAGGATGTGGCACGGGCTGCAAATGTTTCAATTGCGACGGTTTCCCGCGTGTTGAATAATAAGAGCGGTTTCTCTGAAGATACGCGAAAGGCTGTTGAACAAGCAATTGAAGAGCTGGGTTATGTACCTAACGGGGTAGCCCGGGGGCTGATCAGTAAAAGAACGAATACGATTGGTCTGTTAGTGCCGGCGTTGTCAAGCATGCTTGTATCTGAGATGGTGTCAGGGATTGAACGAACTGTGCATGAACAGGGTTCAAGTCTGATTGTTTGTCACACGGAGTCAAAAGGAAAAAAAACGATGCAATACCTTCAGCTGTTGATTGCCAAGCAGGTTGACGGGATCATCTTTACAAGTGAAGTGCTGCTACAGGAGTATTACCAGATGATTGAACGTTCGGGTATTCCTTTGGTGCTATTGTCTACAGAATCATTAAACCTGCCTGTTCCATCAGTCAAAGTGAACGACCGTCTCGCGTCATTTCATGCGACAGAGTATATGATCCGTCAGGGCCATAAAAAAATCGGGATGATTAGCGGAAACCGGAACGACATGATCGCCGGTGTACCGAGAGTGGAAGGTTTCAGAATGGCTTTGAGCAGCCACCAGATTCCCTTTGAAGAAAGTATGATCGTTTCTCACAAAGGATTCAGTTACATTGATGGCGCTAAGTCTTTTCGCACATTGATGACTGATCACCCTGACATTACTGCAGTTGTTGCAGCAAGTGATGAGATGGCGCTTGGAATGATATCTGAAGGTTACAAGATGGGCATCCAAATTCCTGAACAGGTGTCCGTGATCGGGTATGATAATATCCAGATTTGTAATGTCAGTATTCCACCGCTTACAACGATTTCCCAGCCTGTTGCTAAAATGGGTGAGGTTGCTGCTAAGATGGTGCTGGATATGATTCATGGCGATGAAAAGCAGGAAAGTGTCGTATTCCCGCATGAAATTATTGAAAGACAGAGCGTAAAAAAGATGAACTGAGTATCTCCTTAATGGGAGACTTATCACTTTAGAGTAAACGTTTACTCTAGAAACAACTTAATATAACCCTTATTTTTTTATATTTTGAGTAAACGTTTACTCAAATCAATCTAGGAGGAACTTACTAATGAAAAAACATTATGGAAAGTTTTTAGTAACAGCAGGAACGGCAGCTGCCATACTTGCAGGCTGCGGCGGTGGAAATGATGATGGAAGCGTCACACTTGAGCTATTCTCAAACAAATCTGAGAGTATCGATACGTATCAGGCTTTAATTGATCAATTTGAAGAAGAAAACCCGGATATTAACGTTGAACTTGAGGCACCTCCTGAGGCGGAGACAGTCTTGCGTACACGCCTGACTAAGAATGATATGCCTGACATCCTTTCAATTGGAGGAAACGCGACGTATGGTGAGTTCGCACGTGAAGGTGTGCTTCGTGACTTATCTGATACGGACCTCCTGTCACAGGTTCAGTCATCCTATGTAGACATGCTTGGACAATTAGCTGGCCCTGATACAGAGGGAAGCTTCGGTGTCCCTTATGCAACGAATGCGAACCACGTGATTTATAACAAAGCAAAGGTTGAAGAGCTAGGGATTGAAATTCCGAAAACATGGGATGAGTTCATTGCTGCACTTGAGACGGCAAAAGAAGCCGGCGAGGTTCCACTTTATTTAACGTTACAGGAAGCCTGGACTGGTATGGCGATCTGGAATGGGGTTGCCGGAAATATCGTACCGGAAGATTTCGCTGAAATGAAAAATAATGGTGAAGCATCTTTCGTCGAGGATTATGACGAGGTTGCAGAAAAAATGCTTCAGCTGCTTGAATATGGTCATAGTGATAACTTCGGAATCGGATATGGCGACGGTAATAGTGCCTTTGCTAACGGAGAAGGCGTCTTTTATATTCAGGGTAATTGGGCAATTCCAGAAATCAGAGAAGCCAATCCTGATGTAGAGCTTGGCACGTTTGCACTTCCATCAAGTAACAACCCTGAAGAGAATAATCTTGTGTCAGGTGTCGATGTTGCGCTTGCGATCAGTGAGTCAACTGAGCATCCTGAAGAAGCGGAGAAATTCCTGTCATTTATGCTTGAGCAGGAAGTCGCTGAACAGTATATGAATGAGCAAAGTGCATTCTCTGCTGTTGAAGGTGTTTATCAGGAGGATGAAGTGTTTGATGGCATCCGTGAATACTTTGAAAATGACCGTCTGACAAGCTTCCAGGACCACTACTATCCTGCTGGTATGGGTGTTGAAAACCTTGTACTCGATATGCTGATCAACGGCAACAAGACTGAAGGACTTGAAGTCATTGATTCAGAGTGGGAAGCAGCACAAAACCGGTAAATTTTACAATGGGGGCTTGTCCCCCATTGTTCATCTGATGGCTGTTGATTTCGCTGCGGGCATGATCTGTGCGCGTGCGCGGAGCAAGGTCAGCAGTCAATCTATGTTGAGGGAGTGAAATACGTTGAAAAGAGATCATGCATTTTTACTGATGGTTATCCCTGCCTTTGTCTTATTTTTCATCTTTCATACTTATCCTGCACTCCAGGGTGTCTTTTACAGTTTCACAAACTTTAAAGGGTATGGAAATTGGGATTTTACAGGCTTTACAAATTATTTTAAAGTATTCCAGGACTCAAGAGCACTTGGGGCTTATGGATTCACATTCCAATTTGCGATTGTTTCTACGATCTTAGTCAACATTATCAGTGTACTGATCGCAATGGGATTAAATGCAAAAATCAAGTTCAGAAAAACGCTTAGAGCGACTTACTTTCTGCCATTTATCTTAAGTGTATTGATTGTGAGTTATATTTTCCAATTCATCTTCACTCATATGGTGCCGGATCTTGGTCAGGCGCTTGGCATTGAAGCACTTTCTAAAAACATTCTGGGTGATCAGGACCTTGCCTGGATCGGAATTGTCATTGTTGCCGTATGGCAGTCTGTCGCATTTAATACACTGCTGTACTTAGCAGGATTATCTACAGTGGATGAGCAGCTGTATGAAGCGGCGGATATTGACGGCGCTAAAGCATGGTCAAAATTCTGGAGAATTACATTCCCGCTGATTGCACCATTCTTTACAATCAACATGGTCGTTGCCATGAAAAACTTCCTGATGGCATTTGATCAGATTATCGCATTAACAGGCGGCGGTCCAGGACGCGCGACTGAGTCTATCTCTCTTTTAATCTATAGAGGCGGATTTGAAGCCGGTCAGTTTGCTTACCAGTCTGCAAATGCGGTTATCTATTTTATCGTGATCGTCGTTATTTCTGTTGTGCAGCTTCGAATCCTTGAAAGAAAAGAGGTGAAATAACTGATGAGTAACCGGATTAATTGGAAAGCAACCATTTTCTTAATACTCGGAACCATTTTCATCCTGTTCCCTATTTATCTCACAGTGATTATCGCCTTTAAAACACCTCAGGAAATGAGCGGCAACATACTGGCACTTCCTGAGTCGTGGGGCTTTGGTAATTTCATTGAGGCGATTGAAGTCACGAACTTCTTCAATGCCCTCGGTAACAGTGTATTCGTGACTGTACTCACAGTTATCATTGTCATTTTGACTCACTCTCTTGTCGCCTATGCAATTGCGCGTAATATGCACAAGAAGTTTTATAAGTTTCTATACTTTTATTTTATCAGTGCGATGTTCATCCCCTTCCCGATCATCATGCTTCCGCTTGTGCTTCAGACAAGCAGCTGGGGAATGGACAACCTGGTAGGTCTGGGTATTTTAAATGGGGTTATGCACCTTGCGTTTAACGTATTTATCTATGTAGGTTACGTAAAAACATTGCCTGTTGAGCTTGAAGAAGCGGCAATCATAGATGGTGCGAATACATTCCAGGTATTTTGGAAGATTATCTTCCCGATGATGAAGCCGATGCACGCAACTGTTGCGATCCTGACAGCACTTGCTGCATGGAATGACTTCATGCTTCCGCTCGTGATTTTAAGTGATTCAAGTATGTACACACTCCCTCTTGTGCAATATGCATTCCAGGGTCAGTTCAGTACAGACTATAACCTGGCCTTCGCATCCTACCTGCTTGCGATGCTGCCAATGGTGGTTCTCTATATCTTCGTTCAGAAGTGGATTATTGGCGGAGTCATGAGAGGTTCATTAAAATAAGTATATAGCCGGGGACGGTTTTTGCCGTCCCCCCTTACATAACTTTATCTAAATGGAGGAATTTATCTGATGAAAAAAACATGGTGGAAAGAAAGCGTTGTCTATCAAATCTATCCGAGAAGCTTTAATGATTCAAACGGTGACGGGATTGGAGATATCCCCGGCATCATTGAAAAGCTGGATTATCTAAAAGAATTAGGCATTGATGTCATCTGGCTCTCCCCTGTCTATCAATCACCAAATGATGATAACGGGTACGATATCTCTGATTATCAGGCGATCATGGACGACTTCGGTACAATGAGCGACTGGGAAAACCTGCTGGACGAGATTCATAAGAGAGAGATGAAGCTGATTATGGACCTTGTGGTAAACCACTCCTCTGATGAACATGCATGGTTTGCTGAATCACGCAAATCAAAAGACAATCCATATCGTGACTATTACATCTGGCGCCCGGGACACGACGGGGAAGCACCGAATAACTGGGCAGCTACATTCGGCGGATCAGCCTGGGATTATGATGAAGCTTCCGGTGAATATTACCTGCATTTATTCAGTAAAAAACAGCCGGACTTGAACTGGGAAAATCCAAAGCTTCGAAACGAAGTATATGACATGATGAAATGGTGGCTCGATAAAGGGATTGACGGCTTCAGAATGGATGTCATTAACTTTATTTCTAAAGCAGAAGGCTTGCCGGATGGACCTAATCCGCATAATAAGAAGTATGGAGACGGCAGCCAGTACTTTATGAATGGCCCGCGTATCCATGAATTTTTACACGAAATGAATAAAGAAGTCATCTCAAATTATGATGTCATGACCGTTGGAGAAATGCCTGGTGTGAATGTTGAACAGGCGATTGAATATACAGACGCTTCGCGCGATGAATTGCAGATGGTGTTCCAGTTCGAGCATATGGATCTGGATTCAGGCCCTGAAGGCAAATGGGATCTGAAGCCGCTCGACCTTCGTGACCTGAAAGAAAGCATCTCCCGCTGGCAGACAGGCCTGCACGGCACCGGCTGGAATAGTCTCTATATGAATAATCACGATCAGCCAAGAATGGTATCACGATTTGGAAACGACAAAGAATATCGCGTCACTTCAGCAAAAATGCTCGCCACATTCCTTCATATGCTGCAGGGTACGCCATATATCTATCAAGGTGAAGAAATCGGTATGACGAATATTCGGTTTGACTCTATCAAAGACTACAAAGATATTGAAACATTGAACTATTACCGTGATGCACTGAATGAAGGTAAAAGTGAAGAGGACATCATGCAGTCGATCTATACGAAAGGCCGGGACAATGCAAGAACGCCTATGCAGTGGAACGACGAAGTGAACGCCGGCTTTACATCTGGTACACCATGGATTGCGGTGAATGAAAACTATAAAGAGATTAATGCCTCTAAGGCAGTGCATGACCCGGATTCTATTTTTCACTATTATAAGAAACTGATTTCTCTGCGGAAGCAATATGAAATTATTCAATATGGTGATTACGAATTGTTGCTGCCTGATCACACGGAGATTTATGCTTATACGAGATCATATGAAGGCAAGAAGCTGCTGGTACTGACGAACTTTAGTGATCAGGAGCAGGTCTTTACGAAACCTGGTGAACTTCAGTTTGATGCGGATCAGGTGTTGGTTAGTAATGGGGTTGTAGCGTCATTGGAGACTGATGAGGTTGTATTAAGACCTTATGAGGCTGTGGTTTATCTAGGTGAATAGATTAAAAGGCTGGGATTTTGTCCCGGTCTTTTTTCATTCCTGAGCTAATGGCTGGGAGGATCCAGCTCCCCTCTTTTGAATATAGCCATTCCGGTTAAATTGTAAATGAAGAGCATCCCGATAAAGATTATTCATTTGTGAATTTCCCTTTAATTTATTTCATTGAATTTTACAATAACTACATCCCCCCTCCCTTTATTTACTATATAATGAAACAGTGAGCGTCAAAATCTCACAATCTATCTACGTTTAAAGGAGAGAGTCTATTGTTCAAAAAGGTTGGTAATAAGTTAGTTGGCGTGGCACTTGGTGCAGCAGTCGCCCTGGGATTCGTTTTAGTTCCAGCAGGTGAAACTGGTCACGCTCAGGGGGAAAACATTCATGTTCAGCTTTTAGGGGTAAACGATTTACACGGTTTTTACACGAGTACATATACTGAGATGGTTGACGGTGTAGAAACAGAAATTGGCCGTATGGATTATCTGGCTACACATATTAAAAACAGAGAAGCAGAAAATCCAAATACGCTTCTCGTTCATTCAGGTGATATGATTGGCGGAAGTCCACTGGTCTCTGCAGCATTTCAGGATGAGCCGATCGTTGAAGTGATGAATGCAATGGGCTTTGATTTTGGTACTGCAGGAAACCACGAATTTGATGAGGGGATTGCTGAATATCTTCGCATGGTGAACGGTGGCGCACATCCTGAAGGAAAAGGCAGTGAAGATTATACAGGGATGGACTTCCCGAATGTCTTAGCTAACGCAATTGATTCATCAACTGGTGAATTATTGCTGGAGCCTTATGCAGTAACTGAAATTGAAGGACAAAAGGTAGGATTTATCGGGGTCGCTACGACTGAGACACCAAGTATCGTTGTGAGACAGGGTAATGAAAATCTTGAGGTTACTGATGAAGTAGAAGCAATTAATAAGTATACAGAAGAATTAAAGGAACAAGGCGTTAAATCTATTATTGTACTTGCACATAATCCTGTAAATCAGGATGGTGAAGGCGGCGAAGGATCAGCTGATGAGATCGCGCGTAATATTGACGCTGAAGTTGATATCATTCTTGCAGGACACAATCACCGCGAAGTGAATCGTACAGTCAATGATATTTTAATTGTACAAGCTTACGAGTATGGTAAAGCATTCGTTGATGTTGATTTTGAAATCGATCCTGCAACTGGTGATATTGTTTCTAAAGAAGCAGAGGTTGTAACAAATGTGCAGGAAGGCATTGAAGCAGATCCTGAAATCACGGCTATTATTGATAAATACGAAGCTCAGGTAGAGGATGTTCGTGCGCAATATGCTGGTGATGCGCCATTTACGATTACAGGTGGTTATGGCTCACGCGGACCGATCGGTGATAACGGGCTTGGCAATTTAATTGCTGATGGTATGGCGTGGGAAATGGATGCAGACTTTGCCATGATGAATGGCGGCGGAATTAGAGAGAGCCTGTATGAAGGTGAAATCACGTACGGTGATTTATTCGATATCCAGCCTTTTGGCAATACGTTAACGAAATTCACGATTAAAGGCGAGGATCTGGTTACTGTATTAAATACGCAGCTGAGCGATGAATACGGACCGGATTTTTCAATCTCAGGTTTTACTTATACGTGGAATGGAGACTCTAACACGATTGACACAGTATACGACCTTGATGGAAATCCACTAAACCTTGATGAAGAATACACGGTTGTTGTGAATAATTATATGTACGGACGTGAAGCACACCGCATGGAAGAATTCACAATCGGTCAGCCTGAAATCGGTCCGGTTGATGTAGATGCTTCATTTGACTATATTCAATCATTTGACGGCCCGGTAGAAGCTTATGCAGAAGGAAGATATCAGGAAGTGAAGTCTATTTTCAATGATGTCCCTACAAGCCATTGGGCAAATCCTTTTGTCACTGACTTATATGCAAGCGACATTGTAAAAGGAACAACAGCAACAACATTCTCACCGGGTAATTCTCTAACGCGCGCACAATTTGCATCGATGCTCGTTCGCTCTCTTGAGTTAGAAGCTGAAGGCACATCACCATTTGAAGATACAACCGGTCTGGCAGCTGAAACGCAGGATGAGATTACTGCTGCATTTGAGAATGGTTTAATTAAGGGAACGTCCGCTACTACGTTCCAGCCAAACCAGGAGATTACACGTGGACAAATGGTCACAATGCTGAAGCGTGCATTCGAGCTTGAAACTGGCGAGCAGTTCGTCGTTTCAGATAATGACATGTTTACTGACTTAGGTAATCTGGATGAAGAAACGCGTGCTGCGGTTCAATGGGCTTCAGATTATGGCATTGTGATGGGGTATGATGAATTATTCAAGCCTTGGGCAACTGCTACAAGAGCTCAGAGTTCGAAGGTGCTTTCGATTAATAATTATTTGATTCGATAAACATATTTTAATGACAGTCTAAAAATCAGTTCTGCCTTTGGCGGAGCTGGTTTTATTTTTGGATCCCTGTCCTACACACATTTATTTTTGGATCCCTGTCCTACACACATTTATAATTATTTAATTTCATTCATAAGTATCCAAAAATAACTGAGATTTGAACACCATCACTCGCTTTTCTTATTTACCTATGCATTTGTAGTGAATAATCTGAATCGTTTTCAGGACAGGGGGACCAAAAAACTACAAAAGAAGATATGGCAGAGCTTGAGCGTGCGATGATGCACGCTTATCTTACTTACCCTTTTACTATTCTGGCATATTGCTTCATGACTAACCACTACCACCTGCTGATCCGCGCTGAGAAAGATCCTCTATCTAAAATCATGTCGATTATCAATCGACGATACAGTGATTCTTATTCAAAAAGATATAGCCATATCGGGAGAATTTATCAGAAACGGTATTTCGCCAAAGAAGTGGATGGGCCGATTGGTTTGCTGATGGTAAGCAGTTATATTCACCGCAATCCGATTGAAACGATGATTCCGATGGTTCAGGAGCTGGTTGATTATCCGTACAGCTCCTATCCACTGTACGCAGATGATACTGCCTCTGCTCCACCTTATCTGGACCGTCTATTATTGAAAGAGCTATTGCCACATGGATTTCAGAAAACTAACATTGAGTATGCCCGGTACTGTCTGGAATACCGGGCGAAAGTTGAGGAGGATCGGCATGCGCCGGATGGTGTGGTGCCGGAGATGTGAACCTTGTTTAATTAAGTATTCATGATTGGCATAATTAGTAGTGTTAGTTATAATAATACTAATAATAAATATTATTATAACTAATAAAATTGACCTTTAATCAAGCTAATGATCATAACAGGGAGATGACTACTAATGAGTGGAAACTCGACATCAAAAATCGAAAAACGTCATACAAGACGACTTAATCAAATCGGCAATAGCTTATCTGCGGTTATACCTAAAGAGATTGTAGATGAAATGCAAATGGGTAAAGGTGATGAAATTGAGATCTATTATGATCAGGAAAGAGGAGAAATTGTGATGAAAAAGGTAAATCGTTCTGTTCCGGATGGCATTCGACCTGAAGTGCTGAAATCGATGAACCGGGCAATTACAAAATATGACGAGGCACTGAGAAACTTAAGGGACAGGTAGTGAATTCAGAGGGGTGAAGAACGTTGTCTGTAACCTATTTATCTGCTAAAGAAATTTTATTTATACACTTTACAATGATGGACTTTTACGATGATAGTGAACAGGCGGGAGTGAAGAATCAGGATCGCTTTGAAGGTATGGTACAAAGGCCAAAGACAGAGCTTTTTGGTGAGGAAACATTTCCTGAAGTGATCGAAAAAGCATGCTGCTATTATCATTCACTCGCAAGAGGCGGACATATTTTTCAAAACGGCAATAAGAGAACTGCGCTGACTGTATTTGAAACTTTTTTAAATATCAATGGACTGGAGCTCACCTGGAGTAATAAGGAGGCTGAGGACTTCACTGTGTATGTAGCGAACGATGATAAATTTAAGGATAATGATTGTATTCAGTATTTAAAAGAGGAAGTTGAAGCATTTATACGGCCGTTAGAAGACTCCCTTTAACTCTACTGCTTCCTGCTTATATGCTTTGAGCGCGACATGCAGTGCAGGTTAAATAAAATATAGACTCCCTTGATCAAGCCTTTACTGATAAGGGGGAATTTATATTTCAATTGATCAAAAATATCTGTCTTTTTTAGCATTTTTTAGTAACTCCCTGTCCTCCACTCATTTATGACTATTTACTCTTATTTATAAATAACCAAAAAGCGAGTGACAGCTTATCGCCATCACTCGCTTCTCTTTACTCCTTATCCATTTGTAGTGAATAGTCCGAATTGTTTTCAGGACAGGGATCTGGTTGAGTATTCTTCATTAATCAGCTTTTTGTATTTGTCCAGCTGAGTATTAAAACCTTCAAAATAGTTACTTACATAATCCGGTTTGTTATAGATTTTTAAATACTCCTCATAATCTTTAACAGCGATCCTATTGTTGATTTGCACCAATATCGCTTCCCACTTAGCCTTTTATACTTGACTGAAAATTTTTATGAGTCATCATTCTTAAATCCGTTACCCAAGTTTATTTACTTTCACTTATAAATAACCAAAAAGCGAGCGACAGCACATAGCCATCACTCGCTTCTCGTTACTCCATATTCAGTGAAGACCCGGGACAGTCCCTGGTCTTCACTTCACTAACTTCTAATCACCCAACCCTCACCTTCTGTCTCTCCATCATCCACCCCATCAATTCTTCCCGGTCAATCAGGCGCACATGATTCGAAGCGGCCAGTTTCTTGGCTGCCTCTGTAAAATGGCTGTTCGTCACGACCCAGCATTCATCTGCTTGATAATGGGATTTTGCTGAGGCAATTTCCTGCACGGCTTTGATCCCTACATTCTTCTTATATCTTTTAGCCTGAACGATAATCTTTTTTGTTTTTGTAGCTAAGACCAGATCGGCACCGTAGTCACCACTTGCTGGGGTTAACTTTGTATAAAATCCCTTTGATTTCAACAGCACCTGCAGATACTCTTCGAATTTCCTGCCTGACATCTCATCGACTTCGAGCATACCCGATCTTTTAAGTTTTAGCTCTTTCTGCATTTTTACTATGAATGACAACGCATAGAGTCCGCCAAATACAGCTGCGAGCCCGAATAATAGAGCAGGTTCTGCAGTCAATGAAGACCAGAAAAGCTCGAGCCCCATTTTAAATCCTTCTGAAAATTCAAAGTCCATATTTGCACCTCACATTTTAGTAATATTTGAACATAGTAAAACAGTAAAAAACTACGAACCCTCCAGCCAAAACCCCTGGCTTCTATCTCTGAGACTGATCTCTCTCAATTTCTGAGCATGCATCATCTTCTGATTCAGTCTGCGGAGTGGAAGGTTGACGACCAACTTCTGGCGATTGGTAAATTCTATAATGGTTGCTGTTCTAGTGTGAAAGTGGATTGCCTGAATATGCTGCGGGAATATCCACAGATTATCAGCGTCTAAAGGTGAGTGAGTTGGCATTACTATGATCCTTTTGAACGGATTAACGATAAATGGTATATCTCCTTCTTTTCCAAGCCGGGCGGTCGTTGCAGCCATGCTCCCAAGCATAGTGGAACCTGTAAGCATACAGCAATCATTTAATAATGTGATAGGGGAATGAGATGAATACTTGATACCCTCTTTACACATCATCATTGACCGGTAAACGTTACCCTTTGCTCTTAGCAAAGCCAATGTATTTTCATCAACCATTGCTGTTACATTAACTTTTTTCTCTCCCAAAATTACATTCTCCATTCAACGGGTTCAAGAAATACTTTTATGTTTTATGTATTCAAAACGTATAGTCTGGCAATCTTCCTCACATAGAGCAGAAAATAGCTACACAGTTCTTAATAGCGATGTGTGGATACCTTATGTCTTTTTCAGATCGTCTCTTATACGCAATGCAATGACAACATGTTCTGCATTATGATTTCTTGTTAAAATCTAAACATCAGATGAGACAACTGAACCTCTCGTATAACTTGTTTCAACATTTATATTGAACCCTATTCATATTAAATCTGCTATGACCTCAATCGGCGTGTTCCGATGAAACTCACTTTTACCCGGGGTCAAATAATTCAAGTATTGAGGATGATAGGTTCTGTAAGTGTGGTGTGGTAAAGATGGATGGATACATTGAGCAAGCTTTCTTTTATCCACATCCTCTACCTGAACAAACTCGATTCCCGGGAGGTACGTTCTTAAAGCTTCATCATATACAGGACCCGTAAGAAAAATAATCATATCCGGCTGAATAATCTTTAGTTCTTCTTCAAAAACGTTAAAGGTTTCAAAGTTGATCTTCTTAATTTTGTTACTTGGCTCTCCTCTCCCACCGGCAAGACCCAGTTTATATATGTTGTTCCACACAACAGCCGTATTCAAATGATCCGGGCCACTTAATTGCGTTATCAGTTCATTCGTATAGCGCCAAAATAATGTCTGCTTTGCACGTGTTGTTTGATTATGTAGAAACTGCATATATGTCTCTTGCAACTTAGAGAGTGAATGCTGACCAAACTGCCCCTCCCAGTCATTTGTCTCTTTCCCAACAATCATGATCCGCTGATCAGCATTGATATAAGCCTCCTCATCTCTGAACTGAATTAATAAAGGATGGGTTGGTTTCTCATGGTGAGCCAATGTATTAATGCTATGCTCTAAATGATCCCAGTGTGATTCATATAAATCTTTAAGTCTGGCATTCATATTTTTCATTGTATGCTCCTAACTGCATATAAGTTTTCGTATAGCTAATGATCAATTGATTTCTTTACTGAGTATTTCTTCACCCTGTAAATATTCGACAAAAAACAGATCATAACCTCTTAAAATTTCAAAATTTTATATTTTATTTAGTTATTTTTTCATGTCCTTATCTTCTATTTGATTCTATTATTGATGACTCCCTGCTCATAAACTAACAGCGTTTCAAACGTTATTTCATTCGGCACATTTTCAAGGCGCTCTGTCAAAACTAACCCCTTTCATTAACTGGTACACATATTTCGGTGATTAAACTAAGCAATCTTTTTAGAGAGTGCTGGATTCTTTGATAATCGACTGGTAGTAGTTTAATGGATTCTCCCAGCAGGAAGAGTTGTCTGTAACTGTTCGTATAATAAATATGAATTTCTTTTCAAATGTGAAAAGCCTTCACACCTGTTTGGCATGAAAGCTTTAATAAAAATATTCAACAAAATAATACAGGTCTATAAAATTATTCATACAGATAAATCACGGTTACTGAACTAGTACTCGTCATTAAAATATTGCTATGTCGTATGAGTATAGTACTCACTCTATCGTCAAACATAAAAGTAAAAAGTACGCTCTTGAAAATCTGTTAATTTACATTAATAACAAAAAGTCGTTAGAAGTAAGAAACCGACATTTTCGATTTCCCTGTCCTACACATACTTATGACTATTTATTTTCACTCATAAATAGCCAAAAACAACTTACAGACCATTACCATTACACGCTTTTCTTTATTCCTTATTCATTTGTAGTGAATAGTCTGAATCTTGTTAAGAACAGGGAGGATTTTTATGGTAGGTACAGTAAACTAAATTAATAGCCCACTCTCCGGCATTCCGATTTCAGTTAGTCACTTCTTCAATCTCATCATCCAAAACATCAATCACTTCGATCGTATAATCTCCATACTGATCGACAACGATGTATTCTTTCAGTCTGTAATAACGCCAGATTTCATCAACATGATTATAAAAATCAAAAGATTCATTAGTGATAACTTTAAATTTGTTTTGATCAAGAACCTCTACTGTTTCTACAGAGTGATCCAAAAAATCAAAGTGGAAATATGTGTCGTCAAAGCTTGCAAGGTACTCTTGGTACTCATCCTCGATTACGCTGCCTGACTTAAAGTATGAAGATATGTAAGAATAGTCCTCATAATTCAGTGCATTTTCATAGGAGTCACGGAAGCCTCGAATGAAGCTGGCCACTTCGGTCTTTTGTTCTTCTGTCACTGTTGCTATAGCTTCAAGCTTTCTTTTTTCAGCCTGTTCTTCCAGTTCAGCTTTTTCTTCTGCTGCAAGCTGGTCCTGAATATGAGTGAACTTAAGATGTACAGGGGTGTCACTTTCAATCGTTATGGCCTCAGATTCAACTGATTCACCCTGATCGTTTTTAGTCATAGCTGATAAAACCATTGATTGATTGTAAGCAATAGGACCAAACGATGCTAGTTCACTTATTTTTTTACCTGTGGCTTCACCGTTGATATAAAGTTCTGCCTCCTTTACATCAGAAGTCAGTTCAATCATACCCGCAGTAACCGGCAGTTCCAGCTGAACGCGGTTTTCACCATTACCATTTACTAATAGTTCACCTTCTTCGGAAATATCTCCAAACTCATTTGTGAGCAGTGATTTCCATGAATAGCTTCCTGGTAAATACGTTCCTGCAGAAACCCATTCATCTTCTTTCAGTGAATAGTCAAACTTGTTTACAGTGAACTGTACATCAGAAAGTGAACTCAGAACAAACACTTCTGTAGGATGGAGCTTGAAGTTCACTTCTTCATAAATCGGCAAACC
Source organism: Jeotgalibacillus alimentarius (assembly GCF_000829445.1). Taxonomy (GTDB): domain Bacteria; phylum Bacillota; class Bacilli; order Bacillales; family Jeotgalibacillaceae; genus Jeotgalibacillus; species Jeotgalibacillus alimentarius. The sequence goes on from NZ_JXRQ01000025.1 coordinate 314,462, forward strand.
CCAAAGACCTTCCCCGGAGACGAGTGCAAGAATCTTGTTCCCTTCTCTGTCTATCAAAGGATCAGCAAAGCCGTTTGTTTCCAGAGACTCAATCTCGTTTGAAAGCTGATCGCGTATCACAGACCAGTCCTGTTGATTAATATAATCATAAAAATGATCAGCATTCATATGTTCAATGTCTTCTGTTTCAAAATGAGATAAAAATGCTTCAGGATTCCGGTTCTGAAAATCACGATCCATAGCCTTCAGTTTTTTATTCAGATCAATCTGATTGCTGATGACATAATTACCACCAATACCACTTGCGGCTAAAAGAACAAAAACACCCAAAACAGAAATTAATAGTTTGTGCCGAAACGTTTTCTTTGTTTTAGGTTGCGGTGACTGTGAAGGCTGCGTTTCTAGTTTTGGTTCCAGTGTCTGTCCGCAGTTTTGACAGAATTTTTCTCCTTGATTTGCTATATGCCCGCATGATGAACAAGTCATCTTATCCCTCCTATTTAAGAAAAAAGTAATGATACATATGTACTAATTATATACCAACAGATTATATTTTTTACATTAGTATGGTTCATCACCAAAAGTCGTGGGAACCTGTTTCTAAACAAATGCGATGAAACAGGTTTTGTTCATTGCGATACCCATAACCGCGGCGTTTCATCAG
>NZ_JXRQ01000026.1 GCF_000829445.1 Jeotgalibacillus alimentarius
AATTAAACAACCTGGCACCGATAGAGTATCGGTACCAGGCCGTAGCGTAGTTCTAACCTTTTTTCTTTTTTACTGTCTACTTGACAGGGCGCAGTTCACGGTGTGAAGGCTTTTTCACATTTAAGTGGTAAATCCTCCCTGTCCTGAACACAATTCAGACTATTCAAGTCAATGAATAGAGGGACGTAGAAAAGAGTGATGGCCAAGTGGAGGAAAAACCGCTCCCTGTCCTGAACACAATTCGGACTATTCACTACAAATGAATACGGAGTAAAGAAAAGCGAGTGATGGCCATGTGCTGTCGCTCGCTTTCTATTTTCTTTCATGATTTGTAATGAATTAAAACATAAGCATATATTATATCCTTGAATCATCATTAGAAGCCTTCATGCCTACCCGGTGTGAAGGCTTTTTTCAATTGAAGGAGGAGTTCGTATGCAATACAAACACAATCACAGGCAGCTTTCATTACTGAAGGAAGAACCGATCAAACCGCTGCCAGCCAAACGGATCAACATTGTATCACTCAGACTTGTTAAAGAATCCAGCATTCTCTACAAAGACCGCTCAGTCCGATCACCGGAAGATGTGTACCAGCTGATGAAGCAATTCCTTGAAGACTTAGATCGGGAAGCGTTCATTGTCGTGAACCTGGACACGAAGAATCAGCCGGTGTCGATTAACATCTGCCACATCGGAAGTCTGAATGCGAGTCTTGTGCATCCGAGGGAAGTGATGAAATCTGCCATTCTTTCAAATGCAGCTTCATTCGTTGTAGGTCACAATCATCCTTCCGGTCAACCTTCTCCATCACGAGAAGACATTAACGTGACCGAAAGATTAAAAGAAGCAGGAAAGATTGTTGGAATTGATCTGCTTGATCACATCATCATCGGGGAAAACAGTTTTGTCTCACTGAAGGAAAAAGGCTATCTCTAGGAGGGAACATGCATGGAGGAGTTAGACTGGTTCATCCGAGTCATGAAAGAAACATTTGATCTGACGATCACTGAAGCTGACATTGGCTATGAAGGCGTGGAATTGTTTGTCGACGAAATCGATCAGGCATTGGTTCCGGCAGAGTACCTTGAAGATGTGCCGGATGCATTACTGTTTGAAACAATGCTGGTCTATGATTCGAAAGGGAATGACTGGCTAGGAGCCATTGCATTGCATCCTGAAACGAAGGAATGGCTCATGCAGGTCATTTTAAAGAATGGTCAGTCTGTGTACAGGAAGAAAGTAAATGAAAATGAAGTCATCAACGGTGACATCGAATAGGAGGCACAACAATGAAGAAGTATAAGAAAATTATGATGAATGGTGACGTTTATTTTAGAGAAATCGACGAAGCTACAGGATTTTTCGAATCAGAAACCATGAGTGAAGAAGAACTGGTTGAACTACTGCTTGATGAAGCAATCATTTCAGAAGTGGAAGTAAACTTTGAGGAAATCAAGCGTGGCATACAGTCTATACCAAATGTTCGATCCAGGGAAATTGTTGAAGACTACATGGACTATCTTGAAGAACTGGTTTCTACACTGGAGCAATCTCACGACATAAGTACCTGAAATCCAGCTGAATCTGACGACATAAGTAAAAGGTGAATGGCATCACAGGGTACTTCGTTGATAAATCAGCAATCTTTAATGTTTTGCACTGAAAAAACTCACTCCATAATTATATAACTGTCGTGAGTGTGATCTTGAGAGGAGGTGAAACATATGTGGCAGAAATTTGTGCTAGCAATTGTTGTTGCAGTGGCAAGTGTGATTGTAAAAGAATTAGCAAATGATTGGGCATAGTAAGGACGATGAATGTAGAGATTGCATTGATCGTCTTTTTTATTTGGGGAAAGGAGTGCCTACAAAGTGAATCAGCTTAGGAAAGAATTCGAGCAGTGGCTAATAGAAGATGGAAAGAGTCCTAAAACAATCGAAAGTTACTCGGGTGATTTAAAATCATTTCAACAATTTTTAACTGATCAAGCAGCTGATGAATCACAGCCACTTTCAAGATTTGCTTTTGTAAAGTATAAGGAATTCATGATGGATGGATCATATGCGATTGCCACAATGAATAAAAAGATTAATAGTCTGAAAGTCTACCATGACTTTTTAATAGAGAAGGGTGTGATTTCTTCCCCCTTCTTATCATTAAAACGTGATCGGGTTAAGGTTGCGGCAGGTAGTGAACATGAAGTGACTGCACTATCAGACAAAGAAGTAAATCAGCTGTTGTTCTATGTAAACGGGCCATCAAATGTAAGTGCTCGAGATCGATTGATTGTGTATCTACTTTTGTTTACCGGAATTCGGGTGAGTGAATGTATTCAAATCAAACGATCTGACATTGATCCACTTACGTCTACATTAAAAGTGAATGGAAAAGGAGGTAAGATTCGTGAGATTAGCTTACGCGTTGATGTTCTGTCACTCATCAGAATCTATGAACAAGGCGAACGAGCATCATCAAAGTTTAAAGAAAGTGACATCCTTTTACTCAGCCAACGCCAGGGGAAGATGCATCGTGATGCCATTCGGGTCATGCTTGCAAAGATTGGTGAGGAGTTAGGATTTCATCTGCATCCTCACCTGTTAAGACATACATTTGGGACAAGGCTGATCCGTAGAGGGGTAGATTTGACGACAGTTAGCAAATTGCTCGGACATTCCAGTGTAGTGACAAGTGCGAAGTTTTACGTACAAATTTCAAAATTAGATAAGAAATTAGCTGTGGATCTGCTTTAAAACGTGTAACAGTCGTTTTAAGGTGGGTTTGTGGCATTGGCAATAGTTGAAGTCAGCTCAAGGCCAAGTCCACAAAAAAACACGAATCTCAAAGTTTCTTCATTCACTCTAACAGAAAGAGCCGCTAAGCAATTAGCTTTCGGCTCTTTTCTTTGCATCTAGCTCTTTAGTTAAAGCTTTCAACTCTTTCAGGAATCGATCCTTAAATTTAGAATGAAAATAAATTGCCACATAACCATTCATGTGAGGAAGCGCGCCTTTAAAATCTTCGTTGTCTTCAAAATACTCTTCGATTTTTTGGCTTAATAATAGTGCATATTCAGCTGATGATTTGATGAGAACCATTTCCATCACACCAGTATGAACTACTGCATTTGAATCTACTAAAAGCCTATTTACTTCACTCAACAAGGAACTCTTTCGAACTGAGCGTTTAGGTATATACTTTCCTTGGTTTTTATCATACACGTATCCTAATTCTCTTAAATCACGAGAGATTGTCGCTTGCTCTACTTTAAAATTATTCTTTAACTTACTAATTAATGTAGCGTGGGAATTAATTACTACATCTTGATCAAAGATTTCTTTAATTTTTTTATGTCTAAGTTTTTTCTGTTTCGCTTTATCACTTGATTCTTCCTTATAAGTCAAAATATACCTCCTTTGCTTATTAAGCTTCAAAAAAATTATTCATATCAAATACCTCTAATTTTTATCAAAAAACATGTTATTTAACTGAAAGTGTCTAAAATGCAGGGAGTTACACCATTCACTCGATATTCGACTGCATTTCAGTCACATTGGATCAGATTGAAGTAAAACAGTCAATAATAGTGCATTTGATGAATAGATATTAGCATACGGAAGGAATTTATTCAATTTCAGTAGCTTTACGTATTACAAGAACCTTGATAAATTAGTAATCGTAGCAAGGAGGTGCGATAATAAGTGATGAATAATGATGTGAATATACGAAAGTTAAATCTATCACCCTATGAATAAGATCGACGTTTTGAATGAGCAACAAAAATGATCAACGAAAGTAGTGCAACCAAAAATGTTAATCAAAAGGAGATTTAACCATGACAACTACAAATACGATTAATCTTGAACAAATCACTTACCCTGAAGCAAAAGCCGGATCGAGTCGCAGTCAGCATGGAGGTGTACTGTCCATCGTAAACGCAAGCAAAAACAGCAAACGTCTCATGTTCAGTTCAAAAGTAAGTGAGCATCTAAACAATCCTGAATCAGTTCAAATAGGCTTCCTGGACACTGGAATCATTGTGGCTGAGCATCTAACCGAAACTGCAGAATCATACGTAGCTAAACAGACTGGGAAGAAAAAAATTGTCTACAACGCAGAGCTGGTACGTGAGATCTCTGAAATGTTTGACCTGAATTTTAATGGAGGGGTTAGCCTAACCTTTTACGAGGCGACCTATACTGAGATAAATGATGAACCAGTTGTAGTCATTAGACTTCAGTCGCAAAGTGAAGAGGAAGCAGAATGATGCATCGAATCAACCGGCCTGTGCATAGAAGAATAAGAAGCTTACCGCCCGGTCAATACGTTTTTGACATTACGCACATTGATTGTATAAAGCTACACTACACAGATTCCATTAAAATACTTTCACTTAATATTGAAGGTCATATCATGTGTGAAGAAGGCATTGTGCCAATTTCAAAGCAAATGAATGATATAACTGATCGAGCAACCATTAAAGAAGTTTGTCAACTCGCTGCTGATGATTCTGATTGCAGAACAGAATATGATGTTGATGATCTCATTGGAAAGCAATGCATTGTAGACATACAGTACCTGAACGGCATAGATAGACCACCGCTTATTATAATCAATCACTTTAAAGGTATGACAGCAAACTAATCTAAGAATTATTGTGAAAAGATACACAAAAAGGGGGACTTGTATCTCTTTAAAATACTGAATATTCAGTATGATACAAGTTCCTTAACAGGGAGCGTTAAGTATGTCGGAGAAAAAAGAAGAAAAGTTTGGTCGATACACATTGAAAAACGGAAAATTGTACTACAAGAATTCAGATCCAGAAGAAGGGGAGAAGGATGCCCCGAAAGAAGAGGTCATCAGTCGGCATGTGAAAATCAAAGAAATTACGCAGGATCTTCATTCTAAGGAAGTTGAGTTAGTCCTTGAATATGTTTATAAAGGTCAAATGATGGAGCTTCTCATTTCTAGAAGACAGCTAGAACTAACTGAGTTTAAAAAGTTAGTGAGTAAAGGGGTAGACGCATCCTTTCATAATGCAGCTCGGGTAAATCGTTTTCTGAATTTCCAGGAAAGCAGCGCCCCTTTTTACAATAAGCATTCAAAAATGGGTTGGTGGGTTAAGGAAGATCAATTGATTTACCAGCATCATCAGCTACATGGGTCAAAGTCACTTCAATCCATCTATAGTGGTCCTTTTAACATCGAACCGACTGGCTCCCTGGAAGGGTGGAAAAGCATCATTAAGAAAGAAGTCATTGGCCACGCACCCTTAGAACTGGCTTTAATGCTTGGCTTTTCCGCACCGGTTGTAGGATATCTACAGAAATTCATCGACACGGACAGCCTGTTGTTTCATTTGTCAGGGGAGTCAAGCACAGGGAAAACGACTGCGGCAAGACTTGCAGTGTCAGCATTCGGTAAACCGTCTGATAAGAAAAATGGACTCATTCGTTCCTTTAATTCAACGGCTAATGCACTTTACAGACAGCTGATTAATAACACAGGTGTACCGTTTGTCCTGGATGAAGCATCAAGTGATACCCGAAGAAACTTTACTGACTTTATTTATAAGTTGGCTGCTGGCAATGACAAAATGCGATTGACAAAAGAAGCCGAGCTGAGAGAAATAGATTCATGGGAGACAAGCTTCATTTTTACTGCTGAGCACTCGCTGCTTGAAAAATCAAATCAGAATACCGGACTCATGATGCGCCTGTTTGAGTTTAAAGACATAGAGTGGACGAAAAACGCGAAAAATGCAGATCGGTTAAAAGTAGGGTTGAACGAGCATTACGGTCATGCAGGTGTGACGTTTGTGCAACATATGCTGACACTTGATGAAAATGACGTCATTGATAGGTGGCAGAAACTGAAGCAGTTGTGCTTGGAAAAAATGCAAGAAACAGATGCTTTTTCTTCAAGAGTGTCAGACAAGTTTGCAGTTGTGATGTTAGCTGGGGAGATAGCTGAAAAAGCGCTCGGATTAAAGTTTGATCATGATGGTGTATTGGATATGTTAATTGCGCAGGATCAGGAGATGGCAAACCAGCGCGACATTACTGAACGTGCGCTGAAATACATTGTAAACCAGTTGTATGTGAATAAGAAGAAATTTAAAACGGCTTTATTTGAATTTGAGGAGAGAGAATGCTGGGGAGCAATTGAATACAAAAATGGAAATACGGAAGTGTACATCGTGTCATCAATCTTACAAAACCTACTTAAAGATGGTGATTTCTCTGATCCGAATCTGATTGTGAAAAAGTGGAAAGAAAAGGGGGTTGTTAAAGGTGCGAAAGATAAAAACGTCATAAAAAAAAGCATTCCTGAAGTAGATGATCAGTACAAGCAGAAGGACAATCGCGCTCAATTTTACTGCCTTGTATTAGATAATAAAGTGTTTGAAGAAAATCCAAAACCCTCACCGCCTATTCGTGAAAACAATCGTAGGAAACCCAGTAAACGCGTAACGATTACACAAACAGATCAAGAATTGCGTGGTTCAATTGATTGGGGTGAGAAAGGAGAAACGTTATGAGTGTACTGTTAAAGCATGCTACTGAAACATACGTAGATTGGATGATTGCGCAAGAACGCAGCAATCAAACCATAAGAGGCTATAAGATGGACCTGGAGTTAATCCGGGTCTTCCTCGAATCAAGAAACAATGGGCCAGTGTACGTAGATGACATTACGACTGAAGATATTGAAGTATATCTAAAAATGCTTAAAGATGAAAAAGGGTACAAAGCATCCAGCAGAAATCGACATCTGAATTCATTGCGTGCATTTTATAAGTACGTTAACAAAAAAGGCATCAGTACGAAAAATCCGACTGCACCGATTGATCAGGTGAAGGTACAAAAACAGGAACGAACCTATTTAACAGAGGAAGAAATAAATCTATTAGTCAAAGAAATTCGTCACCCGATCATTAAAATGATTGTTCAATTTCTTTTTATGTCTGGTTTACGCATTTCTGAGTGTTTGTCATTAAAACTCAGTGACGTGGACTTAGAAAAAGGCGTCATCTATGTCAAGAATGGAAAAGGGAAGAAAGATCGTAATGTACCGATCAGCACAAAATTAAATCCATTGTTAACGCAATACCTAAAAAAAGTAAGACCAAAAACAACATCTGACCATTTCTTTGCGACTAAAAAAACAGGAAAGATTTCAGCAGCCTACGTTAATAGAGTGCTCCAGGAATCAGTCAAAACACTCGGATGGAACAAAAGGGTAACTGCGCACACGATGCGCCACAGTTTTGCATCCCAATTAGTTGTCAGAAACGTAAATCCAGTGAGTATACAGAAATTGTTAGGGCACAGTGACCTGAAGACAACGTCGATTTATGTTCACGCCAATGCTGAACTTTTAACTGAAGCAATCAACGCGATCTAAATCAATTAATAAGGGTGAAAACGAGATGAATACGATGATACCGGCATTTGAAGATGAAAGAGTACAAGAAGTGCTGCAAGGACTAGCAAATAATAAGACAAGGGACGAACTCGCTTCGTCCTTTGGCCACAAGAACTATAAAACGTTAGACATCTACATGAGACGCAAAGGATTTAAGTGGGATCGAACAGCTGGAACCTACGTTCTGGACCAGCCTGAGACAACGCCTGAAGTCGCATCAATCGATCGTACAAAAGCAGGAAAGGTCATCATGATGCTAAAAGATAAAGATGCAGACGTCAGACAGATCGCAATGCAGCTAGGTTTTAAAAATCATCAGGAACTTGCCGATCACATGAAAGTCAGACGATACTTCTGGAATAGTAAGCTGAATAACTATGAAAAAATGTCTGGCATACCTGAAGAAGCAACTTTACCTGATAAAGATAAATTGGAGGATTCCTCGGGTATGATTAAGCTACCTGATCGTCCGCCCAAAGATTTAACTGATTTTCAAACGTACCTCCCGATACTTGAAATCATTGAGCAAAATAAAGACAAGCTGATGGAATTACTTCAAAGTACTGAAGATACGAATTCGTTTCCGAAATACGGTCTTCCCGGTGTGCCGACTACAAAGACCATACAGATGATCACCAGTCTGCAGGAGGTGGTGAAGGAATTCTGTGCTGAAAAGAACCTGACACAGCGAGAACTGTTTGAAATCGCACTGATAGACTTCTTCAGGAAGTATGGTCATGGACACATCATCAATCCAATTCTACGCAAAAAGTGAATGGTCCTTCCCGGATCACTCACTTTTTTTGATGCTACATACATAATAGAAGGAATCGACCCTGCCGACCCGATCGGACCCACTCTTTTTAATAGAGGGAAACTTTTGATGATGCACCTCTTGAAGTAAGGAGTGTGGGTGTTATCCAAACATCTTTCTGCATAGGTCAGAGCAGGAATGGTAGTTAGTGTTTGCTGTCTTGCTTGTTGTGTGAAGTGTTGCTGTATTTTATTGATTCATGTGTTGCGGTGAGTTGATGGACTGCTGGTGCTGATTCTTAAGTTGATTGATGCATTGTTGGAGCGGCTGAACAACACCTGGTAGTTGATCATGTAAAGAAATTTTGAAGTAGGCGTTAGTTGTTGGATCAATTCCCTTAATTGGATTGGGATTAGTATTGTACTCAATTGAAAAAAACCGATTAGAGTTACGTATTTGTTCAAAGCGCTGAGGAAGAACTTCTGGATATACGTAACATACTGGCTCAATTCTCAAGTGATTGTAATTCACTACATAGTAATTTTGTGTTGCATCATCACAGAAAAGAAAGTAAACCTTATTACGTTTTTCTACAGGTAGATCCTCGTATGCAAGATAAGCATCGAAGTTCAGATGGAATATACCATCTGCATAGTTTGTTGTCTTGATATCGACTAAATACCATTCTCCATATATATCTACAACAAAATCTCCGGCTTTTTGTAGAAACAATACGTAATTCATGTTTATACCAAATTGCATGAGCAGTTGTTGTAGAAATGGACTACTGTTGTATGCTGCATTATATAGCATGTAATTTTCATCTTCAGAGCGGTTAAGATGTTCTCTTCTCAGATCGCGGAAGTTTTGAAGTTCAGGGTCTACTGGATAGACGGGCGAACCAAAAAATGTGAAGTTGTTGTTAATCAGATAGTTTTGGTGTGAGTCATGTGGTATTACTCGGCTATTATACATAATCGTACCTCCATATTTTAATAAGTCATAGAATTCTGTAGGTCAGTGAATCGATCTTTTCAATTCGATCATTCTTTACTAGTCCATTTAAAACATCTGCAAGACTTTCAGAGTCCATCTTCATGTGAAAATGAACTTGATCATCAATCAGAACCTTGCCAGTGTCATCAGCTTTTTTTTGGAGCATGTGTAGTAATTTTGTTCGTAAGTAGTAGTTCTTTTGCTTTTTTGATTGTCGAGCAGATTCGTAATTGAATCGGCAATTTTCATATCCTTCATCAGTTTCTTGATGATAGATTGGTTTATACCTCTTCATTCTCTCTTTTTGAGTATTTGAAGGGTAAGGAATAATTTTCTTGCAGCTTTCACAATATGGTAAGGTCGGATTCGTTCTTAATAAATAGAACAATGAATGATAGAAAAAGTCATCCAGGTTCTTAACAGAATGTCTAACCATAAAACCTGATGAGTAATTGACCACTTCAAAACGTAAGTTGTTGAATCCTTCATTGATATCATCAATCCGATTCATTGCAAGCCTGGATATATGTTGTGGAATGTTTTGATTACCTTGTTGTAGGAAGTAACGATTGGTAGATCTGATGTCGTCCAGCACATCATACATGCTTCCAAACTCTTCTATTAAGAAGGTCAATGCACCATCTAAATGATATAAAAAGTTAAGGTTCTCGGTAGTTGGTTCATTAGATAACGCCTTCACTTGAAGTAGTTCTTTTTCATAGCACTGAATTTGCTCAACGTTAGGTTCCAGATGACTGATAATATTTTTATAATGCTCTTTCAAACTTTCAAGGAACAAATTGTACAAAGACTTTTCATTAAACGTCGCGGTTAGTAGTTTCTCAAAGTCATTTTCAGATTCTATGACAGTTTCTTTCATGTTTGAAAACACGAATGCAAACAGCTCAACATCTATTTCACTATCTGAGGTAAATTGATACATGATCTCACTCCTTTGTTGTTAAGAATAAGACTATCAGAAAAATCCTACCTTTGCGCGTAAAGTATCGGTATTAATTTTTGTTTAAATTTAACAAAAGTTTTTGTATCTGTTATTTCGAAGGAAAGGAAAGTTGGACAACTCCTTTACTTTTTATTAGAAAGAATTCATTTTTATTTTCATCAAAAATATTGGGTCCGGGAGGGTCGTTCTTCATCTATTGTTGAGGCACATCAATTTCAGCGAGGTCCTTCTAGGTCCGATCGGAAGTCCGGAGTTGTTAAGCAGGGAGAAAATTCTATTGGAAAGCTTTTATTGATTTTTTACTGGAAGCTTTTTTATTGCAACATTTTAGTTTGCTTTTCTATTGAACTACAACACATTTTTGGAGGAGGGTCGAAAGATCGTTGAGTTTATTGGAGTTTGAGCGATCTGATTTAGTGGGAATTTATGGTTATTTTTGTGCGATTAACTCTAAACAAATTGCTGTTACATTCAACAGATCAGTTTCAGGTCTAACTGAAGATAACTTTAAAGTATCTAACCTGTCAGTTACTGATGTAGCTGTTAATGGTAATGTTGCTACACTAACTGTAAGTTCTGACCTTTCAAATGGAACTACTTACACTGTGACTGCAACTGGTATTGAAGGTTCCGAAGACTCTTCAGCATCTTTCACTTATGAAGTAGCTGAAGCAAAAGATATCGAACTAACAAAATCTTCTTTCACACTTTATGACAACGAAGCTGCTCCTTCTCTATATGATTTTGTAGTAGTACGTCAGGATGGAAAAGAAGTTTCTGAAAGTATGATCGCTGCTAACGGTAAAAACATCCAAACTAACAACACTGCTGTAGTTACTAGTGCTGGTGAAGTAATTGGTGCTGGTGAAGCAACTGTAAATATCGTTTACACACTTGTTGATGGAACTGTACTTGAAACAGGAAACATTAAAGTTTCTGCTAAAAGTCAAGCTGCATCACAAGTAGCTGGTTTTACAATCGAAGGACAAGATCTAAGTGATTTTGAAAACACAGTTGAATTTGAAGCTGCAGAAGCTCTAGATAACAACAGAACAATCCTTTACACAAATGAAACAAATGTAGGTAAGTTCTTAAATGTATTTGCTGATGATGCTAATGGAGATCCATTAACAGAAGAGTTAGTGACATCAAACGGTGAGAATGTAACTTATGAAGTAACTTCTGGTTCTGATTTACTTCAAGTTAATAAAAACACAGGAGCAATTATCTATGCAGCTAATAACGCTGAAGGTACTGCAACAGTAAAAGTTACAAAAGGTTCTTTCACTTACAACGCAGTTGTTGAGCTTCGTAAAGCGCCTGAAGTGAAGACATTTAATCTTTCTAAGAGTGCACTTCAGGTATCAGAAGATCGTTTTGGTGCACAGGTTACACCAGATGCGGCAACAGCTACAAACCAAGATGTTGTTGATGATTCATTAAAATCAACTACATTTTCAATTGATCTTTTAGATCAGTACGGTGCATTTTTCTTAAATGATACTGCTCTTGCTCAGTCTAATAATAAATATAATGATGTGAATATTGCATTAGATACAAACTTTAACACTACTGGTTATGAGGTAAGTGACGGTCAAGTTGAAGTTGCAATTACTTACACTGTTGGAACTACAGTAAAGACTGGTAAACTTGTTCTTGCAGTAGACAGCAACAAGCTGACATTTGAAGGTGCTACTGGAGCAAATTCTATTGGTACTGATTCACTTCCCGCTTTAACTGGAACTGTTAAATCTACTCTTTCAGGTCTAAATTTAACTGCAGTAGAACGTAACATCAACAGTGACGAATCTACAAATGTAACTGTTAAATTCTTTGATACTACGAATGGTGCAAATAAAGAGGTTGCTTCTAAGCAATTACCTGTCACTATCAAAGATGTTTCTTCTGTAGCAGGTCAAAAAGTATTTAAATCTAACGATTTAGATGCTGGTACATCTTCTACGTTATCTTCTACACTTGAACTTTGGGAAGTTGATGCGCAAGGAGATAAGGTGCGTCAAGTAACTGCAGGAAATGATGCTGTAAATGAAACTGTTACTGCTGGTGCTGATGGACTTTATAATACTGCTGACGATGTGACACTTTCATCAAATGAAAAAGTTGTCTTTGATTTCACTACTACGAATACCGTTATTGACGAGTGGGTTGGAGTAACTGGTGACCTTACATCTAATTCAGCTCTTTTAACTACAGGTGATGCTGAAGTAACTTACACATTTGTTGATGCATCAGCACCTACTCTATTCGGAGAAAACGGTAAAATTACTGTAGACGCTAAGACAGGTGATGCATCTGCTGCTACAACTGATCTTATTACTGCACAAACTGTAGATGTGTTAGTTACTAACTCTGATTCAGTAGGATATAAAGCTAATATTGCTACAAATCTAACAGTTGATGTAAGTGATTATAATGAGCTTGTAGGTACTGCGGCAAATTCTTCTGTAAGACTGGATGATGTAATTTTTGGACTTGCTGCTAAGGATGAGTTTATTTTCGATACTTACACTTCAGGTGTTCAGTCTATTGCTCTAAAAAATGGTGAAGATGGATACTCACTTGGTAATGTAATTACTGTCCTTGATCAAAATGGTGAAGAAATGTCATTAGGACTTTCATCATATGGTGAAGCTGAAGCTAACTTCGACAATGCTGGTACAAGTCTGGGTAGCTACCTGTTAGATCCACAATATCTAACATTCAGTGGTACTGTGGTTGATTCTACTAATTTAGACGCTACTATTGGAGCTTCTGTAAATAGTTTAAGTACAGTTACTCTGGATAGTGATGAAGAGGAAGGTACTCTTAAGGTACTTCTTACTGAAGTGACTAGAAATAACGAACCTGCAAGTGTTACTGAGAAGAATTTACTTGAAAGACCAGTAACTGTAACTATTAAGTTTACTAAGTAATAAAACTCCCTGTCCAATTCAGTTTATTCAAGTCAATTGAATAAAGGGATATCGAAAATTCCTCCCTGTCCCGAAGACTATTCGGACTATTCACTACAAATGAATATGGAGTAAGGAAAAATGAGTGATGGCGATGTGCTGTCACTCGTTTTTTGTTTATTTATAAAAGAAGGTAAATAGTCATAAATGTGCGCGGGACAGGGAGTTCTGAAGTAGGGAGTTCTGAAGTGTCAGTCTGTGTGACTGACAAGTATGTCTCACATCTCCGGTACTCCTCCATCTGGCGCATGCCGATCCTCTTCAACATATGCCCGGTACTCGAGACAGTACCGGGCATACTCAGCGTTTGTTTTTTGAAATCCGTGAGGCAGTAGCTCTTTTAATAGTGAACGGTCCAGGTAAGGCGGAGCAGAGGCGGTGTCATCTGCGTACAGAGGGTAGGATCTGTATGGATAATTCACCAGCTCCTGTACCATTGGAATCAACGTCTCAATCGGATTGCGGTGAATATAGATGCTCACCATCAGCAGTCAAGCTGTCCCTTCCACTTCTTTTGCGAATTACCGTTTCTGATAAATCCGGCCGATATTGTCCGTACCGGCTCGAATAGGAATCGCTGTAGCGGCGATTAACAACGGCCATGATTTTACCGAGCGGATCTTTTTCCGCCCGGATGAGCAGGTGGTAATGATTTGTCATGAAGCAATATGCAAGAATGGTAAAGGGATATTTCAGATAAGCATGCAGCAGTGCACGCTCAAGTTCCGCCATGTCCTCTTTACTTCTGAAGAAAAATCCCCGGTTATTGCCGCGCATTATTACATGATAATAAGCATCCTGTTTAAAGTGTCTTTTTTCGGTCATGGGGCTACCTCATCAAAGACTGATGAACTTCTGCTGCTTTAATTTTCCACTGAAGTGCTTCTTCGACGGATTGATCACTCATTTCCACTTCGCCATTCAGGTCAGAGATGGTCTGGGCAAGTCTTAATATTTTCATTGCAGACCGGCTGCTTAGTTTTTCTGCAAAGCTTACATCCTGGACTCTTTTGCGCTGCTTTATTGTAAACGAGGTTGTTTCTTCAAAAAGTTTAATAGGGACAATGCCATTCGTATAGTTAGCACCATAGCGTTCCCGCTGAATTTTTCTTGCCTTAATAACAGCTCCCTGTCCTGAACACAATTCGGACTATTCACTACAAATGAATATGGAGTAAAAAGAAGCGAGTGATGGCGATAAGCTGTCACTCGCTTTGTGGTTTTTTATAAATGAAAGTAAATAGTCATAAATGTGCAGAGGACAGGAAACTAAAAAATAGAATCATTTGTTTGGAGATCAAATTTTAACAGAAACCGTCATCGATCTTTTAATACATCATTCAAATTTATTAGTATTTCTAGGCGATAGCTCCCGCTATAAGGAGTCTATTCAACTACTGTAAGTGGGTAAGTATTTTTATTTGCCACTTCCGACATTTCTTACTTTCCGAATACAAGAATGCTTTTCTGGTTGAACCTAAAAGAGCAATTATGAAATCCATTCATATATAGTTTCAACAAAACAAAAAAGCAAAGTCTGATATGTTCAGCCTTTGCTTTTTTAAAGATTGCTTTTTAGTAAATCCATGAAATCTTCGGAAAAGTATTATCTCGCTCTGGTAATAATATCTTCCTGTTGTAAAATTGTTTTATCTTCCTGTGATACTGGAGTATATCCTTTTTCTATCAATTCTTTTATGTATATATTATTATACTTAAATGAGAATATAACTCCTGTTATCCATGCTCCAATGCCTAGTGTAAATGACCCCAAAACCGCCTCAAGTATAAACATAATGAGTGCCCATTTCAGGTCGCCTCTGAATAATGCCGGAAAGAAACCAAAGAAAAAAGTGGTCCAACTGAAGCCAACTTTAACTACTTTAACAACGCCACCATTATTTACTAATTTAACTTTCACTTTAGAACCTCCACACTTCAATTTAATCAAATATTATAGCTTTGAATTATTAGGATAAATAGTAAAGTAAAAAGAATTTTAAAAAAAATAATAGGATATTCTTTAAAATCTTATTATGATTCGGTCATACATAAAAACAAACTATTTATATATCATCCTATTAATCTGATTTTCCATTCTACTTAATGCAGAATTCATTAGGCCTTTTATGTGAATCGCGATCATTAAGATTTACAGATAATACCCGATCTCATCAATCAAATTACCCATAGCAGAATCGGCGAGAAGACCTGTGTAAACTGAGGTGATAATTGCAAATAAAACAAGGTAACTAATGTAACCGTAAAAAGGATCAATTGATTTTGCATTTCTCGTTAACATAGAGCTAACCATATAAATTGGTACAAAAATAGTTGCAAAGAGGACAGAAAGCGCAATGAAAAACACACCATAAGTGTAGGCATCCATAATTATCAGAACCATGGACAGAACGATTAAGATCAAGCTCGGAATCATATGCACTCCATAAGTGGAAACGATTTCTTTGAACGAATGATCTGTTCTGAATAATTTTGTAATAACAAAAATAGATGCTGCAATTAAGGCGATATAAATGACTGTATACAAAAATGATTGACTAAAAATCGTAAAAAATGACGGTCCTGCATATTCGCTCATGAATAGATCTCCCATTCCGCCGAACATTGAACGAGCTATACTTTGAACGAAGAAATAAATAGTAAAAGAGAATAGTACTGTGAATAAGATTAATGAAATGAGTCCATTTGTAAATTCGGCTGCAGCAGATTTAAAAATGCCTGATGGATATTTAACGAAGTTTTTTATGTATGTAAAATACCCCTTAGATGTTTTCTTTGCTTTGTCTAAATATTCATTTGGTGGAGCCACGCTTGCTGCAGCTGCGGGATGTTCATAGGCTGTAGCTGTTTCCTTTTGAACATCAGTAGTTGCTTCAGAAGATTGATGTCGTAAATCAGCACCGCACTTGCCGCAAAAATTTCCACTTACTTGAGTATGTCCACATGTCGAACAAATCATTCTATCTCTCCTTTTTGTGAATAAAGTCTAATGAAATAAGTACTATTACTTATTTATACTAGAAATAATTTACTCAACTGTCAACCATAAGTTTGAGAGAATGATTGAGAAACGTTGCTTTATTCCTTTCTCTTGACCGATAAAGAAGATCCCTAGATCCTTCATCCTAAAATATATTACCTTTTATAACCACTTTAATGATAATATAGTTTTATGTTTGTTTTTTGAGAGAAAGGATGTATCTAATGTTTTGTTCAAATTGTGGTGCTTCTTACGAAAAGGGAGAACCATTTTGTAGGAGCTGTGGTCAATCGCTTCAGGCAGATAGGGGGAAAAAGACGCAAAGAAAGAAAGTTAATGCCGGACTCATAGGAATGATTGCGGGAATTGTTCTGCTTGTTGGAGGTTACTTGAGCGTCAGCTCATATTATTCTGCTGAAAATGTAGCAGATAGATTCTTAACTAGTCTTCATGAAAAAGATTGGAAGTCGGTTCAGGGTCTCAGTGTTAGAGAAGATGGAAGTGACATAACTAAAACAGAGGCAAAAGCAGCCGTTCGGTTGATTGAAGAAGATGAGGAACTAAGAATGGAATTGAAGAGCAGACCTACTGAAAGATATGTATTTAACGAATTGTTTATTCCAGTAAAGCATGATCGAAGATTTTTCATTTTTCCGCAGTATAAGATAATGGGAAAAAATCAATTCTTACAAGTAGTCGATCAACCAAAAGGTGCTACCGTTTTAGTGGGAGAGATAAAAGGTATTATGCGGGAGCAGGAAGATGAAAGTTTTTCAGTCGGCCCATTATTTCCAGGGATTTATGACATTACTTCTACTTATGAAAAGGAAACTGTAAAACTTTTTGGTACTGTTAAGGAAGTATTAAAAGATACGGTTCGTGAACCTTTCGTTGTATCGATTGATTTAGGTGGAGAATACGCTGCTTTTTCATTAGTTAACCATTCAGGAGTCAAAGCAGATCTGGTTTTTAATGGAGAAAAGTATGCAATTGATGATTATGGTTATTCAGAAGAAATTGGTCCTCTAGCTTTGGATGGAAAATCAGTTGCACAAATTGAATTTTTATACCCGTGGGGAAGCCAGATAAGTGAAGAAATTATCATAACTGATACATACATGGAAATTTCACCACCAGAACCAGCTGAAGAGCTGAAAAAATCTATCATTGATCAGACGGCGTTGTATGCAGAAGAATACCTGAATCATTATGTTTCAGGTGGAAAAACAGCTGTTACAACGGTTACTAACGAGTGGATGGATGAAATGGATTACTATGCAGATCATGACTTTGAAGGCACGATCGAATTAAAAGAGTTAGGTTTTGATTTCAGTGAAGCAAAGCCTATTAACAGAAATGATCAGTATGGATATAGTATTCCCTTACTTTTTTCAATGTCAGCGGAATCGATTGACTTTGAATTTGGTGGAAGCGCGTGTGATTTGCATTTGTTATTCAATGAGGTAGATCAATCATGGAAAGTAAATGAGTGTTATTTTTATGCGACAGATGCTTACACATATAAAGATGTGATGACACCTGCAGTTACTACTTTTACTTCAAAAAGCACCGGCTCATCAAAAATAGCTTCCGGAGACTCTTTTACATTTGAACAAGTAGAAGGCTTTATGGAGAATTACAGCCGAAAGTCAGTTGAAGCCATTAATGAAGTAGATTACAGTTTAGTAGCATCTTTGATTGCAGAAGATTCAGAGCTAAAAGGCATCCAGACAGAATATATTGATTACCTGGACTCCAAAAATATTACGGAAACTTTTAAGGGAGCGGTACTCGAATCATTTGAGCAAAATGGAAATACGATTACGGCAACAACACTCGAATCATTCATTATTCATCGAGAAGACGGAAATGAGGATATGACCTTCAGAACGGTAACGGAACTTGTCCTGGAAAATGGAGAATTAAAAGCTTGGAAATTGATTGAAACGAAAGAATTATAAAACAAATGAGGGAGAATGAATAATTATATTCATTCTTTTTTTAAAATCACTGCTATGTTAAAGTCCAATGTGGTTTTAACACAGCTGGTGATTGAAGCGGAAGTCAATAGGCAACTTTTAATGTAGCTAAAATGATAAATATATTGACATACTAATGGTTCATCACCACAACCTGTGGTAAGAGCCCATATTTAGCACAAATTAACAGCTATAAATAGAAAGAAAACGAAAACTCCTGTATCGTAATTGTCTC
>NZ_JXRQ01000027.1 GCF_000829445.1 Jeotgalibacillus alimentarius
TATTGTATAATCAGTCGTTCTTTTAGACACAAAAATGCCCCCTTCATAGTAGTAGAGAAGTTTTATTATTTCTCTGTCTACTTTGAAGGGAGCATATCACTTTAAGAGATAACAGGAGCTTTCTATTTCAAGGACTAATTCTATAAACCATCTTCAATCTTTCACACTCCGAATGATTCAAGTTTTACGTCCCCGTGAATCTTTCTAAAAGAAAAAAACTCCTGCCATCTCACTTATGAGATAGCAGGAGCCTTCTATTTCAAGAACAAATTTTTTAAATCACCTTCGGTCTTTCGAACTTCGAATGATTCATGATTTACGTCCCCGTGAATCACACAAGAAAAGCTCCTGCCATCTCTCTTAAAAGATAGCAGGAGCCTTCTATAACAAATACTCATCCTTTAAATCACCTTCGTTCTTTCCAAACTCCAGATGATTCAAGTTTTACGTACACGTGAATCGAAAATTAACGAGTATACGTTAGAGTTACAATTTGTGAAGCAGGCAGTAGATTTTTCTTAGCAGGAGCTGCTAAATCACCAGAACGATAAACTGCTGTTAACAATACTTTCACAGTACCTTGCTCTTTGTCAGCTGCCAAAGCAACTGTTTCAGCACCCGTTAGTGGAGCACCAATTGCTGGAGCAAAAGTTACATCTTTAGTATCTAGCAATGTAGCTTCAAATTCTAAATCTTGATCTGCTGAGTATCCTTGCAAAGTAGACAAGATACGATCATTGATAGCTTGCGCACCAGCTGCGAAGTTTGCAGTAGGTTCACCGTATGAAACTGGTCCTAATTTGATTACATCACCGTTTTGATCTTTAAGTTCAACAACTGGTTTCACCACTACGCCGTCTTGACCATTCTTAAGCGCAATGACTGTATCTGTTGGACCCGCACCGATTGAGTCTACAATATATTCAGAAACATCGTACAACCCAAGTAGTGAGTCTTTAATAGAGATCGGAGCAGTTGCAGCCCCACCAATTACTTTATTGGTTTCACTAATGTCGATTGTATTAGTAGTTTTAACAGTAGCTGTATTAGCAACTGATTTACTGTTATACGCACGTACATCAACTGTCTGAGCAACTAAAAGATTCGCATTTGAAGCATCCCCAGTTTTAGCTTTAACTGTGAAAATTACATCTTCACCATATAGTAAATCTGCTGTTGGAACGAATTCATACGTAGCTTCTGCATCACCAGTTGTAGTCAGTGTTAATTTATTGTCACCATCAGGAGTTGATGGAGATGCAGTAGTTGCAGTTGCTTCTTTAATAAATGCATCTGCAATTTTGTTATTTGGTACCACAGCTTCAAATTCAATTACATCATTTGAAGATAGAGTGACATCATCAGCAGTACCTACAGTTAAATCAGCACCACGGTTAACAGTCTCTACACCTTGTTCTACCTTACGAATTTTATCTCCGTCTTTATCAACTTCCCAAAGTTCAATTTTAGAAGTTTTGTTAAGTCCAGACGGATTCATGTCACTACCTTTGAAAAGCTTTTGCGCTGTAACTTCAGTAATATCTTTAACTTTTACTGGAACAGTGATAGTTTTAATCACTTTTGGAGTAGCAGTATTAGTATCATAAAGAGCTACTGTTAGATTCACGTTCTCATCAACAGAGATATCGCGGTTTGTAGAAGTAACAGTTACTTCATTAGTTGCTTCATCAAAACCAACAGTTAATTTCGTATGATCTGCAGTAATTACTACTCTACCACTTTTAGTTGAACCGTCATGAGATGTGAAAGTAACATTTGCTTGTTGACCAATTGTGTCTCCATTGTCATTAGCATAAGCAGTTGGTGCACTAACTGTGAAATTAGCTACTCCATTTTCTTCGTTAGTAAAATCAGCACCGAATTCAGTAGCATATTGGTCTAAGAATGTAAGATTCATAGAAGCTGATTGTAGAGCAGGATCAATTACAGTAGCATTCGCCGTATTGGTTTCAGCAACTTGTAAAGCTGATTTATTTGCAGTGATATCTTTCAGTTCAGCTGCATTGCGTAATTCAACTTCAGCATTATATGAGAATGCACCTTTTTTAACATTTACAGTAGCTTTCCCTGCAGTGCTTGCTTGATAGATGATACTACCGTCATTTTTGTTAACTTGTAACAAAGTTCCACCAGTAGTCACATTGTATTCAACTACTTCACTGTTTGAAGATGTAACAGCTTCAGTCAACGGGTCATTGTTTGCATCATAAGCATAAACAGAAAGGAATGTTGGAGCTGCAGTTCCTTGGGTAGGATATAAAACTGTTTTATGTTCATTATCTGCTTGAGCAAGTTTAAAGTCTACAGTGTTTTCAAATTGATCCGCAGCAGTATTGATACTGAAGCCAGCTGTGTTTTTAGCATCTTGTGCAACTGCACTTATTGTCGTACTTCCAGTTTCTAATACTGTACCATCAGTTAAAGTATAACGAATGTTTACCTTAGCTGTTCCAGTTCCTTTAATGTCACCTTTTGTTACAGTATTTGTAGCATCGACTACATTAGTGTTATCAGTTTCAATATCCTTAGATGCTATTTGGCTTTCTGGGACTTCTTTACCGTTCACATCATAAACTTTCACAAAATCAAAGATATTTTCATCAGCTTGATTAGCATAGATAGTGAAAGCAGTTTTTTCTAATTTAATTCCTTTTTCAACTTCTACAGCGTATAAGAAGTTAGCAGAAGATTTTTCATATCCTTCTTTTTCAAAATCAACTGTATAAGTAGTTCCATTAGACAATTCAGAGCTTAAAGTTAAAGTAGCAACTTTACCGTTAACTGATACGTTTGTAACAGCAAGGTTAGAAACTTTGAAGTCTTCTGCTTTCAGATCTTTATCAGAAACATCAGTGTTAAATGTTACTGCAACAGATTTAGCGTTAATCGCACTTACAGAAGTAACTGCTACTTCACCAGCAAACACATAAGTATCCTCAACACCATTAATAGATAGAGTCACTTCATCGCCTTCAAGAGCTTCACGAAGATCATCAAGATCAGTGTGACTGAATGTTACAGTCATACCATCTACTGAATCAATATCTAGGTTTAGTGCTTCAACTACTGCTTCATCAAGTTCAGTTACAGGTGTATCATTAACCTCTACATCATAGTTTTCAAGAATCCATTCAGTTGTTACGTCTTCAGAAATATCTTCATCAAACTCAACAGTGAACATGTTACCTTCTTCATTGAATTCAACTGAAGTTACGCCAGGATACTCTCCATCGACAATTTCACCATAAACTACTTCATATGCCTGAACTAGGAAAGAAGCAAGGTGTCCACGTGAAGTGTAATCAAGAGGGCGGAAGTTAGATACCGTTGTAACTTCATGGTTAGCAAGAATTTGAATATCATCCTGGTACTGAGTGAAAGCTGAGTCAAGATCTTCTACTACCACTTCATTATCAGTTTCAACCTCATCAAGATTGAAAGCATTAACGATAACCTGAGCCATCTGCTGACGAGTAATGTTATCAAGAGGCATTAGGTTGTTGTTGCTACCTTGGAAAATCCCAGCTTCTTTAACAATTAGAGAATAATTATATAGCTCAGAGTCAACAGAATCGGATGGAACATCATTGAACGCTTCAGTAGCTGCAAGCGCTTCTTCGTTTGCTTCGAAATATTCAGCAACTGTTTCAAAACCTGCAGCTGCAACTACGTATTTACCTAGCGCTTTAACAACATTAGAACGAGTTAGGTCTTGAAGAGGCTTGAAAGTGCCATCCGGATAACCACCCATGAGGCCGGCTATTTCTGCCTTATAAATATTTTCAAAGTGAGAATTTGTAGCTGGGACGTCAGTATATCCTGACTCCTGTGCTGCTTCGTTCTGTGTTGTTTCGGCACCTGCGACTGGAGCAACAGCTGAAGCAACTAGTGCAGTTGTAACTGTACCCGCAAGAAACTTGCGGTAAGACTTTGGTTGGTAAGCCATGTAAAAATTTCCTCCTTGTGATTGCATTATTATAATCAAGCTGTTGAAAGGGAATATGTAATTATGAAAAAAGACCCATTTAACAACTTATGAACCTACACCCATCAGTATAGTCATAGGTTACGAGAATGTCAAACCTTTTACAATTTGGAAATTAACATCATTTATTTCCATTTAGGATAGGTTTACCCATTTCAATAACCATCTTTTATTCTACAAGATGACAGAAATATTTCAATCATTTTCTGAAAAATAAAAGAAAAAACTCATTAGAATAAGTTTCTATACTTCTTTAATGGTTTTCTCTAGTGTTCTTTTCTTTTTTCGTCATCTTTTCGTAAAACTTTAGCACAAAAAGAAAAAAACTAGTTCCATACCCTTTATATGGTTCGATTACTGTACTTTTATCCTTTTGATGATAATATTCGTTATATTCTTATAACAAAAGAAAAAGAGACTGACGTCCTATGTAGATGTCAGTCTCTTTTTCTTTTAATCGCTTACATTATTCAAACTTTTCCTCCATGAGTCTAATGGACCGCTCAAAGAACAGCGCATACTGTCCGCGGGTAACCGAATTCCATGGATTAAATGCTGTATTCTCATCAGCATTTGTAATCCCGTTATGAACGATCACTGCAATATCATCATAGATCAGATCATCAGTACCGATATCCTTAATCTTCAAATCTTCTTCTGGCACTTCATATACTGCTTCAAATGAACGGTTCAGCATACTGGCCATCTGTGAGCGGTTCAGTGGTGCCTGTGCGTTCATCTGACCGCCTCTGCCCATGATGCCGTGATACTCCATAATCGCAAGGTCTTGGTATCCTGGCGTCTCAGGTGTCAGGTCAGGTGAAGTCACTTCATAGTCTTCAGGCATTTCAAGGTCAAGCGCTCTGACGATCAATGCTGCTGCGTGTCTTCTCTGAAGAACGTTGAACGGTTTGTATGTGCCGTCCTCATAGCCGTTAATGACATCTCTTTGCTGTAGATAAGCTACAGCTGTTTCAAATTCTCCCGGTGATAAGTCACTGAAGATCGTCAGGTCATTACCATACTGCAGGTTGGAACTGGCAATGTATCCTTCACCAAAGTTTCCTTTAACTTTATAGAAGACATAGTGGTTGGCTTCTCCTGCTGCTTCAAACGGTCCTGCTGTGATTTCAAGTGGTGTGTAATGGTTAAGAGATGCAATAACCTCTCCCCCAACTTCACTTCTCACGTTTGAAGTATCGAAACCTTCATGTTCATGAAAGGTGTAGACACTGCTGCCGTTTGCTGCAAGCTGCATAGACGGCGTTTCAGTCGGCCATGTGTAGTCGCGATCCGGGAAGGACATAATCAGGCGGTCTTCTTCCGTGTCACCAAAGTTGATTTCAAGTTCCGGTGTTTCACCGACTGGAATCACACTATTGTTGCGGATATAGTCATATACATCCTCCTGATAAGCATCATCATTTGTATTCGGATCATTAATTTGACTCAGGCCGTTATAAGCCATTACAGCAAAGTACCATGATTCTAAATCCCGCATCTCACCATCATTCACAATCGGAAGGTTCAGTGCTTTTTTACGGAGCAGATGATCAGCTGCCTGTTCGATATGATAGTCCACATCATTCGCTATACGATCCATATCAATGTTATAGCGTTCAATTTCATCCGCTGTGAACGTCAACTGCATCAGCCCGATTCCGCCATCATCAGAAACAACAGGTTGTCCTTCTTCATTATAGTGATTGAATCCGCCGTTTTCTTTATAGGCGATTGCTTTTAACACTTCAGGCGGTATCCCCTTCTCAATTCCTGTCTCAGTGAGCATTTTCTTAAATGCCTGTGTGTCGTTCTCTTCTGCTGATGCACTGTTCACACTGACTAATGAAAGTGCAAGTGCAGCAGCCGTAATGCCAGTCCATTTCTTTTTCATGAAAATCCCCTATTAAATAATTTCGTAAACACGATTTGCTGTATCTGCACAGCTAAGTGATTGGAGCGTAAGGGGGTCCGACTCCAGCGCGAGCAGTCGGATAGGCGAAACCCCCATAGGCGCCCTGCGCCGAGGAGGCTCACCGTCAACCGCGCGGAAAGCGGTCCCCCTGAAGCGGAAATCACCAGCCCGCTTCTACAGACTCTATCATTATCCTACACTACTAACCTTAACACACTTACCATCTATATCCAGTTGAAATGCTGAGAAATTAATGTAACTGACTACAGTACATGCTATACTGATAGCTGATGCAGTTTACAAGATTAAGGAGAGAACACCATGATTTCTTTCATACAAAAACTTAAAAGCTCCGGCGATGACCGGCAGCTAAAAAAATATAGAAAACTGGCAGAGCAGATCAATGCTCTTGAAAGCCGTTATGAAGCGTACAGTGACCAGGAATTGAGAGAACAGACCACCATTTTTAAAGAACGAGTCGCTCAGGGTGAGGCATTATCTTCACTGCGTAATGAAGCATTCGCAGTTGTACGTGAAGCGTCTAAGCGTGTGCTTGGCATGCGCCACTTTGACGTTCAGATGATTGGCGGTATCGCGCTTTCTGATAACAATATTGCAGAGATGCCAACCGGTGAAGGGAAAACGCTTGTTGCGTCCCTGCCGAGTTATCTGCACGCACTTGAAGGAAAAGGCGTTCACGTCATTACAGTGAATGAGTACCTGGCACGGCGTGACCGTGACTTAATCGGTCAGGTGCATGAGTTCCTTGGGCTGGATGTCAGCCTGAATATCCCCGGGCTTGAGCCTGACCGTAAGAGAATGGCTTATGCTGCTGATATTACATATGGAATCGGAAGCGAATTTGGTTTTGATTACCTGCGTGACAATATGGTCTATGAGACCGGGCAGCGCGTTCAGCGTCCCCTTCACTATGCCATCATTGATGAAGCTGACAGCGTATTAATTGATGAAGCGAAGACGCCGCTGATTATTGCCGGTAAAGATGGAATCAGTACTGACCTCAGTTATCTGTGCGCTCGGATCGTTAAGAATTTTGAAGAAGGCCGCGAGTTCCATTATGACCTGGAGACAAAAACGACGAACCTGACAGAAGACGGGATTTCAAGTATTGAGCGCGGATTTGATATTGATAACCTGTATGAGCTTGAGCATCAGACGCTTTACCATTATGTGATTCAGGCATTGCGTGCACGCGTGATGTTCCAGCGTGACGTGGATTATATCGTGAAGGAAGGTAAAATCCTTCTGATTGATATGTTCACAGGCCGCCCGATGGAAGGCCGTACACTCAGTAATGGTCTTCATCAGGCGATTGAAGCCAAAGAAGGTCTTGAAGTGACAGAAGAAAATAAAACGCAGGCCTCAATCACGATTCAGAACTACTTCCGACGTTACGAAAAGCTGTCAGGGATGACAGGGACTGCGAAAACGGAGCAGAAAGAGCTGCGTGATATATACAACCTTGGTGTTGTACAGGTGCCAACAAATAAGCCGATTGCACGTGAGGATTTACCTGACCGCATTTATGAAACAGTTGAGCAGAAGTATCAGGCCGCAGCTGACCGTGCCGAAGAACTGCATGATGCAGGACGTCCGGTTCTGATCGGTACGACTTCTATTATTCAGTCAGAGCTTGTCTCTAAAGAACTGAAGAAGCGCGGTCTTGCTCATGAACTGCTGAATGCGAAGAGTCTTGAGCAGGAAGTACGCCTCATCTCACTTGCAGGTCAGAAAGGTTCCATTACGGTTGCGACGAATATGGCTGGACGCGGAACGGATATTGTCCTTGGTGAAGGTGTCCGTGAGCTTGGCGGTCTATATGTGATTGGAACAGAGCGTCACGAAGCACGACGGATTGATAATCAGTTAAAGGGGCGTTCAGGCCGTCAGGGAGACCCTGGTACATCTGAATTCTTTATCTCACTTGATGATGAAATGTATCGCCGCTTTGCACCGGAAGAGCTTGAAAAACTGAAGAAAAATATTTCTTCTGATAAAAACGGTGAAGTGAAAAGTAAAAAAGCCAAAGAATTCGTTGACCGCGTGCAGCGGATCTGTGAAGGCTCCAACTTCTCGATCCGTGAATATAACCTGAAGCTTGATGATGTGCTTGGGGTTCAGCGTGCGACGATTTATGATCTGCGCGATAAGTTGCTTGAACGTGACGCTGTTCATCCGATTCTGAAGAATATTATTTCATCTCATGCAATGGAGGAAGTCCGCCTGCGCTGCCCTGAGGATGAGCCGGATGAAACGTGGGACCGCAAACAGATGAAAGACAACCTGAAGCTGATTGTGCCAACAGGTGACTTTTCGTTTATTAACGAAGACACACCACTGAAGAAAATCCAGCAGTCTGTGAAAGAACAGACTGACGTTTATGTAAATCTTGTAGATGAACACTTACAGGAGGAGTCATTCTCTGAGCAGCTGAGAAAGTTCCTTCTTGGGCGTACGGATCATTACTGGCTGCGCCATATTGATGCAATGGACCGCCTGAAGGAAGGCGTTGGTCTGAGAAGCTATTCTCAGGAAGATCCGATGAGACAGTATCAGCGTGAAGGGCTTGAACTGTTCTCTATGATGTATTATCAGCTTGAGCAGGATGTAAGCAGACAGACTGCACAGCTGATTCATAAGATCGAGACAACGAAGAAGAACGGAGTGAACGTTAAATGAGCTGGCTAAAGAAATTTACACGTAATAAAAAAAGAGAAGGAAAAGATCATGCTGTTTCTTCTGATGAAATCGTGGAAAATGCAGAAGCTGCGGGTGAAGAGGAAGTCACAACTGGCCTCTCCCTGCACCCTGGTTCAAGAGTGAATGATGAAGAAAAATATTATTATCAGTTTCTGAATAAAGAATTGACACCGCTTAAGCGTAACCAGCTGTCACTGGCAGGTATAAACCTTGAGCAGGATGAAAAAAGCGGCGCTGTTGCGGTAACGGCATTTATGAGATCGAGCCTGAAGAAGCCTGTAACACTTGGTAAAACATTTTTACTGTTGCTAAGTCCTGAAGGCGAACGGCTTGCGCGTAAGGAATTCGACCTCGCAGAGCTTGGTGAGCTTCCTCCTGAAAGCAGCCGCCCGTGGCAGTTTATGTTCGAAGCTGGAACAGTGGAGAAAAAAGACATGCCTTCAGAG
Source organism: Jeotgalibacillus alimentarius (assembly GCF_000829445.1). Lineage (GTDB taxonomy): Bacteria > Bacillota > Bacilli > Bacillales > Jeotgalibacillaceae > Jeotgalibacillus > Jeotgalibacillus alimentarius. The sequence continues at coordinate 9,089 of NZ_JXRQ01000027.1, forward strand.
GACTGGCAGCTTGCTTTTGAGCTGAAGCCAAAAGAGGTGCCGCACAGACTAGAGCTTGATGAGAAGTGGGAACTGTCCCTTGCAGTTGAGGAGCAGGAAAAGCTTGCTTCATTTGTGAAGCAGACAGAACCGCCTAAGCCAGGCGAAGTGAACTTCCTAGGCCTGCAGCAGTCACGTAAGGAAGACGGCAGTCTTCATGTCACGCTGCTGATCCGTAACGGCAGCCAGAAGAATATTCAGCTTGAGCAGCTGCCGCTTGTGATTGAAGATGCACAGGGTGATGTCGTGGCACAGGGCGGATTCAAGCTTGGACCGTTATCTGTATCAGCGAACACGAGTAAGCCGTGGACATTTATTTTCCCTGCGGAGATGGTGAAGAAGACGGATGCTGACTTCAGCAGATGGAAGGCTTATCCGCCGAAGCAGTAAGATTAGAAGCACAGTTCGGGATATCCGGACTGTGCTTTTTTCGCATCAAAAAAGCACCCCGCCATTAGACGAAGTGCTCCCGGCCACCAACCAGCCGTTGTTATATATTTTAGAGGAAATTTCTATCTGCAAAACCATCTTATCACTTATTGACAATTTTCACAATCTTTCATTTCACAATTAAGGAATTTTCTTTTCCACCGTCGCACTCAGCAGCGCAAACCCAAGCATCAGCACAAAAATCAGATCTAAAAGCCCCGTATGAAGCGAGATCGTGAACACTGTCAGCACAAATGCATAACTGATCGTCTGATACGACCGCTCCCCCATCTGCCGCGTCTGGTTATACAGAACGGTGATAAATAGCCCGATCAAGCCGAATCCGATGATCACACCTGCATAACCGAAGTCAGCGAAGAACTGACCGAATAACGTCGGCGTTGTGGTTCGTCCGGGACGGGTAATATAGATCCCTTCTTCGACGGTCAGGGAGTTTGCGATTTCAGATACCTTCATCCGCGGTGACATTTGCTCACCCGGCAGTACCGGGCTTAAGATCCCTTCATGAATCTCGCCAAGGAGGTACCCTTCCTCATCCGTGTATTCCATGATCTTACTCAGCACAACATGTCCTGTGACACTTTCATTATTGATTGCGCGGACAACTGCTGGCGTTTCTTCCATGCGTGCCCTGAGCATTTCATTGCGCTCTTCAATCTGATCCACGTTCAGCTCATCTGAGATCTCAGGCAGCTCGCGGCTGTTGAACGGGTTTGACGGATCCTCTGTAGCGAAGCGGTAGAAGCCGAACATCGAGAACGCCAGTCCGACGAATACAAGTGCGCCGATAAACCAGGTGAACTTAATCTGTCGCACCATATAGTGAAAAATGATGATGGCTGTAAACAGCATGATGACTAGCGGTGTTCTGTAGCCCATTACAACAAACAATCCTGCAAGTACGGCAAAAAGTAAAATAAACACGCCTACCTTCTTCTCTTTTACAAGAAAGAACCAGCTGATTAAAAACAGTCCGGAGAACCACAACAGTGCGCTCAGAAAGTTCAGCTTCGGATCAAGCGATCGTCTTGCTGCTTCATCGCTGATTCCGATCTGCCCGGAGCCGATCATGATAATGTAAGCGATCAGGCCAAGCCAAGCGAGTGCAAACAGCACCCAGATGCTTTTACCCTGAAGCTTATCAGATACGTTGATCGTAAAGCGCCAGTTTTTACTGCGGACGATCCAGACCATCAGCCAGTAGGATGCAAGGCCAAGCAGAATCACCGGCCAGATTGAATACGTTAAGCCGAAATATTCAAACCGTCCGAAGTCAAACAGGCTTGTCCCGAAGTAAAGCAGCACAATAAACGGGAAGAACAGATACGGTGAAAAGACATCGATTCTATTTAGCTCCTGAAGTACGTGTTTGAATTTCATGTTCTGTTCCCTCCCCTTGCGATCAGCTCTTTAAATGGCTGGCTTTTTAATAAATATAGTCCTGTTGCGTACACGATGATCCCTGTGACGCCAATAATAACGAGATATAAAAGTATTGGCAGTGACGGAATCGCTGTCTGCTGAAGACCGATCAGTGCGGCAGTCATAACTGCTCCGGCAATGAGTACCTTCAGCACATTCCAGCCGATCTTCTTCAGGTCAAAGCCGCCAGTCAGCCTGTAAAGCATGGTGAATGTCATGATGCTGTAGAGCATGCCGACAACGGATGATGCAAGCGCAAGGCCAACTGCACCGTATAGACTTGAGAACCACCAGTTGAAGATGACATTCAGGACGACTGAGATTAATCCAATGCGCAGGATATAATGCCCTTTTGACATCGTGTAAAATCCTTTTGCAATAACAGCCTGAATACTGTAAAAAAACACAGACCCTACGTAAAAGATCGCATATGTAGCAGTATCAGCAGTCGCTGCTGCGTCAAACCGTCCTCTTTCGAAGAAGATCTTCACAAGTGGCTCCATCACAAGAATCATTCCGGCGATAGTCGGGATCAGAAACATGATCATAAAGATCAATCCTTTTTCAATCCCGCTCTTAAACTGATCCATCTTATTTTCTGCATAAGCGGATGCGATTAATGGAAAGACGAGCGTTGCGATCGTTACACCAAAGATCGCCTGCGGAATGTTCACGAGTCTGAACGCATAGTTCAGGTTCGCTACAACACCCGTTTCCATCTGCGCTGAGAAGATTGAGTCAACGGTCAGGTTAATCTGTCCAATTGCAATCGTAAGACCAACTGGAAGGAAGATCAGATAAAAAGCCTTCACTTCTTTCCGGTCAATCTTCTGCTTCCAGGCTAAAAAGCGTTTTGGTTTCAAATACACAAGCTTGATTAAAAATGAAATGATCGTTCCAATCAAATATCCGATCGGAACAGCATAAATGCCCAGCTGACGATAGAATAATAATGAAAAACCGATCATCACAAGTACGACGACAGTTTGAGAGAACGTTGAAAATGAGAACTTCTTCTGCGAGTCGAAGAACCCTTCATACACTGCATTCATCCCTACAAAGATAATCGCAATAAAGTAAATGATTGCGGTCCATGTAGCGATTTCAAAGCCGTCTTCATAACGTCCGAATTCAGGATATATCAGTCTCATCAGAAATGGTGAAATGATAATCCCGATAATTGAAATCCCAATTGTAATCCAGAACGTCCCTTTGACGACGTTTGTAAGATGCGAAAATCCCTTCCCCTGCTGATCGAACTTATAATAGCTCGGCAGGAAGGCATCCTTCATGCCTGTAAGCATAAAAAGAACGATGGCATTTGGAATGGTCATCGCGGCAAAATAAATATCTGACTGCCCGGAAGCACCAAACAGCCCCGCGATCGTCATGTCGCGGAGCATGCTTGAGAACTTTAACAGCAGTGTTGAAAATAGAAATAGTATACTCGCTACTTTGAATTTCGACATAGTAAACTCCTTACTTCTTCAGCACGCTGATTAGGAATTTTGGCAGAATGAGCTGACGCTTGATCCGCTTTGGTTCCTTCAGCAGGCGGTAAAACCATTCAAGCCCGAGGCGCTGAAAGGCTTGGGGCGCACGCTTGATTCTGCCTGACAGTACGTCAAATGAGCCGCCGACACCCTGGAAAATGTGCGGGTGCAGTTCACTCATATTGTTGACGATAAAGTATTCCTGCGCAGGGCTGCCCATTGCAACAAACAGAATATCAGGTTTCGCGTCATTGATCGTCTGCCTGATCACGTCAGGATCTTTTTCATAACCATTCAGCGTCCCTGCCACCCGGATACCGGGATACAGTTTTTCAAGACCTGCCTGCGCTTCTTCAGCGATACCAGGCTTTGCGCCGAACAGAAACACGCTTTTGTTGCGCTTTACTGACTCTTCGCAGATTCGCATCATCATATCAATACCCGTGACGCGGCTGTTGATGCTGCCGCCTTTTAGCTTGGAAGCCAAAATCACGCCAATCCCATCCGGAATCTGAAAGTCAGCGCGGTTTAAGAGCGTTCTCAGCTCCTCATCCTGCTTGGCTTTCATGATTTTTTCCGGATTGATTGCGACGATGAATGAATTTTGCTGTTCTTCAAGTCTTTTATAGAGTGCGCTTATCAGTTCATCGTAGTTCAGAGGACTGACATCGACTCCGAGATAATTTTCCTTCATGTCATCTCACCTATCCCACTCTTATTCAGAGTGCTTTGAGTCACCTAACAGTCCGAATGCAAAACCTGCTTCTTCCCAGCGAACGCGGTCAATGCAGTTTTTTGTATCAAGCACAGCTGGTGTGCGCATCTCGGATTTGAAAGCTGCGGGATCCAGCTCTTTAAATTCATTGTGATCTGTCAGGATCAGCACCAGATCAGCATTGCTTACCGCTTCTGTAAAGTCCTGCGTCTGACGCGGCACTTTATTTTCTTTTACATGCGGATCGTAAGCTGTATAATCAACGCCTGCTTCTTCAAGCTGACGAAGTACTTCAAGTGACGGACTTTCACGCACATCATCCACATTTCCTTTGAACGCAAGACCAAACACTGCCACGCGGCCATGCTGAATCTGCTCTTTCTGGAAATACTTCTGTACGCGCTCTACTGTATGCTTTGGCATACCGTCATTTGTATCACGTGCAAGGTGAATCATCTTTGCAAGGTCAGGTGCAAGTTCAACAAGGAACCACGGGTCAACTGCGATACAGTGACCGCCCACACCAGGGCCCGGCTTATGAATATTTACACGCGGGTGGAAGTTTGCAAAGTCAATTGCCTCCCAGATATTCACGTCAATCTTTTCAGCGATCTTCGCAAGCTCATTGGCAAATGCGATGTTAATATCGCGATATGTGTTCTCAATTACTTTTACAAGCTCAGCTGTCGTTGCGTCTGTTAAATGGATTGTTCCTTTTACAAACGTTTCATACAGCTCTTTTGTCTTCTGTGAAGATTCAGGGCTGATCCCCCCGACAATGCGGTCATTCTGTACAAGCTCTTCAAAGATCTTACCCGGAATCACGCGCTCAGGTGAGTGTGAGACCAGCAGTTCAGTTCCGAACTCAAGACCTGTTTCTTTTAATACAGGCAGCATCACATCTTCAACGGTACGCGGCGGCACGGTTGATTCAAGGATGACCAGGTTGCCTTTTTTCACAAAAGGAACGATTGATTCTGTCGCCATGCGCACATAATCAAGGTTCGCTGTTTTATCGTCATTGATCGGTGACGGAACGGCAATAATGAACACGTCCGCTTCTTCAGGCTTTGTTGATACAGTAAGTGTGCCTGCATCCACCGCTTTTTCAAGGTACTCCTGAAGTCCGTTTTCTTCAATATGAAGCTGTTTATTCTGAATCATGCTGACTGCTTTTTCATTTACATCAACGCCGTGAACCTTCATGCCGTTATTTGCAAACATGACAGCAGTCGGAAGGCCTATATAACCAAGACCTACAACACAAATTTTCTCAAACATACGTTTTGTACTTCCTTTCATCGGCTTATCTTCAATAAACCTGCCTTTTATTATATCGAAAAAACGCTTAAGTTGACATACTCATACGAAAAGAATTTCCGCTCCGTCCGATTGAATGATAGTGAATGCCGCCACTGAGCATCTCCCCCGGATCAAAGCAATTCCGTCCATCAAAAATCAGCGGACGTTTCATCAGTTTTGTAAAGAAATCGGGCGTCTGTTCTTTAATCTGCTGCCAGTCTGTAATAATGAACGCGGTCTCAGCACCGGATAGCGCTTCTTCAAGCGAATCCGTATACGTCAGATCTGGGAACACTGCCTTCATTTTGTCCGTTGCGATCGGGTCATATGCGATAATGTCCGCTCCTTTTCGCTGCAGCTCTTCAATCATATGAATCGCAGGTGAATCCCGTGTGTCATCTGTATTCGGCTTGAATGCAAGTCCGAGCACGGCTGTTTTGGTGCCGCGGTGAATCGCGCTGTACTCGTTGGCTTTTTCCATCAGCTTGTTGTGCTGCAGCTCATTTACCTCAAGCACAGCATTCAGCATACGGAATTCATAGCCCGCTTCAGCGGACATCGACGTGAGCGCTTTTGTATCCTTTGGGAAGCATGAGCCGCCAAAACCGATTCCGGCTTTTAAGAACTGGGTGCCGATCCGCTTATCAAGCCCCATACCTTTCGCGACAGCTTCCACATTTGCGCCCGTGATCTCACAAATATTTGCGATTTCATTGATAAAGCTGATCTTAGTTGCTAAAAATGCGTTCGATGCGTATTTGATCAGTTCTGCACTTTTTGTATCAGTCTGCACGACTGGAATGTCAAACGGTTCATATAGCGCAGCCACCTTTTGGACAGCCGGCTCATGGTTACCGCCGATGACGATCCGGTCCCCGTGAAAGGCATCATAGATCGCATTGCCTTCACGCAGGAACTCAGGATTTGAGACAGCGTGTACGTCAATTGTTGACTGGCTGCGGATGATGTCTTCGACCATTTCGTTCGTCCCGACAGGCACTGTGCTTTTGGTGACGACGATGATATCGTTTGTCACAGTGTCAGCAATGTCTGCTGCAGCCTGTCTGACATACGACAGATCCGCCTGACCGTTTTCACCCTCAGGCGTTCCGACTGCGATAAAGATCATGTCTTTACCGTGGTAGGCTTCGGTGCGGTCTGTTGTAAAATGCAGCCGCTCTTCACGGATATTTTTCTGCAGCATCTCATCAAGCCCCGGTTCAAAAATCGTTGACTTGCCACTGCGGAGTAATGCTATTTTTTCTTCTGATATATCGAGACAGGTCACATGGTGTCCAACCTCTGCCAGGCAGACGCCTGTGACAAGGCCGACATAGCCAGTTCCTGCAATTCCAATATGGTTCATGTTGATTTATCCTTTCTGACGTACCATCAGTTCCCCCAGATAATCTAGGAGGTCCCCTTTCAGGTCTTCCCGTTTCAGTCCAAGTTCAAGCGTCGCTTTAATAAATCCGAGCTTATCCCCGACATCATAACGGTTGCCGTTAAAATAATACGCAAGCAGCTGCCCCGGCATCTGTCTCAGCGCATCCGTCAATTCTATTTCACCCCGCGCACTCGGCTCAAGGTTCTCTAGTATATGAAACACTTCAGGCTGCAGAATATATCTGCCCTGAATCGCAAGCGTGGATGGTGCATCTTCTATAGAAGGCTTTTCCACCAGACTTTCAATTGTATACAGGTGATCTTCTATCTGCTCACCCGGAGATACGATCCCGTATTTTGACACGTCTTCTTTCGGCACTTCCTGCACGCCGATCACAGAACTGCCAGGGTGCTCTCCGTATATATCAATCAGCTGCTTCAGGCATGGCGTATCTGACTCCACAATATCATCCCCTAAAATGACCGCAAACGGCTCATCGCCAATAAAACTTTTCGCACACAAGATCGCATGTCCGAGTCCTTTAGGCTCTTTCTGTCTGATATAATGAATGTTCGCCAGATTCGAGATATGCTTCACCTGATCAAGCAGTTCACGCTTCTCTTTTTTCTCAAGGGTTTCCTCCAGCTCATACGATTTGTCAAAATGATCCTCAATCGCACGCTTCCCGCGGCCGCTGATGATAATAATATCCTCAACGCCCGATGCAATGGCCTCTTCCACTATGTACTGGATCATCGGCTTATCTACAATCGGCAGCATTTCCTTCGGCTGAGCCTTCGTCGCCGGCAGCATCCTCGTTCCAAGGCCGGCAGCCGGAATAATCACCTTACGCACCTGCTTCATCCAAACCCCTCCCCTACACTTCTTTCAATCTAACTATTATAACGCAAAAGAGGCAATATCTGATAGCAAAAACGTGATTTTGCACATTATCCTATTGTATGCGAGTCTGATGATACGTGCCAGTGGGATATGTGAAATTTAAAGGAAATGTAATGGTTGTTATAGTGAAGACCCGGGACAGTCCCGGGTCTTCGGATAGTGCGGGGGTCGGTTGCAGTGTTTTGGCTGGTGGTTGCAGTGTTTTCGCGTGCGGTTGCAGGATACGCCCGGTTTGATTGCAGTATATACAGCCGCAGATGTCGTGTATGCACCCGCAGTTGCAGTGAGCCCATAAGCGGTTGAAGCGGCACGCCCTCGTGATGGTTTTGAGAAACTAAAGGCTTGTTTCTGAAGGGCATGCAGGGCGGCTTCGCTGTGCGCGGGCTTGGTTGTAGTGTTTTGGCTGGCAGGTGTTGTGTTTTCGTGCGCAGCTGTTGGATACACCTGGGTTTGTTGTAGTGAGACGGGCCGTAGATGTAGTGAGATGCGATTTTGTTGTAGTGGCCGATCTCGTAACTGCAGAACCCCCTAGGTAATGACTATATCGAAAGTCTTATATTATAATAGGAAGAGAAGATTTGAACCGCTCCGCCTTTTCGCAGGGAACTGCGCTTAGTGACATAAAGAAATAGAATAAAAATCTACACACACTTTTATACATAGATAACGAATGGGGGATGGCAGATGAATGTCGGGTCAATTATTAAGTACTACCGCACGAAAAAAGGCATGACGCAGACTGAGTTGGCTGAAGGCATTTGCTCAATTTCTCACTTGAGTAAGATTGAGACAAATATGTATTCAGCGAACGAGGAGACTGTTGGGCTGCTGTTGGATAAGCTTGGGCTAAAGCTTGATGAAATTGCTGATAACCTTGCTGAATTGAAAGAAATACTACAAGAGTTCATTTCTTCTGTTTTTATGAGGGATACAGCAACTATAGATACCTTATTTGAAGAAATGATGCAAAAAGAAGACTACTTTGAGACAAGCGAATATGTAAATTTGTTTCATTTATATAAATACCGATACTTTCTTAATAAAGCTGATTTAAAAGAAGCTCAGGTACAGATGAAAATTCTGCAAAGACTTAAAACCACTTTTGATCCAATTGAAAGTAATATCCTGACATTCTTTAATGGCTTCCATTATACAATAACTGAAAAAACAGAAGAGGCGATTAAGGCTCTAAATAAATTCTTAGAAAACCCACTTCCTGTAGGAGGTCAATGGGTTGGAGAAGCGTATTATTTACTCGCCCGTGCCCATGTCAGTATGAACCAAAATGAAGCTGGGCTTATTTTTAGTAAAAAAGCGTATGATATTTTCATGAATGAGAGTAATTTCTCAAGACAGGTTCATTCCCAGACGATTATCGGGATAAGCTATATGCGCCTTAATCTCTATAATGAAGCCATTGCAATTTATAAACCACTATTGCAAAATACGCGCATGTTCTTTCGGGACTCACTGTATGCCGGCGTCCTAGTTAATTACGGAAGATGCCTGCATATGTCAAAGCAATATGGAAAAGCACAGAAATATCTTGATGAAGCACTCGAACTTGCTGAACCATATACAGAAAGTCATGCAGTTGGATTACTAATATGGTTAGAGAATGTACAGAAAAATCGTAAAGTAAATAAACAGTGGCACAGCAGAGTGCAGTTATTAAAAGAATCTTATAAAGAAACATACGGAAAATACTATTATCACTACTCTACGTATTTAGAAAAATTAGAATTTTCCCAACTCGAAGGAGTTAAATATGCGGTAAAATGGTTGTATCCTTACTTAGTGAAACATCAGAACTATGGGGATGCACGAGAAATCATTGAAGTTATCATTGATTACTATAACGACATCGGGGACTTTACTAAGACCAAGGAGTTTTATGATCAATGGAGGCTACTAATAGAAAAGGAGAGAATATATTATGGTTAAACTAAAGAAACTTATCACTGCCGGAGCTCTTGGAGTCACTGTACTAGCTGGAGGCTTTATGGCTGGAAGTGCTCTCCACACAGCGACAGATCATAACGATACACTTCATCAAGTTGCGAGCGATGACACTTACGGAACACAAACAGTTAAAGATCGTACTGTGCTTCCTCCTGCCAGATAAAGTAAACACAATTTTCCCAATAGACAATCTCGCGAACCTATCCTACAATAAGATTATGAAATGACCCAGCAATACCCTCTCATTTAACCGTCCGATTTGATCGGGCGGTTCTTTTTTATGTTTATTTAGGCGTGCGGTGACTTTTTACATATAAGTGTTGATTTATGAGACCTTGGAACAATTTTTCTAAAAAAATTTCCAACTGTTTTTGACAAAATGTTTGGATTTTTCCCAACTTTAAAACCCTCTCTTCTGTTGGTCAGATGAGAGGGTTTATGGCTCGCTTCGGGTTCGGGCTTTCATTACTGTGCTGCCTCCTCTGTTTTCAGCTGGTCAGTAAGCTGCATAAACAGGTCACGGTCTCCTTCCAGGAGGGCTTTATCGATCAGTCTGTAAAGGTTCTGCATCTCAAGGTTGCCGATTTCTTCATTCATCGCTTCTTCCTCCTCGTCTGCCTGAATTTGCTCAACGTAGAATTGTGATACTGCTTTTAGATGATCAACCAGATCTGATATTTGCAGCAGCTGGAACAGCGGGATTCTAAAGATCCTTGTGCCACGCTGGAAAACAAAGATATCAGTCAGGTTTTCGATTTGGCGTGTTTTTAGATTAATTCTGATTTCGTTTGATTCGACCGGGATAAATTGATAGACTTCCTCTCCCTTTACGACGGAGAAGTATTGGTACGCGAATACCAGCTTGAGCTCATGGCCTTCCTGAAGCGTGTAAAACGGCTTCATCATTTTAACGGTCAGCAGCATTGTTCTCCCTCCTGTCTTTAGTTGTAGTCAATAGTCGCAGATCCTATCTGTGGATCTGCCCCTTATGCTGAATAGGAGTTTCACGTCTTAAAGCGTAAAGAGATTTACTGGTTAAGTCATTTAAGCTGAATATTGTTTAAATATTCAGTACTTTAACATAATTATCGTATATTTTATGCAAAATGAAAAGGAAAAATGTTTGAATATTTTGTGGATAGCACATTGTATGCTGGTTATTAAGGAAATTTTTCTGATGAATCATAAAATTTAAGGTGGTTGTATTTTACTTTTTGGGAGATAACAGTAGAATGTTCTGATTAGTTCGGAAAATTTGATTTCAAATTTTTGGTTATATTTTAGCGCAGTGAAGTATTTTGTCAGAAAGAAGGGGATTTTGCAGTTGTTTGTGCTTAGAGTGAAAAGCGAAGACCCGGGACAGTCCCGGGTCTTCGCTTTCTTAGTGCCAGCCGTTTGCGATGTGTCGTGCGCGGATGACGCCTTCTATTTTTTGGAGTCTGTTCATGATGTCTGTTGCTTCTTCGTCGTTCAGTTTGTTGTCGATATCGATTAGTGTGTAGGCAAATTCTCCACGGCTGCGGTTGAGCATGTCTGCGATGTTGAAGTTGCGTTCCGCTAGCAGCTGTGAGAATTGACCGAGCATATTTGGAATGTTACGGTGCATGATCGTCAGGCGGCCTGGTGATGTAAGCGGCAGGCTGACATTTGGCAGATTGACGGCATTTTTGATATTACCTGTTTCAAGGTAATTCTTCAGCTGTCTTGCTGCCATGATCGCACAGTTTTCTTCGGATTCAGTTGTTGATGCGCCAAGATGCGGTGTAGCCACTACATTGTCCATGCCAAAAATATCATCGCTCGGGAAATCTGTAATGTATTTGCCGACTGTTCCGTCCTGGAGTGCAGTTTTCAATGCTCCGTGATCAACGAGTTCTCCACGTGCAAAGTTAATGAAGTGAATGCCTTTTTTCATGGCTTTAAATGCTTTTTCATCAATAATACCGGTTGTTTTAGGGCTGAGCGGCACGTGGATCGTGATGAAATCACACTGCGAAAGCAACTCTTCAAGCTGGTGCACGCGCTTAACACTTCTTGAAATGGTCCACGCAACATCTACTGACACAAATGGATCATAGGCCATCACTTCCATGTCGAGTGCAAGGGCATCGTTGGCTACGACTGATCCGATATTACCGAGCCCGATAACACCGAGCTTTTTGCCGGCTACTTCATGTCCGATAAACGCTTTTTTGTTTGCTTCCACTTTTTCAGAGATTTCAGTTTCTCCTTTTAGCGAGTGGGTCCACTGTACGGCACGGAACAGGTTACGCGAGCTTGCAATCAGGCATGAGATCACGAGTTCTTTAACTGCATTAGCGTTCGCACCAGGTGTGTTGAACACAACGACGCCCTGTTCAGAGCACTGGTCGATCGGGATATTATTCGTTCCGGCACCAGCCCGGGCAATGGCCTGAACGGTTTCAGGAATTGGCTGTCCGTGAAGCTTATGGCTTCTCAGCAAAATGGCATCCGGGTCATTGCCTGCGTTGATCTCGTATTGTTCATCTAAAAGCTTCAGTCCTGCATCAGCGATTTTGTTATAGGTTTGAATCTGATAAGTCAACGTAGAGAACCTCCTGATATAAATAAGTTAGGGTGATGCTTGTATAAAAGCTGGAGACCTTTGTTTCAGGCGGAGGCTTTCCGAGCGGTGGTCGCTAAGCCTCCTCGGCTTCGCCTGCGGGGTCTCAGCTATCCCACTTATCGCTCCGGAGTCCCCGCCTTCCACTCCGGTCACCAGCGGATGGGTTTTCGATATCTAAATAGTATAGAAGTAAATAAGTCCAGTTGATTAAGAAAGTTTATTACCTATTATGCATTTGACTTAAAAATCTGATTGTAAAATGAAATGACACTTAAATATAGAAGTATCTACATTATATCCATCAATTAACTTGATGAGGCAGTGTTAATATATTCATCAAAGCGTTGACCGTAGCGGAGGGTGGCGACTCCAGCAGGATAAGTCGGACAGGTGAGACCCCGCAAGGCGAAGCCTGAGGAGGCTCACCGCCGACCCTGCGGAAAGCGCCACCCGCAGCGAAGGTCATAAGCGGTTATTGAATTCCACCTTCTACTTCATCGTCTCCTCAAACTCCCGCATGGCCCCACACAGCCGCTCCACATGCTCAAGCGGCATCGCGTTATAAATGCTCGCGCGCATGCCACCTACTGATCGGTGTCCTTTTAATTCTACAAGCTGTTTCGCTGCTGCGAAGTGTAAAAATGCACGGTCTGTTTCTACGCTGTCTGTTTTAAAAGGAACATTCATGAGTGAACGGTCTTCCTTTTTAACAGGCGAATGGAAAATGGTCGATTGATCAATTGTTTCATATAATAAGGAAGCTTTTTCACGGTTGCGCCTTTCAACCTCTTTAACGCCCCCGAGTGAATCAATCCACTCAAGCATGAGACCGATCATATATATGCCGAATGTCGGCGGTGTATGATAGAGCGAATCTGCTTTTGTATGCGTTTCGTAGTTCAGCATGGTCGGCAATCCATCAGGTGCATGTCCGATCAGGTCGTCCCGGATGATCACGACTGTGACGCCGGATGGCCCGAGATTTTTTTGTGCACCTGCGTAGATCATGCCGTAATCGCTGACGTTAATCTCCTCTGACAGGATACCGGAGGACCAGTCATTGATGATCGGCGCATCAGTTTTTGGCAGGTGCGTAAATCGCGTTCCTTCTATTGTATTGTTACCGGTGATGTGGACGTAGGATAAATTTTTTGAGTGTGTAATCTGAGAGAGATCAGGAATTTGTCTGAACTGATCCTCTTCGGATGTTGCTGTGACAGTGGTTTGTCCGACCTTTTTAGCCTCTTTTAGTGCTTTTTGGGACCAAGATCCTGTAATAATATAGGCCGCTTCGTGATCTTTTTGTAACAAATTTAACGGAATCATGCTGAATTGTAACGATGCACCACCCTGTAAAAATAATATTTTGTAGTTTTCAGGGATGTTCATCAGTTTTCTCAAGAGCTGTTTTGTATTGGACAAAATTTCCTCGAAGGCTTTTGACCGGTGACTCATTTCAAGTACCGATATGCCGGCGTGATTCGTGTCGACGAGTTCAGATTGTGCTCGCATCAGTACTTCGAGCGGCATAGCTGAAGGCCCCGCCGAAAAGTTGACGACTCGATCCATCAGGTTTCTACTCCTCTCTTACACTTTAAATCATTAAAATATCCTTTCCAATAATAGAGTATAGTATAGTCCTCACGTGTACACATGTCAACGCTGTATAGACAAATTTGACCGTAATGTAATTGTTATCTCTCTCTAACTTGTTTGTTATTGCTGTGAAATGTATGCGTGTTATGCTAGGTCCTGTTAGTGAAAAGGAGGTAATTCAATTTATGAAAAAGCAAATCGTTGCACTAACTGCAATCGCAGCATTATCAACAGGCGCAGCAGCGTCAGCATCAGCAGCAGATTATTCAGTCAAAAAAGGTGATACTCTTTGGAGCATCTCTCAAAATAATAATGTAACAGTAGAACAAATTCAGGAGTGGAACAATCTATCTTCTACTCTAATCTTCCCGGCACAAACGCTTAAGGTTTCTGGTGAAGCACAAGCTGCTTCAACTTCAAATGACACTTATACAGTAGTGAAAGGCGACACACTTTATAAGATCGCTCAAGCACACGGTATTACTGTAGGTGAACTTATGAGCTGGAATGGCCTTTCAAGTGACCTGATCTTCCCAGGACAGGAATTCTCAGTAGCTGGACAAGCGGCAGCTCCAGCAGTATCTCAGGCGGCAGCTCCAGCAGTATCTCAGGCTGCAGCACCGGCACAGAGCTCAGGTCAAACTCAGTCAGCTGAAGGTGTACAAGGAACAGGTGGCGAAGCGCCATCATCTGATGCAGTTCAGGAAATGACAGTTACAGCTACAGCATACACTGCTTATTGTGCAGGCTGCTCTGGCGTAACAGCAACTGGAATCGACCTACGTTCGAATCCTAACCAGAAAGTAATCGCAGTAGACCCTAACGTAATTCCACTTGGATCACGTGTATGGGTTGAAGGTTACGGAGAAGCAATCGCTGGAGATACTGGCGGCGCAATCAAAGGAAATAAAATCGACCTATTTATTCCTTCTCAACAAGCTGCGCTTAACTATGGCGTACAAACTGTAGATATCAAGATCCTTGATTAATAGGATTTTATAATAAAAGAAACCCCGTCGTTCTGCTGAGCGACGGGGTTTTTGGTTGGTTGTGAGGTTATTGGAATGAAAGGTTACTGATTTGAGTGTGAACTCTGGGGTGGTATGGTCGGGCCTCAATTCCTTCAAGTTGAACGATATTTCCATCAACCCTGAATTTATTCCCTCAATTTTGGAATGATTCCTTCAGAAGTCAATTTATTTCCTTCAGCCTCTTATAGGCGTTCGATATTTCCTTCACTGAGGCGCGAAATTCCATCAGCACGTACATGATATCCATCAGCACTTGAGTTTTTTCCATCACCCACCCACCTAGCTAGCCCCCACCGGCCCCGTGCCAGCCTCCATTCCCTAGTTAATAAACGCATCCAGCATATAGAAAAACCCGGCGATCGACATGAGTATTCCTACGCCGCGGTAGAAAATCACAGACAGCTCACTCTGCTCAGCATTGACCAGCCAGCCGATTGCAATAAACCACGGAATGGCCGGTTTCCACGTAATCATCAGACTGAAAAATAACAGAAAAAATCCTTGTACCATGTTTGTCTTCTTTTAACACATTATCAATTATTAATGGTAATACAGTGTTCATCCTCCATCAATGGAACATTCTAAAAAAAGCTGAACAGGCTTTTTGGCGCCTGTTCAGCTCTGATACTTACTCAACTTTATTCAACTTAGAATAATACAAGCCCGGTTGCTTTATCAACCTTAATTTCACGGTCACCCTGGCTCGAGTAGCTCATGAATACATAGCTGCCGTTTTCTTCTCTTAGTAGTTCATATTTGTAAATCGTAATCGCTGAATATGAACGTTCTTCACCTTCCATATAGTTCGCCGCTTCTTCAGCAGTCAGGTTCAGTACCGGCATTTCTTCTTTCGTTTCAAAATATGTTCTATTGTAATCATTTACTTTCCATGTTCCATCATCATTTTTAATTTCAAGGTGATATTCAGTTACTGGGGTTAAACCTGCTTGTGTATACATAACTTTCAATTCAATTGTATTTTCAGTGTTTTCAATCATTTCAAAACCAAGTTTACTCACGAAGCTTCCTGTGTAATACAATCCGTCACATGCACGGCACTGATGTTCATAGTTTTCAATGACAGTTGGTTCATATCCAACCGTTACTGATTCAAGCATCTCATCACGGAAGTTTTCATATGGAAATACTGGTTCGTTAGGGTCTGTTTTGATCACGTTACTATAAAACGTATCTTTCATTTTATTGAATGTACCTCTTGCCTGCACTAATGCCATATCATCGTTCAGCTCTTTTGATTCATAGATCCGGTCGATGAATGCAGCAAGCTGATAGCGTGTTACATCATTGTAAGATGAGAATGTATCTGCTGATGTACCTGTCGTGATACCGGCATCAACAAGTGCTTTTACATAAGGCGCTTCCCAGCTGTTACTGCTGACATCGTTAAATCCGGTGTCCGTATCATTTTCATCAAATGGCAGATCGAATCCTTCCACCAGCATTTTAGCGATCTGAGCTCTGTTCAGGCGGTCTTCAGGATTAAAATTGCCATCTGCGTCCCCTGATACAACACCGTCATTTTCAAGAAGTGTTACGTAATCATGTGCCCAGTGCCACTCATCGATATCCGGGAAGTCACTCACATTTTGAGTAGCCTGGATGTTTCCTATACCATTTGAAATCATTTTCGCAGCTTGTGCACGCGTGATTTCCTGGTAGGGTCTCATTTCATAGCTGACACTGCCATCAGCGTTTGCCTGATCATAACCAGTCATAACTCGTTTGAAAAATACACTTTCAATCGGTCCATAAGCGTCACTGTCAACACTCACATCTGTAAATAATTCTTCTGCCTGTGCCCCTGCTGCAAATCCTAACGATAATACGCCCGCTCCAACAGTTGTCAGCAAGCCTTTTGATAAACGTTTTTTCATTATGTAATCCTCCGTATGTATAAATTTTATTGTAATCTAAATGTAACATTTAAGTAATCATAAAGAAACATTAAATCCAAATCTCTCCCAAAAATGATACATTAGTCTTTACCCTCATTCCTGATATGTAAACGTTTGGAAGGTCAAAAACATATTTCTCAAATTTTTATAGCAGGTCTAAAGACAGATAAACGGTGAGTAAAGTATTGTGAGATTGATGAATTCTGATTACTTGGTTGTCTGCTGAGAGCTGCATCCAAAACAAATTCACTGAAGATCATACGACGATCAAAATATATTTAATTTAAAAGAAAAACCGCAGCCATCTTTCAGCTGCGGTTTTTCCATCAGTTCAGTAATAAAAACTGCCTTCTTCCGGATTGAATCTAATGACATACTCATCATTAGAACCATCCGTATTCAGTTGAATCAGCCATTCCCCTTCTTCATTCATCCCAATGTCCGTCACACTATAAACTTGTTCCCACTGTTGATAGTTCAGCCGGTAAGATGATTCGATATGATCAAGTGCTTCTTCTTTTGTCAGGCTGAGCTTAAGTTTGGTACCTTTGTAGAACTCAGCTTCATATCCGTCGAGCTTCCATTGTCCATTCTCTTTTGCAATACTGATGACATAATTTGCGGCCGAAAAAAGACCATTTGCTTCTTCATCATATTGGATTGTAATCCGCTCATCACTATATTCAATAATATTTTTATTGAACATATTTTGTAATGTTGCAGTATACCTTAATCCATCACAATCTCCATTTAGCGCGCATTCTGAGTTAAAAACTTTTTTCAACACAGGTTCATAGTCATCAGTCACAAGATCTTCGAATCGCCACTCGAAATCTTCATATGTCTTACTGGTCACATTACCTTCCTGCAAAGCTCTTATATAAAAATGTTGAAACTCTCCATACACTTCCCGCACTTTAAGAAAAATCTGATCCTCGCTTAGTTCAGACTGATTAAGTGAACGTTCAATGAATGCAGCAAGCTGATAGCGCGTGACATTTTCTTCTGGAGAGAAAGCCGTTTGTGACGTACCAGTCGTGATCTCAGCATCAACTAATGCATGAATATATGCTGCAGCCCAGTGATCACTAGAAACATCATTGAAACCGGTGTCCAGCTCATTTTCATCGTATGGCAAGTTAAATGCAGTAACGATCATTTTCGCAGCCTGAGCACGCGTTAAATTTTCCTGAGCTTTGAACGTACCGTCCTCATACCCGCCAACTATCTCTTTCTCATTCATGATCGTGACATAATCATGTGCCCAATGCTGTTCACTCACATCTGTAAATGGACTAATCTCTTGTGTAGCCATTTTTCCACCTAATGATGCAGTCATCATTTTTGCAGTCTGCGCCCGGGTTACACTTTCAAAAGGACGCATTTCGTAATACATTCCGGAAGAATCCTGGTACCCTGACATAATGTTCATATGAAACACACTCTCCATCGTTTCATAAACAGGTGAATGCTGCTTAATGTCCGAAAAAATATTTTCAACTGGCTGTTGTTCTTCTCCGGAAGCAGTTTGTGATAATCCAAATGATAGAATACCTGCACCAATCAGTGCTGAAGCTTTCTTAGTTACTTGATTCATCTTATACCTCCTTATGTATTTGACAAAGCCCAACGACAAAATCATTTCCCATCAAAACTTTGAACCATTCGTTTATCGTGATGGACCGTAACCATAATGTAACATTTTAGTGACAATAAAGAAATGCAGAACTTTTAACTATGTACAATTAATGATCGAAAAATTACCTTTGTTTAGAACGCGTCTCTAAAAAACAAAACCGCAGCCATCACCAGCTGCGGTCTTCTGTATTAACTATATTCACTTACCTTCATTTCAAAACCAATTTCTTTTAACGCAGATTTCAGTGTTGCATATGACGGAATATCTGAGAAGTTCAGGCCGAGCTGCACGATTGTCTGTGCCATTTCAGGAGAGATGCCTGAAATTTTCGGTTTTACGCCAATTAATTTGAGTGAATCGATGACCTGAAACAGCTTGTGTGCAACAAACGTATCAACCATTGCTACACCTGAGAGGTCAATGACAAATTCACTTACATTCAGTTCAAGACACTTTGTCAGTGATTCTTCCATGATCAGCTTCGCACGGTGCGTGTCAATGGTTCCGACAAGCGGCAGCACTGCAACGCCTGCATCGATCGGGACAACTGGCACTGACATTTCGAGCATCTGCTCCTGTGAGGCCTGGAGAGATTTTGTCTGTACTTCTACAAATGGCAGGCAGAAGTAATATACGACGTCATCGACTGTACGGTCCAGCACTGACAGGATATCGTACAGTTTTGCTACAGACATATCATATGTAATCGCTTCTTCTTTAATGATTTCACCAATGGCAGCCCGGTATTCCGGAACTTCCTTCAGCATGGAATCAAGTGAGATACCCATCTCAGCACAGGCCTTACCTGTTTTTGTCCCCCAGCTTTCGATCCGCTCCTGCCGCTCATCTTTCGTCATAGACAAAGATTCTGCGTAGAGCGTCACCAGTTCAACGCGGAATTGGAACAGGTCTTCAGAAAATGCTTCAAGTCTTTCATATCGCTTATTTTGATTTCCAGTAATGTCATGTGCCAGATCAGTTTTACAGTCTAAAATTTTATCAGTTAATTGATTGAGGGTTGGTTCAAGACGAGTGTCAGCCATAGCGGACCCCTTTCGCACGTTTATAAATGTTGTTAGCTAAATTCATTTACCCTTATTTTTAAAGTATAAACATAAATCTGAATGTTTTTTTAGTGTAACAGATCGAGGGGGAAATTTGTCGTTTATTGTCTATATATATTATTTATGTAACAACGCGATTAAGAAATGATGATTTTGTTGAATGGTGTTTTTTTGCGGCGTAAGATGTTGTCAGAGGGAGGCGTTACGTATGCAGAAAGAGATTCTTTTTGACCTGAATGAACAGCGATTTTTCATCCAGTCCATGCAGCCTTCGAACGTACGACATGTGAGCTTAACGGGTCATTTACCCGGCTCAAGAATCGGACAGTCAACCGATCTTAAAAAGCTAAAGCCGCTTCAATAGTCAATGGACATCTTAGAGATTTGCAGGAGGTGTGGTTCGGTGAAACTTCATAACATAGGTGCAATGATCATTGCCATTTTACTTATTTCTTATATTACCCTGAAGGTGTTTACTGATATGTTCCAGACATCATTCAGCGAATCATTTTTAATTGAATTTATTCTGATTATCGGATTGATCGGCTCCTTTACTTTTCTTAGCTGGAAGTCGGAGGAGAACGAGCATTATTAATATGTGTAAAGGCTGAGACGTTTTTTGTCTCAGCCTTTTTTCTTTGGTAACCGGGTCACTGCGCTGCAGGGGCGCTTTCCGCATGGGTGCGCCGGTTTGTGGCGCCATAGCGACTCCTCGGTGCTTTGCGCCTGTGGGGTCTCACCTGTCCGGCTTATCCTGCTGGAGTCGTCCCCTTCCGCTCCGTTACCCTCAGATTTTTTCAATAAATTCATCTGCCTTTAAATTAAAATCCCTCTCATACACACCCACAATAGATTACGTCGTATGAAGTGGCAGGTCGTGGAGTTTTTTTGGCAGGAGAACGATTGGGATGTCTTTGATTTCGTCTCCATAGATGCCTGTCATTTTGTCGTCGAGTCTGGTGAACAGTTCGTCAAACCACTGCTGAACTTCTTCGTCAGCAAATACCTGATCGACGAAAAATTCAACTTCTGTGGTGTTGCTTTTGCGCTGGAATGTTTTTACTTCTGAAATCGACTCATGAAGTCCGAGTGCTTTCAGGCGTTTTGTATAAAACTTCAGCACAACCCCGTCGATCTGATTTTCCTTCATTTTCTGAGGATCTCCTTCATATTTCACCACGGCAATATCCTTTTCAAATTCAGGATTACCTTCTCTTTCAACCAGATATTCAGGGAGAGCGAAAGTCGCTTCTGTTACATCTTCATCTTTATAAAACTGGTGGTCATCCACCGTCCATTTGTTGTCGCGCAGTCTTTTACAAATTTCCATAAACAATACTTTTCCTAATGGGTCGAGCAGCATCATGCCTCTCCCCTTTCTTTTAAATGTTTGTTGTACTATGACCGCTTTCACCATTTTTTAAACACTGAATAGCAAAATGGGATTTTGTGCATACTTAGATTGAATCAGTAAGCTGAAGCTTCCTTGTGTCAATTTAGCGGGGTGGACCGCAGTACGATGCGTGATGCTTGTCGCCTTCAGACATCATCATTTAACTTTGACAGAACTAAAGAATGAAAAATGTTCTTAATATAGAACAATAAGTGTTGTAATCATCTGATTAAAGAACTATAATAAAGGTTAAATAGAGATAAAAAACTTTCAGGAGGCGGTAAAAATGGGTCAGGAATCATATCAGCTAAGTGTTCGTTATAAAGACTTTGAGTACGCTGTTGCCGGTGACCGTGAATTTGTGGAAGAGCATGATAAAGTCGTTCAGTCCTACCTTTCAAAAATGATGAAAGACGACCTGAAGCCTGGCCCTGGCCGCCGCGGTAAGGTGCCCGCTACTTTTGAAATCGAAAAGAGTTCGCCAACAGCACCAAAACCGCTTCCCCAGACAAGTTCAGAAGAGAAGCCTGATATTCAAAAGTATCTTGAAAAGCTTCCACTACATGCAGAATGGCAGTTCACACTCGCAATGGCCTATTACCTGTCTCACTTCAAACAGCAGCCGTCATTTACAGCGAAGATGGTGCGTAAGCAGTTTAGAGAAGCCCGTCATACTGTGCCAAATAATATTCATCTGAGTGTTCATACGTGTGTGAAGAAAGGTTATCTTCAGGAAGCAGGTCATCAGGAGCTGCAGAAAATCTATGAGGTAACGGAGTCAGGTTTCGCCTATATTCAGACCCTGCTCTCCAATACGCCATCAGAGCAGGATGACACAGGTACAGCTTCTGAGGATACGCCTGATTTTAACTTGGAAAACAACCCTGATCCGCAGATGCTTGAACGCGTGGAGGATCAGGCGCTCAGCATTCTATACATTTATATGAAGGAATTTGATCGTCAGCATATGTCTGCTAAGGAAGTATACGATGTGCTGAAGAATCATTTTGATACGGAGCACTCATCAAAAGCAATCCAAATCGCGCTCAGCCGCTCCCGCCCGCTCGTTGAAAAAATTAAGCACGAGGGCCAGATGCATTATAAGCTGACTGAAAGCGGAATTGATCATATGGAGACGCTGCTTGGGAATCAGGTGTAGCGTTAGCGACCGGGGCTGAGTTCTCCGGTTTTTCTTTGTATAGCACAGTATCTAAAATGGGTTTCATGTTAATTGGGAGCGGGTGAAGTTTACGGGTCACTTCTTCAAATTTACAGGTCACAAAATGAATTTTACCGGTCATATTCCACGGAATACCGGTCACATTCAGCACTCCAAAAGTTTTCCCCTCACCACCTAAAAAAGCATCCCGGAAACAATTTTCCGGCACGCTTTTCAGACTTGCTGTTTCGTATTCATTTGCGAAGCAAGCCATTGCACCATCTGTTGTGGTGTAAGCTGTTCTTTTTCACCTTTTTGGTGTGCTTCTTTTAAAATTGCTGATAAATTTTCGCTTGTCATTTGTTCCATTGCCATATGAATCGCTCCAGTATATGTTTTCCAATCATTTACCTGTTTTTCTGCCAGGTCAAACCGGACCAAATGACTCTTTTCTCACCTGGTAGGATTGGCTTATTTTGATCGGTTGGACGTGAATAGTTAAAAGCATAGCTGAGTGCGCTGCTCAATGATCGATGGCAATAGTTTTCTGCGTGCGGGTACATCAGGGTAATGGTGCGCGTGTTGGTGTTACAGGAAATATGTATATCGAAGGACGATTTTCCGCGAAGTGTGATCATGATGCCTGTCTGGTGTGGTGTTGCGGGCTGTTTGTAATAACGGCATGATTCGATAAAGATCTTTTTTTCACTGTAAAAAAGCTGTTGCAGTTGCCTGAAAAAATTATAGTGCGGCAGCCGGTCAAAATCCTGCACTGCCTGATAATCAAGGTAATCCTTCATAATTGTATTCAGATCTTCAGGCAGTTGATCAAAGCTAAACGTGTACAGATTCATAAAACCCTCCAGATGATAGCAGCTTCTACAAAGGCACTCCGTATCGATGTGGGAGCTGAGATTTTATGAATGACCCTTTTCTCTCTATTTATGGATTTGCGTGTGTACGAATTGCTCTTCCATCCATTTTAAAAAGTCAATTTCCTCCGGCTTCAATGCGCGTGACAGTTTTTCCTCAAAATCAATACGAGCGTCATGTACCCAATCTTGAAAAGTCTCCACTTACATTTCCTCCATTTTTCAGAAAATTACTAATTTATTGTATTTTATAATAATTGATTATAGCAAATAAATAACGATTTGTTTACACTTTTTTCATAACATATCGTTGATAAATATTTTTCAGTGCCTGCTGACCGATATTGTAAAAGTATTCCGGTCATTAAGTAGGTGAATATGTTGTCTTTAGCCCATATTTTAAAGTATTACCGTGAAGAAGTGCTGCAGATCAGTCAGAAAAATGCTGCCTATCAGCTGAACATTCAGCCTGCCACCCTTTCAAATTATGAAAGAGGCGTGAGGCAGATTCCGATCGATACGCTGCGCAGAATGAAAGATATTTATCATATTGATGATGACAAGTTTATGGCGATGGTGCTTTATGAAACAACAGATACTAATGTAATTAAAGAAGCGAGGCTCGAGCTCTCAGAAAGAGTACTGAAAGCTGAGGACCGTCAGCTGATCGACTTTTTGAGAACCTATCCGTCCCTGCTCGATGAATTGCGAACCCTCTCCCAGATGCCTTCAGCGAAACAGGCGAATAAGATTGATTTGCTTGTACAGTTACTGAAAGTTGTGAAGAAAAATGGATATTAAAACAAGCTGCGGGTCAATGGCAACCTGCAGCTTGTTTTAATGGTTCTTTTGTCACGAACATTTTTTTCACTATTACAACATTTAATTTCAAATTACTTCAAGCAGTGACAAGATCAGTGTTTTTCTTTACAATAGAGAAAGCGATTATTTTTGGGAGGTTTGAAGATGCGTTACGGCTTACGCGAGGGTCTCAAAAGCCCTGGCAGAATGATAGATTTCGTGTTGGGCAGCGATGCTGTTTTACATATAAAACGTTATATTGCAGCTGCTTTTATAGTGGCACTGGTGATTTTCGGCTTTGGTGCTGTCATTGGTATGGGCACCCAGGAATGGGCCGGGAATTTTGTTTTATTCTATGGACTTGAATATGATCTGCAGCGATTTTACTTCTTGCTGGGCAGACTTGCGCAGGGGTTATTGTATGTGAGTATTGTGCTATTTTTGCCGGCACTTTTTTACTGGCTGATGGCAAAGCAGTTCACTTTCAGACAGATGCTCGCACTGTCCTTATTCCCGGTTTTCATTCTTCTGCTTGAACAGATAAGCTATGTAGTGCTGATCGTATGGCAGGGAATCGACTGGTACTCTTCCCCGTTTTCATGGGGTGTAATCGGGCAGTTATTCATTGAACAGGCATGGCTTGTATACTTCCTTGGAGCGATTTCCCTTTTCAAATTCTGGGTGATCTACTGGCAGTTTACGGTGCTGCGTTCAATTACTACGTTAAAATGGTGGGCAGCGTTTTTAATTATTCTCGGGTTAAATATTTTATTCTGGGCTGCAACCGCTACGCTTGAATATCTCCCATTCTATCAGTATTTATTTTTATAAAGGAGCTGGCATAAATTGAGTAAAAGAAGTATATGGTTAATCGGCGTTCTCGCTGTCATTTTTGCCGGCGTGAACCTTTATTTGATTAAACAGGATGACCTGTTAATCGATCGGACTTCAATTGTCCACGATCAGAAGCCTTCAAAAAGTGAATTGGTCGAAGAAGTCATGGTCAAAGATGGTGTGGTACATACAGCGCTTGAAGAGAGAGTTTACTTTTCAGAACAGCTTGGCATGTTTACACAGTTTTTAGTAGAAGAAGGTGACCAGGTCACACCGGGGACACCTTTGTATGAATATACGGTTTCAGATCTTGAGGAACAGCGTCTTGTGTTCGAATCGGAAATTGAGCAGCTTGAAGATGAGATCTCGGCAGTAGAATCCTATCTGAGTGAGCTTGAGAGTATTGAGCGTAAGATTAAGGATTCAACAGCTTCTTCTTCTGCAACGGCGCGCCCGTCAAGTACGCTTGAGGATGAAGAATTATTGATTACGATCGAGCTTGAAGTCGGCGTTGACGTATCTGACGCAACCGTTGATCAGACACGCTCATTAATTAATCAGCAGATCGGTCAGCAGGAAGCACAGGTAGAACGCTTAGAGGCTGAGCGTGACAAGTATGAACGTCTTGCTGACGGACTTGAAGACAGCCCTGTTGTGACAGTTGAAAGTGAGTACACCGGACAGATCGCACGACTCGCTGAAGATATCAGCCACCCGCTGATCACGATCTATACGGATTCTCTCGCTTCAAAGTCGGAACTGACAGACGAAGAAGCAAAGCTGGTTGAGGAAGGCATGCAGGCACGTGTAGCTTCCCCTGTTGCAGAATCAGTCGGAGACGGCGTTGTGGCATCCAATCCGCTTTTACCGGAGCAGGAGCCGGAACTGAATGAAAAAAGCCTGTATCCTTTAAACATTGACTTACTGACAGCAAACGAGGACTGGTTCATCGGCCAGCACGTTGTCAATGAAATCGTGCTTGAAGCAGCACCGAATGCTGTGACAATGCCTGTGATCGGCCTTGATATTTCTAAGATCTATGTATTAAATGAAATGGGACTTGTTGAACCGCGTATTGTGGAAATCGGCATCCTTGATGGCGACCGTCAGCAGATTCTGAGCGGACTGAACGCTGGCGAGTGGGTTACGGTGGACCCTGAGCAGATCGAACGCAGCGGTATGCCTTACATTACGCCAATGAAGGTTGCCCGCCTGACGTTTGATAATCTTGGGTATACGGGGCAGCGGACGAATTGGAAGTATGTGTTGTTGGGTGTATTGCCGAATTGATTGGAATTGAAATTGAGTTTTGAGCGGAAGCCCTGTTGGTGCGGGGCTTTTTGTTTTGGGTTTTTGGTGGTGTGGGGCGAGCAGGGTGCGTGCGGCCATGCGGGGGCCGAATACGCGGCCGGGGGCCGTTATTCGATCACCTATTGGATTTTATCTATCACCTATTCTATTATTACATCACCTTTAAGAGGGATTCATTTCAGATGAGTCCGAGCGCAGATATATCTATCATCTTTTTAATTTTATCTATCACCTGCCTGCTAGATTCAATCACCTTTTCAGTTTTTCGCACCCACCCTCTTCATGCCCTTGGGAAATAATCTCAATCAACCTCTCTAGTTTCCTCGCCATTCTGTCGTCTCCGATGATATTTAGTTCCTTTTGTCAGACCTGTTTTGTGCAGATTTGCTTTTCTCGCGATTCTGTTCATTGTTTGTGTTGACATGCCTCCCAGGAACTTTCGCAGTTCTTTATTGCTAATCCCTTCTCCCAATATTAAAAAAGCTTCTTCAAGTGCGTGTTCAACTATTTGAAATCCGCTGAAAGAACAAGTTGTACAGCTCCATTTCACACTACTTTGAACAATGGCAAATTGCTCACATGAAGGACATGACATTCCATTAGTCAGTGTCTTAATATGAAAATCAAAGCGTCCAAACCAATCTACTACAAGCTCTTCATGGGAAGCAGCCATTCGTTGAGCCATCGCTTTTAATTGTTTTGAAGAGTGTTTTTTTGAAGTTAATTGATCCAATTCACCATATACGGCGAATGGTATCGATGAAGACGGGTGTACATTTTCCAATAATTCCGGGGATTCTGCTCTGAGAATTGAACGGGGATTGCTCATAATAATAAATGGGATAATCGGAATCTTGATATTACATTCTCTCTGTAACCACCTGCTAAGGTTATCTTTTTGCAACCTGACCTGAGTATGAAAACTTTTTTGAGCGGATGTTTGATCATTTACTGTTTTTAACACCTGATCATATGATGATCTGATTTCAATGCTTCCCGCTAAATTTTTTACTTCCAGAATAAAGATTGCTTTATTAAATATAAGTACTGTGTCAATTTGAAAGTTGTAATTTCCATTTTTCAACCGTATGTTATGAAGGACAAATGGCGCCGGATCTAAATATGAAGTGTAATAATCGGAACTTTTTTCACCTTTGTAACCTGCAATTTGCTTGTAGAGCTCTTCCTCAACCAACTGTTTCTTCGGATGGTAATCTGCCATCCTGTGGGCTATGCATTTTAAGGTTTTTATATGCAAAGGAAGTTCACGTTTTTTTATGATCATCGTTTCAACTCTTTTCAGTTTAGTTTGTAGGGTTTTTGTGTGAGCAGAGGACTTTGATTATTCTATTACGTTTGAAGATATATGTATCACCTTTGCAATGATTTCTATCACCTTTTGAATTTTTTCACTCGGCAAGGGTATGACCTGCCATTTTTGCATCAGCTCCTTCATTATATCTATCACCCCCAACCTTTTATCTATCACCAATTCACTTTTTCGCACCCCCGCGCCGCGCACATCCCATACCACTTCCCGACCCCATCCAAAGCACGAAAGATCACCCAGCGAAGACCCGGGTCTGTCCCGGCTCTTCGCTTTTCACGAAAAGTACGGTATAATAA
Source organism: Jeotgalibacillus alimentarius (assembly GCF_000829445.1). GTDB lineage: Bacteria > Bacillota > Bacilli > Bacillales > Jeotgalibacillaceae > Jeotgalibacillus > Jeotgalibacillus alimentarius. The sequence goes on from NZ_JXRQ01000027.1 coordinate 36,591, forward strand.
AAGATACGTTTTTTTTCGAAAAGGTGGAGATGGTGGATGCAAACGCAATTGCTGGCAGATGGGATGGAGCGGCTTGAGCAGCGGCTGTTCAGGCAGTTTTCTCCTGCTGATCAGACGGATGAACGTCTTGTGCAGAAGGGATTGTTTTTATATAGGCAGGGCACGGTGTATGAGATGGGATTTGATGCGAAAAATGAGATGCTGAAGGCAAAGGTGCGTGATGTCCACGGCGTCAGCGTGCGGATTTCACTGAATCCTGATAAGGGAAGCAGCTGCAGCTGTCCAGAAGAGCCCTGGTGCCGTCACCGGATGGCGGTGTTTTTTAAGTTTTATCAGCAGAATGCGAGTGTGAGCCAGTGGATTCAGGCATGGCGCAATCAGAAGCAGGATGCCTCTTTAAGGGCGCAGAAGTCTCCTGAATTCTGGCGCAGAATTGCTGTGGAAACTGCTGACAGCATTCCCGCTGAACATATAAAAGCGGAGCCTTATCTGCTTGAAAACTATATGATGGCGAATTACCGGAAGTTTGAGCAGCATGCGCCGGTTGAAAAGGAATGGGTTCCTTTATATATGCTTTATGTATCTTTTTACTATCACAGACAGCTTTCTGAGAAGTTTGAGAGCTATGATTCTGTTCATATTACCCGTGCGCTTGAGACGATTATGGAGGCCATGCAGAAGGCTGTGTTTGATCTTGCTGTGTATGCCCATCCATTTTCGTTTGATCCGTTCTTTAAAGAGCTGAAGCGTGAGACGGCTTCGCTCCTTGAAAAGAAGGATCCGCTCAGCTTTTCGATCTATGCCATGCTGTGGTTTCAGCTGTTTACCAAACGCAGTGACCGCGAGCAGGAGGCTGAGCGTTTGAAGCAGGCTGAAATGACGGATGAGTCCCATTTAGCGGGGACGATCTTTACTTTGCTGCGGAATGGTGATGACTTTGAGGAGCAGTTCGCAGCTTCTACAGAGCTTGCAGTGCCGCATGCGGTTCAGTGGCTTGAGTGGCTGCTGCGCGAAGGTGAAATCGACCGTTCAGTAAGAGTGTTAAAGGCCATGCAGAAAAAGCTGGATCTTTATCTGGCGCGAATGGATAACCATTCAGACCAGCGCTCGTTCGCGTTATGGCTGATTCATAAAATTGAAGGTGAGCAGCTGAGACTGCATGTGCCGGATGTGACGATTAAGTTATATGAAAAACTCCTGCCATACAGTGCGCGGCACCTGGGTGCTGTGCTGCTTGATGCAGGAAAGTACAGGGAATGGGTCGAGCTTGTACACTGGATTGACTTTTCCCCTGAAGAACTTGAAGCTGCCGGGCTGAAAAAGCTGATGGAGCGCAAGCCTGAGTTTGCCGCTCCGCTTCTTCATCAATGGGTGGAGAGTCTGATTCAGAAAAAGCAGCGTGACACGTATAAAAAAGCTGTACGCTATTTGAAAAAGCTGAAGAAAATTTATCAGGGAATGAACCAGGAGCCGAGATTTGCCCTGTATTTCGATCAGCTGCTTGACCGCTACAGACGGCTGCGCGCCTTTAGAGAAGAATGTGAAAGGGGGAAACTGATTCATGGAAAAGATTGATATACTGCCGCTTGATCAGGGTTATTTTTCGATCAGGGTTCTAACTGAAGATGGTGAGATGATTGACCCTGCGATCTGGCAGTATGCGCTGCTGCTTTGGCATAAAGAATCATTTCATGGCACGTCTCTCCCAACATTCAGCAATCTGCCGGCTGATAGTATCGCGCTCGACAGCTGGGCGCTTTTGACACTGTTTGCGCAGCCGGAATTTCATGGGCGTAAGCAGTGGGCGCTGTCAGAGCAGGCTGAATTTATGTATGATGCCGCTCCCCTTTTATATGAATGGATCACTGAAGGAAAGTGGCTGGCTGAGTGGAATCACGAGTCTGATAGTGAAACATTTGATATGAAGCTTGGCGAGGAGTTCTGGGATGAGTGGGCGGATATGTCCTACAGCGGTGATCGTGCCGATGCGGACCAAAAGAAATTCATGAATGAGTGGTATGAGTACGCGATCACATCGTTTTTCGATCATCACCCGAGAAGTTCGAATCTTGCTGCGCGGCTATTCAACAGCGGTCACGTGCTGACAGCTGAAGATCTTGCAGCTTACTTTGATGAGACGAAATGGAAGATGTGGGTTGAGCAGAAGGATCTTGAGCTACCCTACCGCTTCGGACTGCGCCTGGAAGAACCTGAATCTGAAGAGCAGCCGTGGCGGATGCAGCCGTTCCTGCGTGATAGCAGACGGTCTGACTGGACATATGATCTGGATCTCTCAAAACCGCTTACTGACTCTCTTCCTAAAAGATGGCTGGACGCGGTGCATGCAATTTCCCATGAGCTTGACCGCTGGGTGAAACTGATTCCGTATTTAAAAGAAGACGGTCAGTGGCAGCTTGAAATGGCTGAAGAACGTGCATGGCTCTTTTTAACTGAAGGCAGTGAAAAGCTGCTTGCACTTGATGTGGAAATTCTGCTTCCTGCATGGTGGCAGTCGATTCAGAAGTCGAATGTCTCGCTGAAGGCTGCGGTAAAAGGTGATCATAATTACCGCCCGTCATTTGTCGGACTGGATTCGCTTGTGGATTATGACTGGAAGATTTCTGTGAATGGAGAGGACCTCTCAGATGATGAATTCCAGTCACTTGTCGAAGAAAAGCGCCGTTTCATCCAGCTGAACGGTGAGTGGGTGGCGCTTGATCCTGCGATGATTGCGCGCATTCAGCAGGCGATGCAGGCTGCAAAGAAGAACGGGATCAGTATGCAGGACTTACTTGAGGATCACTTAAATGATGATGAGGAAGATGATAGCGCGGATGACCTGCGCATCCAGTTCGAGCTGAACCGCTCGATGAAATCAATGATGGAGAAGCTGAATGATGCAGGAAGAGTTCCGCTCCTCTCTCCTCCTGACGCGCTCGATGGTGAGCTGAGACCGTACCAACAGCAGGGCTTCAGCTGGATGAGCTTTCTGCGCAGCAACTGCTTTGGTGCGTGTCTGGCTGATGATATGGGGCTTGGGAAAACGATTCAATTGATCAGTTATATGCTGCATGTAAAAGAAACGGAGTCACCTGAAGAGCCGTTTCTCATTATCTGCCCGACTTCCGTACTCGGTAACTGGCAGCGTGAGATTGAACGCTTTGCGCCGTCTCTGAATGTTCACCTGCACTATGGACCTGGCCGTGCAAAAAATGAAGCTTTTGGAACTTCAATTGCAACGGCTGATGTCGTGCTGACGTCTTATGGTCTGTGCCATGCTGATCAGGAAGAGCTCACAGCCGTCCAGTGGGCAGCTGTTGCGCTGGACGAGGCGCAGAACATTAAGAATCCATTTACCAAGCAGTCAAAAGCCATCCGCAGTCTGAACGGTGCCCACCACCTTGCACTGACCGGCACGCCAATGGAAAACAGACTGTCTGAGCTATGGGCGATTTTCGATTTTATTAATCACGGCTACCTTGGTTCACTCGGTGCATTCAGAAAAGATTTTATCGCGCCAATTGAGCGTGACGGGTCTGAAGAACTGACCTTAAAGCTGCAAAAAAGAATCCGTCCATTCCTGCTTCGCCGGACAAAAGTCGACCCTGCTGTCGGCCTGAACCTTCCTTCTAAGATTGAGCAGAAGGAATTCTGTCCGCTGACGTCAGAACAGGCATCACTGTATGAACAGCTCGTGCAGGACACGCTTGAAAAGATTCCGCAGCTGACAGGTATTGAGCGGAAAGGAATGGTGCTTCAGATGCTGAACCGTCTCAAGCAGCTGTGCGACCACCCTGCTCTTTATCTCCAGGAGGAAGCACCGGTTGACATTGTTGCCCGATCTGAAAAGATGGATAAGCTGATGGATCTTCTTGAACAGATTCTTGAAGCTGAAGAAGGTACAATTATTTTTACGCAGTACATCTCTATGGGACGCATGATTCAGGATGTGCTGCAGAAGAAATACGGGTTCAAAGTGCCATTTTTAAATGGCTCTACACCAAAAGCGACGCGCGATCAGTTGGTTGAGCAGTTCCAGGCAGGAGAATTCCCTGTCTTTATCCTGAGTCTGAAAGCAGGAGGAACTGGCCTGACGCTGACTGCAGCAAATCACGTTATACACTATGACCGCTGGTGGAATCCGGCTGTTGAAAATCAGGCAACTGACCGCGCTTACCGGATCGGCCAGACACGCTTTGTTCATGTGCATAAATTTATTTCTTCAGGAACAATTGAAGAGAAAATTGATAAGATGCTTGAGAAGAAGCAGTCGCTGAATGAGGATATTATCCGCGGTGATCAGTGGATTACGGAGCTTTCGAATGAGGAGCTTGAGGATTTACTGGTACTGAATTAACGATATGAAGAGAACCGTCTGACTTTGTCAGGCGGTTTTTTTAAGGGGATATGTGAATAGCCGCTATTGGGTTGGAGGGCTGCGCTTTCCTGCCCCCGGGCGGGAGTCTTCGTCCTCCAACCCAATAGCTGACATGCAGATCAAATGCTTCACAACATATTTAATAGTAAGTATGAGGATGATTGCGGCAGGCTTGTTTCCTGCAGGTCCGGCAATGGGGAAGGTTTGCTTTCGCTGCAGGATACTTGTGCCTGTTGGAGCGGAGCCACGGTTGGTTTTGCTATTTGATTGTTTCTAAATGAGTGTCCTGCGGTGGAGCGGTGTTTCGCGGAATCGGCTGTTCAAATGGGCCGGGATCTGCGGATTGTTTTCTGCGGTCCATAAATCTGACATTGTCTACGTGTACTTCTGTCGTATATTGCCTGATACCATCTTCTCTTTCATATGACCTTGACTGAATGCTGCCAACAACGCCGACTAATGACCCTTTTTCACAATAAGCATGTGTGTTTTGTGCATTCCTGTTCCAGATTGTACACCTGATAAAGTCGGCTTCAAATTCACCTGCCTGATTTTTAAACGGCCGGTTCACAGCAATAGTGACGTTCAGCACCTGCCTGTTCCCGGCGATTTCTTTCAGTTCCGGATCTTTTGTCAGCCGCCCGACTAGCGTAACCTGATTGATCATATCCATCCTCCTTTCTTTGAAGATATTCTTATTTTAGCGGCGGGATAAATTGTTGTAAAACATGGAAATATTCATTTTCATGTCGTTTTCAGAAGGGAAAAAGTCGAAATTCCATAGGCGAAATTCACCTTTTATTCTGCAATATTCCCCGGGAAATGAACTAACCCTTATTTTTTCACTTTTTTGAAAAAAATGCTGTGTGCTATAATCAACTTACAATTCATAAAGGGGATGGGCGGAATGAAGACATTTAAACTGATGAAAATTCAGGTTGTGGAAGAAGACAATATTCGTAATTTCACGCTGCATGACGGGCTGATTATTAATAAAGAAGATGAACACCAAACATGGATTCTCGAAGCTTTTTTAGACGGCGCTGAAACAGAATATTTCCAGAAGCTTCAGCAAAGTGATAAAAATGTTGAAATTCTTGCGGTTATTTCAAATGAGAAAAATGATCCAGCGGGCCTTTTTGCAAGCGTGCATGAAGTGAAACCAATCGGTGATAAGGTCAGTGTATTATTCAGTGCGCATATGAGAAATCAGCGTAATGAATACGCTGAAGAGCTACTTGCTTACATATTGGACCGAAAAGATATTTCAGGTGATGAGCTGCTTGCAGAGTTTAAGCAGCAGATGAAGGAGAAGCCGCGGATTAAGAAGTGATTTCGTGCCGGGGATTGGCGTGTGGTGGTCTAATGATGGTGGTGGATCTTACGGGTCAGATTTGTTGATTTACCGGTCAGATTGGGATTCTTACGGGTCACAAAAGAGTTTTTACAGGTCACAATCGGTTGCATTGGGCTGATTCAGGTCACAAACGAAGTTTTACCGGTCACATTGAGCTTTTTACAGGTCACTACTAATCTCTTACAGGTCACATCCGTCAGAAACGCCACACCCCCGCCTCTGAAAATGAAAAGGACTGTTCAAAAAATCAGCTGTACTGACTTTTTGAAGAGTCCTTTTTCTGTATATATATTAAGAAAGCTTTCTTTCAAGCGTCTGGATGACGTATTTTGCTTCTGCTTTACATGAGAAGTCCATTTCTGCACCTGTGCTGACTTGAAGCTGTTCGATGCGCTCGATTTGTGCAGGTGTTGGTTCTTCTTCCAGCACTTTTTCGATCGTTTCGTTGATCTTATTAGCAAGCTGCTCATGGAATTCCGGGCTTTCTTTGACAGATGGCTCCAGGTTTTCATACCATGATGCCTGAGTTGTGATGTATTTGCTCCATGCATTCATAAATTCAACCATGTTGAAGCGGTCTTCATTCCAATCTATTTCGTTCATGTACTGCTCAAATGCAGTGTTGATTGAACGGGTAATGCTGATTTTAGTCCCTGTTGGCAATTGTTGAAGCATATAAGAAACGAACCTCCTAGCTCTTTACTATCCGATAATTTCCCAATGACTATGATGTGCTCAACGTTGAAGTGATAAGTCTCTCTGTGCATTTTACCCTATTGAAGTTAAAAGTACAATCATCTATACATCCCAGTGGTATAACGTATGTCTTTTATCATAATTCAGGGCAGACGGGGCGGAGAAAGTCTTGAATATATTATGTAAAATCCATCTGCCGGATTGACTCCGGCAGACGGGGCTTACTCGTCGCGGTTATCGCGGTCTTCACGGTCGATGTCGTCTTCGATGATGTCTTCACGGTTGGTGTTGTCATCACGCATCGCATCTTTTTCTGTATCAGTGTTAATGTCGTTGTTGCGGTCACCGTCCATGCCCCAGTCATCGTCTGTACGATTGTTACCGTCCATCGCGTTGTTGTTATCACGGTTGTTACCATTCAGCCCGTTGTTGTCGCGATTGTCGTTGACAGGGTTATCCATCATGGATTCGTTGTCGTTGCCCGGCACGCCGTCGTTTACGTTACAGCCGACCATCAGTGCTGCTGCAAGCAGTGAGCCTGCTGTCATTTTGATGTATTTATTCATTTGATCCCTCTCCTTTTTATGAACTGACCATTCACGGTCTGTCGATAGTTTCCCCGGAGAGGGAGGAAATATGTATTGCTGCATGAAAATGAGGCTGGACGAGTGAGTCTCAGCCTCTGTAAGTGGGTCTTGGCAATTATAACCGTTCACTGCGCTTCAGGCGGATGCTTTCCGGACGGCGGTCGCTGAGCCTCCTCGCGCTTTGCGCTGCGGGGTCTCAGCTATCCCGCTAATCGTCCCGGAGTCACCGCCTTCCGCTCCGTTCACTTGAGATTACATTTAACTATTCAGGACTATTTGGAAAAAGGAATTTATCCTGTCACAATGTCCAGCTCCGGCAGGCAGGGGCTAGTGCGCTTCCCTCAGCTCCTCTAAGATAAGTCAACATCGATTCACTTCGTTCATCGTGTTTCCTTTATCTCTGATCCGCCTCAGTCCACCGCATACGCCCCTAAACGCCTGCCTCCGCCTTTCTACTTAATCGCAAACATAATCTCCGTCTCACATGCCACTTCGCCATCAACGGTTGCCGTTGCTTTTCCTTTGCCGATTGGTCCTTTGATGCGGATGATTTCGACTTCAAGGCGGAGCTGGTCGCCTGGTTTGACCTGACGCTTGAAGCGGCAGTTGTCGATGCCTGTGAAGAATGCGAGTTTGCCTTTGTAATCTTCCTGCTTCAGCATTGCGACTGCGCCAGTCTGTGCAAGTGCTTCAACGATTAAGACGCCTGGCATAACCGGATAGTCCGGGAAATGACCGTTAAAAAATTCTTCGTTCGCTGTTACGTTTTTTATGGCAACTGCGCGTTTACCTTCTTCAATTTCCACCACTTTATCAATCAGTAAAAATGGGTAACGGTGGGGAATAATTTCTTTAATCTGCTGAATGTCTAACATCAGTAAAACCTCCTGCTTATTCTGTATCTTGTGTAACGAGATCGATAATATGAGTCCAGGTTTCCTTCTTCAGGGCATCCTGCGGCGTGCCGTCGCCAATCACACCGTAGCCGACCATCAGTCCGACTACAAGACTGAGTCCCGCAAGCAACAGGATCAGTGCGACTCTGATCAGAATTGGAAACAGTCGGACCTGTACCCACTTTGGTGTTTTTGAGGTTTTTTCCTGATCCTTGGGCTTTTGATTTTTTTCAGAACGTGTTTCAGACATAGTGAAATAACTCCTTTAGCGCAATCCGTTGACAAGACCGGACATCTGATCAGAGATCGAAACGGCTCTTGAATGAAATTGGTAATTTCGCTGAACTTCAATCAGTTCAGTGAATGCTTTTGATAGATCTACATTTGACTGTTCAAGGGCTCCCTGCTCAAGACCAATATTCTGTCTGAGTCCGCCTTCCATCTGAACGAGAAGCTCATCAGCATCCACACCCAGTTCATCAAGGTTATCAGGAATACCAAGGTACACACTTGATACACGGTCCATCAGCTGCGGGCGCTGAATATCAACGATACCCATTTCAACTGTCTGCTGAATGCCCCCTGACTCCACTAATAATGAGCCATCATCCTGAAGCTGAATATTATCAACTGGTCCATCAAGCATGATGAGCTCGTCATTCTGATTTAAAATACCGTTACCCTGCGCATCAACAAGCATTACTTCATCATCGTTAACTGGTGTCAGATAAAACGCACCGTCACGCGTGAAGTTCTGCTCTGTCGTACCATCAGGAGATTGCACCAGGACTTTGAAATACTGATTTTCTGTCGTAAAAGCAAAATCCAGCTCCCGGTCTGTACGCTGAAGCGACCCTTGAGTGCCGACAAGCTGGGACTGTGAAATCTTCGCGCCGTTACCAAGTCTCAGACCATCCGGCGTCATTCTTGGTGCCTGGTCACCACGCTGATTTTGCACCTGCTGATGAAGCAGCGAGTTAAAATTGGCTGTTGTCTGCTTATAGCCATTGGTCGCAGAATTTGCGATATTATTTGAAATCAGATCAAGCTGCTGCTGGAGCTGATTCATCGTATTTGTTGCTGTTACCATATTGCGAATCATTTTTTAACCCCCTTAGTTCACCCTGCCGACTTCGTTAACGGCTTTTTCCATGCTACGGTCATATGCCTGCAGGACTTTCTGGTTCGCTTCAAATGAGCGGTATGACGTCATCAGATCTGTCATCGTTCTTGCGCTGTCCACATTTGACCGTTCGAGTGAACCCTGTACCATGCTAAAGCCTGCATCAGCCACATCATATGCACTTGCATACGCTGTCCCTTCAGGCGCACGGAATAATCCTTCACCTTCTTTTACAAGAGCACGCGGGTCATCTGAGTAGGCTAAGCCGATCCGTGCAACATTTTCACCGTTTTGTACGAGCTGTCCGCCGTCTGTTACTTCAAAGCGGTCATTCTCAAGTTCAATCCGCGCTCCATTTTCATCAAGCACGTAATGACCATCAGGTGTCGTTAAAAAGCCATCTGCATCGAGTGCGAAATTACCGTTTCTTGTGTAGCGGTCCGCTCCGTCTGCATTTTCAAGTGTGAAAAAGAGTGCGCCCGGTACGCCGGTTTCTTCATTTACAGGCAGATCGCCCTGTAAAATGGCAAGGTCCGTTGACAAACCTGTCTCACGCAGGTCTCCCTGTGTAAATAATGGGACAGCCTCCTGCATGTATACACCTGTGTTCAAACCGCCGACTGGTGTCATTCTGGTTGATGACATGCCGTTTTGTGTCGGAACATCAGATCCGCTGAGACTTGAGAGCAGCATATCTGGAAAAGCTCTCATCGAAGCCTGGTCCGCCTTGAAGCCAGGTGTATTCACATTTGACATATTGTTAGTCAGCATTTCCGTTCTTCTCTGCTGAGCAAGCATTCCGGTTGCAACTGTATAGAAACCTCTGAACATATTTTTCACCTCGTCATTTATTCCCGTGACTCATTATACCAAATTTCTACATTAAAAAAGCTGATTTTAAGGAGATTCCTTCTTTCGGCATTGAAAGCTGGAATCTCCCCCATGATTTAGCCCAGTTTGCTCTGAGGAATTTTATCGATATTTTCAAGCATCACGCCTGTTCCAATCGCTACACAATCCATTGGATTCTCAGCTACAAATACAGGTACTTTCAGCTCTTCAGCAAGCAGCTGGTCAATGCCGTGAAGCAGCGCGCCGCCTCCTGTTAAGATCACGCCGCGGTCAATAATGTCCGCTGACAGTTCAGGCGGCGTTTTTTCAAGGACGTTTTTAGCAGCCTGTACAATCACAGCCACAGATTCACGCAGCGCTTTTTCAACTTCATCAGATTTAATCGTGATGGTACGTGGCAGACCGCTAACCATGTCACGTCCGCGGATTTCCATTTCTTCATTGCGTGACTCAGGGAATACTGTTGCGATATTCAGCTTGATCGCTTCAGCCGTTCTTTCACCGATCAGCAGCTTATATTCTTTTTTCACATAGTTTAAAATGTCTGCATCGAACTGATCGCCGGCCATTTTAATTGACTGGGATGTTACGATATCACCCATTGAAAGTACGGCAACATCTGTCGTACCACCACCAATGTCCACAACCATATTCCCGCTCGGCTGGAAAATATCCATCCCTGCGCCAATTGCTGCAACTTTCGGCTCTTCTTCAAGGAAAATGCGCTTGCCGCCGCTCTTTTCAGCCGCTTCACGAATCGCTTTTTGCTCAACACTTGTGATGTTTGTCGGGCAGCAGATCAGAATGCGCGGCTTTGACATAAACCCTTTTACATTCAGCTTGTTGATAAAATGCTTCAGCATGGCTTCTGTTACATCAAAATCAGCAATGACACCGTCTTTCAGTGGGCGGATGGCAACGATATTGCCAGGCGTTCTGCCGACCATGTTACGCGCTTCCTCACCGACTGCAAGTACGCGGTTTGTGTTTTTATCAATTGCTACGACTGATGGTTCATTAAGTACGATTCCTTTGCCTTTGACGTGGATCAGCAGGTTAGCTGTTCCGAGGTCAATTCCTATATCTTTAGAGAACATCTGATTGTTTGACTCCCTTCGGTCACTGGTGGATTATGTTTTTATTTTTCGTTCATTGATATCCTTACATTATATCGGTATAAACGGACCAATTTTTAGGTGTTTATCGAGGTCTGTCCCCCGGTTTTTTAGGTTAAGGATAAGATATTGTTTATGTTTGTAGAGGCGGGTCAGACCATCTTCTACGCTCCATAGACCAATAAGTATATATTACCACAACTAAAAGAGGAGGTCATGAACCAAACAAACGTTTGATTCACGACCTCCTCTTTTTTCAGTTGGCTGATTGCTGCTGCTTTTCGTATTTGGCTTTAGTGGCTTCTCCGCCCCTTAGATGTCGGATCGCTTTATGATAATGAAGAATCGATTTTACTTCGTCTGCGAGCGCAGGATCTAGTTTTGGCAGGCGCTCGGTTAAGTCTTTATGCACTGTACTTTTAGATACCCCAAAGATTTTTGCGATAGAGCGGACCGTCTCCTCTGTCTCTACGATATGCCTGCCAGCCGAGATTGTTCTCTCTCTGATATACTCATGCACGTTGCCGGCCTCCTGTGGGTCCGTTTGTGCATTATATGCCGGCAGACGGTTATGATATACCTATTATTGCGTAATTGAGACAGGGTCGACCGGCTGGCCATCTTTTAGTACTTCAAAGTGAACGTGAAGGCCTGCTTCCGGGTTGAGTTCGCTGACACCGGACTGTGCGATGACCTGCCCCTGTCTCACTTCTTCCCCTTCAGCAACAGCGATATCATCAATTGCCTGATAGCGCGTTACATATCCTTCATGTTCAATTTCCACAGCGTTACCGATAAAAGCATCTTCTTCTATAAGTGTGACTTTTCCACTCATGGCAGCTGTTACTTCAAAAGGCTCACCATTTTGTACCAGATCTACTCCCAGGTTTGGATAATAGGTCTGGTTCACAACGACCAGTGCCTCCTGCTGCTCAGCAGCGTCAGCGGACTGATCATAGAATGGTTTATGAACAGTGACCGCATCCTGATCAGCGACAGGCAGCCTCAGCGTTTCTGCCGGCTGATTCACTTCAGCCGTTTCTTCAGGCGCATAAGTATAATCCGGTGAATCCTCCTGATAGACATATTCATTTTCCGTTGACAGTTCTGCAACTTCTGAATCTTTCTGACTCTGAATAAAAAATACAGAGCCAACCGCGAGCACAGCACAGCTCATATAAAGAGCCGGTGCAGCCCAGCGCTTTCTGAAAAACTTTTTCACACTTCCTGACAGGGTAGATTGATTTTTGTCTCCCTTAATCATTTTCATCACCTCAGCACTCATTTTGAACGCTTAGAGGAAATTCTATACATTGTCACAATTTTTTTCTTCAGGACTTGCACCTGCATGATACAATCCCGTTAGTATACGTCTATGAAAGGATTCTTCTCTATGATCAAATGGCTTAAATTGCTGATTACCGCTTTGCCTCTTATGTATATGATCCTGGTGTGGGTGCTCTCAAGTCTTCCCCACAATGCAGTAGTCGACCTGCCATCCGGGTCATTTGACCGTTTGTTAAAAGAATCTCTGCACTTAATTGAATTCGGCATCCTTCATTTCCTATTTATTCTCGCACTGCTCGTCCACGGCAAACTCACAGTGGCTACACATACCCTTGCAGCCGTGTTTGCGGCTTTCTACGGCTTTGTTGATGAAATCCATCAGGCATTCGTACCTTACCGCTCAGCGACGATGATAGACGCTGTAAAAGATATCATCGGCGTCATTGTAGTCTACCTGGTCGTTCAGCGTCTGTATTTTGTGAAAAAAGACAGCAGATTGAGACAATGGTTTGTGAGGGTGGAGCGTCATTTTGCGGGGTGAAGCTGTTTAACACCGCGTTTATTTGAAAAGCTACCTCTGTTAAAGGGGCTGTTGATTTCCGCTCCAGGGGGAACGCTTTCCGCATGAGCCGTATTGTGGCTCCGGTTCAATCGGCCCTCCTCGGCTTCGCCTGCGGGGTCTCACCTGTCACGCTTCTCCTGCTGGAGTCGTCCCCCTTCCGCTCCAATCTACAGCTGTGCTAAAACAACATCGGTCTTTAACAATGCCATTCCAAAAAGAAGCATCCCGCCATTGATATGCTCCCTTCAAAGTAGACAGAGAAATAATAAAACTTCTCTACTACTATGAAGGGGGCATTTTTGTGTCTAAAAGAACGACTGATTATACAAT
>NZ_JXRQ01000028.1 GCF_000829445.1 Jeotgalibacillus alimentarius
AAATTAAACAACCTGGCACCGATAGAGTATCGGTACCAGGCCGTAGCGTAGTTCTAACCTTTTTTCTTTTTTACTGTCTACTTGACAGGGCGCAGTTCACATCGCGGAATGCTTCTTTTTTATCTTCTAACCAGCAGCGCAGGTACTGCCTGATCAATCGAACTAAGCTCAACACCGCTGAAATAATGCTGCACAATTTCTTTATACGTACTGCCTGCCAGTGCCATTCCATTCGCCCCGTACTGGCTCATCCCGACGCCATGACCGTAGCCTTTCGTTTTGATGACCACCTGATCACCCTGCAGCACCCATTCGAAATCAGTCGAGCGCAAGTCCAGTGTTTCACGGATCTCCCTTCCGCTAAATGTTTTCCCGGCAATTTCAACCGTTTTAATCCTGTTCCCAGGGGTCCGTTCAAGAATGCTGCCCTGCTCCCCTTCAGTTAACGTAATACCGAGCTTTTGCTCAAATTCACTGATTGGCATCGTGACTTCATGGTAAAAGCCCGGAGCTGCCTGCTCATCCCATTTACTTTCAACAGAAGCTAAGTAAGGAACATCTTCTTCCCAGTAATCCTTTGCATTTTCGGTCCAGCCATTACTTGTCGAAAAGAAGGCTGCAGTAATCGGTTTACCTTCAAAGGTTAATATTTCACCCTTAGTTTCATAAACTGCTTCTTCAATGACACGGATCTTCCAGTCATATTCATCTTTCCAGATCTCTTTTAATTCTTCTTTACTTTTAAACACCTGATGGGTCGTGGTATCTGTAATCGGCCCTTCATTATGTGAAAGAAAACGTGTCACATAGGTTCGTGCAGCCAGTGCCTGCGCTTTTAATGCCTCTTTTTCAAAAGAAGCCGGCATCTCGCTTGCGACAACGCCCGTTACATATTCCTCCAGGTCAATCTCCTCGACCTCACCACTGTGCCTAAGCACCGGAACAGCCAGCTTAGCAGCACTCTCCTCCGCTTCAGCAGGCTCCACCTTCTCAGGCAAAGGCTTCCTCTGCTCATCATCAGGAGAAACAATCATTGCAGGGATAGCGAATAAAATAATAAAAATCACTGCCACAACTAAAAACAACTTGATCCGCTGGTGCATCCTCACCCCTCCAGACATAGGTTATGAGGAAGTATATGTCCGGGTGCGGTTGGGTAGACCAGGTGGGGAGTGAAGATGGGGGACTGTCCCGGGTCTTCAGACGTCGTATATTACCGCGTGAGAGTCGTATTTCTTCCAGCGAAGGTCGGATACACCCTGGTTGGTAGTCGTATGCAGACCCGCGACTGTCGTATCAGGCATGGTGAAGGTCGTGAGCGCACAAACTGGTTGCAACGACACGTCCTCTTGGTGCTTTTGAGAAACTACAGGCTTGTTTCCAAGGGGCATTCAATGCGGCTTCGCTGTGCGCAGACCTCAGTTGCAGTGTTTTGGCCGGTGGCTGTTGTATTTTCGTCTGCAGCTGTACGATACGCCCGGATTGATTGCAGTATATACAGCCGCAGCTGTCGTATATGCACCCGCAATTGCAGTGACAGCCCCCGCTCCCACCAGCACCACCCCCCATCACAAAAATCGAAAAAAAGCAGTATACCCACGCCACCGCGTGTGTATACTGCTCTTATAAACGTATAATTAGTTAGAAGTTCGTGATGTATAAGAATAAGAAGTATGAGTTCAGTAAAATTATACGCGCGCTGCTGTTGCAGCTGCTTCTGCTCTTGCTTCTGTCTCTTCACTTACACGTTCTACATTTGCACCAAGTGCTACTAGCTTTTCGTGGAAGTTCACGTAGCCGCGGTCAAGGTGTTTTAGTTCAGTTACCTGTGTGTAGCCGTCTGCTACAAGTCCTGCTAAGATCAGTGCTGCACCTGCTCTAAGGTCAGTTGCTGCAACTTCTGCTCCCTGCAGATTGCTTGGGCCGTTCATGATTGTTGAACGTCCTTCGATTTTTACATTCGCATTCATGCGGCGGAATTCTTCAACGTGCATGAAGCGGTTTTCAAATACTGTTTCAGTAATCACGCCAGTTCCGTTAGCCGTCAGCATAAGCGCCATCATTTGTGACTGCATATCTGTCGGGAATCCCGGATGTGGCATTGTTTTGATATCGACTGATTTCAGGTCGCCATGTCCGATCACGCGAACGCCTTCATCTTCCTCGATGACTGTAACGCCCATTTCCTTCAGCTTCGCAATAACTGATGCTGAATGTTCAGGTACTGCGTTTTCGATCAGTACGTTACCTTCAGTGATTGCTGCTGCGATCATGAATGTGCCGGCTTCAATTCGGTCAGGAATGATTGTGTGTTCTGCACCGTGCAGCTCTTCCACACCTTCAATACGGATTGTGTCTGTACCTGCACCTTTGATTTTAGCGCCCATTTTGTTCATATAGTTCGCCATATCTACGATTTCAGGTTCCTTTGCACAGTTCTCGATGACTGTTGTACCTTCTGCAAGTGTTGCTGCTGCCATGATGTTTTCAGTGGCACCTACACTTGGGAAGTCCAGATAGATTTTTGCACCCTTCAGACGTCCGTCTGTTTTTGCTTCAATAAAGCCGTTACCGACATTTACTTCAGCACCCATTGCTTCGAACCCTTTCAGGTGAAGGTCGATTGGTCTTGAACCGATTGCACAGCCTCCTGGAAGTGCAACTCTTGCATGACCGTTTCTTGCAAGTAATGGTCCCATTACCTGAACAGATGCACGCATCTTACGTACATATTCAAATGGTGCTTCCGGTGCAAGGTCGCTGCTTGCATCCACGATCAGTTTGTTTTCTTCCTTTGAATAACTAACCTCAGCATTTAGATGTGTAAGCACTTGATTAATCGTTGATACATCTGATAGTGCAGGGACTTCAAGTAAAGTGCTTTTACCTTTTCCTGCCAGCAGTGCTGCTGCTAAAATTGGAAGAACTGCATTTTTAGCACCTTCCACTTTGACTGAACCTTGCAGCTTGTTACCGCCGCGTACGATGATTTTTTCCAAGTGAGTTCCCCTCCGCGTCTTCATTCTCATAATACTATTCATATTCAATGTTAGTGACTGAAGTGATATCATCCTCTTCAATCGCGCAATAGGCTAATTTAATAATTGTCTCAGATACAGGTAAACTTTTAAAAAACTAAAACATTACAAATCGTATCATTCTAAAACTCTTTAATACAAGAGAAGAAAGTCATGATTCATGGCAATTTGACATTTATTTCACATACCATATTGTTTATATCGGCTAATTCGACAGCCTTTATACAATTACTTCGTTCTCTTATATATGAAGAGTTCAAGATAGCCCCCGTAGGTTTGATGGGCATATGCTTGACTATTCCACAACATTATAAAGTTAAACCATTTCTTCCTTATTTGGTAGCGGAAAAATTCACATTTATTGAAAAAAGTAATTTTTCTACCTATGAAAACCTTTACATTATGTCTATTTTGTGTCTAAAAAAGCAATGGCAATTGTTGTGACCAGGTTGTATAAGATAAGAAGAAATTTGCTACCGTTGATCCGATCGCAATACTGACCAATATGAACAGTACTCTTGCCTGAAGTACCCGGTTTGGCCGGATCGCTTTGTCAAAACGAAGTGCCTGCATAGACCAGAATGTCAGTCCGATAAAGATTAAATGGATGAACATGCTGAGCAGTGCCTGCTGTCCAAATTCCGCCATGTCCCGACTCCTTTCTGCCAACCTTGACATTCTATCAAACTATTCTCAGATTTCCATGAGAATGTGTCCGTATATAGTTAAAATGCTCATAAAGTATGATGTCAGTCCTCTTGAAAGAAACTGAACTTATAAAAAAACCGGCCCCTTGTACCGGCTTGGCATGGAAGCCATTCCGGGGAGGGTGCCGGTTGAATCAGTTACATTCTGTTTTCGTATACATCAATGCGGTTCATTGCACGGCGAAGTGCAAGTTCTGCGCGTTTGAAGTCAACGTTGTCCTGTTTGGCCTGCAGAAGGCTCTCTGCCCGCTGCCTGGCTTCTTTTGCACGATCGATATCAATCTCAGTTGCCGGCTCTGCAGCCTGTGCCAAGATTGTTACCTGCTCAGGGCGGACTTCCAGGAAGCCTCCGGTTACTGCTACAAGATCTGTGCGTCCTTCTTTTTTCAGACGGACAGCGCCGATCTCAAGCGGAGCAACCATTGGGATATGCCCTGCTAAAATGCCGAGCTCCCCGCTCTGAGCTTTAGTGCTCACCATTTCTACAGCAGACTCGTACACAGGGCCATCGGGAGTAACGATATTGACGTTAACGGTCTTCATTTTTTTCCCTCCTGGTCCCTAATTATACTTCTACGCCCATCTTCTTAGCAGATTCAAGCACTTCTTCAATGCGTCCTACAAGACGGAATGCATCTTCTGGAAGGTGATCGTATTTACCGGCAAGAATGTCTTTGAATCCTGCGATTGTTTCTTTAACAGGAACATAAGAACCTTTCTGACCTGTAAACTGTTCTGCTACGTGGAAGTTTTGTGACAGGAAGAACTGGATACGACGTGCGCGTCCAACGATCATCTTGTCTTCTTCCTGAAGCTCATCCATACCAAGGATAGCAATGATATCCTGAAGCTCTTTGTAACGCTGAAGCGTCTGCTGAACTTCACGTGCTACACTGTAGTGCTCTTCTCCAACGATCTCAGGAGAAAGTGCGCGTGATGTTGAAGCAAGCGGGTCAACGGCAGGGTAGATACCCATTTCAGAAAGCTTACGCTCAAGGTTTGTTGTTGCATCAAGGTGGGCGAATGTTGTCGCCGGTGCAGGGTCAGTATAGTCATCGGCAGGTACGTAGATCGCCTGGATCGATGTTACTGAACCAACATTTGTCGACGTGATACGCTCTTGAAGCTGACCCATTTCAGTTGCAAGTGTCGGCTGGTAACCAACGGCAGATGGCATACGGCCTAGTAGGGCTGATACCTCAGAACCTGCCTGCGTAAAACGGAAGATATTATCGATGAACAGAAGTACGTCCTGTCCCTGCTCATCACGGAAGTATTCTGCCATTGTCAGACCTGACAGGGCAACACGCATACGCGCACCCGGCGGCTCGTTCATCTGACCGAATACCATCGCTGTTTTCTTGATAACGCCTGAATCAGTCATCTCGTGGAAAAGGTCATTTCCTTCACGAGTACGCTCTCCAACACCGGCGAATACTGAGATACCGCCGTGCTCTTGTGCGATGTTGTTGATCAGTTCCTGAATCAGTACGGTTTTACCAACACCGGCTCCTCCGAAGAGACCGATTTTACCACCCTTGATATATGGAGCAAGCAGGTCTACTACTTTGATTCCTGTCTCAAGGATTTCTGTGTCAGTTGAAAGTTGTTCAAATGTTGGTGCTGTACGGTGAATCGGGTCACGCTGAACGCTTGCATCTACATCTCCTGCAAGGTCGATCGCTTCTCCAAGTACGTTGAATACGCGTCCAAGTGTAGCATCTCCAACAGGAACAGTGATTGGCGAACCAAGGTCCGTTACTTCTGCTCCACGCTGAATGCCGTCTGTGGAGGACATCGCAATGGTACGAACAGCATCATCACCAAGGTGAAGCGCTACTTCTAACGTTAGTACATCTGCTTCTGCTGAGCCTGATGCTACTGTTAGAGCGTTATAAATGTCAGGCAGCTGGCCATTGTCAAACTTAATGTCAACAACTGGACCCATGACCTGTAAAACGCGTCCTTTATTCATCATTTTCCCTCCTAGCTTGCTTATGGAAGCCGAGCGGGAAAGCCCGGCTAAACTTGATATGTCTTTAATAACGAGAGATTGACCTCCGCTGCGGGCGGACGCTTTCCGGACGGTGGTTGCTGAGCCTCCTCGCCTTCGGCTGCGGGGTCTCAGCTTCCCACTTATCGTCCCGGAGTCGCCGCCCTTCTCTCCGATCAACTCTCTGGATAAGTTTTATTACGTTTCAGATCCGGCTGTCGCATAAAGGCGCAGCGGAACTGAAATAGATTAATCTTCTAACGCCGCGGCGCCGCCGACGATTTCGGTGATTTCCTGAGTGATCGCGGCCTGGCGGGCACGGTTGTATGATAATGATAGTGAATCGATAAGCTCTTTGGCGTTGTCCGTTGCACTCTTCATTGCTGTCATACGGGCAGCGTGTTCACTTGCTTTTCCGTCAAGCAGTGCGCCGTAGATCAGGCTTTCTGCATATTGTGGTAAAAGCACTTCAAGGATTGCTTCAGGTGATGGTTCAAACTCATAAGATGTCATGCCGCCTGTTTCAGCTGCTACATCTGTCAGAGGGAGAACCTTCTTCTCTGTTACTTCCTGTGAAATTGCGCTGACGAAGTGGTTGTAGTACATGTAAAGCTCGTCAAAAGCTTCATCTGCATACATACCCACTGCTTTCCCCGTAATTTCTTTAATATCAGCAAAGCTTGGCTGGTCGGGTAACCCAATGATGCTATCGATGATATTCATGCCTCTTTTAGCAAAGAAGTCACGTCCTACACGTCCGACTGCAAGGATGACATACTCATCTTTACTTGAGTGACGGCTGTTGATCGCATTCATTGCTGAACGGATTACGTTGGAGTTATAAGCTCCTGCAAGTCCTCTGTCAGATGTGATGACGAGATAAGCTGTCTTTTTCACCGGGCGGGTGCTGAGCATCGGGTGTGATGCGTCTTTCGCGCCTGTTGCAATTGAAGCAACCACTTCCTGAATTTTGTTCATGTAAGGGTTGAATGATTTCGCGTTATCCTCTGCACGGGACAGTTTGGATGCGGATACCATCTCCATTGCTTTTGTGATCTGACTTGTCTTTTTCGTCGACGTGATTCTGTTTTTAATATCGCGTAACGATGCCACTGGTTCTCACCACCCTTTAAAGTTGAATTGCCGGTTTAATTATTCGCTTTTAGCAAAAGTCTTTTTGAATCCGTTGATTGCTGCTTCCATTTCACTGTCTTCAGGCAGACCTTGCGTTGTGCGGATGTGATCCAGCAGTTCTTTGTGGTTTTGATCCATCCAGCTTAGGAATTCGTTCTCGAAACGGCGAATATCTTCTACTGGGATATCATCAAGGTGTCCTTTAGTTAATGAGTAAAGGATCATTACCTGCTTTTCTACTTTAAGCGGCTTGTTCAGGTCCTGCTTCAGTACTTCAACAGTACGTGCACCACGGTTCAGTTTTGCCTGAGTTGCTTTATCAAGGTCAGAACCGAACTGCGCGAATGCTTCAAGCTCACGGTATGCTGCAAGGTCAAGACGCAGTGTACCGGATACCTTCTTCATCGCTTTGATCTGTGCAGATCCACCTACACGGGATACTGAAAGACCGGCGTTAATCGCAGGACGTACACCCGAGAAGAATAGATCTGACTGAAGGAAGATCTGTCCATCAGTGATTGAGATTACGTTCGTTGGAATGTAAGCTGAGATATCCCCTGCCTGTGTTTCAACGAATGGAAGGGCTGTGATTGAACCTGAGCCCAATGTTTCATTCAGCTTCGCTGCACGCTCAAGAAGGCGGCTGTGAAGGTAGAATACGTCACCAGGATATGCTTCACGACCTGGAGGACGGCGTAATAGTAGTGAAAGTTCACGGTATGCAGATGCCTGTTTTGTTAAGTCATCATATACAACAAGCACGTGCTTGCCGTTTAACATGAATTCTTCACCCATTGTTACTCCTGTGTAAGGTGCTAGGAATAATAGTGGTGCAGGCTGTGATGCTGATGCCGTAACGACGATTGAGTAATCAAGTGCTCCGTGCTTACGAAGCGTTTCAACTGTACCACGTACTGTTGATTCTTTCTGTCCGATTGCAACATAGATACAGATCATATCCTGATCCTTCTGGTTCAGAATTGTATCGATTGCTACAGATGTTTTACCAGTCTGACGGTCACCGATGATAAGCTCACGCTGACCACGGCCGATTGGCACAAGTGCATCGATCGCTTTGATACCAGTCTGAAGTGGCTCGTGTACTGACTTACGTGCCATTACGCCTGGTGCCGGGCTTTCGATTGGACGTGCTTTAGACGTGTTGATTGGACCAAGTCCATCAACTGGCTGTCCAAGCGGGTTAACTACGCGGCCGATCAGTTCCTCACCAACAGGAACCTCCATGATACGGCCTGTACGGCGAACTTCGTCGCCTTCTTTGATGTCGCGGTATGGTCCAAGGATAATGATACCGACATTGTTCTGCTCAAGGTTTTGCGCCATACCCATAACGCCGTTAGAGAATTCAACAAGCTCTCCAGCCATAACGTTATCAAGGCCATGAGCACGTGCGATACCGTCACCAATTTCGATAACAGTACCAACCTCCGTTACTTCGATATCCGATTGATAGTTTTCAATCTGCTGTTTAATCAGCGCACTGATTTCTTCAGCTTTGATGCTCATGAATGTCACCCCTCATTTCGTGGATCTTATCGTTTCAGTTCACGTTCAAGGCGATTTAGCTTATTGCGAAGGGTGCCGTCAAAAATACGGTTCCCAATGCGGATGCGAATGCCGCCAAGAAGTGCTGAGTCTACGTGATTATGAATGTCAAGACGCTGCTTTCCGACTTTCGGAGCAAATGAAGCAGAGATTGCTTCTTTATCTGCGTCTGATAGTTTTGTTGCTGATGATACATGTGCAACGGCTGTACCGCGTGCTTCAAGCGCACGATTGATGTACTCATCTGCAAGCTCGACCATCTCATTATTGCGACGGCGATCAACCAGAATATACATTGTGTTCAGCACGTGCTGTGAAATGCCGCTGAATGATGTTGAGATCAGCTGCTTTTTCTGTGCCTTTGACCATTTAGGAGACTTCAGAATCTGCGATAGTTCAGGCGTTTTTACAAACACCTCGCGAACTGTGCGAAGATCTTCTTCAATCTGATCTGTCTGGCCATTCTTTACTGCAAGCTCAAAAAGTGCCTGAGCGTAACGCGCTGCTGCAGTTGATTTGCTCATCGCAGATCCCCTGCCTTTGCAATTGTTTCGTTGATCAGCTGCTGCTGTTCTTCAACTGTCAGTTCTTTTTCAATTACTTTAGAAGCAACCAATACTGATAGTGTAGCAACCTGCTCGCGAAGTGCTGCAACTGCCTGGTCTTTCTCTGTTTCGATCTCGCGAAGTGTCGCTTCTTTCATACGCTCTGATTCTGCACGCGCTGCAAGAATAATTTCTTCACGCTGAGCATCACCCTGTTTGCGGGCGTTTTCAATCAGTTCCTGCGCATCCTGACGAGCTTCTTTCAAAAGCTGGCGCTGCTCTTCAAGCTGCTGCCTCGCTTCTGTACGGCTTCTTTCAGCCGCTTCGATTTCGCCTGCGATGTGGTCTTCACGTTGTTTCATGATGCCCATTAATGGACCCCATGCGAATTTCTTGAGTAAAAGTAGTAGTATAAGGAACATTCCTAATTGGAATAGGATGTCTCCTTCACTGAAGCCGCTGGCCCCAAGTACAAATGCATCAAGTGTGAACACGCTCGTTTCACTCCCTTCAGAAGTCAGTCAAATACGGAAAGTTTCATATAAATTAAGATAACCGTTGATTTCCGCTGCGGACGGGCGCTTTCCAAGGGGATGGGCCGTTTTCTGGCCCCATCAGACCTCCTCGAGCTTCGCTCTGCGGGGTCTCACCTGTCCGTCTGCTCCCGCTGGAGTCGCCCGTCCTCCGCTTCAATCAACTACTGCAGATATTTCATATACTTTAAGTTTAATTAAGGTGTTCTGTAAAAAATGGCGAAGCATGTCACGATGTGATCTTCGCCATTTTATAAGAGATATTATTGACCTTGCACGATGAACGCGATAACTACTGCGATGATCGGAACGGCCTCAACTAGTGCTACCCCGATGAACATTGTTGTTTGAAGCATACCACGTGCTTCTGGCTGACGTGCCATACCTTCTACTGTTTTAGATACGATCATACCGTTACCGATACCTGCACCTAGTGCTGCTAAACCTACTGCTAGTGCTGCTGCTAAAAGACCAATTGAACCTGTCATTTGGATATATCCTCCTTAGTGTGGGTAAATAATTTTTGTTTTAATGTTTGTTCAGTAACTGAACAGGTAAATATATTAATGGTCAGAGCTCACTTTGTGCGCCATATAAACCATCGTTAACATTACGAAAATGAATGCCTGGATTGCTCCGATGAATACTGAGAAACCAAGCCATGCAAGCGTTGGTATAACCGCTGCAAGGTGACCCCAGAAGCCTGCTGCCAGACTCCCTGCAAGAAGACCAAGTAAGATCTCACCTGCATAGATGTTACCGTAAAGACGCAAACCAAGCGTTAGCGTGTTTGCAAATTCTTCAATAATCTTAAGCGGGAATAAGAAACCCATTGGACGGAAAAAGTCTTTTCCATATTCGCTGAAGCCTTTCATGCGTATGCCATAGTAATGTGTCAGCGCAATTACCATAACGGCAAGCGTCATTGTAACGATTGGATCTGCTGTTGGTGATTTCCACCAGAGATAGTGATCATATGTAATCGCAAACGGTAAACCTAAAAAGTTTGATATTGCAACGTACATAATGAGTGTAATCCCTAAAATGTGAAAGCTCCCCCCGGTTTTCCAATCCATGTTACTCTTAATGATGTTCCGCACAAAATCCATGATCCACTCCATAAAGTTCTGCATCCCTGTCGGCTTCATGGCCAGGGCGCGCGTGGATATGAACGCAATCAGAAATACGATTGCAGATGCGACGGTAATCATCAAGACATTGGAGAGATTAAAGGTCAGCCCCAAAAATTCTGCTAATGGCGCTTCATGATTCATTTATTTCACCTCTTTTCCCGCTTTTTGTGTAGGACTTGCTGCAATAAATAATCTATCATAATGACGAAATAAACCATCATTAATCCAAATACAGTGGAAATCAAATGAATGAGATCCGGAAATTCCAGTGCAATGAGCACCGCTACTCCTGCTGAAGCCATTCGTGATAGTGTTCCAAGCGAACGTACTTTTCTGCCTTCATCCACCGCGCGGTTAAACTTTTCCATTCTGTTCTTCATTAGCCAAAGATTAAGAAGGCTGAAAGAAGTTCCCAGTATAAGACCTAAGAACACATCCGGAAAAGGGCTGAAGCCAAAACCGATAGCGAAAATCGATAACAAGTATAATATGTACTTGGTGTACCGTAAAAAATGCTTACTGATGTCGGGCATTTAAGCTACTCTCCTGAGTCGAATTGTTTCACTGTGCGAAGCATCGCATAGATTCCTGCTGATAAACCCAGAAGTAATCCGATGATCATAAACAGCGGTTCTGAATCCAGACGGTGATCAAGCCACCGGCCGCCGAAAATTCCGACGAGTATGGAACCAGTTAGTTGTGACAGAATGGCCGAATACAGGGCCATCGCATAGAACGGACGTCTTGACTGACGCATGAGTGCATCCTCACAATCTGAGAATGGAATTGAGGGCGGATATATAAGGGTTTTCGAGACATTTCAACAACCTATGAAAACCTTATCATTATACCCTTTAAAAGCATACAATAGGCACTAAATGATGTCAACGCGATCTCGACAAAAAGTTCATTAGATCACATATAGATTTTTCTGCGTTCACATTTTTGACAAACCGGTTTTTTAGGTGGTACTTGAGAGTTGTTTTTTGGTGTGGGATGTGTCCTGCTCTGGAGTTGAATCGGTGTATGGCTGGACGGTCCTGGTGCCAGGATTTGTGGATGAACGGAGCGTTACTGTGGGCGGTGTAATTCTTACACCTTTGCTGGTTATTCGATCATGTTTTTGATTATATCTATCACCTTTCATTTTATTCAACTTTTGGACGTGACGCGGCTGATATTTCTATGGGCTCCTGGAATATATCTATCACCTTTCACAATTATTCATTCACCTTTCACAATTATTCATTCACCTTTATCTCGCCTCGCCTGGCCCAAACAAAATCCCGCCCCTAACCCAGGAGCGGGATTTCTCTTACACGCGGAATGTATCCGGGCGCTGGTCTGTTTCTTTGAAATAGTAGCGGATTGCTTCTGCAATGCGGGCAGAGGCTTTGCCGTCACCGTATGGATTTGATGCTTTTGACATTGCTTCATAGGCAGCATCATCAGTCAGCAGTTCAGTGGCCATGTTATAAATCTGCTCTTCTTCGATTCCGGCAAGCTTCAATGTTCCTGCCACAATACCTTCCGGACGTTCAGTTGTATCGCGCAGCACGAGTACCGGCACACCAAGTGACGGTGCTTCTTCCTGTACGCCGCCTGAGTCAGTCAGAATCAGATGCGCTTTTGAGGCGAAGTTGTGGAAATCGATCACATCGAGCGGGTCAATCAGATGAATGCGATCGTCCCCACCGAGAATCTCCTGCGCGATTTCACGTACTGCCGGGTTCAGGTGCACAGGATAGACGACCTGGACATCCTTTTGCTCTTCTACGACGCGCTTGATCGCGCGGAACATATTTTTCATCGGCTCACCTAGGTTTTCCCTGCGGTGCGCTGTCACAAGAATTAAACGGTCTCCATTCAGCTGATCAAGAATGTCACTCTGATAGTCGGAATTGACAGTGGTCGATAGCGCATCGATCGCTGTGTTACCTGTGACGAAGATTTTCTCTTCAGGCTTATTTTCCTGAATGAGATTTTCAGCAGACTGCTCTGTTGGCGCAAAGTGAAGGTCTGCCATGACGCCTGTCAGCTGTCGGTTCATTTCCTCAGGGTACGGTGAATACTTGTTCCACGTACGCAGGCCTGCTTCCACATGACCGACTGCGATCTGGTTGTAAAATGCCGCAAGTCCCGCGACAAATGTTGTTGTCGTATCGCCGTGTACCAGCACGATATCAGGCTTTGTCTCTTTCATAATACGGTCCAGCCCTTCAAGCGCACGGGTTGTGATGCCTGTAAGCGTCTGACGGTCTTTCATGATATTTAAATCGTGATCCGGTGTGATACCGAAAATGTTCATTACCTGATCGAGCATTTGGCGGTGCTGGGCAGTTACGGTCACGATCGGTTCGAAATGCTCACTCTGCTTTTTGAGTTCTAATACGAGTGGTGCCATTTTAATGGCTTCAGGTCTCGTGCCAAAGATTGTCATGACTTTAATACGTTTTGACATGATGGTCTCCTTTACTGATGAGAACGATTTATTTTGTACCGAATAATCTGTCGCCTGCGTCTCCAAGACCAGGAACGATATAGCCTTTTTCATTCAGCTTTTCATCAAGTGCTGCGATATAAATATCTACATCGTCGTGCTCTTTTTTAATTTCCTCAACGCCTTCAGGAGCTGCTACAAGGCATAGGAACTTAATGTTTTTCGCACCGCGCTTTTTCAGGGAGTTGATCGCTTCAACTGCTGATCCACCTGTTGCAAGCATCGGGTCTACAAGGATGAAGTCACGCTCTTCAACGTCTGAAGGCAGCTTCACGTAGTATTCAATCGGCTTTAAAGTTTCAGGGTCACGGTAAAGACCAACGTGGCCGACTTTAGCAGCCGGAATCATCTTCAGAATACCATCCACCATGCCGATTCCTGCACGCAGGATTGGTACGATTGCAAGCTTCTTACCTGAAAGGATTTTTCCTTTTGTTTCGCTTACCGGTGTCTTAAGGTCAATTTCCTCCATTGGAAGGTCGCGTGTAATTTCAAACGCCATTAGTGTTGCAACTTCATCTACAAGTTCACGAAAATCCTTTGTTCCTGTCTGCACATCGCGGATATGAGTCAGCTTATGCTGAATCAGCGGATGATCAAATACGTATACTTTTCCCACACCTGTCACTCCTTTTAAATAGGTTTTGCTAGACGCCGCAGATTCTTTCCGTGGGGGACTGCGCTTTCCTGCCCCCAGGCGGTGAGCCTCTTCATACTTCGCATTGCGGGGTCTCACCTGTCCCTTCCTGGGGCGGGAGTCTCCGTCCCCCACTACAAGAATCTGCTGAGTTTGGTTAAAATGATCGTCTGCAAAACACTTATGTAAATTCTATTTTATCTTATTTATTATAAAGCAAATCCTTACGAAAGTTATCATACTTACAGGTTTTTTACAAGAAAGGTTCGTATGATGTATGGGAAGTGTTATGGAACGGTAATTGTACTGAATATTTTGATGGTTTACGTACCGTATCCCATCCAAAAAAGACTGCCCAGCTAAGGACAGCCTTCAAATTTTATTCGTATAGTGCAAAGCGGCTTGTGATTTCTTCCACTTTTGCTGAAGCTTCTTTCAGCTTTTCTTCGTCTTCATGGTTCTTCAGCACGTCTGCGATCAGTGCTGCGATTTCTTCCATTTCTTTTTCCTTGAAGCCGCGTGATGTGACAGCTGGCGTACCGATACGGATACCGCTTGTGACGAACGGGCTTTCAGGGTCAAATGGAATTGTGTTCTTGTTGACTGTGATACCGATATCATCCAGTACTTTTTCAGCCACTTTACCAGTCAGGTTTAGTGAGCGAAGATTTACAAGCACAAGGTGATTATCAGTGCCGTCTGACACAATATCAATACCATTTTGTTTGAATGCTTCTGCCATCGCTTTTGCATTTTTCACAACCTGGTCAATGTAATCTTTAAAATCCGGCTGCTGAGCTTCACCAAATGCAACTGCTTTTGCTGCGATCACGTGCATAAGCGGCCCACCCTGAACGCCAGGGAAAATAGACTTATCGATTTTTTTCGCGAATTCTTCTTTACAAAGAATCATACCGCCACGCGGGCCACGGAGCGTTTTATGCGTTGTTGTTGTAACGAAATGGGCATGTGGCACAGGAGATGGATGTGTCCCAGTAGCAACAAGTCCTGCGATATGCGCCATATCAACCATTAAGTAAGCGTCCACTTCATCAGCGATTTCACGGAATTTCGCAAAGTCGATTGTACGTGAATAGGCACTTGCACCTGCTACGATCATTTTCGGCTTGTGCTCAAGCGCTTTTTGACGGACATCTTCATAATCGATGCGCTCGTCTTTTTCACCTACACCGTATTCTACGAAATTATATAGTTCACCACTGAAGTTTACTGGACTTCCGTGCGTTAAATGACCTCCATGAGACAGGTTCATACCAAGTACTGTATCACCCGGCTTCAGGACAGAAAAATAAACAGCCATATTTGCCTGTGCACCTGAGTGCGGCTGAACGTTCGCATGCTCTGCGCCAAAAATTTCCTTCGCGCGGTCGCGTGCCAGATTTTCAGCTACATCGACGTGCTCACATCCGCCATAATAGCGGCGGCCTGGGTAACCTTCTGCATATTTGTTGGTAAGTACAGATCCTTGCGCTTCCATGACTGCTTCACTAACGAAATTCTCTGATGCGATCAGCTCAATTTTTGTACGCTGACGCTTCAGTTCATCCTGCATTGCTTCGAATAATGCCTGATCCTGCTGTTGAATCTTGTTCATTGTGAATCCTCCCTCATGTCCCGGGACTGTTCCCGTCTATGGTCAAAAATCTACTTCATCTTATCATGTTTTTTACGAATGTGAAAATGCCCTTTTTGCCAAAAAGGGCATTGTTATACGCTTACATCTTAATGTTACGAGAAATATAGAGCGGAATGTTCTTTTTTGCTATTTCATTTTTTAATTCTTCAGTTGCTGATTCCCAGCGAATCAGATCGAATTTTAAAAGTGTAGGAACCTCTTCAATCTTTTCAGTCAATTCCAGCCACTGCCTTTGATTTAAACGTGGTGCAATAATAGCAATATCAATATCAGAACGCTCATCTTCATCGCCATGAGCTCTTGATCCAAATAGTAAAAGCTGATCGACTGGATAAGTTTCAGCGATCTTTACCAGCTCGTTTTCAATACGCTTTGAAAGCATGTTATCCCTCCTGAAATTTACTTTTCAAAAACGTAAATACTGCTTTCATCTCAGGAAAATAGCCGTGAATATTTGAAAGGATTTCTCTGGCCAAATCTTCATTATAAGTATGGGAGGTTTCATTTCGGTCTTTAAGCATTTGAAGCCACGCCTCTTTTTTACTTATTATAACCTAAAACAACCGGCCTCCACAGACCGGTTGCTTCCACATCTATTCAAGTTCATACACAGCGCGTGAGCCGCCAATGAGTTTCGGTCTGGTACGCGCGAGTGTGATATGGGCTTCTCCGAGTGATTTGACAGAAACTCTTATCGGTACTGCGACTGGTCTTAAATGCATGCCAATCAGCGTATCCCCGATATCAATTCCACCGTGAGCCTGGATCCTCTCCACCGCTACTGGATCTTTCATATGACGGTATGCATAAGACGCCATCGCACCGCCCGCTTTGCGAATCGGAACAACCGTTACATCTTCAAGATTGTATCTTTCAGCCGCTTCACGCTCTATGATGAGCGCACGGTTGATATGCTCGCAGCCCTGAAACGCAAGGTGAACGCCCGTTTCATCAGCAAATGTGTTAAATGCTTTATAAAGTGCCTCAGCGACTTCATCTGTTCCTGATGTTCCGATTTTCCGGCCGATCACTTCAGATGTTGAACAGCCGATGACAAAAAGCTGTCCGCTTTTTAATGATGCCTGCTCCTGATATTCTCTCAGGATCTGCAGCAGTTCCTGATTCATCGCACGCCCTTCTTTCTGTAGAAATTAATGCTTTGATTCATATTCAGTCATTTTATTAATACGATTTTCATGACGTCCGCCTTCGAATTCTTCCTGAAGCCAGATCGATGCAATTTCGCGTGCCAGTCCTGGTCCGATCACACGCTCACCCATCGCAAGCATATTTGAATTGTTATGACCGCGCGTTGCTTTTGCGCTGAACGTGTCATGCACAAGCGCACAGCGAATGCCCTTAACCTTATTCGCTGCAATACTCATTCCAATTCCCGTTCCGCAGATCAGAATTCCGCGGTCAAAGTCACCTGCAGCAACTTTTTCAGCAACCGGCAACGCATAATCCGGGTAATCGACAGATCCTTCACAATCACAGCCAAAGTCCTCAAATTCAATATTCAATTCGTTTAAAAGGTCTGCTATTTCCTTACGCAGATTCGTTCCACCATGATCTGATGCTAATGCGACTTTCATATTAAAATCCTCCCTGTTCCTGTTTCGTGAGATTTTCGAGCATGCTATCCATTAACCTGTTCAATTCGTTAAACGTTGAGCGGTATACCTCAACCGGCCCGCCATACGGATCTGACACATCCAGCCCGCGCTCTGACGAAAA
The DNA here is from genome assembly GCF_000829445.1 of Jeotgalibacillus alimentarius. Lineage (GTDB taxonomy): Bacteria > Bacillota > Bacilli > Bacillales > Jeotgalibacillaceae > Jeotgalibacillus > Jeotgalibacillus alimentarius. Next base: position 17,181 of record NZ_JXRQ01000028.1, read on the forward strand.
TTCCTTCAGTGTAAAAATGCGGTCTGCCGCAAAAGGAAACTGCTCCATCAGCAACGCCTTGTGCGCACTCGTCATTGCAAACACATAATCCGCCCAGTGCACATCATCCTGTGTGACAGAATGCGAACGATGATTGTGCTTCAATCCATGCTCGTCCAGCACCTGCTGCGCATTGTGTGAAGCCATACCGCCTTCCATCGCGAACAGACCTGCTGAACGCACCTCAATCTGCGGTTCTTCTCTATGATTTAAAATTGCCTCAGCCATCGGACTCCGGCAAGTATTCCCTGTACAAATAAATAAAATCCTCATGAAAACGACCCCTTTTTAGGATTCTCATTACTCTTCTAGTCTATCACATTTTGGACACGTTTTCTTTCCGGGAGTGTTGGGGGGCTGGGAGGGGAAATTGTGGCTGCGCGGCAGCTGATATGCGGGGAGGCACTGCAGCTGCAGGGACGGCTCACTACAACTGCGGGTGCATACACAACAGCTGCGGCTGTATATACTGCACTCAACCCGGGCGTATCGTGCAGTTGCGCGGAAAGATACTACAGCCACCAGTCAAAACACTGCAACCACGAAAAGCTGAAGACCCGGGACAGTCCCGCCACTTCGCTCCCACTACAACACAAAAAGACCCGGCTCTGCCGGGTCTACTTTAATGGTCCGCTGCTTTCTCTGACTAGAAGGGTGGTTGGCAGGACAACTTTTTTGGCGATTTTGCGTTTGGATGTGAGCTGGTCGAGTAGCAGATCAACAGCTGCTTCTCCCATATATTCTGTATGAACCTGGATCGTAGTCAGGGACGGCTGCAGGTAACGTGACATTTCGATGTCGTTGAATCCGACGACTGAGACCTGTTCAGGAACCCGCACCCCTTTTTCATGAAGAGCCCGCATGGCACCGATCGCCATTGAATCACTTCCCATGATAAAAGCGGTTGGACCGTTTTCAAGCCTGAGTGCTTCCTTCATCAGTGTGTAGCCGTCTTCTGCCGTGAACTTGCCCGTCCAGATAAATTCAGGATGAAACGTATGATATAAAGACAGATATTCAAAAAAGGTCGTTTCCCGTTCGTCTTTGACCATTTCGTTATCCTGTACATATTCATGTCCGCCGATGTAGCCAATGCGTTCGTGGCCGTGCCCGATCAGATGCTTCAGGACATCAACCATTGCCGCACGGAAGTCCACTTCGACTGAATCCACATGTTTTGAAGGCGTGAAGTCAACGAGTACAAGGTGCGGTGCCCATTCTCTGAAGGTTGAAAGATCTTTTTCACTGAATTTCCCGACTGCAATGATCCCATCTAATGCGGCATCATTTCTGACGCGGTACGTATCTTCGTTTTTATACAGCTTTACGAGATTCACACCGCGATCCACGCAGGCACGCTCTACGCCAAGTCTGACAGAAAGGTAGTAAGGATCTTCAAGCTCCTGTTCCTCTGAGTACCAGTAAACGAGCCCGACACGTAATGTTTTCTGCTTCTTCCCGCCGGACTTTCTTTTGGTGCTTTGATAATTAAGTTCTCTGGCGATACCCAGAATTTTTTCACGCGTTTCGACTGTTACTGAAAGCGTCGCGTCATCATTAATGACACGTGACACCGTTGCCAAAGAAACGCCTGCTTTTAATGCTATATCTTTTAATGTTGCCATTTAAACCACCCGCCTGTGTCTGATCAGCTCTGATCATTCCTCTTCTTTACACTTTACCACTTTCGACCCAAAAGGTGCTAATGTTTCACCGCAGACTGTCTGACTTGAACCAGTGTGATTCATGAGGAAAAGGTGTCCATTCCGTTTGACTGCTTCTGTGCCTTCAGGCGTTTCAGTATGCCAGATACCATGATTTTTAATCACATCGAGCGCGAGCGGTTCAAGCACTGTTGCATCAAGTCCTGTTGCCAGGTAATATACATTTCCTTTACCAGTCCGGTTCAGCGTAAGTGCTGCCTGGTCCTGATAGAATTCGTCACTGTACTGCCAGAGTACTTCTGCACCCTTTGCTGTGACAAGATCCCGCCACACGCGCCCGCTGCTTTCCTGTCCATCGGTGCTTTTTACCGGAACAGTCTGATGGGCTGCCAGCGCTTCGGTTTCATAAATTTCAATCCCCGCGAGCTCAGCTACAGGACCAGGCAGTGTTTTTTCAAAATGAATGTTATTGTCACGATCCTTCAGTCCGGCGCGGAATGAAAAGATGATCGTCCCGCCTGCTTCTGCAAACTGTTTGAGTTTCGCTGCAAGCTCTTCATCTATGATCTGCATGACTGGAACTAATAAGACCTTATATTGTTCAAAATCGCGGTCTGACGGAATCACATCAATTGAAGCATTGTGTCTGTAAAACGGTGCGTAAAGTCTAAGCAGCTCAGCGTTAAAGTCAAAGCTTGCACTCTGTACCTGCGACTTCCACGACCAGATATTATCGTAGTCATATAAAACAGCAATATCCGATGTGATTTTTTCGTTTAATACATGTTCATAAGGCTGGATTTCACTGAACAGCGACTGAACTTCTTTAAACTTGCGGCCATAACGGTTATCCTGGTCCACGACACCGAAACAGAACTGCTCAGCCCCTTTTGTCATGCCTCTCCATCTGAAATAAAGCATGTTCGTACAGCCATGGGCGAACGCCTGATATGACCACATTTTTGCCTGGTTTGGCCTTGGCAGGTAGCCAATGACATTATGCCCCTGCGCTCCCATGAGTTCTTCAACGATCCAATAGTTCTGGTCCTTCAGCCCTCTGTTAAAGTCATGGGTCATCGCAATACCCGCCGGCGGAATCGGTTCAGTAAGACCTCCCCATACCGGATAATTATCATAGGAAACAAAATCCATCACACGTACATTTTCAGTATGATCAAATGCTTTATCAAAAAATCCGCCTGATACGTTTGTCGTGATCGGCTGATGTTTTCCTGCATGCTGCCTTGTTATGTCCGTCATTTTGTGGGCAAACTGATTCACTGACGCTGAACGGAAGCGTGTGTAATCAAGTTTTAAAGATGGATTATGTGTTGTGACAGTCGGTACAGGCATCGGAATTTCTGAGAATGAATTATACGTCTGTCCCCAGAAAATTGTGCCCCAGCGCTGATTCAGTTCATCCACGGTCTTATATTTTTCTTTAAGAAACGCATGGAACCCTGTATGACAGTGCTCACAAAAGCACCAGTCGCTGCCTTCATGCCCGAATTCATTATCGATCTGCCAGACCACCACGGCCGGCTCATCTGCGAAGTGTTTGACGACTTCTTCAGTGATTTTTGACGCGTAACGATTATATTCAGGTGAGTTAAAGCAGTACTGTCTTCTGCCGCCGAACGCCCGCACGTGTCCAACCTCATCTTTAGATAATATGGATGGATGTTTTGCGGCAAGCCAGGCAGGAAATGTCGCAGTCGGTGTGCCAAACATGACTGACAGATCACGCTTTTCAGCCTCCTCAATCACCTTGTCAAAAAAGGAGAAATCGAATTTCCCTTCTTCAGGCTCCATCAAGTGCCAGGCAAATTCCCCGATTCTGATCATATTTGCGCCGAGTTCTTTAATCCCATCCAGGTCTTTTTCGAGCATATTTTCAGGCCAGTGCTCCGGATAATAATCAACACCTACATACACAATAATTCCTCCATCCTGTCAGATCTGAAGCGCTGAAGCTTCCGACTTTGTCAGTTCTCTCGTTCCCTCGCCCACTTTTACCGTGTAAAAATCAGCTTCACGGGATGTCAGGCTGTGGTATTCTTCTCCAACATTCTTTTTAAATGCTTCTATATATTGATCTTCTACAATATTCACCGTACAGCCGCCGAATCCTGCACCAGTCATACGTGCACCGATTGTTCCTTTTTGCTTGAGGGCGGATTCCACTAATACATCAAGCTCTTCACATGAAACTTCATAATCAGTTCTAAGCGATTCATGAGACTGCTTCATCAGTTCACCGAGTGCGAAAAGATCATTTTCTTCGAGCACTTCAACTGCCCGCAGTGTACGCTCATTTTCCGTCACCGCATGTCTGACACGCTTTTGTTCATTTTCAGTCAGCATGTCTTCAGCTTCCTGCAGATCAGCAGATGTCAGGTGGCACAATTCAGTAACGGGAAACTTCTCCTTCAGTTTTTCAAGTGCCGCATCACATGTACTCCGGCGTTCGTTGTAAGCCGAATCAGCCAGACCGCGTTTTTTGTTCGTGTTTGCGATCACAATGGAGTGGTTACCGAGATGCAGAGGCACATAACGGTAATCGAGTGTTTCACAATTCAGCAGTACAGCCTGATCCTCAGCACCGAAGCCGACTGCGAATTGATCCATAATCCCGCAGTTCACCCCGATAAATTCATTTTCAACCCGCTGACTCAACTGCACCATCTCAAGATTAGAAAGCCCCATTCCATGCAGTTCATTCAATGCATGAACCGTGACAAGTTCAATGGATGCAGAGGATGACAGCCCGGCGCCATTTGGAATATTACCGTAGAAGTACAGGTCATACCCTGTTTCAGGCAGCTGATCCAGACAGGCATGAATCACACCTTTTGGATAGTTCGCCCAGCTGTCTTTTTCATCGTTCACTAAATGACTGAGATCCGCCTGAATCTGTCCGGTCTCAGGAAAATTTTCTGAATAGAAATTGATTGTGGTATCATGACGCTCTCTGATGGCAAGGTACGTGCCAATTTCGAGGGCACATGGAAGTACATGACCTCCGTTATAATCGATATGCTCACCGATCAGATTGACACGTCCAGGTGCAAAAAACACACGCACATCCTCTTCATTTCCGGCAAATTGTTCAATAAACGCGGCTATAATTGATTTCATTTCTCTCATCCTTCCTTTACCTCTGTCAATTTCCACACCGCTGATTGGAAATCACCGTAAAAGTGCGTATGTTCCATTTTGACTGTCCCTGTGAAAAACGGCGGGATCTGCCAGCCGATATTCATTAGTTCATCTCCGCCGTAGTGACGATTTTGAAGGGTACTTCCTTCCTGCCACTCGACCCCGTATACCTTCTCAGGGTCAAGCCCGCTCAGCCTGATCCGTTTCATCCCGGCATTTGGCTGTGAAAGTACGCGGTAAAACGCAATGATTGCTTCTGTTTGATCTTCAGATACCGTCATCCAGGCAGTATCAGATCCTTCAAATGGACTGAGCAATCTATAGAAGCGGCCAAACTGCAGCAGCTTTCTTTCTTTTTTAAAAAGAGTAATTTGATCTTTCAAGATTTTCCGCGTGTCTGAATCCATGTCCTGCGGGTCCAGCTCGTAACCAAAAGCACCAAACATCGCAACATGGAATCTGAAGTCTATTGGTGTTATGCGTCCGGTCTGGTGATTCGGTGACGCAGAGACATGGGCGCCCATTGAAGAGATCGGGTAAACGAGTGACGTACCATACTGAATCTTCAGCCGCTCCACAGCATCTGTGTTATCACTGGTCCAGGTCTGTGGCATATAGTAGAGCATCCCCGGATCAAACCGGTTGCCACCGCTTGCACACGATTCAAACAGCACATCAGGATAACGGGAAGTAATCTCTTCAAGCACCCGGTAAAGTCCAAGTACATAACGGAGCATCACTTCCCCCTGACGATCAGCGGGTAACGCATCTGAGTAAGCTTCTGTTACAGTCCGGTTCATGTCCCATTTCACATATGAAGCGCCCGATTCATCCAGAACGTGACGGATTGCTTCTATAATATAGTTCTGCACTTCCTTCTTCCCAAGATCTAAAATCATCTGATTTCTTCCCGGCGTATGCGGGCGATGCGGGGCTCTCAGCACCCAGTCAGGATGTTTTTCATACAGCCTGCTTTTCTCTGAAACCATTTCAGGCTCCACCCAGATCCCAAATGAGGTCCCGCTCGCTCTCACATCATCTGCAAGCCCTTTAAGCCCCTCCGGCAGCTTGCGCCGGTCAGCGGTCCAGTCCCCGAGAGAAGTCGTATCATTATTTCTCCCTTCAAACCAGCCGTCATCAAGGACAAATAGTTCGACGCCAAGTTCACTTGCAGAATCTGCGATATCTATGATTTTCTGATGATCAAAATCAAAATAGGTCGCTTCCCAGTTATTTAAAAGCACCGGACGTTCCTTCTGTTTCCAGACGCCTCTGAGCAGGTGATGATGATATAAATTATGAAAACTGTGGCTCATTCCGTTTAACCCCTGATCACTGTAGACGAGCACGGCTTCTGGTGTTGAAAACGTATCGCCAGCTGCGAGTAACCATTTAAAATCAAATGGGTTCAGCCCCATCATCAGCCTTGTGGATTCGTATGTATCCACTTCAATGCTGCCGCGGAAATTGCCGCTGTAGATCAGGTTCAGTGCAATCACCTCACCCTGATGCTCTGTTGTCTGCGGTCTTGCAAGTGCTAAAAACGGCTGGTGCCAGGAGCTGCTGACACCCTTTTTACTGTCAACAACGTGAACGCCCGGCTTTACAGGCGAGCGGTGAATATGACGCTCTCTGATCCAGGCGCCATCAAGCTGAATGGATTCATAATCATGATCAGGCAGATCAATCGACGCACTCATCATGCGGTTTATTGAAAATGCTTTTGTGCCATTATTGTTGATTTCACTGTGTCTTAAGATCACATTCTGATGATGAAAGACGGTATAAAACAGGTTCAGTTCAGCTTCTAAAATGTCATCTTTCAACGTGATCTGAAGCGTTTCACATTCTTCATCACTGCCATACACTGACGGCATCCCGGTGATTCCAGGTTTACCTGCTGTCACTTTGTAAGACTCGTACACAAAGTGACTGAGTTTTGAGCCTTGCGATTCTTCAATCTCAATCGCAGGCTCCCTGAAGTCAGATGTTCCGTAAGTCGGGTGCTCCTGCCTTGCCCACTCCAGGGTGAAACCACTATTTTCTATTGGAAAGTTCGCATTTCCAAGCGGCTCATTCGGCATTGGCGCCAGCCCCTCGAAGCTGGGTCGATCTTTCACCTTTTTACCGAAGTACGTTTGCTCGAGCTGACCATTTTCAAGGATCCTGATGATATAACTGACGTCTTTTCCCTGCAGATGAAATTGTGTGTCACACGTATAGATTGGCATGCTGAAATCTCCTTATTTCACTGCACTTCCAAGCATTCCTGAAATAAACTGGCGCTGAAGAAGCAGGAAGAAAATAATAATTGGTATCGTTGCAATCGTTACACCCGCCATTACCTGACCGTAGTCGATACGGGACAGTCCGAATAATGTTGAAAGTGCAACCGGGAATGTGTACATATCGGTTGTTGATAATGCAATAAGCGGCCACAGGAAGCTGTTCCACTGATAAAGGAACAGGAAGATCGCTGTTGCAGCAAGTGCCGGCTTCATAGATGGAAGCACGATACGGAAAAAGATTTTCCACTCCCCTGCCCCGTCGATCCGCGCAGCTTCAATTAATGAAGTTGGGAACGCCAGGAGGTTCTGTCTCATCAGAAAGATTGCAAATGGATAAGCCAGGTTTGGCAGAATCACTGCCTGGTAAGTATTCAGCCAGTTCAGTGCTGCCATCATTTTAAAAAGCGGGATAATCGTTGCATGGTAAGGCACCATCATCGAAAGAAGGAAGATCGTGAAAATAATATTTCTTCCTTTGAAGTCGAACTTTGCAAATGCATAAGCAGCCATCGTACAAATAAACAGTGCTAACACGGTATACGTTACTGCAATAAATAATGAGTTAAACATGACACGTCCGATGCCAATTGATTCATTCAGGTTTCGGATATTTTCCATGAGCATGCTGCCCGGCAATAGCGTAGGCGGCTGGGAGAACATGCTTCCACTCGTATTCGTCGCACCAATTGCAGCCCAGTAAAACGGGAACAAAGAAACGAGCGCACCAATGATTAAAGCAATATATAAGAGGATTCTTTTCGTCGTCTTGTTTTTCTTCATTCCTGATCACCCGTCACTTTAAATTGAATAAATGTCATAACCGCAATCAAAATTACAATTACGTATGCAATGGTTGAAGCGTAGCCGAAATCAAAGAACCGGAATCCAGTCTGATAAAGGTACATCCCGATTGTCAGTGTTGCATCACTCGGTCCGCCATTTGTAAGTACAAACGGCTCATCGAAGAGCTGCAGTGTACCAATTGTGGAAAGAATCGTTGTAAAAAGAATAACCGGCTTCAAATTCGGAATTGTAATAGAGAAAAATTGTCTGATTTTACTTGCGCCATCCATACTTGCCGCTTCATATAATTCTTCCGGAATATTCTGAAGCCCGGCAAGGAAAATAACCATATTGTAACCCACCCATCTCCATGTCATTGCGATGACAAGAGATGCTTTCGCCCAGAACGGATCTGAAAGCCATGGGATTCTGTCAAGTCCAACAGCAGCAATCACCTGATTGACTACTCCATCATTCATCAGCATGATCGAAAAGATAATGGAGTAGGCTACAAGAGATGTAACGGCAGGGAGGAAAAATGATACCCTGAATACGCCTTTAAATTTCAAGAGTGCTGAGTTTAATAGGTTTGCAATAATGAGTGCCAGGAAAATCATAATCGGCACCTGTACGATTAATAGAATAAATGTGTTTTTAAGTGCTGTAATGAAAATATCATCGCTCAGCAGACGCTGAAAGTTATCAAATCCTGTGAATTCCAGGTTGCTTCCCTGACCTGACTGGAAGCTCAGGATCAGTGAGTAAATAATCGGGTATGCCATAAAAATTGAGAATAAAATGACTGCCGGTCCGACAAACATATAAGGTACTAAAGTTTTTTGTTTCATACTCTACCTTCTTTCGTTCTTTCATTTAGGATTTGCCGCAAGCGGCTTTTTTAACTAACACTTGCAGCTACCCTTCATTTGAAAGCTCTGCATAACCGTGATTGATTTCCGTGGAGGACTTGCCCCGGGCGGGAGTTTCCGTCCTCCACTTCAATCAATCACTTAATTGTTAAGCACTGTTAAGGTTGGCTGTTGATTTCCGCTTCAGGGGAAACGCTTTCCGCATGAGCCGGTTTTTGGCTCCGGTTCAATCGACCCTCCTCGACGCTGCGCGTCTGCGGGGTCTCACCTGTCACGCTTCTCCTGCTGGAGTCGTCCCCCTTTCGCTGCAATCACCAGCTGTGCTAATACAACATTGGGCTTTAACATAGCCATTTGTTAAAATAACTGACGCTGTTATATCTATCGTTAATAAAAGAAGAGATTTAGCAATGGGTGCTGCTAAATCTCTTTTCTTGTCAGACGTTATCAGTTATTGATTTCACGGTCGGTTCTTTCGGCAAGTCTTTCTGCTGCGGCCTGAAGGGCTTCAGCAGGTGGTGTTCCGTTGAACGAATCTGCCTGTGCTTTAATCGCTTCATCAAGTCCGATCGCATAATCTTCTGTGTAGTAAGGTGTTTCTACATCAGCCATTTCATCTGCAAACAGTTCCCAGATCTTCTGGCCGCCAAAGAATTCATCTTCGCTTGTGAAGATCTCTTCTTCATAAGCTGAGTTCAATGAAGGGAATAAGCCGTAATCTTCCATCGCAATGACCTGTGCTTCAGGACTTGTTGAGAAGAACTCAAGGAAGTCATAAGCCGCTTCTTCATTGTCTCCACCTGAAGGAATCATCCAGCTTGATCCACCCAGGTTGGATGCACGGTTGCCGCCTTCTTCAAATGCCGGAAGTAAGAATACGCCCCAGTCACCTGATGTATCCTGCGCCTGGTCAATAATTGTTCCGTAATACCATGCACCAAATGGAATTGTCGCAACTGAGCCATCGATCGTAGCAGACACTGTACCGTTCCAGCCGTCTACTTCTTTAATCAGACCCGCTTCTTCAAACTCCATCTGTTTTTCCATCGCCATGACAGCTTCAGGGCTTGTCAGATCAATGTTTCCATTTTCATCAAAATAGTAAGTTCCCAGCTGATTCAACATCATACGGAAAGTCGGATCATCATTGAACTTATCAAGCGGCATTGCAGCAACGCCTGTTGCTTCCTGAATCTGCTTACCTGCTTCGAGGAAATCGTCCCACGTTTCAATATCATCAGGGCTCACACCGGCTTCTTCAAAAATACTTCTGCGGTAGAACATTCCACCAGGACCCGCATCAAACGGCATTGCATAAAACGAGTCATTCACAGTCGCCAGCTCCTGCTTGAAAGTCGGGAACAGGTCTGCATTATCTTCAAAGCCCATATCTGACAGATTCACAAATCCATCCGGGAATGCCTGTGCGTAACCGCCAATCCGGTCATCCTCTACAAGGACGATATCCGGAAGACCAACGCCTCCTGCAGCAAGCCCTGTTGAAAGTTTGTCATACACGTCAAGACGTCCAATATCTTCTACTTCAATTTTTACGTTCGGGTTCTCTTCCTGATATAAAGCCATTGCATCTTCCAGGGCTCCAACGTTCACGTTCCATGCCCACGCAGTTAATGTTGTTTCGTCTCCATCTCCACCTGAACTGCTTCCACCATCTGAGCCTGAGCATCCTGCGAGCATCATTGCACCTGCAGCTGCCAATCCTGTTGCCGTCCACCACTTCTTCATTTTCTTTCCCCCTTGTTTAAAATGAATAATTGATGTGAGCGATCTGTTTCACCCTGAAAAGATATCCAGTAAAGAAACCGCTTACATTTGATTTGATTTTAGTAAACTTTTTAAACAAAGTCAATATTATTTTAGTAAATTATCTGATTTTTTTATTGTTTCGTTTTACTATTTTACTAATGTCCTTTAACATAACCATTAAAAAAAGACCGGGACAATGGTTGTCTCGGTCTTAAAAATCGGTTCACTGCGCTGAAGGCGGCGCTTTCCGCGCGGTCGGCGGTGAGCCTCCTCGGCGCAAGCGCCTGTGGGGTCTCACCTGTCCGACTGCTCGCGCTGGAGTCGCCGCCTTCAGCTCCGTTCACCTTTAATATTTTATAACACTTATATGCTGTTAAACAGAATCACTTTGACCTCTATTCGTAATCCTTCACAGTCATGGTAAATACCCAGATATGTTCTGATTCTGAGGGGATCTTTGCTACTCGGTCAATTTTGTTGGCTACGTAGACGTCATCGTACATGCCTGTGCATGGTTCGAGTGCGAAGTTATAGTCTCCCTGATAGCCGCCCTGGGTTTTCCAGATTGCAAGATAAGGGATTTTGTCCGGATCAAAAGAATAGTACAGTTCTCTCTTCAGATCTTCCTGTACTGTTCTGCACCAGCCGCTTTCCAGCTTTTTTGCAAAGTAAAACTTTTCTACTGTTTCAGCTTCCGGCGGTTCCATTCTTGAGAGATCGAGCTGTTCTTTTGTTTTCTCAGATGTCGTGATTGGGTACGGGTGATACGTTCCCCATGGTCCCAGATGATCCGTATGTTGCTCCACAGAAATGATTTCATCACATTCCGGAGGCAGTTCAATTCTGGTATGCTCGTTCATATTCAGCAGTGCATGCGGTGCCCATATATAAGCAAATGGTTCTTCACCTGTATTAATCGCTCTGTATCTGAACTCGAGACCATCATCAAGCAATGTAATTGTTTTTCTTAATATATATGGAAACACCGGGCTTGCAACCTGCAGGGTTACACCATTATCAAGCTTCTCTTCTATGTCCCACACCATCGACCAGACCTCACCGTGATCCGGTACTTTGCGGTTATTCATCGGATGCGGCCCCTCATCAATACCGGGGAACATGTCATCATATCCGCTTGGCGTATATTCTCCAAATGCGGAGCCATAGTGTGGCATCGGCAGCTGATCAAGACTTGATTGGAAAAACCACTCATAATCAGCTTTTTTATCATAAAAGCTTGCTACTTTACCGCCAAAATCAGGTAGAATCACAGCTTTTAATGCCTCATTTTCAAGGATCAGCGCCTTTAATCCCTTAAACTCTCCTTCTCTCATCTGTCTGCACCCTTTCAGTGAGCTGTGACGTAAATGCTCTAAATGCCTCAATACCCTGTTCATCCTGTTTGAAAACGCCTGCGTGACTTAACACGATTGAAAAGATCCTGCCTACTTCCTGCTTCAGCAGCCGATCTGCATTTTCAGATGTGATGGATTCCTTTTCTGCAAAGGCCATCACCCACTCTGCATGCTTAGCTGTACGCTCATCAGCCTTCAAACCTTCTGTATTCTGTGAAACCAGATAATCTTTGATCAGCTGAAGCTCCTCTTTCAGTCTGCCCGGCAGTACCGCAAGTCCCATCACTTCAATCAAGCCAATATTTTCTTTCTTAATGGCGTGAACTTCTTCATGCGGATGGAAAAGACCCAGCGGATGCTCTTCAGTTGTACGGTTGTTTCTGAGAACCAGATCCATTTCATATTGGCCACGTCTCATACGCGCAATCGGCGTAACTGTATTATGACGCTCTCCATTTGTCTCGGGCAGAATGTCTGCCTGTTCATCAGCATAACTGATCCAGTTCTGTAAGACACAATCAGCCGCATCAGCTAACAGCCGTTCATCTTTAGAACGTAATCTAATGACAGACATTGGCCACTTTACGACTTCCGCCTGTACACCTTTTACAAACTCAAATGAATACAGCGGTGAGGCCTCAGCCATCGCAAATGTATGGCGGCCACCCTGAAAATGATCATGACTCAGAATCGAACCGCCGACAATCGGCAGGTCTGCATTTGAGCCTACAAAATAGTGAGGGTATTGCCTGACAAAGTCCAGCAGCCGATTAAAGCCTTCTTTGGATACTTTCATCGGACTGTGTTCATTCGAAAAAATGATCGCATGTTCATTATAGTAAACGTAAGGTGAATACTGAAATCCCCATTTTTCTCCGGTCAGCTCAACCGGAATAACCCGGTGATTCTGCCTGGCAGGATGATTCATTCTACCGGCATAGCCAACATTTTCTTTGCATAACAGACATAGCGGATAATTAACTGCCTTTGCTTCCTTTTCAGCAGCAATTGTTTTCGGGTCTTTCTCAGGTTTTGAGAGATTGATGGTCATTTCCAGATCACCATATTCTGTCTGACTGATCCAGTGCTCATTTTTCGCAATCCGGTCCATCCGGATATAATTGCTGTCTTTAGATAATATATAAAAGAATGCTGTCGCTCGTTCAGGTGATTCTGCATATAAACGTCTGAACGTTGCGTTCACTTCAGAAGGCCGTGGCATCAGACAATCCATGATCGCTGCATCAAGCTGATCACGTTCTGTGACTGTTGATACAGCCAGATGCTCCTGTGCCCAGTCCAGCATGTCATTCAAAATACCGGTTGGCGATTCCGCACGTTCAACAGGCGGTTCCGGCTGATCTGTACTATCTTTTTTCAGCACTGCAAGCACCCGGTTACGCGCATAATCCTGATCTTCAGGACTGATCAGATGCTGTTGTAAACCGTATTGCAGCAGACGTTCAATGTGAAGATCAATCGTCATGATTCTCCTCCTTCACGATAACCGTCAGGATGTTTTTCAAACCAGTTCCATGCTGTCTGAATGATCTCTTTCATATCAGTATAAACAGGTGCCCATCCCAGCACTTCTTTGGCTTTATCAGAGGAAGCAATCAGTATAGCAGGGTCTCCTGCTCTGCGCTTCTCGACTGCCGCAGGAATTGCATGACCTGTCACTTCACGTGCAGCATCAATGACCTCCTTCACACTGAAACCGCTGCCGTTGCCAAGGTTAAAGGTATTACTGTCGTGCGAATCAATATGTTCAAGCGCCAGAAGGTGAGCTTCCACAAGGTCCGTTACATGAATATAATCCCGGATACATGTCCCGTCTTCAGTCGGATAGTCATCTCCGAAAATTTTAATCTCAGCACGCTTCCCAAGCGCAACCTGAAGAATGATCGGGATCAGATGTGTTTCCGGTCTGTGGTCCTCTCCGATAATCCCTTCCCTGTCAGCACCTGCTACATTGAAGTATCTAAGCACAGCATATTTGATGCCATAAGCCTGATCAGCCCACTTCAGCATCTTCTCAACCATCAGCTTCGATTCTCCGTAAGGATTGGTCGGTAATGTCTTATCAGACTCTCTGATCGGAACAGTTTCCGGCTCCCCGTAGGCAGCTGCTGTAGAGGAAAATACGATCTTTTTCACATCGTGACGATTCATCGCCTCAAGCAGACTGAGCGTTCCACCTACATTGTTATCAAAGTATTTTAACGGATTTTCCATACTTTCCCCGACCAGTGAATTCGCAGCGAAATGAATCACAGCTTCAATTTTATGCGCACTGAAGATTTGGTCAAGAAACGCTGCATCCTTCAGATTTCCATTATAAAAAGGCACATCCTTGAGTAAAGATGCATTGTGACCAGTCTGCAAATTATCAGCCACTACGACCTCTTTATTTAAACGCTTCAAACCAAGTACAGCGTGACTCCCAATATAACCTGCACCGCCAGTTACTAAAATCGCCATCAACCGACACTCCTTTTCACTATTATTTTACTAAAAGTTTACTACCTATCCCGGTAAAAATCCACCCTGTTATGAAAACGCTTTATTATTAATTTAATGATGCACTTATTTTACCTTATTTTTGATAGAAAATAAAAAGCCCCTTCCTCTTCAGGAAAAGACTTTACTCAATCATCCTAAGCGCCAGTCCAATCAGAATACTCCCGCCAATCACTTCACTGAATCTTCCTGCAGTCAGCGTGACAAAGCTTCCGATGAAAAATCCTAGCCTTGTCATAAGAAACGCTGCAGCACCAAACAAAATCAGTGCTGTTGAATCGGACAGGTCTGTAATGCCAAGTGTGATGCCGATTGACAGACTGTCGAGGCTCACTGCAATTGAAAACGCGATCCATTTCAGCGGGGTGAGAAGCAGCGGCTGGTCCCGTTTTGGTTTGAATCCGGCAAAGATCATCTGAAGTCCAATAAAGATGAGCAACAGCATGCCAAACCAGTTCATTGCATCAAGCAGCGATGAACCAATCAGCATGCCGGCTGCAGGTAATATCATATGTAATCCGCCAACCCCAAGGCTGACAAGCCATTTCACAATTGGTCTGACTGGTTGTGAGCCCGCTGCAATGCTTGCGGATAGCGCATCCATCCCAAGTGCCAGCGCTAGAAAGATTGTCCACATACTGCTCCCCCTTTTGTTCAATGGGATATTGTATGAGGGTAATGGGATGGTTATGCTTTTATGCGGTGATGGTCTTATTCAGCTTGTAAATGGTCAGATGTAGCCTGTAGATGGTCAGATACACCCGGATTGATGGTCGCACGAGAGTTTGAAGTGGTCGTGTCATGGCGATTAATGGTCATGTTAGGATTCGCAGTGGTCGTATCGCGATCCGTGGTTAACATAAAAAACGCCCCTCCCTCAGGAAGAGCGCTGTCTGATCCATTTATGGCCGGCTGCTTTTTCAAGACGATTCATGATCGCTGTGCCGATACCATTTTCGTCAAAAGATTCCGCTAATATTATATCAACATCCGTTTCGTTGAAAGAACGAATGGCGTGATACAGGCTGCGGGCTGTGGCTGCCGGATTGTTTCTTGAGCCGCACACGCTGATGACATCCGCATTTACTTCGGCTGCGAGCTCTCTTGAGGCAAGCAGGCCTACTTTTTTACCTTCCTGCTGAAGGCGATGAACTGTTTTCTGGATCCACTCCGTTTCACCTTCAAGCAGGTAAAGCGGCGCTGTTGGGGCATAGTGCGTATATTTCATACCTGGAGATCTTGGCGCACTTTGTTCTTTTTTAAGCGAAGGATCTGTTGTGACTTCTCCAATACAGGCTGCAATGTCTTCAGCTGAGACGCCGCCCGGGCGCAGAATCATAGGTGGTGTCACTGTGCAGTCTATGACAGTTGATTCAAGCCCGACGCCCGTCTCACCGCCATCAACAATGCCCGCAATCCTTCCGCTCAGATCACCCGCTACGTGAGCAGCAGCGGTCGGACTCGGTTTTCCGCTCGTATTCGCACTCGGGGCAGCAAGCGGTTTCCCTGAACGTCTGATCAGTTCAAGAGCTACCGGATGATCCGGCATCCTGATCCCGATCGTTTCAAGTCCGGCTGTTACAAGATCCGAAAACACACCACTTTTTTTGTTAAATATAATCGTTAAAGGTCCCGGCCAGAATGTTTCCATCAGCTTACTGGCAGTGCTGCTTACTTCAGCTACAAGGCCGCTGAGTTCATCCGTATCTGATATATGGACGATAAGCGGATTATCTGAAGGGCGTCCTTTTGCATCAAAAATGCCCTGTACAGCCTGATCACTCGTTGCATCAGCTCCAAGTCCATAAACGGTTTCAGTCGGAAAGGCGACAACATGTCCATTCCGTAAGCAATCAGCTGCTTCAGAAATCTGTGGATAACCTTTTTGTTTTTCCACATTAATATCCACAGACCAGTGGATAGTTTCCATGTGAATCACCTCTCAAATTACTTTTCTTATTCAATTTGATTTATTTCGACATCCTGTCTTATCAACATTCAGTCCTAAATAATAGTATACTATTTTGATGTTCCTGTGCACAAACTCATTTATTGTCCACAGCTTGTGCATAACTTCATCGAAATTGTGCACAACTTTGTGAATAAGTATGAGTTATCCCCGCTTTTCATTAAAGCGATTCCATTTGTCAGAAATCCAGTTCATAATAAACGATTCAACTTTCACATCTTTTTTCGACACAGTCGTTTCTGGGGATAAGTCGTTCTCACATTCTTCGTTTTCTTCTTCCTGCAAGGTTACTGTCCCGCAGAGTTCCGGAAAAAATGTACACCACCAGTTTTGTCCTTCACCTTTTCCAATCGTTACAACAAGCGTCAGGTACGTCTGACCGTCCGGAAAAGTGTGAGGTTCAAAAGCAGTCGTGACAGTTTGTTCAGGTGTAATCAGCTGTGCTTCTTTATCCACAAGCTGCTGGATTTCAGACAAGTTCGCTTTTAACTTGTCAGTCAGTTCTTTTCTGGTTAAAGGTTCGTGACCAAGCAACTGGATAAGTGCAGGCTGAATTTCCTTAAAGAGCTCCTCCTTATCCGACTGATCTGATACAGTATCACTATTAGCTATTACACGCATTCTGATATCGCTGTCTGCAGCGGATGCTGATGGTGTGAATAGTGTGAGTAAGATTACAAGAATCATTGTTTTTTGAATCATCGTCCATTCCTCCCTGCTGTTACTAGGGCATTGTGGACGGGAATGTGGATTTTTAAACATTCGTTGAATTATTTTTATCTCTGATGAAGGTGGCTGTTGATTTCCGCTGCAGGGGGAACGCTTTCCGCAGGGCGTGCGGTGAGCCTCCTCGAAGCTACGCTTCTGCGGGGTCTCACCTGTCACGCTTCTCCTGCTGGAGTCGTCCCCCTTCCGCTGCAATCACCAGCTGTGAATATACAATGATGGGTTATCATAGCCTTACAATGCTGAATGTGAAGCTATTCATACATCAGGTATTCTTTTTACTTTAGTAACTCACAAAATACCATTCTGTCTTTTCCATTGATGTCATGAATGACTTCTATATGATCATTAGGAAAAGATTTTTTCAGGATGGCTGCGACGATTTGGCTCTGGCCTGCGCCGACTTCAAAGCCGATCAGTCCGGGTCTGTTCATGTGATCAGGCAGCTGTTCACTCATTTTCCTGTAGAGGATCAATCCTTCTTCGTCAGCGAACAATGCTGAATGCGGCTCATGATCAGTGACGATTTCTGACATGGTTTCGATGTCACTGTAAGGAATATACGGCGGGTTTGAGAGAAACACGTCGAAGCTTTCGCCTTCGAGCGGCTGCAGTAGATCGCCTTCTTTAAATACGATATCTGCACTTAACGTTTCGGCATTTCTATTCGCTGTTTTCAAGGCAGCTGCAGATAGATCTGTGGCAGTGACAGACCAGTCAGGGCGCTCAAGCTTCATTGTGATGGCAAGAATACCACTGCCGGTGCCGACATCTGCTGCACGTACATTCTTTTTATGCGCAAAAATCCGGTCTGTTTTCTCAAGCATGTGCCAGATCAATTCTTCAGTTTCAGGTCTCGGAATCAGGACATCCTGATTAACGTCAAAGCGTCTGCCGTAAAATTCTTCATAACCGATAATATGCTGAACGGGAACACCCTCAATATGCTGTTCGACAGCTTTTTTAAAAGCGGCAAACTGTTCATCAGGAAGGCTTTCTCTCATTTGCATATAGAAGTTATTGCGGCTGAGACCTGTGATGTGCCTTAGCAGCAGTTCACCTTCATGGGCTTCACGCTGATGTTCCTCTAAATAAGAAGAAGCCCAATTAAGGGCCTCAAAAAGTTTATACTTCTCCATTATTCATCGCTTCCATCTTCGCTGACTGTTCTTCTAAAACAAGTGCGTCGATGATTTCATCCATTTTCCCCTGAAGGATCTGATCGAGCTTCTGAATCGATAAGCCGATACGGTGATCCGTTACACGGTTTTGCGGGAAGTTATACGTACGGATACGCTCAGAGCGGTCTCCTGTACCGACAGCTGACTTACGGACAGCGTCATACTCAGCACGCGCTTCCTGTTCGAACTTATCGTAAATACGCGCGCGAAGGATTTTCATCGCTTTTTCTTTATTTTTAATCTGGGATTTTTCATCCTGCATTGATACAACGACGCCTGTTGGAACGTGTGTCAGGCGTACTGCTGACATGGTTGTATTAACGGACTGACCACCCGGGCCGCTTGAAGCAAAGGTATCGACACGGATATCTTTTTCATGAATATCCACTTCGACATCTTCTACTTCAGGCAGACATGCAACTGTTGCAGTTGACGTATGAATACGGCCGCCTGATTCAGTCTCAGGAACACGCTGTACGCGGTGAGCTCCGTTTTCATATTTCATCTTGGAATAAGCACCGGTTCCATTGATCATGAATGTGATTTCCTTATAACCGCCAACGCCTGTTGTGCTGGCATCCATCACTTCAATCTTCCATCCCTGCGCTTCAGCGAAACGGCTGTACATGCGGTAAAGGTCGCCTGCAAATAATGCAGCTTCATCTCCGCCGGCAGCGCCACGCACTTCCATGATTACGTTTTTATCATCGTTTGGATCTTTTGGTAAAAGGAGTACGTGAAGCTTTTCTTCGAGTTCTTCAATCTCAGCAGAAAGTTCATTGACTTCTTCTTTCACCATATCACGCATATCAGCATCAAGTTTTTCATTCAGCATTTCTTTTGCGTCTTTGTGTTGTGCGAAAACTTCTTTATAACGGCGGTATGTCTCAACAGTTTCTGACAGGTCAGATTGTTCTTTTGAGTACTCCCGGAGTTTATTTGTATCGTTGACGATCTCAGGGTCACTGAGCATTTCATTCAGCTTGTCATAGCGGTCTTCTACCGCTTGTAATCGATCAAACATGTTATCTTCACCTCTATAGTAAGTATATCCGATGCGTGAGGGTCTCACAACTGAAATCAGCGTCTTTATAAGCGGATGATGGCAACTTCAGGCGGAGGCTTTCCGGACGGCGGTCGCTGAGCCTCCTCGGCTTCGCCTGCGGGGTCTCAGCTGTCCCGCTTATCGTCCCGGAGTCCCCGCCTTACGTTGCCATCATCCTTAATTTTCACTTTTAAGACATACGCCTTAAAAAGAGAACCATTCTCTCCAATCGGCATATGAAGAAAATGATTCTCTATTCTATCAGCAGGTTATGCTTTTTCTGTAGAAACGGTTACGCCTGTTGGGACTTCGTGGTGATGGCGGCAGCGGGGCTCGTAGGCTTCTGATGCGCCAACGAGGATGACTGGATCGTCGTAGCCTGCCGGACGTCCTTCGATCAGGCGCTGTGTTCTGCTTGCAGGTGATCCGCACACTGCACATACAGCCTGAAGCTTTGTTACCTGTTCTGCTAGTGACATCAGGTGGGGAACAGGACCAAATGGCTCTCCTCTGAAATCCTGATCCAGACCGGCTGTGATGACGCGGAATCCTTTATCTGCAAGCTGCGTGACAACGTCCACAACTTCTTCATCAAAAAACTGAACTTCATCGATTGCAATCAGATCCGCTTTTTCAGTTACCTGTTCGAGGATTTCTGAAGAATGCTCTACAGGTACTGCGATAACTGAAGCACCATTATGGGATACAATGGCTTCTTCGCTGTAGCGGTCATCAAGTTTTGGTTTGAATACGAGGATATGCTGTCTTGCAAATTGTGCGCGTCTGACACGCCTGATTAATTCTTCTGATTTACCGGAGAACATACTTCCGCAAATCACTTCCACCCAGCCCGTCTGTTTCGTTACATACACGTTTCCTTCAGCTCCTTTGGTTCAATAGCAGTAAGCTTATGTAAAAGTTTGTTATCCTTTTAAAAGCCGCTGTCTCTTTCCGTAGGGGACTCCGCTTTCCTATCCCATCCTGGGGCGGGAGTCTGCGTCCCCCCACTCCAAGAGCCAGCTGTTTTTGTCAAATTAACACATATATAAAAGCATTTTTATACAAATTTTTCATCTGCAATATAATCTTAGTCTATTGAAAAACACCTCTTCATTCAAGAGGCGATTTGAGTAGGTCTGTTGTTTTATTCCCTTATTTGGCGAAATTAACCGTAAAAAAACAGGCAAGAATTTGATTCTCGCCTGTTTTGATTGTAAAGCTTAGCATACAGTCGGAACTTACATACGCTGTCCAGCTCCGACTCGCAGGGACTAGCAGACTGCCCGTCCACTCGTACGATAAGTCATCATCGAATCGCTTCGCTCTTCGTGATTCCTTTATCTCCGTCGTGACCGGTCCAGTCTGTACGTCCCTAAACGCTCGCCTACGCTTTTCTAATTTACTTAAGACCGTATTTTTTGTTGAAGCGATCAACACGGCCGTCCGCTGCTGCGAACTTCTGACGTCCTGTGTAGAATGGATGGCATTCTGAGCATACCTCAATACGAATGTCTTCCTTAACAGAACCTGTTTCAAACTCATTACCGCAAGTGCATGATACCTTTGCAGCTTTGTAATTTGGATGAATATCAGTTTTCATCTCAGTCATCTCCTTCCGCCCTGAACCATCTGGAACAGAGTAAGTATCTTACATACTAGCATGGTGCCCAAACATTTTCAAGCACGCTGCTTATATTATAGCAGGGTGAAAGTTGTGAGGCAACATGGTATTTGAAAAATGTTTTCTTTAAAAAACGCTGTTGGTTTCCGTGGAGGGCTTCGCTTTCCTGCCCCCGGGCGGTGAGCCTCCTCGAGCTTCGCTCTGTGGGGTCTCACCTGTCCCTTCCTGGGGCGGGAGTCTACGCCCTCCACTCCAACCAACAGCTGAGGATGATTATGACATAAATGATAATGACTAAAACAATGTTTCTAATTCATACTTAGTGTAACGGAGCGTAAGGCGGTGACTCCAGGACGAATAGAGGGAAGCTGAGACCCCACAGCCGAAGGCGAGGAGGCCATATCGGACCACAAAACGGTCCACCGTCCGGAAAGCATCCGCCTGAAGCGCAGTGGAACGGTTATAGAGACAATTACTTCAGTATCAGACTATATTGTTTATGACTTACGTCCACTCGTCTTCATTTCTTCAGTCAGGTTTTCAAAGAATTCCTGATTCGTTTTAGTCTGGCGGATTTTGCGGATCAGGCGCTCGCCGAAGTCATGTGAGTCTGACAGCGCGCGGCGAATTGCCCATAGTTTATCAAGGTGATCTTTTGGTACAAGCAGCTCTTCTTTACGTGTTCCGCTGCGGCGGACGTCGATTGCAGGGAAGATCCGGCGCTCGGCCATGCTGCGGTCAAGGTGAAGTTCCATATTACCTGTTCCCTTGAATTCCTCGTAGATTACTTCATCCATACGTGAGCCTGTATCAACAAGGGCAGTCGCAAGAATAGTTAAGCTTCCGCCTTCCTCGATATTACGGGCAGCACCGAAGAAGCGTTTTGGACGGTGGAATGCAGCAGGATCAATACCACCTGAAAGTGTACGGCCGCTTGGTGGGATCACAAGGTTATACGCACGTGCAAGACGAGTAATACTGTCCATCAGGATGACGACGTCACGCTTGTGCTCAACCAGTCTCATTGCCCGTTCAAGTACAAGCTCTGCCACTTTAATATGGTTTTCAGGTACCTCATCAAATGTTGAGCTGACAACATCAGCATTAACAGAACGTTCGATATCTGTTACTTCCTCAGGACGCTCATCAATCAGCAGCACAATCAGTTCCGCCTCAGGATGATTTGTCGTAACGGAATTAGCGATTTCTTTTAACAGCATGGTTTTACCTGCTTTTGGCGGGGCAACGATTAGTCCACGCTGACCAAATCCAACAGGTGAAACCAGGTCCATGATGCGTGTTGAAAGCTGGCGCGGCTGGTTTTCAAGCTTGATCTGACGGTCCGGGTACAGCGGCGTCAGTGCAGGAAAATGCACGCGCTCTTTTGACGTCTCAGGATCATCACCATTCACTGCTTCTACGTGAAGAAGTCCAAAGTAACGCTCATTTTCTTTTGGCGGTCTTACTTTACCGGAAACTTTGTCACCATTACGCAGGTCAAAGCGGCGGATCTGTGAAGCTGAGATATAAATATCCTCTGAGCTTGGAGAGTAGTTGATCGGACGCAGGAATCCGAAGCCTTCTGACTGAATGACTTCAAGTACGCCTTCCATAAAGAAGAAACCTTCCTGTTCTGCACGTGATTTCAGGATTGCAAAAATCAGTTCTTTCTTCGTCAGCTTGCTATAATAAGATACTCGGTATTCTTTTGCAAGCTCATATAATTCTTTTAATTTCATATTGTCGAGTGACGACATTTTTAATTCTTCCATTAAGGACACCACACTTCTGTTTTTTTAAATGCTTCTTCAGCGAATCTATTGTGCTTGAATGTTTTTTGTGAGGATAACTTGTTGAAATAGAGGTTGTGTAGCTGAAGTCATTCATTATTCTACTCTTATTTATACAGACAATCAACGGTGAAAATTGTCGCCAGGTCAGTACTTGTATAACCGCTTGTGATTTCCACTTCAGGGGGACGCTTTCCGGACGGTGGTTGCTAAGCCTCCTCGCCTTTGGCTGCGGGGTCTCAGCTTCCCACTTATCGTCCCGGAGTCGCCCCCTGCAGCGAGGATCAACGCTTTGAAATCTTTAAATACAAGTCAGACACTGATATATATTCTTTAATTTATTCTGTTTAAACATTCTATTTTTAAAACTAATACTGAGCGAAAAGCATATTGAGTAATTTCTCGGAGTTCAGGACGAAGACTCCTGCGGAAAAACGATCGTGAAAGACCCCGGAAGGCAGTGGTTTTCTGCCTGGCCTGAGCGTTCGTCCGCGGAAAGCGAAGTCCTGAACGGAGAGAAATTACGGTTCCTACTATAACTAAACGAAAAAACTCCAGGTTATGATCCCGGAGCTTTTCGAATGTTACTTCATGACAAGATTCGGCTTTTTCTTCAGGCTGTGTGTTCCTTTGATAAAACGGACGGTGCCTGATTTCGCGCGCATAACGAGCGAGTCAGTCTCTCCGTATGTAGCTTTGAACTGTACGCCTTTTAACAGTTCGCCATCTGTCACACCTGTTGCTGCGAAGATTGCGTCATCGCCGCGAACGAGGTCTTCCATGCGCAGTACCTGGCTGACATCAATATTCATCGCCTTGCAGCGTTCTGCTTCTTCTTCATTTTGCGGGAGGAGACGGCCCTGGATTTCGCCGCCGAGGCACTTCAGGCCAACTGCAGCGATTACGCCTTCAGGAGCTCCACCTGATCCAAAAAGAATGTCGACACCAGTCGTATCAAATGCTGTATTGATCGCTCCTGCCACATCGCCGTCACCAATCAGCTTGATTCGGGCACCAGCAGCGCGCAGTTCTTCGATAATTTTCGCATGACGATCGCGGTTCAAAATCGTCGCTACTACGTCTTCGATATCTTTATTCTTGGCTTTTGCGACCGCTCTGAGGTTATCAATGACTGGTGCATTGATATCGATACAGCCCACAGCTTCAGGACCGACTGCAATTTTATCCATATACATATCAGGTGCATTCAGCAGATTTCCGTGGTCTGCCACGGCAAGTACCGCAAGTGCGTTCCAGCCGCCTGAAGCAACAATATTTGTGCCTTCTAATGGATCTACTGCCACGTCGAGACGGGGGCCGTATCCTGTACCGAGTTTTTCACCGATATAAAGCATTGGCGCTTCATCCATTTCGCCTTCACCGATCACAACTGTACCCTTCATCGGGATGGTGTCGAATACATCACGCATCGCAGTTGTCGCTGCGTCATCTGCTTCATTTTTTAACCCGCGTCCCATCCATCTTGCTGACGATAAAGCGGCTGCTTCTGTTACCCGTACAAGCTCCATTGATAAACTGCGTTCCATGTCCATCATCCCCTCGTGATTTGTCATGAATCAGTATAACACATTATTTTTCAATATGACATACTATTTAAGAACTATGCGTTATTTACCTGTTCAAGCTCTTCAGCTGACATTTCTTCACGCCAAATCACCGCTCCGAGTCCTGAAAGCTTTTCAATCAGATCACTGTAGCCGCGGTCAATATGTTCAAGACCGGTTACTTCAGTGATACCTTCAGCCATGAGCCCTGCAATCACAAGCGCTGCACCCGCTCTCAGGTCAGATGCCTTCACGCGTGCACCCTGAAGGACAGATGGACCGTAGACAATGGCTGCACGACCCTCTGTTTTAATATTCGCATTCATCCGCTTCAGCTCATCGATGTGCTTAAAGCGCGCTGAATAAATCGTATCTGTTACCATCGCCGTTCCGTGGATTTTGGTCATGAGTGACGTCATCGGCTGCTGCAGATCTGTCGGGAATCCAGGATACACAAGCGTCTGTATATCAATCGATTTCAGGTTCTCTGACTTTCCGATATAGACATCCTCATCGCCGATTTCGACAGGCACACCCATTTCACGCAGCTTCGCAATCAATGATTCGACATGGAGCGGGATGACATTATTAATGGTCACACCTTCTCCTGCTGCCGCCGCTAAAATCATAAAGGTTCCTGCTTCGATTCTGTCAGGAATAATTGTGTGACGGGTGCCGTGAAGCTCATCAACACCTTCAATCCGGATCACATTAGTCCCTGCACCTTTAATGTTTGCACCCATATTGCTTAAGAGTGTAGCCACATCAATGATTTCAGGTTCCTTTGCAGCATTTTCAATAATCGTCTGACCCTTCGCTCTGACAGCTGCAAGCATAATATTAATCGTCGCACCTACACTGACAACATCTAAATAAATCCGTGCGCCTTTTAATTCATCAGCACGAAGATACAAGGCACCCTGCTCATTTGTAACAGTGGCACCAAGCGCTTCAAATCCTTTAATATGTTGATCAATTGGACGCGGTCCCAGGTAGCAGCCACCAGGCAGTCCGATTGCCGCTTTTTTAAATTTACCAAGCATTGCACCCATCAGATAATAAGAAGCACGCAGCTTTTTAACGCGTCCGTTCGGTAATGGCATTGCCACCATGCCTTCAGGATTCACACGCATTTCGCCATCTTCAAATTCAACACTTCCACCAATTTCCTCAAGCAGTGCTTTTAAAGTATGAACATCTGATATATCAGGCAAACCTTCAATGACAGTCGGTGAATCTGCGAGAATGGTCGCTGGAATCAGTGCCACTGCACTGTTTTTTGCACCGCTGACTTTGATGTTTCCTTTAAGGGGATTGCCCCCTTCAATTTTTAATTTCTCCATTACTTGAAGCTCCTTCCGAACCAGCTTTATGTCTTTTTATGATGTGTATTTCGAGCTGAATCATGTGTGAAGGAAGCAGGGATTTTTATGATTTACGATTATTCCAGTCATTTAGAAACGCTTCAATTCCTGCTTCCGTTAATGGGTGTTTAAATAGTTGATGCAGCACCTTTGATGGGCATGTCGCAATATGCGCCCCGTTCAGCGCTGCCTGAGTGACATGCATCGGGTGACGGATTGATGCTGCGATAATTTCTGATTTAATGTCATGCATAATGAACATTTCAGAAATTGTGCTGATCAGATCCATCCCGTCGTGACCAATGTCATCCAGTCTGCCAAGGAACGGTGATACATACGACGCACCTGCACGCGCTGCCATCAGCGCCTGGTTCGCACTGAAAATCAGCGTGACATTTGTTTTAATGCCTTCTTTAGCAAATGCAGCCGTTGCTTTCAGTCCATCTGGTGTCATGGGGACTTTAACGGTGATATTCGGTGCGATTGCAGCCAGCTCTTTTCCTTCTCTGATCATACCTTCTGCATCAAGAGAAATCACTTCAGCACTGACTGAACCGTCTACTAACGAGGTGATTTCTTTCAGCCGGTCATGGAATGAAATGCCTTCCTTTGCAACAAGCGACGGATTAGTCGTAACCCCGTCAATAATCCCCCAGCTGTGTGCTTCCTTGATCTCATCCATATTTGCTGTATCAATGAAAAATTTCAATATGATCCCATCCTTTGTTATGTATTTGGTTTGTGCTTACTATAATAACCGTTGATCTGCGCTTCAGGCGGACGCTTTCCGGACGGAGGTTGCTGAGCCTCCTCGCCTTCGGCTGCGGGGTCTCAGCTTCCCTCTAATCGTCCCGGAGTCGCCGCCTTCCACTCCGATCAACTCTGTGTGACTAATAACTAAGAAAAGTGTGTTTCAACTTCAAATCTTTTTGTCCTTCATATGAAGGAATTGGCCGGTGTGGAGGGCGGTGACTCCAGCGGGAGCAGACGGACAGGTGAGACCCCGCAGACGCATAGCGTCGAGGAGGCTTACCGCCGTCCCCGCGGAAAGCATCCGCTCGGAACACAGGTCAATTCCGGTTATATAAGCCTTCAAAAAAAGCTGACTCAAAAAAAGGTTGGGCTGCTTGTGAATAAGCAGCCTGCCTGTTTGTGAGCCAGCCTCTTTGATATGACTCAATTTCTACCCCTTGAAACCGAGTGACAAATTTACGCTTTGCTAGATGAACCGAATTCACGCATTTTACCGATTACCGTTTCCTTAATCACTTCACGCGCTGGTCCAAGATATTTACGTGGATCATATACTTCTGAATCAGCAGCAAGTACTTCACGTACTTTCTTAGCTGATGCAATTTGGTTTTCTGTGTTCACGTTGATTTTAGCTGTTCCGTAAGAGATCGCTTTTTGGATATCTTTTGTCGGAATGCCTGTTCCGCCGTGAAGAACGATTGGTACGCCTGCTTCGTTACCGATCTGCTCCATTTCCTTGAATCCAAGGTTCGGTTCGCCTTTGTAAGGGCCGTGAACTGATCCAAGTGCCGGTGCAAGTGTATCGATACCAGTGCGCTCTACAAGTTCTTTACATTCTTTAGGATCTGCATAAATCACGCCATCTGCAACCACGTCATCTTCCTGGCCGCCTACTACGCCAAGTTCAGCTTCTACTGAAACGCCTTTAGCGTGTGCGTATTCAACAACTTTAGAAGTTACTTCCACGTTCTCTTCGAAAGGACCGTGAGAAGCGTCAATCATGACAGATGTGAAACCTGCATCGATTGCTTCTTTACACTTGTCAAAGCTTGATCCGTGGTCAAGGTGAATTGCTACTGGTACAGTAATGTTTAAGTCTTCAAGTAGACCTTCAACCATTTTTACCACAGTTGTAAATCCGCTCATGTAGCGGGCAGCACCTTCAGAAACACCAAGAATAACAGGTGATTTTTCTTCTTCAGCAGCCTGAAGAATCGCCTGTGTAAACTCAAGGTTATTCAGGTTGAACTGACCTACTGCATAGCCCCCATCCTTCGCTTTGTTCAGCATATCTGTCATTGATACTAATGGCATAATTTGTTTCCTCCTTTAAATAAACGGTATCACGTACGCTAATGTACAACCATTTTCTCTAGTATCATACCAAACGTTTAAGGATTTTACCACGCCGGCAACTTATCTTTTCAAATTAAGATGCGTTATTTTACCCCTGCATGCTCTTTGACAAGGTTTCTTATGTCCTGAATGTCAAAAGGCTTCGTTATGTGTGTAAGCGCTCCCAGGGCCTCTGCCTCCTGAATCATGCCGAGTTCACCATAGGCTGTCATAATGATCACCTTAATATCAGGCTCTTTCTCTTTCATTTTGCGCAAAATTTCGATCCCATCCATACCAGGAATTTTCATATCAAGCAGTACAAGGTCCGGCGCTTCTTTTAAAAGCGTCAGTGCTTCCGGCCCGTTTGCAGCCTGAAAAGTCTGATACCCCTCTTTTTCAAGAATTTCATTGAGCAGAATACGTATGCCGAATTGATCATCTACAATCAGTATTTTCTCCACGTTATACACCTCTTCTTTGTCATTCCATCGCAACCCCAATTGTTCGTATTTCTATGTAGACTTCTTTATCATAGAGGAAAAAGGATGGTTTCTCAATGAGCGTTTATTATGGTACATTCAACACAAACAAATGAGTTCCTTCCTATATATGAAGAAATCGTGTGCGCTTTTTCGACATTTTACTGAAAAAATGATTTTGAAAGGATGATCAACATGCTGAAAATGTTTACAACGCAGCTGACCGGGTTATTCGGCAGACTGCATAAAGAAGAAATGGAGATCGAAAATGCAGCCCGTCTGCTTGCACAGGCAACGGTGGGTGACGGTTCGATTTATATAAAAGGGTTCGGTGAAATGGCCGGTGTTACAGCTGAAGCACTGCAGGGTGAGGAACCGCTTGAAGGTGTCCGCGAGCTGCATGATGCTGATGCATTGACCGTTGCAGACCGTGTGCTGCTTGTCACGCGGAGATCCACCGACCCTCAGGCACTCGCATTTGCCAAGAAGCTCACTGAAGCTGAAGTACCATTCGCCGTTATTGCCGGAAAAGTAAAAGATGCTGAAAGTGACCTTGAAGAAAAAGCTGACTCCTTTCTGAACACTCAGACTGTACGCAGCATGCTGCCTGATGAAACCGGCGGACGCTTCGGCTTCCCGTCACTGATGGCCGCATTGTATCTGTATCATGGTGTGAAGTTTGTGCTTGATGAGATTTTGGAGGATTATTGATAAACGAAGTTCCTATTCCATGGTTGGATAGGAACTTTTTTAATGGCTTCACTGAGACCTCAGGCTTTTTTTTCGGGTAATTAAATACGTAACGATCCCGATTGGAATTAGTGCAAAGCTTGCATAAATACAGCTCCATTTTACCGCTGTAAATACCGGTGCGATGGCAGCAATCACATTTAACTGCTCCGGGTAACAGCTCATGACGAGAGAAGTACTGAGATTTTCAAGATAATCAAAAACCAGACCGGATAACGGAAGTAAAATGACGTATCTCCATCTAGATCGCTGAATTGATTTGAAAAGAATGCCGAGTGTTGTAATTAAAAACAAGAAATAAGCGATGGGCCATACGATATCAAATGTATAACGCGCCCGGACATAATACGCTCTTCCTTCTTCTCCATAAGTTTCTGCAATGGAAAAGAGTGTTTCAGGCGTATAGAAAAATGAGCTGTCCGGTGATTCAGATGTTCCAGTAACGCGGGATGATTCTGCCGCTTCATTCGGTAAAATGAATCCTAAAAATGCTGCAAATATAATGAGAGAGACAAGCCAGGTTTTCCAATTTGACCATTGGTACAGCTTTTTCATCTGATTCACCTCTTTTAGATTATTATATCTGCGAGTAATCACTGAAGCCATTTTTGATGCAAAAGGATTTTAAAAACCCCCGCCAAATTGTTTGGCGGGGGATGTCCTATTACTTCTTCATTGTTGCTTCAATAAAGTCTCTGAACAGCGGCTGCGGGCGTGTCGGGCGTGATGTGAATTCCGGGTGGAACTGGGATGCCACGAACCACGGGTGGTCAGCAAGTTCAATGATTTCTACAAGACGGCCGTCAGGGCTTGTACCTGAGAATAGGAATCCTGCGTCTTCCATTTTCTCACGGTACTGGTTGTTGAACTCAAAGCGGTGACGGTGACGCTCGTATACGACTTCGTTGTCATATGCTTCGAATGCTTTTGTGCCTTCTGTCAGCTTACATGGGTACAGGCCAAGGCGAAGTGTGCCGCCAAGGTCCTCGATGTCTTTTTGCTCAGGAAGAAGGTCGATTACCGGATATGGTGTTGTCGGGTTGATCTCTGCTGAGTGCGCGCCTTCCATACCGAGTACGTTACGTGCGAACTCAACGCTTGCAAGCTGCATACCAAGACAGATTCCAAGGAACGGTGTCTTCGTCTCACGCGCATAGCGGATTGCTTCGATCTTTCCTTCAATTGCACGGTCACCGAATCCGCCAGGTACTAAAATACCATCGACGTCTCCAAGTTCCTGCTCAACATTTTCACGTGTGATCGTTTCAGAATTCAGCCATTTCACTTCAACGTCAGCATCAAAGCTGTAGCCTGCGTGGCGCAGTGATTCTACTACTGAGATGTATGCATCTTGAAGTTCAACGTATTTACCGACAAGTGCAATCGTTGTTTTCTCTTTCAGATTACGCACGCGGTCCACGAGTTCATTCCACTCTGTCATTTCAGGCTGCGGTGCATTTAATTTAAAATGATCGCAAACGATCTGGTCCATGTTTTGTGCCTGAAGTGCAAGTGGCACAGCGTAAAGTGTATCTGCATCTGTTGCTTCGATTACTGATTTTTCGTCGATATCACAGAATAATGCAATCTTATCTTTCATGTCCTGAGAGATCGGGTTTTCAGTACGCAGGACAATGATATTCGGCTGAATACCAAGGCTGCGAAGTTCTTTTACACTGTGCTGTGTCGGTTTTGTCTTCATTTCGCCGGCAGCTTTGATGTAAGGAACAAGTGTACAGTGAACGTACATCACATTTTCACGGCCAACATCACTCTTGATCTGACGGATCGCTTCAAGGAATGGAAGTGATTCAATGTCCCCTACTGTTCCGCCGATTTCAGTGATCACGACATCTGCATTTGTTTCACGGCCTGCACGGAAAACGCGCTCTTTCAGTTCGTTAGTGATATGCGGGATAACCTGTACTGTTCCGCCAAGGTAATCTCCGCGACGCTCTTTTTTCAGAACTGTCGAGTAGATCTTACCAGTTGTCACGTTGCTGTATTTGTTCAGGTTAATATCGATGAAACGCTCATAGTGTCCAAGGTCAAGGTCAGTCTCTGCGCCATCATCTGTGACGAATACTTCCCCGTGCTGGTATGGGCTCATTGTTCCTGGATCTACGTTAATGTACGGATCGAACTTCTGGATGGTTACGTTCAGTCCTCTGTTTTTCAAAAGGCGGCCAAGTGATGCTGCTGTGATTCCTTTACCGAGTGAAGATACGACTCCACCAGTGACGAAAATATATTTTGTTGACATGTATGTTTCTCCTTTCGGGTTTGCAGGTGTTGTTAAAGATAACCGTTGATCTGCGCTTCAGGGGGACGCTTTCCGCGGGAACGGCGGTGAACCTCCTCAGGCTTCGCCTTGCGGGGTCTCACCTGTCCGTTTTATCCCGCTGGAGTCGCCCCCTTCCGCTCCGATCAACTCTGTGTATAAGATAAAACCTTATAGCGTCAATCAATCATGCATAAATTAAAAAATAACTCTTTGTATACATCATTCAATGCAGCTAAAAAAGAGTTTTATAAAAAATAAAAAGCGCCCCTCCTACGTGTGAAACGCAAGGGAGCGCGGATATTTGCGATTGATCCCTTTAAAGGGAGCCCAAATAAAATACTACCATCAAATTTTAAAAAATCAAGAACGAATTAAATGGCGGAAAAGACTGACGATTTATAACTTGTCATCATCGTCCTCATCTTCTTCGTCATCGTCGTCCAGATCGTCGAAGTCTACATCGTCTTCGAACTCTTCGCCGTCGATGTCTTCAACATCTTCAACTTCGTCATCGATTTCGTCGTAGACAAGGTCGTCTTCTTCGTCATCCAGGTTGTCAAAGTCCAGATCTTCTTCAGCTTTTTTCTTCTTTTTAGACTTCGCTTTTGTTTTCTTTTTCTTTGTTGTCTGGATTTCGCTTGTTACCTGCTCGTCTTCTACCTGATCAAGCGGGTACCATGAACGCAGGCCCCAGCCTTTGTCAGAATCAAGGTAGATAAAGCGGCCGTCCATGTTCAGGTCTGTGTAGAACTGAACGATTCTTTCGCGTGCTTCTTTATCGGTTACACCAAGCAGTCTTTTCCATTCTTCGACCATGTCGTTGAATGTCATTGAGTTATGGTTATCAACGAGGAGCTGGTGTGCGATTTCTATAAATGAATATTCACGTAGATCTTCTACTGAGCGGTTTTTAAGTTCCATGCTTTGCACTCCTTTGGGTTGGGTGGTGGGCTTATAAAAATGTATGAGTATGATAACCATCAGACTGGTGCTCCGGGGTACTCGCTTTCCGCGGGAACGGCGGTGAGCCTCCTCAGGCTTCGCCTTGCGGGGTCTCACCTGTCCGTTTGCTCCCGCTGGAGTCTCGCACCCCTCCGCACCAGTCTGCTTTAATGTTTCATAAACTCATCTGTATTTAAATAAGCAATTACGTTTGTATAGAATTTCACCTGTAATCCTTCACAAAAAACAGCCCTGCTTACATGCAGTATGGCCGGATGTTGTGTCAGACACGAGATGAATTTAGCTCAAGGCATATGTTCCATTATAACCAAAGTTTTGAGGAGAATGCCATAGTTACTATTGTTTTTTAGGAATTCTTTATGCGTCCTTTTTTCGTTTCGCGCCATGCGAGCCAGTAAAACATGGCAGCAAGGATCAGAAATGGGATGGCTCCGACCATTCGGCTGTACATATACATGGTCAACCCTGCAACGAGTAGAATCGATGCGCTGAGGATTAGCAGTTTTTTCACTAGATCACGTCCCGGTTAGATGTCTTATGTACTAATTATAGTATAAAAAGAAAACTGCCGGGTAGTAATCCGGCAGTTTTAACGGGAAATTAATATTACATATTACGGCGGTACTGTCCGCCGACTTCATATAATGCATGAGTGATTTGACCGAGTGAGGCAACTTTTACCGTTTCCATCAGCTCGGCGAAGAGGTTTCCTCCTGAGACTGCTGTTTCTTTCAGTCGGTTCAGCGCCTCTTCTGCAGTGTCAGCGTGCGATCGCTGGAAGTTTTGAAGGTTGGTGATCTGCGTTTCCTTCTCATCCTTTGTCGCACGTGCCAGTTCCATGCTGTCCATCTGTTCTTCTGACGGCGGATTTGGATTCAGGTATGTGTTCACGCCGATGATCGGAAGCTCGCCTGTGTGCTTCTTCATTTCATAGTGCATGGATTCTTCCTGAATTTTTCCGCGCTGGTACTGCGTTTCCATTGCGCCAAGTACGCCGCCGCGGTCATTGATGCGTTCGAATTCCTGAAGGACCATTTCTTCAACAAGATCAGTCAGTTCTTCAACAATAAATGCACCCTGGAGCGGGTTTTCATTTTTACTTAAGCCATGCTCTTTTGTAATGATCATCTGAATCGCCATTGCGCGGCGGACAGATTCTTCTGTCGGTGTTGTGATCGCTTCATCATATGCGTTGGTATGAAGCGAGTTACAGTTATCCTGCAGTGCCATTAATGCCTGCAGCGTTGTCCGGATATCGTTAAAATCGATTTCCTGCGCATGCAGTGAGCGGCCGGATGTCTGAATATGATACTTCAGCTTCTGGCTTCGCTCGTTCGCACCATACTTATCTCTCATGACTGTTGACCAGATCCGTCTTGCTACACGGCCGATCACTGTGTATTCAGGATCCAGTCCATTTGAGAAGAAGAATGACAGGTTTGGTGCAAAGTCGTTAATATCCATGCCTCGGCTTAAGTAATATTCGACATACGTGAAGCCGTTAGCAAGTGTAAAGGCAAGCTGTGAAATCGGGTTCGCCCCTGCTTCAGCAATATGATAGCCGGAAATCGATACAGAATAATAGTTGCGCACTTTATGGTCGATAAAGTACTGCTGGATATCACCCATCATGCGCAGGGCGAATTCTGTTGAGAAGATACATGTATTCTGTCCCTGATCTTCTTTTAAAATATCAGCCTGCACCGTACCACGTACGACCTGTAAAGTCTGTTCGCGCACGTCAGTGAATTCTTCCATTGAGAGTGTGCGGCCGAGCTCTTCCTCGCGCGCTTTTACCTGCTGATCCACTGCTGTGTTCATGAACATGGCAAGAATGATCGGCGCAGGGCCGTTGATCGTCATGGATACTGACGTTGAAGGTGCGCACAGATCAAATCCGGCATACAGCTTTTTCATATCTTCAAGCGTACAAATGCTGACGCCGCTCTCCCCGACTTTTCCGTAAATATCAGGACGATGGTCAGGATCTTCTCCGTAAAGCGTCACTGAGTCAAATGCTGTACTCAGGCGCTTAGCATCATCGTCTTTTGACAGGTAGTGGAAACGACGGTTCGTGCGTTCAGGCGTTCCTTCACCGGCGAACTGGCGCTTCGGATCTTCACCTTTACGTTTGAACGGAAATACACCCGCTGTATAAGGGAATGATCCAGGCACGTTTTCTTTATACACCCATTTCAAAATTTCACCGTAGTCTTCAAACTTCGGCAGCGCAACTTTTGGAATCGACAGGCCTGACAGACTTGTTGTCTTCAGCTCTGTGATGATTTCCTTATCGCGGATTTTCGTGGTGAATTGGTCCTGTGCGTACAATTCTTTCAGCTGCGGCCAGTTTTCCAAAATCTTTTTAGATTCTGCTGACAGCTGCTCCCATGCTGTTTCTTTCATTGTTTCAAGTACGCCTGCTGTCTCATCTTCTCCGGCTTCCTTAGCTGCTTCGATACTGCCTTCAATCTGGAAGAAGCGGCGCGCAAGCTTTGTCTGGTCCTCAGCAGTTTTGTGGTAGCGGCGAACAGTTTCCGAGATCTCGCGAAGGTAATAGCGGCGATCGTTCGGAATGATCACATTCTGCTTTTCCACTTCGGCTTTTTTAGAAAATGCAGTTGACCAGTCAGTCTGGACTTTGTCATTCACTTTTTCAACCAGCGCGGCAAAAAGGGCATTTGTCCCCGCATCGTTGAATTGTGAAGCAATTGTACCGAACACCGGCATCTCATCAAGGTCCTGATCAAACAGCATACGGCTGCGCTGGTACTGCTTCTGCACCTGGCGCTTCGCATCCTCAGAGCCTTTACGTTCATATTTGTTGATCACGACAAGGTCTGCGTAATCAATCATATCGATTTTTTCAAGCTGTGAAGGGGCACCGAACTCACTCGTCATCACATACATCGAAATGTCTGAGATCTCAGCAATTTCAGCATCGCCCTGCCCGATTCCGCTCGTCTCAACGATCACCATATCGTAACCTGCAGCTTTGACTACAGAAATGGCATCACGGATTGCAAGCGATAGCTCACTTTTCGACCCGCGCGTTGCAAGACTTCTCATAAATACGCGGTCAGAGAAGATCGCATTCATACGGATTCTGTCACCTAAAAGTGCTCCGCCAGTTTTCTGCTTCGTCGGGTCAATAGAGAGAATCGCTACTTTTTTATCCGGAATTTCATTGATAAAACGGCGGATCAGCTCATCAGTCAGTGAACTTTTTCCGGCACCGCCCGTACCTGTAATCCCGATGACAGGCGCGTGCTTCTCTTCAGCTTTCACCTGATCCATAATGTTCTGCCAGACGTCACTGTCATCTTTCATACGGTATTCAGCCAGTGAGATGAACTTTGAGACAACCGGAATGTCACCTGATGTCAGCTCACTGATCTCGTGCTTCATTTCCTTTTCAACTGTTGCATAATCGCACTCTTCAAGCATTCTGTTGATCATGCCCTGCAGTCCGTTCGTGCGGCCGTCTTCCGGTGAAAAGATGCGCGCAATTCCGTAAGCGTGAAGTTCTTTAATCTCACGTGGAATAATAACTCCACCACCACCGCCATAAATCTTGATGTGAGGCGCACCGCGTTCATTCAGCAGGTCATACATATATTTAAAATATTCAACGTGCCCGCCCTGGTATGAAGAGATCGCAATTCCCTGAACGTCTTCCTGGATTGCCGCGTTCACGACTTCTTCCACTGAGCGGTTATGGCCGAGGTGAATCACTTCTGCACCGCTTGCCTGCAGAATTCTTCTCATAATGTTAATGGATGCATCATGTCCGTCAAACAGACTTGACGCTGTTACAAAACGAACCGGATTTTTCGGCTTATAGATCACTGGCTCATTTACTGCCATGTTTATTCCCCCTTGTTCGCCGCTGCCTGGTATCCTCTGACACCCTTTAGCAGCAGTTCAGTCTGTTTCTCCGTATACTGATCGATGTTGTATTCACGCAGCGCCCATCTTCTGAACGCCCACATCTGTCCCTGGACAAAAATGTTTTGAGCAAGCAGATGAATTTCATCGCGCTCCATCACAAGCTGACCTTCATCGACACATTTCTGAATCAGCGTTTCAAACATCTCAGTCATTTCGAGCTCTTTTTTAAGTACATACGGCAGCGCATCTTTAGAAAGCGACTTCGCTTCCTGATACATCACGAGCACTTCATCCTGCATGCCATCAACTACTTTAAAATAGTGTGCAATGCCGCGTGAAAGTGCCTGCAGCGTGCCGCCGTCGAGTTCCATCCCGTGTAGACGCGTACGTACCTTATCGTAGATTCTGTCACAGACGAGATAGAGGACGTCTTCTTTTGTTCTGATATATTCGTAAAGGGTGCCGATGCTGAAACCTGAGGCTTTTGCGATCTCACGTGTTGTGGTGCGGTGAAAGCCTTTTTGTTTGAATAGCGATACGGCTCCTTTGATCATCTGGTCGCGGCGCATTTCAATCAGCCGCTCGTCTTTTACTGAGGATTGAACTTCCCTTTTATTCTCCAATCGCATCCGCCACCTTTCACATTCTGACGCTCCATTGGCTGAGGGGTAAGGTCCTGTTAACCGCTTATGATCTCCGCGGGAGGACCTCGCTTTCCGCGGACGAACGCTCAAGCCTCCTCGGGCAGAAAACCGCTGCCCTGCGGGGTCTCTCACGCACGTTTTTCCGCAGGAGTCTCGCTCCTCCCGCTACGATCAACGCTTTGAATTATATCAAGCAGCCTCTAACTTAAAAGTAGATTGATCTTGCTGACAAAGCGTTGATTGGAGCGTAAGGGGGCGACTCCGGGACGATAAGTGGGAAGCTGAGACCCCGCAGCGCAAAGCGCGAGGAGGCCATATCGGACCACAAAACGGTCCACCGTCCGGAAAGCGTCCCCCTGAAGCGGAAATCATAAGCGTTTCTTTATAGACAGACCCTTTTACTTCGTCACCATACGCCCAATGACAAGGCGCTGGATTTCCTGGGTGCCTTCGTAGATCTGGGTGATTTTTGCATCGCGCATGTAGCGCTCTACAGGGTAGTCTTTTGTATAGCCGTAGCCGCCAAAGATTTGGACTGCTTCGACTGTTACTTTCATCGCCGTATCTCCAGCCATTAGCTTCGACATTGCTGATTCTTTTCCGTATGGCAGTCCTTCTGACTCAAGCCATGCAGCCTGGTATGTCAGCAGGCGGGATGCTTCGATGCCTGTTGCCATGTCTGCAATTTTGAATGATACGCCCTGGTTGGCAAGGATCGTTTTACCGAACTGCTCGCGTCCTTTTGCGTATTCAACTGATGCATCAAGTGCACCCTGTGCGATGCCGACTGCCTGTGCAGCGATACCGTTACGGCCACCATCAAGTGTCATCATCGCAATTTTAAAGCCTTCCCCTTCTTTTCCTAAAAGGTTTTCAGCCGGTACTTTTACATTGTCAAAGATCAGTTCAGTTGTTGGTGATGAACGAATGCCGAGCTTTTTCTCTTTCTTACCGATTGAGAAGCCTTCCCAGCCTTTTTCAACGATGAATGCACTCATACCGCGTGTCCCTGCTTCAGGGTCAGTCACTGCAAAAATGATGTACAATTCTGCTGCGCCGCCGTTTGTGATCCATACTTTTGAACCGTTCATTACATAGTGGTCACCGTTTTTCACAGCTTTTGTTTTCATTGACGATACGTCAGATCCTGCGCCCGGCTCAGACAGTCCGTATGCACCAAGCATTTCACCCTGCGCAAGCTTCGTCAGGTAGTGCTTTTTCTGTTCTTCTGTTCCGAATTTGAAGATCGGCCAGCTCGCAAGTGACAGGTGAGCGGATAGTGTGACACCTGTTGATGCACAGACGCGTGACAGCTCTTCAACTGCGATCACATAGGCAAGGTAGTCACTGCCGATTCCGCCGTATTCTTCAGGCCATGGAATCCCAGTCAGGCCAAGCTCAGCCATTTTATCGAAAATTTCACGGTCAAAGCGTTCTTCTTCGTCACGCTCTGCAGCAGTTGGTGCAACATCCTTTTCTGCAAAGTCGCGTACCATTTTACGGATCATTTCATGTTCTTCAGTTAACTTAAAATTCATATTGAGCTTCCCCCTATTTGGTTACGTGCTTACTGATCACGATTCGTTGGATTTCACTTGTACCTTCATAGATCTCACTGATTTTCGCGTCGCGGAACAGGCGCTCTGCCGGATAATCTTCTGTATAACCGTTTCCGCCAAATACCTGCACGCATTCAATTGCGTTATTCATCGCTGTTGATGAAGCGAACAGCTTCGCCATTGACGCTTCTTTCCCGCACGGCTTGCCTTCCTGACGAAGGAATGCTGCCTGATAGACTAATAGTTTTGCAGCTTCAGCGGCCGTTGCCATATCTGCAAGCTTGAATCCGATTCCCTGCTGCTGTGCAATCGGTTTACCGAACTGCTCGCGCTCTTTTGCATAAGCGACTGCGTGGTCTACTGCTGCTTCAGCAATACCGAGTGATTTTGCTGCGATACCGATCCGGCCCACATCGAGGTTGCCAAGTGCAATTTTAAACCCTTCTCCTTCTTCTCCTAAAAGGTTTTCAGCCGGCACCTTCATATCTTCAAACGTCAGCTGGACTGTGCGTGAACCATGAAGCCCCATCTTTTCTTCGTCTTTACCGACAACAAAACCAGGGAAGTTCTTCTCCACGATAAACGCGCTGATTCCCCGCGTCCCTTTTTCAGGATCTGTCACAGCAAAAACGATATACGTGTCAGCTTCCCCGCCGTTTGTGATAAAGATTTTAGAGCCGTTCAGTAAGTAGTGGTCATCTTTTTTCACTGCGCGCGTTTTCAGGCTTGCAGCATCCGACCCTGCACTTGGCTCTGTCAGGCAGAATGCACCGAGGTGTTCACCAGTTGCAAGCTTCGTGACGTACTTTTGCTTTTGTTCTTCCGTTCCGTAATACAGGATCGGGTTCGTCCCGACTGATGTATGCACAGATAAAATGACGCTGACCACAGGGCTTACCTTTGCAAGCTCATTGATCGCGATGATGTAGGAAGTAAAGTCCATCCCCGCGCCGCCATACTCTTCAGGGACCGTGATCCCCATTAAGCCAAGCTCAGCCATTTTATTTAAAATCTCACGCGGAAACTCACCAGCTTCCATTCTTTCGATAAATGGTTCGATTTCTTCTTTTGCAAAGTCCCTCACCATTTTTTGCATCATGATTTGTTCTTCTGTAAATCGCAGGTCCATCTTTCTGATCCTCCCTGGTGTTTATTCGTAGCTGTAGAAACCGCGGCCGGTCTTCTTACCGAGCCAGCCAGCTTTTACGTATTTGCGAAGCAGCGGACATGGACGGTACTTACTGTCGCCAAATCCTTCATGTAGAATTTCCATAATGTAAAGGCACGTATCAAGACCGATAAAATCAGCAAGCTGCAGCGGTCCCATCGGATGATTCATACCCATTTTCATGACATCATCAATGGCTTCCTTCGTTGCTACACCTTCATAAAGCGTATAGATCGCTTCATTGATCATTGGCATCAAAATGCGGTTAGAAACGAATCCCGGGAAGTCTTCCACTTCAACCGGTGCTTTGCTGAGCGACTTCGTCATGTCTTCAATCGTCTGGTATACTTCATCTGTTGTCGCAAGTCCGCGGATAATTTCTACAAGCTTCATGACCGGTACAGGGTTCATAAAGTGCATGCCAATTACCTGTTCAGGACGCTTTGTTGCTGCTGCGATTTCTGTAATAGGCAGTGAGGACGTGTTTGAAGCTAAAATCGCGTGCGCCGGCGCTGCCTGATCGAGCGTTTCGAAAATTTTTGTTTTGATGCTCATGTTTTCTACTGCTGCTTCGATGATAAGGTCAGCGTTTTTCGCATCGTTCAGGTCGGTTGAACGTGTGATGCGGCCGAGTGTGGCGTTTTTATCTTCTTCTGTCATTCTTTCTTTGCTGACTGCGCGGTTCAGGTTTTTTTCGATGACGCCGAGTCCGCGCGTGAGGAATTCGTCTTTCAGGTCGTTGAGGATAACATTGTAGCCTGACTGTGCGCAGACTTGTGCGATGCCGCCGCCCATTTGTCCGGCGCCGATGACCATGACTGTTTTGATGTTCATTGGGATTCTCCTTTGTACTCTGATATTCCCTGTTGGGCTGCGCTCCGGACGGGAAGCTTTCCGCGGCCGGGCGGTGAGCCATCAGGCTGCGCCGTGATTGTCTCACCTGTCCCTTCCTGCCGCAGGAGTCACCCGTCCTCCGCGCAGCCCAACAGGGGATGTTGCAATGTACAATTATTTTGTGATTAATAAACCGCAGACCTGCGCTTCAGGCGGATGCTTTCCGAGCGGTGGTCGCTGAGCCTCCTCGCGCTTTGCGCTGCGGGGTCTCAGCTTCCCTCTAATCGTCCCGGAGTCACCGCCTTACGCTCCGGTCTACTCAGATTTCTATTTGCAAAGTAAAGTCATTTCTTAATTTAATGATTCATATAAAAGGCATGTTCGCTTCGATAAAAAACCCTAAGATCAAACCTGAATCAATACTGCGTCGCCCTGGCCTCCGCCTGAGCAGATGGCTGCGATGCCGAGTCCGCCGCCACGGCGTTTTAGTTCGTATGCAAGTGTCAGGATGACACGTGCGCCGCTTGCGCCGATTGGGTGGCCAAGTGCGACTGCGCCTCCATTGACGTTTA
Organism: Jeotgalibacillus alimentarius; assembly: GCF_000829445.1. GTDB lineage: Bacteria > Bacillota > Bacilli > Bacillales > Jeotgalibacillaceae > Jeotgalibacillus > Jeotgalibacillus alimentarius. Next base: position 58,121 of record NZ_JXRQ01000028.1, read on the forward strand.
CTTTTTCAGGGTCAAGCTTGGCAATTTTATTACTTGCGAGTGCGACTGCTGAGAATGCTTCGTTGATCTCAAACAGGTCGATGTCTTCAAGTTTGTGGCCTGTTTTTTCAAGCAGTGCGTTGATCACAAGTCCTGGCGTTTGCGGGAAGTTTTTCGCTTCTACTGCAACTTCTGCGTGTCCAAGAATGGTTGCGAGCGGCTTTTTGCCTTCTTTTTCAGCACGCTCATCGCTCATCAGTACCATCGCGCATGCTCCGTCATTGATACCAGGTGCGTTACCTGCAGTGATTGTGCCGTCTTTACCGAATGCCGGACGTAAACCAGCCAGTGTTTCAGGCGTTGTGCCTCTTCTGACTGACTCATCTGTATCAACAGTGATTGGATCGCCTTTACGCTGAGGCACCTGCAGCGGCACGATTTCTTCAGCGAATACGCCGTTATCGATTGCATCACCTGCAAGCTTGTGACTTCTTGCTGCCCATGCATCCTGCTCTTCACGTGTCAGGCTGAATTCTTCAGCTGTTGAGTTTCCGTAAGTACCCATATGCACGTTATTAAATGTACAAGTCAATCCGTCATGAACCATCATGTCTTTAACCATCTGATCTCCCATGCGGAAGCCTGATCTTGCTTTATCCATAAAGTAAGGTGCATTTGTCATGGATTCCATTCCACCTGCAACGATCAGTGACTCATCGCCAAGTCTGATCAGCTGGTCAGCAAGTGTGACTGAACGCATGCCTGATGCACATACTTTGTTAATTGTTTCTGTTTTGACTTCCCATGGAATGCCTGCTTTTTGTGAAGCTTGGCGTGAAGGGATCTGTCCCTGACCGCCCTGCAGAACAGTGCCGAGGATGACTTCGTCTATTGTTTCCGGAGCAACGTCTGCGCGCTTGAGTGCTTCTTTAATCGCTTCTGCTCCAAGGTCTGAGGCTGTGAATGATGCGAGTGATCCGCCCAGTTTTCCGAAAGGTGTTCTTGCTCCGTCAATAATTACTGTTTTTGGCATTGTGATTCTCCCCTTTGTTTGTTTCCTGTTAGCCGCTTCACTGCGTTCCAGGCGGACGCTTTCCGGACGGTGGTTGCTGAGCCTCCTCACCTTCGGTTGCGGGGTCTCAGCTTCCCACTTATCGTCCCGGAGTCGCCGCCTTCCACTTCGTTCAGCTCTGTGTGACTCACACGAATGACTAACAGGTTATTTAAATAACAATTGAATCCGCTTACAAAAATGCATCCTTGACTTGAACATTGTGACTGGTTTGAGGGTGGGCGGACGTTTGTTGACTGAACGCTCGCTCAGTAATTACCCTTTAAAAAAGCCGATTGAACGGCGTTTAAATGATTCTACCCCTTTTATTGTAAGCGATTTCAACCATTGATACAAGTGGGATTTTATACAGGGTGAGAGATTTGGAATCAGATTTAAAGATAGATTGCAGGTTCGACGGAAAGTTGTTCATGTTCGACGTTTGAGCCGTGGTGTTTGACGTTCGTGAAGCTGTGTTCAACACTCGTAGTATGGTATTCGGCTTTTAAATGCAAATGTTCGCCACTTAGTATCAAAAGACCTATGCCCGCCACTGCCCTCACAGCTTTAACCACACAAAAAACGACCTGGCCGTCATAAGAAGCAGCCAGGTCGTTTGGTTTTATTAGTGTATGTGGGTGCGAATAAAGCGTCTCCGCTTTTTCACTTTGTCCAGCTCCAGGCGCTAGCTCTTCGGGTCATAAGCCACGCAGCGGTAAACGGGAAACTACACCCATTTTCCGTTGCGTGGCTTATGCCTGTCAGAGCTGAACGAGCGCCTTCCGCTTTTCTTTATTGTCCAGCTTCAGCGCCTAGACCCTCGAGTCATAAGTCAATCTGAGAAAACGGGAAAGTTCACTCGTTTCTCTCAGTTCGCCTTATGCTTGTCGGGTCTGTCCAGGCGCTTCCGCTTTTCTTACTTATGCACTTTCCGCTGTCTGAGGCTTCCCAATCACACTCAACTCAAGCAGCTCAGCAACATCCATCGTGCCAACTTCTTCTTCAACTTCCTTCGCCTTTGTACCGTCTGACAGCATTGTCAGGCAGTATGGGCAGCCGGAGCTGATCATGGATGGTTCTACGACGAGTGCCTGTTCTGTACGGGCAACGTTGACGCGGTGGCCTTTGTCTTCTTCCATCCACATCAGCCCTCCGCCGGCGCCACAGCACATGCCTTTTTCGCGGTTACGTTCCATTTCCACGAGTTGAACGCCTGGGATTGATTTCAGGATTTCACGTGGCGGATCGTATACTTCGTTGTAGCGGCCCAGGTAGCATGAGTCGTGGAAGGTGATCTTCTCGTTGACTGCATGTACCGGCTTCAGCTTGCCGCGCTCCACCAGCTCTGCAAGGACTTCTGTGTGGTGGTAGACTTCAGCTTTCAGGCCAAATTCAGGATACTCATTTTTAAAGACATTGTATGCGTGAGGATCAATTGTTACGATCTTTTTCACGTCATTTTTTTCAAACTCAGCGATATTCGCATTCGCAAGTTCCTGGAATAAGAACTCATTTCCAAGACGGCGCGGTGTATCACCTGAGTTTTTCTCTTTGTTACCGAGAATTGCGAATTTGACCCCTGCTTCGTTCAGCATTTTTGCAAATGAAAGGGCGATTTTCTGGCTTCGGTTGTCAAATGAACCCATTGACCCAACCCAGAAAAGGTATTCGAATTCTTCGTCTGCTTTTTTCATTTCTTTGACTGTCGGGACCACAACGTCTTCGCGCGCTTCTCTCCAGTTTTCTTTTTCTTTACGGTTCAGACCCCAAGGATTACCCTGACGCTCAATGTTTTGCATTGCGCGTTGTGCATCCGGCTCCATTTTACCTTCAGTCAGTACAAGGTAACGGCGCAGGTCGATGATTTTATCAACGTGTTCGTTCATGACAGGACACTGGTCCTCACAGTTACGGCACGTTGTACAAGCCCAGATTTCCTCTTCAGTGATAACGTCACCGATCAGGCTCGGGTGGTACATATCAATTGCTGCTTCAGCGCCGCCGTTTGCGGATGCTGCAGCGATCTGGTTGCCTTTTGTCTGGGCAAAAGCAGGTGCCGGTACCCATGGAGACTGCGATGTCACAGCCGCTCCTGTAAATGTCAGGTGATCACGGATTTTTGTGATCAGATCCATCGGCGACAGCATTTTACCTGTACCGGTTGCGGGACACATATTCGTACAGCGTCCACACTCAACACATGCATACAGGTCAATCATCTGCAGCTGAGTGAAGTCTTCCACTTTTCCAACACCGAATGTTTCCTGGGACTCATCTTCAAAGTTGATGCTGCGAAGCTTTCCAGGGTTATCAAGACGGTTGAAATATACGTTGATCGGTCCTGCGATTAAGTGCGCGTGTTTTGATTGCGGCACGTATACTAAGAAGCCTAATAGGAATAATAAGTGTACCCACCATGCAAAATAGAAAATCACTGCATTTGCTGTCGCACCCATCCAGCCTGTTGCCAGTGCGATCACAGATGCAACCGGCTCTGTCCACGTCGGGTCATGGTCGAAGAAAACGATTCCCGCACCATTACCAAGTAATACAGATACCATCAGTCCGCCGATAAAAATCAGTACAAGTCCTGATTTAAAACCCCTTTTCAGACGGACAAGCTTTTCCATGTAACGACGGTAGAATGCCCATGCAACAGCTACAAGGATCATTAATGTCACAAGTTCCTGGAAGAATGTGAATCCAGGATAGAAAATACCGAGCGGCAGGTGCTCACCTGGCACAAGCCCTTTGTAAATGAAGTCAATCGCTCCTGCCTGCACTAACAGGAAGCCATAGAAGAACATGACGTGAATCATCCCGCTCTTCTTATCCTTCAATAATTTTTTCTGACCAAATACCTGAACCATGATCTTCTTCATGCGTTCTTTGACATTGTTATCAAACTCTTCTTTTTTACCGAGTTTGATAAAGTCATAGCGTGATTTGACCAGATAACCAAATAAATAGACTGCGTAAGCGGTTACAATAATGAACGCAATCCAGTTAACAATCAGCAAAATATCCCCAATGCTCATGTTCGCTGCACTCCTCCCAAAGTTGTCTGACTCTTTCTTATACTCATTATATAATGAATGAGCATTCAGTCAATGGATTTTCACAATTTTTCTCTTTCATTTTACAGGTTCTGCTGTTATTTGGACATACTATTTTCGAGAAAGGAGTCGGATGATGAAAATATTTGTCTGGATTGCATTGCTCGTCGTCTGGCTCAGACTGGACTGGCTGGCAGGTTTGAGAAAAAATAAACAGCATCGCTCCACCCCGTATTCAAAAAAGGATGGTCATGCTGAATTTTTTGATGACGGTATTAAATGGATGAAGCAGCTTGAAGATGACTGCCTGAATGCAGTGTGTACAATTGATATCATGTTTTTTATCTTACAGCCGGACGATGCGGGCAGACGTCTGATGAAGCTGCTCGCGGGGAAAGCGCGGGAAGGTGTACGCGTCCGCTTAATGCTGGATGCAATTGGCAGCCGTACCTTTAAAAAGTCTCTGAAAGCAATTCCTCATGACGGTGTGATCATTCAATTCAGCCGGCCCTTTATTTTTAAAGGCAGCTGGTTCTTCCTGCAAAAGCGGAATCACAAAAAGCTTGCAGTCATTGATAAAAAAATTGCGCATGTGGGTGGATTTAATATTGGACTTGAATATTTGAATCTGGATCCTGTTTTGACTCCTTGGAGGGATTATCATTTGAGGCTGACCGGCGGGATTACAGAAGACTGTCAGACTGAATTCGAACGGGACTGGCGCGGGGAAGCGTTACCTGCCTCGCCTGGAAACGACGGACAGTACCAGCTCGTTTCTTCTGAAGCAGTCGATCAGGAAACATTTATCAGTAAGCTGCTTGAACAGGCGTCCCAGTCAATTTTTATCGGCTCGCCTTATTTTATTCCAACCCATAAAGTTGAACACGGTTTATTTACTGCACTCGAAAAAGGGGTGAAGGTGACAGTTCTCGTTCCTGGAACGCCGGATCATCCACTTGTACAGCCGGCATCCTATCGTTATTTGAGACGACTGATCCAGCGGGGAGCTAATGTCTATCAGTTACAAAATGGTTTCTATCATGCAAAAGCGATTTTGATTGATGGGAAACTGTGTGATATCGGCACGATGAACTTTGACAGGCGGAGTCTGCTTATTAATGAAGAGTTGAATGTGGTAACTGAGGATACAGCAGTGATTGAGGCGCTGATTCAGAGTGTCGAGAACGACCTTCTGCATTCCCGGAAGCTGAAGCCTGGGGATTTAAAGGTTCAGCCAATTAAGGAGTCAGCTGCCTGGTGTGTCGGGCATTTGCTGTGAGTGAAGACTGGGTCTGTCCCAAACTTCACTCCACTCCACGCTTCCGCCCCACAATCCAGCACGTTGCAGGACCGCCAGACTTCATCACATTCACGCCAAAATCAGGCATCTCTGCATCTATACCAAGTTGATCGCACAACTTCGCCCATTCCGCAGCCACACCTTTTGAACCAACCGGCCAGATCAAAGCTACCTGAGGATCCTCAAGTTGCACACGCCCCTGACTCAAAGGAGCAACATCTGCAGCCCTTTCTACCACTTCCATACCAACCAAGGGCTTCCCGGCCAGTGACCATTCAAGCTGTTCATGATCCAGCATGGAAAAGTCACGCACCCGCTCACCCATGATGGTCACAGCAACTGCTGACTGCTGCATCACCATATTGGATTCCGTACTGCCGGTGACCGCTGCACCATCAGCACCGATTTCAGTAAGCCCCTGCCTGACACCAGCTACAAGCTTAGTCCAGGCATCATCGCCGCAGAAATTATGCACGATCACAGATATCGGCACTGCACCTGCTGACAGGCAGTCCATTACAGCAACTCTGAAGGCAAAATATGCGACCATTTCATAAGGGACATTGACCTCATCAAGCGGCTTTTCACCAATGCCGCCGCTGTTGTCTGAGGTCATGACCATCATTCGATCACCAATCTGCCACTCCATTGCGTTGCGGCCAAAAAGAGACTTATTCATCTTTAGATTTTTTATTGGTATGGAACACTTTTGCACTCCGGATATATTCCACATCCGATATTCCCTGACGTGCGTTCACCACGCGCGCGCATGCGAATAGATAATCTGACAGACGGTTCAGGTACTGCTGAGGTGTTCCCGGCAGTTCTGCATCCAGTTTAGCAAGCGCGACAGTCTGGCGTTCTGCGCGGCGTGTAACGGTTCTTGCAATATGAAGCGTTGCTGCTGCAGGTGATCCGCCAGGCAGGATAAAGCGTTCGAGCTCAGGTGCCTCTTCCATCAGCTCATCGATTCTTTTTTCAAGCTGCTCCACTGCTTTCGGGTCAAGCTTCCATTCGCGGCGGCTTGAGACATTTGCAAGGTCCCCGCCTGCATCAAACAGTTCGTGCTGAATCGCTTCAAGGTCTGCTAAAATATCCGCAAACTTTTCAGCGTCCAGTTCTGTTACTGCTTTACCGACAAAGCTGTTCGCTTCATCAATCGTGCCATATGCTTCAACGCGGACATCATCTTTGAAAACACGTCCTCCGATTAAGCTCGTTTGTCCTTTGTCACCTGTTTTTGTGTAAATTTTCACTTTAAATCCTCCTTTGTTTTCAGCTCTTCTGAAAGACCATACCAGATTCTTGTAACGCGATCTGCTTTTGATGCGGTGTGCTGATGACACCAGCCGAGTACGTCTCTTGTAAAGCGCTGCTCTTTCTCAAGCGGCACGATCCCTTTTGACTGATCTGTCCCGATGATGATCACGCGTCTAACTGCAGCAACATTCTCCCATTCCAACAAACGTTTGATTTCCTGCTTCCATTTTAAAACAAGGTCATCTTCATCTTGTCCGTATTGCAATAGAATCCATTCCTCAAGCCTGGTAAATAAAATCGTATCTGCTTCTTCAGGAACCGGCTGCCCCGGCTTACTGATTTCTACTCTTGAGGAAGGCTTCAATTCTTCCTCTACCCATTTTCGTTTTCCGTTGAAGGCACCGCCGATAATAAAGTGCATCGGTCTCCCCTCCCAAATGACTCTGCGTCTTTCCAGACAAGCGTTAAGCCTTCTCCGTGAAGCGGTTTCCAGTCCCAGAAATCCTTTTTCTCAGGTGCGAGTTCAACGAGCAGCCTTCTGATCGGACCGCCGTGTGAGACAATGGCAATATCCCTGACTTCATCATGCACACACCATTCGCGGATCGTCTTCCACGCATCAAGCACGCGTGATGAAAATTCTGCAAATGATTCTCCGTTTTCAGGCTGCACGACTTCAGGATTACTCAGCCACTGTGCGAAATCATCACGTTTTTGTAGCTCATCTGCTCTGCGGCCTTCCCACTCACCAAAGTTGATTTCCCGAAGTCCGCGGTGCTGAATCTTCGGCTGATCGGGAAATAAAATATCTGCTGATTCCACACATCTTTTCAAATCACTGATGATAACACGTTCTGCATCAGGACGATGTGTCTTTGTTTCATGTAAACGATTGATGCCGTCTTCAGAAACAGAGACATCTGACCAGCCGATATAGACTTTATCCTGATTTTCCTTTGTTACCCCATGACGATAGAGAGATAACACCACACGAGTATCAGACTCCATAATTCTCCTCCTTCAAGTGAAGCACCGAGCGTATCTCCTGTGATTCCGCCAAATGCCCTTTTAAAAAATGTGCTGCTGATCATGCTGAATAATCCCGCTCCCCCTAAAAGCATACAGAGGAGCGGCCAAAGTTCCGGTGAGAATACGAGCGGAACAGCGAGTAAAATCAGACTCACCAAGCCAGCAATCATCAGGACGCGTCCGGTTAAAAAACCTTTCAGAAAATAAGCCATGCCCTCCTGCTTTGCAAGCGGCGCCTTTGTCAAACTGACAGCCATCATCAACCGCGAGATGACCGGTATCCAGATCAGCCAGACGAATGAAATCTGATCTTTTGATGCAAGATCGAGCAGCAAAACAAATTTTGCTGCTAATAGCACAATCAGCGATAGTACACCGAAAGCGCCGACTCTCGGATCCTGCAAAATCTCATGCCGTTTCGCCTGATCCTGATAGGAAAAATAAGCATCACTGACATCCGTCCAGCCATCAAGATGAAGCCCGCCTGTCATAACGATGAAGGTGAGCCAGATGAGACATGCTGTGATGAGCGGACTTGCGGCAAATGCAAGTTCTGCCGTAAAGATTACACCAGCTGCGAGGCAGCCGATCAGTCCGCCGATCAGCGGTAACAATCCAATCATCCAGCGCACTGTATGATTGGTCATCTCAATTTCCCGGCGCACAGGCAGTGCAGTGAAGAACTGAATAGCTAACTGGAAACCTTTTAACACTGTATCTCCGCGGCACGATTCCTGTTCATTTTAAGCTTATCATATAGCCTGTCATTAGCTGTCATCTGCCGCCCCTCCTTTACGCACGAGCGCAAGCCCCGCTTCCATTTCAATCGCATGATTGCTTTCTTTTACAAGCACCTGATGCACTTCACCAATCAATTGTTGATACGCGGCTGTGAAGCCTTCTATAAATACCGGCTCACTCAGCACTTCATTGGAAATAATATAAAGATCCGCGTGCATTCTCACGGTACGCAAGAACATTGTTAAATCATGCAGCATCCGACTCTTTTCCGTTTTTTGCATCAGTTCATTTGTCAGCCAGGTAGTCACGCAATCCCAGACAACAATAGCACCCACCGGACATTTCGCAATTGCTCCAGTCAGGTTAACCGGCTGTTCAATCGTCAGCCAATGTTGATTCTGGCGATCTTTTTGATGACGGGTGATCCGCTGTTTCATTTCCTGATCAAATGCGACACCTGAGGCGAGATAGATCAGCGGCGCGCCGGTCTTGTCGTGGCGGCTGAGGGCTTCCCGCTCTGCCCAGGCAGTTTTCCCGCTTCTCGCCCCGCCGATGACGGTTGTTACTGTGCCCATCTGCTGATCGCTCCAATCAACTGTGTATTTTGTTCATGACATTTGATGCCCGCTCTCAGCCAGCGTCCATCAAGCCCACGGTAGTTATATGTATGCCTCAGCACAAGTCCTTCTTTCAGCAGCGAACGCCACAATGCTTCTGTCTGCATTGGATCAGACGGCTGAATCAGCAGATAATTCGCTTCAGAAGCAGACACTTTGAAGTCAAGCTGCCGCAAAGCAGTAGTGATGCGCAGCCTTTCTTTCCTGATAAAATCACGTGCCTTCTCAGTATAAGCATGGTCCTGAATCACTGCTTCTCCTGCTAAAAGTGCAATCTGATTAACATTCCAGTGCGGTAAAAACGGTCTGATTTTTTTCACAGCAGCTGCATCAGCAAGCAGGTACCCCAGCCGCAACCCTGCAATACTGTACATTTTTGTCATCGATCTGAAGATAATCAGTGACTGGCTGCCAGTATAATCTGAAAGCGAATACGCTTCTCCTGCCATATCAATGAATGCCTCATCGAGCAGAAGGGTGCTGCCGGAACGTTCAGCAATAGTGAGCCAGCTGATCAACACGTGACGCTCCAGTCTGATTCCTGTGGGGTTATTAGGATTACAGACGAATAATGCGCGATCAGGCTCAGAGAGAAAATCCTCAATCTCCTGATCGTCAGGGAGCCAGCCCGTTGATTCATTTGTATAAAAGTGGCGGACCAGACCGTCATTTGCTTTAATCACTCTCTCATATTCGCTGAATGCAGGGTGAATCACACCTACTTCTTTTCCGCGGAAAAGTCTGAGTGCGGTCATCATCAGCTCTGCAGCTCCATTGCCAAGCAGCACTTGCGATTGATCAGTCCGGTGCTTTTCACTTAGCAGCTTTTTCAGCCTTCTACCATCAGGATCAGGATAGGAAGAGGCTGCTGCGTACCAGTCACCCCAATGTTCTTTAACAGCCTTGGGCGGCCCTGACGGCATACTGTTTTCACTAAAATCAATCAGGTGATCAGGCACCTGTAATTGAAGTGACTCATAAAGCTGACGCGGATTAGCGCCATGTGAGGGCAAAGTCATAACCGATTCCTCCAATCCAGCAGCATGCAAGAAACAACCAGGCTGTCCGGTGCATGATGGTAATCGCTTGTTCAATATGTTCTACTGTGAGCGGACGATCTGACAGACCAATCACAGGTCTGTTGGAGACCACTCCCTGATATGTATTGGTGCCGCCCAATTTGATATGTAAGAGCAGTGCGACAGCTGCTTCACCCCATCCACTGTTTGGACTTGGGTGTTTTTGGGCCTGCGCCGGCAGTTCTTTGTAGAGAGCGGCTCTTTTACCGCTTGCCGGTTTTTTGGTCAGCAGCATCAGCAGCGCTGTGATCCTTGCCGGCATCCAGTTGGCCAGATCATCAAGCTTTGCGCTTGCCCAACCATATTTCATGTAGCGTTCGTTACGGTAGCCGACAATTGAATCCCCTGTATTAATCGCTTTATATACCCAGATGCCCGGCGCTCCGAATAGCAGTGCCCAGAACATTGGTGCTGTAACGCCGTCGCTTGTATTTTCTGCGACCGTTTCGATCGTTCCGCGTGCAATAGCTGATTCAGACAGGTGTTCAGTATCTCTTCCGACAATCCAGGAAAGTTTTGTTCTGGCCTCATTTATGTCCCCTTTTTGAAGCGGAACGGAAACTTCTTTTGCAGCATCAGCCAGGCTTTTTGAAGCAAGGGCTGACGTGATCAGGATTGTTTCAAGCACAAAGCCTGCGCTCCAGTGAAATTGATAGCCTGCTGATACGACTGTCCAGGTCACAAGCAGTGTGACTGTAAGCACTGCCGATACACCAAGTACACCTTTTAGCTTTTGTGCCTTTCCTTTATTTAACCTGCGCTCCAGCCATATAATGAAAGACCCGATCCACCTGACAGGATGCGGCCAGGCGGGCGGATCTCCAATAAACCGATCAAGACAGAGCGCAATCGTGATGGCGGCTGCATGTGTGATCATCATGTTCTTTTTCTTTCACGGTAAATATCTATCGCTTCTGTCGTACACTCCACGACCCCTTTACCGATCAGCTTCCCAAGCGGTGTAATGGACCCTGCATACTGAATGAATGGTCCGTGCTGGGTTGCTGCTACGAGCGCGCTGTCAGTTGAGGTGCCTGTTGCAAGCGTTCCTGTGAGCGGATCTTTCACGTCTGCATTCTGCAGCGCTTTTACTTTTGCTTCAGTGGCGGTCATCATCGCCTGGATAAATGCTTCATCTGACAGCTTGCCATTAATGAAAACCCAGCTGTTGATTGTACCGATTGTTGCCTGCCGATCTCTTTCGTGGGACAACGACACATCAACTGCATTTCCAACTCCAGCTGTTATTGCAATCACTACTGACAAACCATTTTCTTCATACTCACGAATCACAACGTCCTCCACCTTTACAGCGGTCATCATTCCCACTGTATCAGCCGCCTTAAATCCATTGCGGTTTGCATACTGAACCATGTCCTGATAGCTGTCATCACATTCATAATCCATCGGCACATGCCTGTTCACAAAGTGATGATACCAGCCAAGGCCGGCTCCAATCACTGCTGACGATAAGGTCTTTAGTGACTGGGGCGCCTGCATATGAACGTGGTCAGGCGTAATCGTGAAGTGGTCTTTTGTGATCTCGCACGGGGCCTGGTGACCGTGATTTGGCAGTAGCGTCACCTGTGGCTTCGGCAGTTCAGGGTGCGACTGTGTATGCACCCGTGCCCGGTAAACGCGCTCGACTGTTTCTTTATTCATCACATGACCAGGCTCTGCAAGCTGCACCGTCTCCCCCTCATGTAGAAGAAGCAGGCGATCACAGTACAGCGAGGCAATATTCAGGTCATGAAAAATGGAGATCACAGTCAGCTCATGCGTGTCAGTCCACTCCTTCAACAGGTCAAGCAGCTGCTTCTGATAAGACAGATCCAGGTGATTTGTCGGTTCATCAAGTAACAGCAGCTTTGGTTCCTGCGCCAGTGCCTGCGCTAAAAATACGCGCTGACGTTCGCCGCCTGACAGATCCTGAATCGACTGGCTTTCAAATTCAGCTACGCCAGTCTGCTGCATCGCTTCTGTCACAGCTTTCTCATCGTCAGACTTCCACGGGGCAAACATTCCCTTCTGGTGAGGATAGCGTCCCATTGAAACCGTTTCGCGTACTGTGTAATCAAATGCATGACTGTGCAGCTGCGGCAAAACAGCGATCTCACGGGCAAGCTGCTTTGGTGAATAAGCACTGAGCGGCTGATCTTTATACGATACATCACCTGACCTGCATGGCAGCAGACCGCTGATCATTTTCATCAACGTGGTTTTCCCGCTGCCATTTGGTCCGAGAATGCCTAAAATCTCCTGCTTCTGAAGCTCAAAAGAAACGTTTTTCACCACGTCCTTTTCACCGTATCCGCCGCTGATCTGTGAAGCTTTCAGCATCGCTATCCTCTCCTTTCCTTACGTCTTTGAATTAAAATCAGTCCAAATACCGGCGCGCCGATCAGCGCAGTAATCACACCGATCGGAAGCTCAGTCGGCGCTACAATGGTTCTTGCAACCAGATCACACAGAATCAGCAGGCTCGCCCCATTTAGAATGGAAAGCGGCAGTACGTGACGATGGTCTGACCCTGTTACCATTCTGACCATATGCGGCACGACAAGTCCGACAAAGCCGATTGTGCCGGATACTGCGACTGCTGCGCCTGTTAACAGTGAACCTGAAGCTAACACAACAAACTTTCTGCGCTGCACGTTGACGCCTAAATGCTGCGCGCGCTCCTCGCCAAATGCCATCGCATTCAGTTCACGTGCATTCCAGAATAACAGCAGTGCTCCAATCACAAAGAACGGCGCAATCAGTCTGATATATTCCCAGCCTCTCATCGACACACTGCCAAGCAGCCAGTTGATAATCTGTCTGAGCTCATCGCCAGTGAGGGCAATCATCAGTGATAAGATTGAACCGAGAAATGAACTGAAAATAATACCAGTCAGGATAATCGTTTCCATCTTCATCGATTTTTCAACCATTCTTGCAAAACCAAGCACGATCACTAAAGTAATGAGCGCAGCTAAAATGCTGATCACCGGTAACGTGAAGCTGCCAAGTCCGGGTATTGTTAAGCCGAGGAAAATCGTTGCGACTGCACCGACTGAAGCACCTGAAGATACTCCAAGCGTATAAGGATCAGCAAGCGGATTTTTCAGCAGTCCCTGGAAAGAAGCACCGGCAATTGCTAATGAAGCACCAACAAGCGCTGCGAGCACCACTCTTGGAAAGCGGATATCAAGTACGATCGAACTGAACATCGGATCCAGTGATTCTCTGTTCCCTGTGATCGCCCCGGCAAAAATATTCAGCATTTGTGTCAGTGGAACCTGAACAGATCCGACTGTGACGCCAAGTGTGAATGCTGTCAGTAATAGCAGGATTGAAAAGGTGTAGCCGGTCCAGACTTTATTCCGCGAAAACATCAGGATAGATCGCTTCGGCAAGCGCCTGCGTTCCTTCTACAAGTCTCGGGCCTGAGCGTGTAACCGGGTCAGAAGGAACCTCAAATACAGCTTCTTCCGTTACAGCTGTTACCTGGCTGAATCCTTCATAGCTCATCCACTGGTCAACTGCACCTTCAACATAATAGCCATATGTGAGAAGTGCCACATCAGGGTTACGCGTCACCACTTCCTCTTCTGTTAAAGGAACAAACCCTTCCTGATCTGCCATAACATTTTCCGCATTGATCAGTTCTAGCATTTCCTGGATAAATGTATTATTTCCTGCTACATACATTTCAGGCGGCCCTGCAACATCAACTAACACTGATTTGCGGTCTTCTTCAGAAATATTTGCGGCTTTTTCAGCAATTTCATCAAATCCTGCTTCCATGTCAGCAATGATCTGTTCTGCTTCTTCAGTTGTTCCTGTCACCTGTCCGATCTTTTCGATCGTGTCATACACTTCATCGAAGGTCATTGCATTTTCAATCACAACAACCGGAACACCTGCATCTTCAATCTGCTGCAGGCCGTCCGCACCGCCCGGGTTAGATGCATGCGCAAGTACAACATCAGGCTGAAGGGCAATAATTTTTTCCACGTTGAACTCCATACCGCCGATCTTTTCAACTTCCATTGCTTCTTCCGGATAATTATCAAAGTCAGATACACCGACGATTTCTTCATCAAGGCCAAGTGCGTATGCGATCTCTGTATTACTTGGCAGCATTGAAACGATGGCATCAGGCTGCTCTTCGATGGTGATCTCATCACCATTTGCATCTGTAACCGTTACAGGAAATGCTGATTCTGCTGATTCTGCTGATTCTTCTGCAGGTTCTTCTGTTTCTTCCGCCTGCTGATCATTTTGCGTATCTGTTGTTTCTTCTGCGCTGTCTGAGCAGGCTGCAAGAACGCCTGCTGCGAGTAAAATAGGTAACCATTTTTTCATATTGTATTCCTCCGTCTTATGATTTTTTTGCAATAAAAAAACATCTCACGCGGGAGATGCAGGGTTGCAGGGTATAGCCGTATGTAAAAAACGGAGACTGCAACACCCGCCCATATCCTCGTAGGCGTGTCTGGTGCTTGGAATCAAGGCAGGTCTCCTGGCTTATAACGTTTGAATGAATGCCTCCTTCCCATAGCCTGACTACAGTGGATGCGACAATCACAAGTCATTTACAGTGGCGGGACCGCGCTGGAATTACACCAGCTTCCCTTTTAACTGATCATTGATGATCAGCACCTCTATCCGTTCATATTAAAATGTTTTTTCAATGCTATTATAGCACTTTGTGTCAGAAAATGTGCAAGTGGTTTTTTGAGAGGGGGTGGGGTTCAGGAGATTACTTTGGCGGTCCCGGAGATTACACCTGGTGTTCATGACATTACCAGGATGGTTCAGGCCATTATGACGATGGTTCCGAAAATCATGACAAATGCCCTGCCCCCCCCCTCCCACATAAAAACCGCCCGGCACCAGCCGGACGGCAGATAAACATTTTACACGTTAAGCGGTCTTAAGCTTGCTTCAATCTGAGCGCGCTTAGGCTCAAGAAATGGCGGCAGTGCCAGCTCTTCACCAAGGTGTTCCATGTCTTCATCCGTCGCAAAGCCCGGCTCATCTGTCGCGAGTTCAAACAGAATACCATTTGATTCACGGAAATAGATTGAGCGGAAGTAATAGCGGTCCACTTCTCCTGACGTCATAAATCCGAAGCTGCGGATTCGCTCATCCCACTTTTCATAGTCTTCAAATGTCGGCACGCGAAACGCCACGTGGTGGACACTACCACGGCCGGGACGCTCTGGCGGCAGATCAGGACGCTCTTCAATATGCACTTCAGCACCTGTTCCGCCTTCAGCAACTGACATGACCTGAATCGCTGGCAGCTCAGCACCTGCGCGGTTCGGATACTCACTCACTTTTTCAAAGCCAAGCACGTTCTCAAGGACTGCAATTGTTTTATCTGCACGACGGACAGTCAGCGTCACTGGTCCAAGGCCAACAATCGCGTGCTCTTCCGGAACTTCAGCGCCAGTCCATGGCACACCTGGTGCTACGCCTTCCTCACCGTTGTCTGCAACAAGCATCAGACGAGATCCCTCTTCATCTTCAAAGTAAAGTGTATCCCGGCCTGCACGCTTTTCAATGTCATCATGACGCACATTCAGCTCATTAAAACGTTCTTTCCAATAGTGAAGCGATTCTGTCGTCGGCACGCGGAATGCCGTATTCGAAATGCTTGAAACCCCCGGATACGTGCGGCCGGCCATTGGAATATCAAAGTAAGTCATATCTGTTCCCGGACTGCCTACTGCATCCGCGTAAAATAAATGATAAGATGACGTGCTGTCCTGATTAACTGTACGCTTCACAAGGCGCATGCCTAATACCTGTGTAAAAAATGTATGATTTTTCTCAGCAGCTCCTGTGATTGCTGATACGTGATGAATACCTGTTACATTCATGTTCTCCACTCCTTTATCTCGAAACTGAGATAATTTCTAACTTTATTGTAATCCTGATTGTAAAAGAATGCAAGAGAAAATATCTCGAATTCGAGATATTTTCCGAATGATGCAGGTTTTTGGTTTGGGAGGTAGCAATTTTTCCCCGTCCGGTAGTGATACACCCGGGTAGTGGTAGCAATATACGCCGGGTAAGCAGGATTCCGCACAGGGAAGTAGCGCTACACCCGGGAATTTGCAGCAATTCGCGTCGGGCATGTAGCAATTACCTCAAATTGAAGTCATATCCGTCAAGCATAGTATTGCAATACCCCTCTTCATGCCCTTAACAAACTGAAAGACTGTTTCCTAATGGCATCAAGTGCCGGCTTCGCTGCGTGTTCAGCACTGATGGTCATAACATCGCGGCTGGTGGTAGTATGATAGCTGCTGATCGCAGTGTTCCGAATTTTGACGGCAGTATCTGCAAAATTGATCGTCGTCTCTCCCCTGTCCCACGAAAAAACCGCCCCATAAAGGAGCGGCTCATAGAATACTATTAATCTTCCAGCGCCTGTTCAAGGTCAGCAAGCAAATCTTCAATATCTTCAATTCCGACTGAAATTCTCACAAGCCCATCTGTAATGCCGAGCTCTGCGCGGCGTTCTGCCGGGATTGATGCGTGTGTCATACGTGCCGGGAGAGAAATTAAGCTTTCTACTGCCCCAAGACTTTCAGCGAGTGTGAAGTATTTTACTTTCTCAAGCACACGTGCTGCTTTTTCACCGCTGCCTACATCAAATGAAATCATGCCGCCGAAGCCTCGTGACTGCTTCGCTGCTGTTTCATGACCAGGGTGAGATTTGATTCCTGGGTAATGAATCGTTGTCACACCTTCATGGCGTTCAAGGAAAGATACGATTTCTTTGGCGTTCACTTCATGTTCTTCCATGCGCAGGCCAAGCGTTTTAATACCGCGCATTAACAGCCATGAATCCTGTGGTCCGAGGATCGCGCCAACAGAGTTCTGAACGAAATGCACTTCTTCAGCAAGCTCAGCTGAATTGACGACAACAAGTCCTGCGACAACATCACTGTGTCCGCCAAGATATTTTGTTGCACTGTGCACGACGATATCTGCACCATGATCGATTGGCGTCTGCCAGTATGGTGTTGTAAATGTGTTATCAACAATTGTCAGCAGTCCGTGCTCTTTGGCAACAGCTGATACTGCTGCGATATCAGTTACTTTTAACAGCGGGTTTGTAGGCGTTTCAATAAATACTGCCTTCGTATTTTCCTGAATCGCATTCTTCACGTTTTCAGGATCGCTTGTATCGACAAATGTTGAATCAATACCAAGACGGTTCAAAACCTTGGTCATGACACGGTACGTACCGCCGTAGACATCATCTGTTAATACAACGTGAGAACCTGTATCAAACAGCATCATGACTGAACTGATTGCGGCCATTCCTGAACCGAATGCAAATCCTGCATGACCATTTTCAAGGTCTTTAATGAGTTCTTCGAGCGCGTGGCGCGTCGGGTTACCCGTACGTGAATACTCGTATCCCTGACGCAGACCGCCTACGCCATCCTGCTTGTATGTGCTTACCTGATAGATTGGCGTGGACACTGCACCTGTTGCTTCGTCTCCAACAATACCGCCATGTATCAATTTTGTTTTCTGCTTCATATATGATCAACCACCTTCATAGATATTCTGACTCAAGTAACGTTCACTGCTGTCAGCGAAAACTGTTACGATATGACTGCCTTTTTCAGCTGTTTCCGCTTCTTTCAGTGCAGCATGAAACGCTGCGCCTGATGAGCTGCCGACAAGCAGACCTTCTTTTAACGCCAGTTCTTTTACCCAGTAAAAAGCGTCTTTATCATAGACTGTATGAATCGCATCGAACAGATCACGGTTCATATATTCAGGGAGAAATTCCATTCCGATGCCTTCAGTTTTATGAGGACCGGACTCTCCTCCATTAATGGTTGAGCCCTCCGGTTCTACAATAACCGTTTTAATCGCCTGATTCTGGTCTTTTAAAAAGCGGGCATTTCCCATAAACGTGCCGCCTGTACCTGCTCCAGCAACAAAAATATCAATGTTGCCATCCAGGTCGCGCCACAGTTCAGGGCCCATGGTTTTGTAGTAGGTCTCCGGATTAGCCGGATTGCCAAACTGAGCAGGTGAAAATGAATCAGGAATTTCACGCACAAGCTGTTCTGCTTTAGCGATTGCGCCTTTCATTCCGTCAGCCGTTGGCGTGTTTACAACTTCAGCGCCAAGAGCGCGCATCAGCGTCTGTTTTTCAACACTGAACTTTTCAGGAACAACAAAAATGACTTTGAACCCGCGTCCGACTGCAGCGAGTGCAACTCCGATGCCAGTGTTTCCCGCAGTCGGCTCAATGATTGTGCCGCCTTTTTTTAACTCACCGTGCTTCAGTGCGTCTGCGATGAGTTCCATTCCGAGGCGGTCTTTGACGCTTCCGCCCGGATTAAAATACTCCAGTTTCGCAAAAATCCGGCATTCGTTTGGAACCGGAATGCCGGAGATTTCTACGACCGGCGTATTGCCGATCAGTTCGTGCACGCTTTTTGCTACGTTCATTTATGCGTCCTCACCAAAAACGTCTTTCCACTCATCGCGCTTCGCAAGCATATCAGCAGCGATTTCCTTTGCACCTTCAAGGCTGTGATTCGCTGCCCAGCCGCACTGAACTTCGTTGCATGCCGGTACTTCGTCAGCTTTCAGCACATCATTCAATGTTGCTTCAATCGCATTCAGAATCTCATCGTAGTTATCATGGTTGAGCACAGCAAGGTAGAATCCTGTCTGGCAGCCCATTGGCCCGATATCAACTACGTTGTCGAGGTGATTACGGATATTTTCAGCCATTAAGTGCTCAATCGAATGAAGGCCATCCATCGGCATATGCTCTTTGTTCGGCTGCTTAAAACGCATGTCATACTTATGAATTTCATCGCCGTTCTGTCCTTTTGTCACCCCAACAAGTCGTACATAAGGTGCTTTTACTTTCGTGTGGTCAAGATTGAAGCTTTCTACATTCATTTTCTTTGTCATGTGAAATCTCTCCTTTGAAAGTGTGATTGTGTTTATCTTAACTGGTCTGGTGATGGGATGTACAGGGATTTCCATTCTTGCTTACATTTTTTAGGTGTCACACCAGGGACGGAGCTTAGTGTGCCATTTTTATAACGATTATTAAAATGGCACAGTTAACTCCGTCCCTGCTGTGCCCCCCCTGCAAATCACTATTTCTTCACCGCATGAATCAGCCACACGTATTCATTCATTCTTTTAAATGAAACGGCGAATCCTGCATCTTCAAGCAGTTCGTTCATAACCGGAATCGTTGTATAGTATTCTCTTTTTAAGTCTTCAAGCAGATTCAGATAGCCCTGCTGTTCGGCCTTTTTCCACTGGGCGTGTTTTGCTTCTTTTGTTTCAAAAATGGTATCTGCAAAAACGATTTGTCCGCCGGCCGGCAGTGCAGCTGCATAAATGTTTGCTGCCTGTGCTTTTTCCTGATCTGTCAGATGGTGAAAAGCGTACGTACTGACGAATGTATCGGGCTTTTCGTTTAACTCAAACTCGAGAAAGTCGCCGTCAGTAATATTTAAAGCAGGAAAACGATCCTGTGTACGAATGCGCATGGCATTGTTCGGTTCATAGGCTGTTACCGTCAGACCTTTTGCTAAAAGTTTTTCAGTCAGATTGCCGGTACCAGGTCCAAATTCAACTGTGTGACCTGAAGCAATTGAGGCAACCTTTTCAAGAATCGCGTCATAGTGTTCAAAAACAGCTGCGTATTCTTCGTCCTGTCCACTGACTGATGCATCGTAACTGTCTGCCCATTCATCAAAAATTTCTACGAATTCTCGTCCCATTTCAGGGTCCACTCCATTCAAAATATATTATTCTTATCAAGATACTCGGAATTAACCGGGACGGTGATTATATTATCAGAATTTGAATGGTTTGTCACGTAAAAAAACGAAGTCGGGGTCTGTCCCAGACTTCAAATCTTCATCAAATACTGTGGCGGATGACAGGCGTTAACTGTCAAATAGCTTTGCCAATCTTTTTTTGACAGCGCCCATTCAACCGGATACTGTCCCCACTCCCACGAAGGGTTCCAGTAGCCTTCTGCATGAAGCTGTTGCGCGTACCATGCTGCATTTTCTTCAGCTATATCTTCAAACTTTCCATATAAAGGTGATTGAGTATTCTTGATCAGCTGGATCGGTTGAAGTCCATATCCCTGCCACTCTTCAGGATTTTGAGTGAATTGAACGTGCTGGATGATCTTTTGAATAATCCGCCGCTGTAGATCCGGCTTCGGTGTCATCTCGGCAAGCCTGTAATAGCACTGAATTTCATGCATATCCCATTCTGTGATTTCATCTAAGCGGTTAAGGACATCTGTTTCCAGCTTTGCAGTGAATATACTATGCGGTCGGCAGCGTTGAAAATATCCGAGAACCTCCGCTGACGGATTACCCGGTGTTTTTTCAAATCCGGTTTCCCCTGCCTCATTCACGTGCCACCACGGTGCGCTCGGAACGTGATTCACTGTAACAGGTACAATTGGAAAAAGCTTTTGCTCTCCATCGTACTGTTTTTCCAGATAGTTCAGTGCCTTTGAGACCATCGGATGCTCACGACTGATCGGCAGCTGCATCAGATATTGAAGCGCAACAGTTGTTTCAAGTACTGATGAATCAATCAGCCGCCGGTCTGGCTCAAGTGCATGGCCAAACCCGCCGTCAGCATTCTGATATGATTCCAGCACACGCACCACACTTTCAGCTTTCCCCTCTCCCTGTCTGAACTGATGAAATGCCCTGTCCACTTCTCTTGCGTCACGTGATATGTATAGATTAATTGCGATTTTCTGATCTTTTGTCAGGTGTTTATTTAAAATATTCATTTCTCAACCTCCCCGTTAGGTTATTCGAGATCGATCAGACAAAATCCTTCACACGAAAAAACTCAGGATCAGTATGACCTGAGTTTACTCTTCAGTGGTGATATCGAACGTTTCCTCCTGCCTATCTCCCCACTCAACATATACTTCAATCGTATCATCAGCTGTCACATCAAAGATAAACGCTCCTAAGTTACTTGATACTTCAAAAGTCAGATCAGTCAGAGACTCGTTGTTGAATTCATAGGTCGATTTCGTTTCCTGATCCACATTACGATATCCCGCAACCACCTGACCAATGTCGTCTTCACCAAGCAGATCCGCTTCTTCTCCCTGATAGGTGATAGCGAAATCGTGCTCCACCATTTCCTGATCATCATCACTGACAAACTCAGTCATTTCAAGCGTTGCTTCCCACTGGTCTCCCTCACCTGCAAAACTCATATCAGGCTCTTCCTCTTCACCGCAGGCTGCTAACAGGAGTGATGGCTTTTGTTCCATAAAAAAACTGCCTCCTTGTGGGAGACAGTTTTTAGTAATTCGCCTTTGATCATATGAAGTATAGGGACTGTCCCCACCCTTCACTCTTACATTTGCTCAGGAGCTGCTACACCGATCAGTTTCAAGGCGTTGCTGATGGTCTGGCGTACTGCCTGAATCAGGTTCAGACGTGCTTTTGTGAGTTCAGGTGCTTCTGCATCCAGTACTTTATTCGCATTGTAGAAGCTGTGGAAGGCTGATGCGAGTTCGTTGATATACGTTGCTACGCGGTGCGGTGTGCGCATTTGAGCAGCAGTACCGACTACCTGCGGGAATTCACCAAGCTTCTTCAGCAGATCGATTTCTTTTTCAGTGCCGATTAGTGATACGTCAGCCTTGTCTGCAAAGCTGAAGCCTTGCTCTTCTCCTGAACGCAGAATGCTGCAGATACGTGCGTGCGCATACTGGGCGTAGTAAACCGGATTTTCATTCGATTGAGATACAGCAAGGTCCAGGTCAAAGTCCATATGTGAATCGCCTGAGCGCATTGCGAAGAAGTAGCGTACTGCGTCAAGGCCTACTTCATCTACAAGTTCACGCATCGTGACAGCTTTACCTGTACGTTTACTCATCTTCATTTTCTCGCCGTCTTTATAAAGCTGAACCATCTGAATGACTTCAACTTCAAGGTTCTCACGGTTATAGCCAAGCGCCTCAACAGCCGCTTTCATACGCGGAATGTAGCCGTGGTGATCAGCACCCCAGATATTAATCACTTTATCAAACCCGCGCTCGAACTTATCACGGTGATAAGCAAGGTCAGGCGTCAGGTACGTGTAAGAGCCGTCATTTTTGATCAGAACGCGGTCTTTGTCATCGCCAAGCTCTGTTGAACGGAACCATGTTGCCCCATCTTCTTCATAAATGTGGCCGTTGTCTCTCAACACTTTTAGCGCGTCATCAATCTTGCCGCTCTTATATAGAGATGTTTCAGAGAACCATACGTCAAAAGGTACGCGGAATGCTTCAAGGTCATCCTGCAATTTCTTAAGCTCAAATTTCAACCCGTATTCACGGAAAAATTCATAGCGTTCTTCTTCAGATGCATTAACATACTTATCGCCAAACTCTTCAGCAAGCGTGTTGGCAATTCCGATAATGTCAGCGCCGTGATAGCCGTCTTCAGGCATGTCCTTATCCTGGCCAAGCGCCTGGAAGTAGCGTGCTTCAACAGACAGCGCAAGATTGTGGATCTGGTTACCGGCATCATTGATATAGTATTCACGCGTCACATCATAGCCTGCTTTTGCCAAAACGTTAGACAGTGAATCTCCAACTGACGCACCGCGGGCATGTCCAAGGTGAAGGTCTCCTGTAGGGTTCGCTGATACGAACTCAACCTGCACTTTTTCACCTACGCCGGTATCTGTTTCCCCATATGCCTCACCGGCAGTCAGGATTGACGGGATCAGGTCAGTCAGATAAGCGTTATCCATGTAAAAGTTGATGAATCCAGGTCCTGCGATATCCAGTTCCTTAATAGAAGCTTTTGACTGATCGAAGTTGTCAACGATGTCCTGCGCGATCTGACGCGGTGCTTTTTTCGCTACGCGTGCAAGCTGCATCGCCATGTTCGTCGAGAAATCTCCGTTTGCCTTATCTTTCGGCGTTTCAAGCACGACTTCCGGCAGCTGATCTTCAGTTGCAAGCCCCGCTTTTAATACCGCATCCTTAATTTCCTGTTTCAGTTTTTCCTGTACATCTAATGCAATGGTCATTGCACTGCCTCCTTGTAATTAATCGTCATTTTATAATTGCCAACACTTGAACCCTGTATTTCAAGTCCGTACGTGATTTGAAAACGTCCGTCCTTTTTGCCCGGCGTATGGTGTGTGTATGCTTTTGTATTTGTTAAAAGGGAAAGTGTACCATGCTCACTTTCATAAGAGCTCATCATTTTGTCACCGCGTCTGAAAGCGAGCCGCATTTTAACCGCTCCGCTGCGCAGGATGACAGCACTGTCTTCTTCCATTTTTACAATAGTCCGGACGGTGCCTCCGTTTTGCTCTTCTTCATATTTTAAATAATCAATGTTGTTTTTTTGAATCCATTCCCCTTCAGACTCCAGGGATAGTTTTTCCTTTGAGCCATCGGGCTGCGTGATCACTGTTGTCAGGTGAATGGAGACGGGTGTTGCATTTTCCATCTTGCTCACTCCGTTTCGCTCAATTAATAACCTTTCTATTATAAGAGAGGATGTGTGTAAATTGCAATGGAAGTTGTGGGGGTTTGGGAAGAAAAATCTTATATCAGAGAGTGCGAATATGCAGCATTACTATAACAACGGTTGATCTACGTTTCAGGGGGACGCTTTCCGGACGGTGGACCGTTGTGTGGTCCGATATGGCCTCCTCGCCTTCGGCTGCGGGGTCTAAGCTTCCCTCTAATCGTCCCGGAGTCGCCCCCTTACACTTCGATCAACCTGAAGCAGGTTATAATTTGGATGATCTATACTGAACTCCTCCCTCTCAAGTGAAGAAGTGCATATAAACCAGTAATATACTTAAGTTGGCGAGTGACGCAAATAAACATTTAATATAGTAACACACCCGTGTTGAGTGCTGCGAACCGTTCATCAAGTGTTTGATGGAACCATTTGAGCGTTGTGGTCATCGGCTTCATACCCTTCTACTCTAGACAACATGTTGCTGTAAACAATTTTACTGATTCACACTCAGTTGGCCCTTTCCGTGGTGGGCGGAGACTCCCGCCCCAGGAAGGGACAGGTGAGACCCCGGAAGCGAAGCTGAGGAGGCTCACCGCCCGGGGGCAGGAAAGCGCAGCCCACCACGGAAAGGGTCAGCGGTTTTGGAAATTTACAAACTAAAAAAGAATGACCCTTTTTAAAAGAGTCATTCTCATCAATCAACTATTTCACAAACCCAAGCAGCATTTCACGCAGCATTTTACTCGCTGTGTTGGCTGTTTGTTCTGAGTGGTCATAGACTGGTGCGACTTCAACTAAGTCTGCGCCTACCACGTTAACATTTGACCCTGCGATTGCATGGATTGATGCTAGCAGTTCGCGTGATGTGATGCCGCCTGCGTCAACAGTGCCGGTGCCTGGTGCATGTGCCGGATCCAGTACGTCGATATCGATCGTTACATACACGTTGCGGCCTGCAAGTGTTGGCAGGATTTCTTTTAGCGGCTCAAGCACTTCAAATTTTGAAATATGCATGCCGTTTTCTTTTGCCCAGTCGAACTCTTCCTTCATTCCTGAACGGATCCCAAATGAGTAAACATTTTTCGGTCCGATGTGCTCAGCAATTTTACGGATTGGCGTTGAGTGTGATAGTTCTTCACCTTCATAGTCTGTGCGAAGGTCTGTGTGCGCGTCAAAATGAATGATAGCCAGATCATCATATTTTTTCGCAACAGCTTTCATGACAGGCCATGACACCAGGTGCTCTCCACCCATACCGAGTGGAAACTTACCGTCTTTTAAAAGAGAATCGATATATTCTTCAATTAAATCGATGCTTTTATAAGGATTGCCAAACGGCAGCGGAATATCGCCCGCATCGAAGTATTTTACTTCATCAAGATCTCGGTCAAGGTACGGGCTGTACTCTTCAAGTCCGATTGATACTTCACGGATGCGGGCAGGACCGAAGCGTGAACCTGGACGGTAGCTGACTGTCCAGTCCATCGGCATGCCATAGATCACTGCCTGGCTTTCATCATAGTTCGGGTGACTTTTAATAAAAACATTTCCTGAATACTGCTCATCAAATTTCACAGGGGATGCCTCCTATTCAGTTAAGTCTTTCACGAATTTCGGCAGAGCAAATGCTGCATTGTGAAGCTCTTTTGTATAATACTTCGTATCGATTTCATGGAATCTTTCTTCAGCCACTTTTAACGGATCATGCTTTTTCGATCCAAGTGTGAATGCCCACAGACCGCTTGGGTACGTTGGAATGTTCGCCGTGTAAAGACGTGTGATTGGGAAGATTTCCTTCACATCACTCATCACCTGCTTAATCAGATCTGCTTTGAACCATGGGTTATCTGACTGCGCGACGAAAATGCCGTCTTCTTTCAGCGCATTGGAAATACCTGAATAGAAGCCTTTTGTAAACAGGTTCACAGCCGGTCCTACAGGCTCAGTTGAATCAACCATGATTACATCATACTCATTTTTGCTTTCAGCAATATGCATGAAGCCGTCTCCAACGATGACTTCAACGCGCTCGTTTTCAAGGTCTCCTGCGATTTCAGGAAGGTATTTTTTCGAGTATTCGATGACTTTGCCGTCGATTTCAACAAGTGTTGCCTTCTTTACTGACGGGTGCTTCAGTACTTCACGGATCACACCGCCGTCTCCTCCGCCTACTACAAGTACGTTTTCAGGGTTTGGGTGTGTGAAAAGCGGTACGTGTGCGACCATTTCGTGGTAAACGAATTCGTCTTTTTGTGATGTCATGACCATGCCGTCAAGGAAAAGCATGTTACCCCATTCTTCTGTTTCAGCCATGTCGAGCTGCTGGAAGTCTGTTTTTTCTGTGTGGAGTGTCTTGTTGATTTTCATTGTAATGCCGAAGTTTTCTGTTTGTTTTTCTGTGAACCAGAATCCGCCCATTTTGCATTTCTCCTTTTAAATGAGATTGTCTCCAATAACCGCAGTTGATTTCCGTGGAGGGCTACGCTTTCCTGCCCCCGGGCGGTGAGCTTCCTGGGGCGGGAGTCTCCGCCCTCCACTCCAATCAACTGCTGATATGGATTCATAAAGAATGTTAATTTTTATAAGCTGTATACACTCAACCAGCATGCAAAACATGATGGCTTATTAACAATGTTTTATTTGTTACTAAGAGTGTTTTCCACCTATATCGAAAAGAAAACACACATGAGGAAAAGTATAGACTTTTTTGGGGAGATTTCAAGATGTTTTTTTGAAAGTTTGGTTCGTTTAGATGAACATTTTGGGGCGGGCTGAAGCAGTTGGGCGGCTTTTAGTTTGTTAAGGGGATCAGGAGGGATTGTGGTGCAATGGTGACGGCGTATCTGACATGGTTAAAAAGTTAAAAGATTAAATCTCTGCAGGTTTGCCCATACTACTGTTAAAAAACAGGAGGCGGGAGCGTTGGGGCGTGTTTCGCGGAGAAGACGGAGGAAGCGGGTTAGGGCGTTGCAGCTTGCTTTACTCGGACTGATTGCTTTTGTATTTCTATGGGGCGCTTCTGTCACGGTGCTGTACTTTTATGCTAAGACGACGGGGCCGCCATCGATTGCGGTGACGCAGTCCACACTGCTGTTTGACGGCGATGATCAGCTGATTGGTGAGCGGTCTTCAGGGGAGAAACGGTACTGGAAGCCGCTTGATGATATTTCACCTCTTGCTGTAAAGGCGGTCATTGCAGTGGAGGACCGAAAGTTTTATGACCATAAAGGATTTGATTTTAAAAGGATTGCGGGCGCTTTGGCTGCTGATATTAAAGCGATGGCGAAGGTGCAGGGTGCGAGTACGATCTCCCAGCAGTATGCGCGCAACCTTTATCTGACGCATGATAAGACGTGGGCACGAAAGCTGAATGAGGCATTATATACGATACGGCTTGAGTGGAATTATGAAAAAGAAGATATTCTGGAAGGTTACTTAAACACGATTTATTACGGGCACGGACGCTATGGCATTGAAGCGGCGAGTCAGTATTATTTCGGCGTGTCTTCTGAGGATCTGACGCTCGCGCAGGCGGCGATGCTTGCAGGGATTCCGAAGTCACCATCCGGCTATTCTCCGGTTGATTATTTTGATCAGGCGAAGAAGCGTCAGGAGCTGGTGCTTGGTGAGATGGTTGAAAACGGTGATATTACTGCTGAGGAAGCTGAAGCGGCAATAGATGAGAAGCTTCAGGTTACTGCTTCACCCCCTTCAGAATTTCTTGGAGCGGCACCTTATTTTCAGGAGGCTGTCTGGAAAGAGATCGAGTCGATTGATCTTGAACCTTATTATTTAAAATATGGAGGGCTCAAAATTTATACGACGCTTGATACTGAGCTGCAGACGATCGCTGATGAGGTTGTGAAAGAGAATATGCCTGCTGATACTGCCCTTGAAGTGGCATTTGCAGCAATGGATCCTGAAAGCGGTGAGGTGCGGGCGATGATTGGCGGACGCGATTTTGTAGAGACTCCTTTTAACCGTGTAACCCAGGCACTCAGACAGCCTGGTTCGACAATCAAGCCGATTTTATATACAGCTGCACTGAAAAATGGATTCACACCTGCGACAACGATGCGCAGTGAACCGACTACGTTTATTTATGATGAAGGCAGAAGCGAGTATGCGCCGCAGAACTTTAATCAGAAGTATGCGAATGACGCGATTACACTGGCTCAGGCGATTGCAATTTCAGATAATATCTATGCTGTAAAAGCGCATGAATTTCTCGGCAGTAATGCGCTGAAGGGTCAGGCTAAGCAGTTTGGCTTCAGCACGCCTGTTGATGAGGTTCCGTCTGCAGCACTTGGTACATCTGAAGCTGTCCCGCTCGAATTGTTTGGTGCTTATTCTGCTTTTGCCAACGGCGGCAAACGGGTGAAGCCGGTATTAATCAGGAAGATCGAAGCGCCTGATGGAGAAGTGATTTATCAAGCCAAAACAAAAACGAAACGGATTATGGATGAACAGGAAGCATTTGTGATGACGCACATGCTGACAGGCACATTCGACCCTGCGCTCAATGATTATTCGACTGTGACAGGGATTACCCTTTTAGATGAAAAGACGCGTGAATACGCAGCAAAATCAGGTACAACCAATACAGATCAGTGGATGGTCGGCTTCTCACCCTCTCTCACAGCTGGCGTGTGGACAGGCTATGATGATGCGAGAATGCTGACGCTCACAGAAGACAAGCAGGCGGCAAAATGGATCTGGCTGCGCTTCATGGAGCGTGCTCATGCATCGCAGCCGGAGGAATTTTTCGTCCCTCCACCCGGTGTCATAGCTGTTCAGATGGACCCGCACACCGGACTGCTGTCAGGAGAATCATGCGGCAAACGGACAGCCTACTTTACTGAAGAAACGGTGCCGCTCGAGGACTGTGACGGCAATGCTGCGCCACCGCCCGGCGAACCGGTCAGCGGACATACAGAAGATGAAAACTGGTTCGAAAAGTGGTTCCTTGAATAGCAAAATTGCATGCAAAAAAACCCGAGGTGTGCGGCCTCGGGTTTTTTCGTGTCCTAGCTACATATCCATGCAACTGTAAAATAATTTTACTCTCTTTCACGGTCACTAGCAATAATAGGTGACAGTTTTCTACAATCCGTCACATTTTGTTCACGAATGTCACTTTTCTGTTGACAGCAGTGCCTGATGAAGCTCCGGTTCAGATGCATCCCAGAAAGCTTCGTTGTGGGCTTTAAGGAAGTCTGCAAGCACCTTTTTTGATGGTTCATCCATATGATCCACGATGATTTTACGCTTCATTGATTTATCCATCAGATTTACGTGATCTGCGAGCACTTTATACCCTCTGCGCTTTTCAACGTTCACAACCATTTCACACGCAGTAACGCCCGCATAATAAGGTCCCTCAGGCTTACGGTCAATCGTCACCCAGACAAGCCAGTAATCCTTACCGCCTGCTGAATCTTCACGGTTCGTTGTAAATTTAATCCGCTTTTCCACCTTGGATCTCGCATGCATCGCACCAATATCCACTTCCGCTTCCCGCTCAGCCACATCAACAATGACAGGCGATACGTTATCAAGGCTCAGTGAACCGACACCATAGCCCCCGTGGCCATCTGTCGGATCATTTTTTATAATATTAAACCCGATATTTTTCTTCTTGTCTGACATGTATGTCCACTCCTTATAGATAAATTATATGTAAAATCAGCTTGAATCATATACAATAATAAACATCTTTAATTGTATCATATGAGGCCAATTGAAGACGATGAATACACACTGAAGGGAGATCATGAATATGCCAATCGTAACAGTGAAAATGCTTGAGGGACGCAGTGATGATCAGAAAAAGGCGCTCGCTGCCAAAGTAACGGATGCCGTTGTGGAAACAACCGGTGCCACGCCTGATAAAGTGTCAATTATTATAGAAGAAATGAAGAAGACGGACTATGCCGTTGGTGGCGTAAGAGTCAGTGACCAATAGAAAAGCGTAAGGCGCTTGGTCAGCTCCGACAGGCGTAAGATGCGGAGCGGAAAACGGGCGGTTTTGCCGTTTACCGATGCGTGACTTATGACCCGAGGAGCTAGCGCCTGAAGCTGGACAGAGAAAAGCGTAAGCAGACGATCACATCTTATAGGCACCGTGACAGAAAAAACTTCCTCAGGCTTCGCCTGAAGGAAGTTTTTTGGCGCTGTTCGCGCATAGGTCAAACATCACGAAGTGGCGAAGATTGGTTGATGAGTGGCGAACCAGCCAGATTTAACGTCGAACACCATGTGTTTTACATCGAACACGACTCGTTTACCGTCGTACAAACCATGTTTTACGCCGAACCAAAACCGAAACCAATAACCAAACTTACTCCTTACCCCACAACCGGCTTCTTCAACAATCCAACCGTAACCGCAGTCACGATCGTACCTGCAACAATCGCAATCAGATAAAGCAGCATGTTGGTCACTGCGCCTTCAAGTGTCGGGAATACGAAGATTCCGCCGTGTGGTGCGCGCAGTGCAAGGTCAAACCATAGTGTCAGACCACCTGCGACTGCAGATCCAGCTACTGCTGAAGGAATCACGCGGAGCGGATCGGCTGCTGCGAATGGAATTGCACCTTCAGTGATAAAGAATGCACCAAGGAAGTATGCTGAAACCCCTGTTTTACGCTCCTGCTCATTGAACTTTTTACGGAAAAGTGTTGTGGCAAGTGCCATTCCAAGCGGCGGCACCATTCCTCCGGCCATCACTGCTGCCTGCGGGCCGAACTGTCCGTCTGCAGCAACTGCAAGCGCGAATGCATAAGCTGCTTTATTAATCGGACCACCCATATCAATCGCCATCATTCCGCCAAGAAGCAGACCAAGCAACGCAAGGTTACCTGTACCAAGTCCGCCTAACCAGTCAATGATACCCTGGTTAATTGCGCTAAGAGGCTGAACTGCCCAATACATAATCAGTCCTGTAATTAAGATACCGAACAATGGATAAATCAGAACCGGTTTTAAACCGTTAAACACCTGCGGTAGATTTGCAAAAACACGTTTTAAGCCAAGGACTAAGTAACCTGCAAGGAAGCCGGCGATGATCCCGCCAAGGAAACCTGCGTTACTTGAAGCTGCCATCAGACCACCGACCATACCCGGTGCAAAACCTGGGCGATCAGCAATACTCATTGCGATAAAGGCTGCAAGAACCGGAATAATCAACGCAAATGCATTATCGCCACCAATGTAACTTAAAATGTCACCAATCGGTGAGCGCTCACCAGTAACCTGATTTTCAAACATAAAGGATAGTGCAATCAGAATACCTCCACCAACGATAAACGGAAGCATATTCGATACACCGTTCATTAAGTGCTTATAGACACCTGAACGGCCTTTTGCCTGACCTTCCTCTTTCTTTTCACCAGATCCGCCGCTGCCCTGATAAACAGGTGCATCCTGCTTGATTGCACGATTGATCAGCGTTTCAGTTTTACGGATGCCGTCAGTAACCGGCACTTCGATGACACGCTTCCCTTTAAAACGCTCCATCTCTACGTTCGTATCAGCTGCCACGATTATCGCTACAGCATTTTCAATCTCTTCCGCCGTGAGCACGTTTTTGGCGCCGTCTGAACCGTTTGTTTCAACTTTAATTGGTACATTCATTTCTTTTGCTTTATTTTTCAGCGCATCTGCTGCCATATACGTGTGTGCAATCCCTGTCGGACAGGCAGTTACAGCCAGGATCTGACCCTGCACATCACCAGTTGACTGCTCTTCTTCCGCTTCCTCTTCTTCAAAGCTTGAAATCAGCGCAATCACGTCATCTTCCGTTTTTGCATCAAGAAGTCCCTGCTTCACTTCATCTTTTAACAGCAATACTGATAAACGGCTGAGCGCCTGTAAATGTGTGTCATTTGCCCCTTCAGTTGCAGCAATCATAAATACCAAGTGTGCTGGCTGACCGTCAAGCGACTCATAGTCAAGCCCTTCAACAGAGCGCCCAAATGCGATCGCCGGCTCTTTTACCGCCTTCGTCTTCGCGTGTGGAATGGCAACACCTTCACCAATTCCAGTTGTTGTCTGATCTTCACGTGCCTGGATTGCTTCACGATACGCTTTTGCGTCATTCAGCTTCCCTGCGCGGTCTAACAGGCTCACCATTTCATCAATCGTGCCCTGCTTTTCCTTTGATTTCAGATTCAGATTAATCGTATGTTTTGTCAGTAAATCAGTAATCTTCATTGTGCTAACCCCCTTATTTGTACCAGTGGCAAGTAGTGATAAATGTCTTCTTTTACAGCAAGTCCTTCTGAAAATGCGGTTGCTGCGCCGCATGCCATACTGAGTGCAAATGACTCTTTGACAGATAAGCCTTTTTCAAGCCCTGCCAGAAATCCCGCGACAGATGAATCGCCCGCACCCACGCTGTTCAGTAACTCACCCTTTGGCGGCGTTGCGATCCAGGTATCATCCTTCGTAAATAAAACTGCTCCATCCCCGGCCATAGACACCATCAGATATTCGATGTCGTGTTGACTGTAAAAGTCACGGCCGTACTGAACTGCTTCTTCCACTGTGTGAATGTTACAGCCAATGTATCCGCCCAGTTCTTTGTGATTCGGTTTAATCAGTGTAAGCGGCGTCCTGAGCGCCGGCTCTAGAAGGGATTTCTCTGAATCAATCACTATCTGCATCCCGTTCTGATGTGCAGCTTCTGCAAGCTTCCCATATAAATCCCGCTCCACACTCGAGGGAATACTGCCTGCAAGCACCAGCGTGTCACCATTTCCATAACGGCTGACGAGGCTGATCAATTCATTCACTTTTTCCGGTGAAATCACAGGTCCTGCTGCATTGATTTCCGTTTCATCATCCGTTTTCAGCTTAATATTGATTCTCGAATGATCGTCAACGTGTATAAAATCTGCTTTAATGTCTTTTTCTGATAACGTATCTTCAATAAAATGTCCGCTGAATCCGCCTGTAAATCCTGTAGCCGTGCTTGAAACATCAAGCTCCTTCAGCACCTGGGAAACATTGATCCCTTTCCCGCCGGCATAAAAAGCTGTCTGATCCGTCCTATTTAAGTTGCCTTCACTGAACTTCTCAAGACGCACTACATAATCCACTGACGGATTCAGTGTTACTGTTAAAATCATATTTCCACCTCTTTTACACTGGTCTGATCTTTATAAAGTGCAGCGTTCTCTTCAAGTGTTTCCGTAATCAGAACCGCTTCATTCAATTCACCAAACCGTGCGAATGCAATTTCACCAATCTTTTCTGAATCCGCCAGCACAAAAGCTTCTCTTGCCAGACTCATCGCCGCAGCTTTCACCTGTGCTTCTTCAGGGTCAGGCGTTGTATAACCCGACTCATAATGCACACCATTTGTCCCCATGAACGCCTTATCAAACCGATAGCCATTCAAAGAATCAATCGCCCCTCTGCCAATCAGCGCATTTGTCTTCGGTTTAACAAGGCCGCCAGTCAGATAAGTACGAATTCCTTTTTTCATCAGTGCTTCTATATGCATCAGCCCATTCGTCACAACAATGATCTCCTGATCCGGTAAATACGGAATCATATGACTTGTCGTCGAACCGGCATCAATAAAGATACAGTCACCTTCTTCAACCAATCGTGCAGCTTCCTGAGCAATCCGCTGTTTTTGATGAAGGTTTTTGACCGATTTTTCTCCCATTCCAGGCTCATCCATTTTGCGTTCCATTCTTCTGGCCCCGCCGTGAATTCTTTTAATGAACTTCTTTTTTTCAAGTTCAGTCAAATCACGCCTGATCGTTGACTCCGATGCACCGGTAATGTCGATAAGCTCCTGAATCTTAACCGTTTCAAACGATTTCAGTTTCGCTAAAATAATGGAATAGCGCTCTTCAGTCAGCATCTCCATTCTCCTTTTCATGTTGTTTGTAAGTTCATTATAAAGAGAACGCTTACATAAATCAATCATTTTCTTTTAAAAACATTCATAAACGTTCATTTGTGATTTCGGAGGGGGTGCGTATGGGTCAAATGACATGAAGTGGCGAAGTTCAGTCGTTGAGCGTCGAACAAGCGGTGCTGTACATCGAACCCGTTATATTTCCCGCCGAACCCACGCTATTTCCCACTGAACACCACT
Source organism: Jeotgalibacillus alimentarius (assembly GCF_000829445.1). Lineage (GTDB taxonomy): Bacteria > Bacillota > Bacilli > Bacillales > Jeotgalibacillaceae > Jeotgalibacillus > Jeotgalibacillus alimentarius. Next base: position 91,872 of record NZ_JXRQ01000028.1, read on the forward strand.
TGCTATAAGCCGAACCAACAACCAACTCCCAACGCGCAGTCCCGCCCACCACAAAACAAAAACCCCTCCGCCAAAACGGAGAGGTTCACTTTTTTAAGAAAAATCCTTCAAATGCGCTATGTATGACAAAGCTTCCTGGAATTCTTCTTCAGTATAATTCTGTTTTTCTTTTACTTTCTTTACTTTCTCAATGCATTCCGCTTCTTCTAAGGTGTCGAAGTACAGAATGGTTGAGACAAGCTCGAGAAATCTTGAGGATTGCTGGTTGAGATCAGTCAGGAATGGTTCGAGTTCTGCTGATGGTGCTTCTGTCTGTGAAGCGAGAAAGTCTCTTCCTTCATCTGTGATCTCGTAGCGGTACTGGTAATAGCCGCTTTTTTTCTCATTAAATTCTTTTAAAAACCCCATATTGCAAAGCTCTTCCACTCTGAGCGTCAGTTCTTCAGAGTACGGCCCGAAGAAATGGAATTGGTACTTTTCGTGAAAAGCATAGTTGTGTTTCTTGGCGATAAAAATGATCTTCTGCAGCTTTTTTCTGCCGACAATTTCATCAACTGCTGAAAATGCCTGCATGAGCCGGGCGTGATCCTTCATCATTGACTTTCTCCCCTTTTAGCGTTCTGTTACCCCGAGGATATCGAGGATTTTCTGCTTTGTTTCTTTATGCGTCGAATCATCCAGCAGACAGTCTTTTGGATAATATAATTTATGGTCTGTTCTTCTTTTCCCTGAAATCGCGTCTACAATCTCAGATTGACGGGAAAGTTCTTTTATTTCTCCGCCGGGCATTAACAGATGGATTGGCACTCTTTCTTCTTCTTCGCCAGGCCGGTAGAAATCATACGGCAGATCAGATGATGAGTCAACTACCAGATAATAGTCCGGATCGAGTTCAGCCTCTTTAAATAGCTGTTCAAGCTGATTTAATTTTTTATATTCCTTTGAAGGATCAAATTCCACATATTTGAACAGCCTGCGCTGCATAAAACGGTCGCACAGGTCTCTTAATATCGGATCCTTCTCATCTTCCCACATTTGAAAATAGTAAGTCACTACGGATTCATCGAGGTTCAGATAATCCTTCAGCGTCACATTACCTGTGAACATGGATTTAAAATGACGCGGCTCATAGGCAAATTCATACCCCTGACTGCTGAGTTCCTTCGCGCGGTGAAGAATTTTCGTCAAAATGACCTCTGAACTTCTTGTAACCGGATGAAAATAGACCTGCCAGTACATCTGATAGCGGCTCATGATGTAGTCTTCCACCGCGTGCATCCCGCTTGATTTGATGACGACCTGATCGTCAAGCGGTCTGAGTACGCGCAGGATTCTTTCCATATCAAAGTGGCCATAGCTGACGCCGGTAAAATAAGCGTCCCGCTGCAGATAATCCATACGATCCGCATCAATCTGACTTGAGATCAGGCTGATAACCTGCTTGTTTTCATACGTTTTGGCAATTACATCTGCCACCTTTTGCGGAAAGTCAGGTTCCACCTTTGTCAGCACACGGTTTACCTCTGTCTGCCCAAGGATAATTTCCTGCGTAAAGTTCTCATGATCAAGATCAAACACTTTTTCAAATGAATGTGAGAACGGACCGTGCCCAAGGTCGTGCAGAAGCGCGGCGCACAGACACAGCAGGCGTTCACTGTGATCCCACTCCGGACGGGACGCGAATACATCATCCACAATCCTGCGAACGATTTCATATACACCCAGCGAGTGATTAAAGCGGCTGTGTTCAGCTCCGTGAAAGGTTAAATAGGTTGTGCCAAGCTGACGGATTCTTCTGAGGCGCTGGAATTCACGCGTCCCGACGAGATCCCAGATGACCTGGTCTCTTACATGTATGTAGCGGTGGACGGGGTCTTTGAATACCTTTTCCTCAGCGAGTTTTTGAAGCGCGTACGTCGTCATGTCTGTCCCTCATCTCTTTCGTTATCTATGATTATAACTGGTTATTTTTTCACTTCACGACTTGACAAATTTCAACCTTTTTTAAAAGGCGGCGTCTCAGTTTTTGAGACGGAAAATTTATTTAAAAGTCTATATTAAAGTCCAATGTTGTATTTGCACAGCTGGTGATTGCAGCGGAAGGGGGACGACTCCAGCAGGAGCAGCGTGACAGGTGAGACCCCGCAGACGCGCAGCGTCGAGGAGGTCCGATTGAACCGGAGCCAAAAGACGGCTCATGCGGAAAGCGTTCCCCCTGCAGCGGAAATCAACAGCCAAATTTGACAGAGCCATTTAAAAAGAAGCTGTTAGTGAAACTTTACCGATTCTGCTGATTCATTTCAACAATCGCACTTTCCGTTTTTTTCATACTGCATGTATAAAACTTTATAACCCGGGAGAAAATGATAGCAGAAAGATTCAAAGATTGGAGTGACAAGGATGAAAAATCGTCAGGATGCCTGGATGGAAGAGGATGATCTGCTGCTGGCAGATACAGTGCTTCGGCACGTCAGAGAAGGAAGTACACAGCTCAATGCGTTTGAGGAGGCCGGCGATAAACTTGACCGGACATCCGCTGCATGCGGGTTCAGATGGAATGCAGTTGTGCGCAGTCAGTTCGAACAGGCTTTAAGTCTTGCAAAAAAACAAAGAAAGCAGCGGAATAGACTGCTCGGCAAGGATCACTCAGGCAAGAAAAAAGTATTATACAAGCCTGACTTCTCAGTTCCGGAAGGGTTTGAGCACGAAGAACCTGTGACTGTTAATGAAGAGATTGCAGAAGAAAGCACACCTGCTTTTGCGCAGCCTGCCCCAACAAAGCGCGTCTCAGAATTAACATTAAGCGCCGTCATTGCCTACCTGCAGCAGCTCGACCGCAACGGCTCACTGCTGCAATCTGACAGGCTCTCATCAGAAGTGAAAGTCTGGCAGGAAAAGTACCGCGCACTCGAAAAGAAAGTTGCGTATCTGGAAGAGCGCGAGTCTGCCATGAAAGAAGATTACGACACACTCATGCAGATTATGAACCGTGCGCGAAAGCTTGTATTGTTCAATGAAGAAGCACAGCCGAATACTTTTAAGATGGACCGGAATGGGAACTTGGAGAAGGTTGCGGAGCACTGATAGACATAAAAAACTTCCTCAGGCTTCGCCTGCAGGAAGTTTTTTTGCGCTGTCGCGCACAGGTCAAATATCACGAAGTGGCGAAGTTTAGTTGTTAAGTAGCGAACCGGGGGTGTTATCCGTCGAACCAATTGTATTTCCCGACGAACTCACTTTATTTCCCATCAAACACCACCTGCCGTACGCCGAACCATCCCGGCCCTAATCCCTAAGCACACTCTCATTCCGCTTCACAACACGGTCATAATAAGCTGCATACAAATCAAGTTCTTCTCCATTCAATGAACCCGCGACCAGTTCACCGCTCACTGCCTTTAACGCGTTTAGAAAGTGCAGCATGCCGTCCTGGACAGTGAGTTCTGCTCCGAACAGTTCTGAGAGGGAGGCCATATCTTCAGGATGAATCTCCGGATAGCTGAATTTCGTTTCCTCCCCCTGCACTGCCTGATCATAAAAACGCTTCAGCAACGCGGCACGCTCTGACCCGCTGCCGTTCATGCAGAGGTAAATCTGTACAGCAATCCCGCCGCGCAGGCGCCGTTGGGAGATACCAGCGAATTTTCTGCCGCCAATGCTGAGATCGTAACTTCCCGGGCAGTATGAGTGAACAATTTCACGCGCTTCAATCTCCTGTCCGAAGTCAGCAAACATTTCTTTTACCAGCGCGAACATCGCATCATATCCGCTGTTAATATCGATGCCTTTATCTTTTTCTGAAAATACGAGTGAAATATTTAATACGCCTTCATCAAGCACCACTGCCAGACCGCCTGAATTGCGGACGATATAGCGCCAGCCTTCTTCTTCAAGAAGTGCCAGTCCTTTTTCCAGGTGCGGTGTACGGGCGTCCTGTGTACCGAGTACAATCGTGCGGTGATGCACCCATGACCTGGCCGTTGCAGGTGCTTCCCCGCTCCCAGAGGATGCACAGAGCGTATCATCCATTGCAAATGACTGCAGCGCTTCAAATGACGGTCCCATACTTGACTGGTCGATGATTCTCCATAGCGGCTGTTTTAATAAGGTTAATCCCTGATCTTCCATTGTTTCTGATTCTCCTCTTGTTACTGGCTGAAAAAATTATATCATACAAAAAACATGCAAATGTTCAAACTTATTTTGAAAACCTATTGACGTGAGAATGATTATCATTATAATTTAAATAGTATTGATAATCATTTTCAATTAATTCTACTCAGAAGGAGTGTACATCATGAAAAAGGCATGGTACTTATTTGGTTTAGCTCTGATCCTTGCAATCTTAACAGCTTGCGGTAATTCAGGGGATGAGGAAACAACTACTGAAGAAAACGATTCTTCAGACGATTCAGCAGCTACTGAGGAATCAGCTGGGGAAGTTAATCTTTATACGGGACGTCATTACGAAACGGACCAGGCATTATATGATCAGTTTACAGAAGAAACAGGTATTGAAGTGAATGTGATTCAGGGTAAAGATGACGAGTTAATCGCACGTCTTGAGCGTGAAGGCGTTGCTTCAGAAGCTGACGTATTCATGACTGCTGATGCAGGACGTCTGCACCGCGCGAAAGATCTTGAACTGCTTCAACCAATTGAAAGTGATACATTAAATGAAAATATTCCGGAAAACCTTCGTGACACTGATAACCAGTGGTACGGACTGACAAAGCGTGCGCGTGTCATCGTATATGATCCGGAAAAAGTTGACGCTGAAGAAATCCAGACTTACGAGTCACTAGCTGAAGAAAATATGGCTGGCAGAGTGCTGATCCGCTCTTCTGAAAACATTTATAATCAGTCACTAGTCGCTTCAATGATCGCGCTTGAAGGCGAAGAAGCTGCTAAAGAATGGTCTGAAGGAATTGTGAACAACATGGCACGCGACCCTGAAGGCGGAGACCGTGACCAGGCAAAAGGAATTGCTGCAGGTGAAGGTGATGTTGCAGTTATGAACACTTACTACCTTGGCCAGATGCTGAATTCTGAAGATGAAGAAGAAGTGAAAGTTGCTGAAGGTCTTGAAATTGTATTCCCTAACCAGGATACAACTGGTACACACGTTAACATCAGTGGTGCCGGCGTAACGGCAAGCAGCAAGAACACAGAAAACGCTCAGAAATTCATCGAGTTCCTTTCTTCCGAAGAAGCTCAGGCAGAATTTTCTGAGGCAAACTATGAATACCCTGCAAACGCTAATGTAGAAGCTTCAGAACTTCTTCAAAGCTGGGGCGAGTTCAAAGAGCAGGATATTAACCTGACTGAACTTGGTGAAAACAATGCACGTGCCCTTCAGATTATGAATGAAGTCGGCTGGAAATAATATTATGAGAGCTGTGTCGCCTGTTTCAGGTGATGCAGCTTTTTTTGTATCACCTTTTGCGTGATATCCATCGCCTTTTTACGCATTTAACTCATCTTTTTGTTTTTTCACTCGCTGAAGCCTGATCCCCTGATTTTTACGTCATCTCTGGCAGTTTATCTATCACCTCCACATTTTTTTCAGTCACCTTTTCGTTTTTTCGCTAACCACCACCCCCGCTACACGCACCTCTCCCCCACACGCAATTTGTCTAATTTTTGACACAACACGCAACCCGGCCGCCGCCAATTCCTGCTAAATAAGCGTTTTCAACTATACAAATCAAATGAGAACTGTTATCATTATCAGGGAACGATTGCAAGCTTTTTGTTTGTACATTGAATTGCAGATTTTAAGGACGTGTCCAGCTTGAAGGTGTTTCGAAAAATACCAGGTTATCTGAATATCTGGTCACTCTTAAGCTTAATCATCGTTATTCTGATTTTGCTTCCAAACTTAACAATATTAATTAATTTTTTTACTGAAAAAGCAGAGAACTGGGCGCATATCCAGGAATTTATTCTGCCTGACCTGCTGAAAAATACGGGTCTGATTATGCTTTTTACCGGATTGTTCGCCATTTTAGTCGGCACCAGCCTGGCCTGGCTCGTATCAGCTTACGACTTTCCGATGAAGAAATTTTTTAAATGGGCGCTGATTTTACCGCTCGCGATTCCACCGTTTATTGCAGGATATACGTATAACGGAATCCTCGATTACACAGGTGTGATCCAGACAACGCTCAGAAACAACTGGGATATTACAGTGAACCAGTCGTATTTCAATATCCTGAACCTGCCTGGCGCAGTGTTTATTTTCACCATGTTTCTTTTTCCTTATGTGTATACGATTACGCGCGCGTTTTTAGCCCACCAGTCAGCATCACTCGTTGAAAATGCCCGTCTGCTCGGCCGGAATTCATGGGAGATTTATTTTAAAGTAGTCCTTCCAATTTCCCGCGGTGCGATCGTCGGCGGCGTCAGTCTGGTACTGCTTGAAGTGTTAAATGATTACGGACTCGTACAATATTTCGGCGTCCCGACATTCAGTACCGCCATTTTCCAGACGTGGTTTGGCATGAATGACCTGAATTCAGCGATCAAGCTTGCAGCTACACTGATGTTTATTGTGTTTGCGATTCTGATTCTTGAAAAAGTGATGCGCGGACGAAAAAAATACAGTTCTACAACTGCAAAGTCCAGACCGCTGAAACCAATTAAGCTGAAAGGGTCAAAAGCATGGATTGCATTCAGCTACTGCCTGCTCATTTTCATGCTTGCCTTTTTAATTCCATTCATCCAAATGATTGACTGGATGTTCCTGACTTACGAGAAGATTGCTTCACCTGAATTTACATCACTGATTTCCAACTCAGTGCTCGTTTCGTTTATCGGGGCAGCGCTTGTAATGGTATTTGCGGTTATTATCGCGAACTTTGCCAGAATGCATCAGAGCTTTATTTCAAAGTCGGCAGCGCGGGTTACAATTTTGGGCTACTCGATCCCCGGTGCTGTCATTGCAGTCGGGATCAGCACGATTTTCATTGATCTTGATAAATGGCTGTTCGCCTTTTATGAAGCAGTCGGTATGGAGCCTTCATTGTTCCTGAGCACGAGCTTATTCATCCTGATCTCAGCATATATCATCCGCTTCCTTGCGATCGGATATAATTCAGTTGAAGCCGGTTTTGATAAGATCGGAAATAAATATACTGAAGCATCAAGAATGTTAGGTCTGAACCTGACGAAGACATTTTTTAAAGTAGACCTGCGTATGATTAAAGTTCCGCTGATCAGCGGTTTTATCCTGGTCTTTATTGATATTTTAAAAGAACTTCCGTTAACCTTGATTTTACGGCCATTTAACTTTGACACTTTAGCCACTAAAGCTTACCAGTACGCGAGTGATGAACAGATTCATGAAGCATCACTTGCTTCTATATTAATTGTTGTCATCAGCGGTATTGCGATCTATATCTTCCATCAAGTTTTAGAAAAGGAGCCGAATTGATTATGTTCGTAGAAATCAAAGATCTGTGCTTTTGTTATGGAAAAACGAAAACAAATACAATTAACCATTTTCATTTAGAAATCGAGCAGGGTGAAATTATTTCGATCCAGGGGGATAGCGGCAGCGGCAAAAGTACGGTGCTTCGCCTGCTTTGCGGCCTTGAAGTCCCTTCTAAAGGAAAAATTTCAATAGATGGTGCAGTGATGACTGATGACCGCCGTTTTGTCCTTCCTGAAAAGCGCGGTATCGGAATGGTGTTCCAGGATTATGCCCTGTTCCCACATATGACGGTGCTTGAAAACATTCAATTCGGCCTGAAAAAGTTCAGCCGCAGCGAACGTAAGCAGCGCGCTGATGAAGTACTTGAGCTTGTGAATATGACAGCTTACGGCAAGCGTTACCCGCATGAATTAAGCGGTGGACAGCAGCAGCGTATCGCACTCGCACGTGCACTCGCACCTAAGCCGTCACTACTATTGCTTGATGAGCCTTTCAGTAACCTTGATGCAGGCCTGCAGATTAAGATCCGCAGTGAGCTGAGAGAGATCATTAAAAAAACAGGCATCACGTCAATCTTTGTCTCTCATGACTTAGAGGATTCAAAAGCCATCGCAGACCGTATCGTGACCATGCGCGACGGCGCAGCGCACGACTGGGAGTCGATCTGTACGACAAAGAAAGAACAGCCGGAGCTTCAGCTGGTTGAAATGAAATAGAGTGGTTAGCAGCGGAGACTTTTGTCTTCGCTGTTTTTTGTGGCGCGGTTGTTGTGAAGATCAATTTTCGTGATACGACCACAAAAGTCAGTTATAAGACCATTCCTGCCACTGATACGACCATTAACCCGGGTGTATCGGACCCTGGCGGAGGAAGACGCGACCATAACCAGCCACAACACGACCACGAACGCAAAAAAATCCCCCGCCTGAACGCTCAGGACGGGGGATTCATTATATTATAGTGACTGGCCTGCTGTAATTAATGCAAGCTTGTACACATCTTCTTCATTACATCCGCGTGAAAGGTCATTCACCGGTGCATTCAGACCCTGCAGGATCGGACCTACTGCTTCAAATCCGCCAAGGCGCTGTGCAATTTTGTAGCCGATGTTTCCTGCTTCAAGACTTGGGAATACAAATACATTTGCATCGCCCTGGATCTCAGAATCAGGCGCTTTACTTTTCGCTACGGAAGGAACAAATGCAGCATCAAACTGGAATTCACCGTCTAATGTCAGGTCAGGGTTCGCTTCTTTTGCGATCTTGATTGCGTCTGTTACTTTTTCAGTCTCCGGAGATTTTGCTGAACCTTTTGTTGAGAAGCTTAACATCGCAACGCGTGGGTCCACATCGAACATCTCAGCAGTCTTTGCACTCTCAAGCGCAATTTCAGCAAGGTCATTGCTGTCTGGTGAGATATTGATTGCGCAGTCTGCAAATACGTATTTCTCATCGTCACGCACCATGATGAATACGCCTGAAGTCTTCTTTACGTCTTCTTTTGTCTTGATGATCTGTAAGGCCGGGCGCACTGTGTCAGCCGTTGAGTGTGCCGCTCCACTTACAAGTCCGTCAGCACGGTTCGTGTATACAAGCATCGTGCCAAAGTAATTTTCATCTAAAAGAATTTCGCGTGCCTGCTCGTCAGTCGCTTTTCCTTTACGGCGTTCAACGAAAGAAGATACAAGCTCATCAAATTCAGGGTATGATGATGGATCAATAATGTCACATCCATCTAAAATCACGTTTGATTCATTTGCTTTTTCTGCAATGGCATTCGGGTTTCCGACAAGAATTGGTGTTAAAATATTTTCTGCAGCAAGACGGCTTGCTGCTCTTAAAATACGCTCATCTGATCCTTCAGGGAATACGATACGGCGTTCTTTACCAGTTAATTTTTCTTTTAATCCTGTGAATAAATCGCTCATGATTCATCCTCCTAAATTGGTCTCTATATGTAAGCATACCCCATCTGTAAGTGAATTCAACCAATAGCCTTTATGTCAACGTTTTCATTGAAAAAGTTTTAGTTTTCGGACAATTTTAGATAAAGTGAGTGAGGGGAACCGATTATTTCCGCTTCAGGGGGACGCTTTCCGCAGGGTCGGCGGTGAGCCTCCTCAGGCTTCGCCTTGCGGGGTCTCACCTGTCCGACTTCTCCTGCTGGAGTCGCCCCCTTCCGCTCCAATAATCTCAATGTGGTTATCTAAACATAAAAGTATACAAAACCACTTTTACTATTAAAATAATTTTAATCATATCATGGAATGTAGAACTCACTCAGCTGATTGTAGTGGAAGGCGGGGGACTCCGGGACGATTAGTGGGAAGCTGAGACCCCGCAACCGAAGGTGAGGAGGCTCAGCAACCACCGTCCGGAAAGCCTCCCGCATGGAACGGAAATCAGCGGTACTAAAACTCCAACAATTTCATGAACCCTCCTCCCCTCATTAGCTGTCGCACATTCCTTTATGATAAGATAGAAACAGTGAGTTTATATGACATTTCATTTAGGAGTGACGGAATATGAGTGAAGCAGCAACTACGCTGGATGGCTGGTATGGCCTGCATGATTTTCGTAAGATGGACTGGACTTCGTGGAAGCAGCTGTCAAGCGATGAGCGCACAGCGGCAATTAATGAGTTCCAGCAGTTTTTAACAAAGCTGAATGACGTACAGGATCAGGATCAGGGCAGTCATTCGTTTTATTCAATCGTTGGTCAGAAGGCGGATTTTGTTCTGTTTATTCTGCGTCCGACGATAGAAGAGCTGAATGAGCTTGAGAATGAGTTTAACAAATTAACGATTGCTGATTATACAGTGCCTACTTACTCGTATGTATCTGTGGTTGAGCTCGGAAGCTACGGCTCTAAGGAATCTGATGAGGATCCATATGAGAATCCTTATGTTAGATCACGTCTGTATCCGAAGCTGCCAAAATCAAAGCACATCTGCTTCTATCCAATGGATAAAAAGCGCGAGGGCAATGATAACTGGTACATGCTTTCAATGGAAGAGCGTAAAAAGCTGATGTATGATCACGGGATGATCGGACGTCAGTATGCAGGTAAGATCAAGCAGATTATCTCAGGCTCAGTCGGTTTTGATGATTGGGAATGGGGCGTAACACTTTACGCGGATGATGTGCTGCAGTTTAAAAAGATTGTCTATGAAATGCGTTTTGATGAAACAAGTGCGCGCTACGGTGAATTTGGTGCGTTCTATGTAGGGAACCTGCTTGAAGATGAGGACCTGCCGAAGTTTCTTCACGTTTAAAATCATTCAGGCCGGGACTACTCATTAGTCCCGGTTTTTTTATATACTGATGATCGTAACCTCTATATCCCCACCTCATTTCTTCAATGTCTCGGTACCTGCCAGTACATACGCTCAATTTCCGGAAATCCTGTCATCCATTTCAATATAATTTTCATTATTTCTATTTTACAGCATATCCTGTTTTGAACGGAGGGCTGATAAATGAGGTGGCAGCCGATTTAAAGCTTATTCCATTTTTCATCTCGTCTGCAGCAAACTTTCCGGCTATTAGCGAATTTTTTTGAAATGGGGGATTACTATGACGATGAATCCATCTTATTCTATGGGGCAGTATGGTACAGGTCAGTACGGCGGTTATTACCCAAACTATCAGTATTATGGGCAACTGCAACAACAGCAGGTTCAGGCCCGGCCTCGGGTTGAGGAGTCCTATATTGAAAACATCTTCAGGCTGAACCGCGGGAAGCCGACAACGGTGTATATGACATTTGAAAATAACAGAGAGTGGAATGCAAAGATTTTTAAAGGGGTCATTGAAGCTGCAGGACGCGATCATCTTATTTTAAGTGACCCTAACACCGGAAAGAGATATTTATTGCCGCTGATATACCTGGATTATGCAACATTTGAAGGTGAAATCGAATACGAGTATCCGTTCAATAATGCAGGGCAGTAAAATAAAAGAGAGCCCGGGAAACCGGACTCTCTTTCATGATTATAAGACTTTGGCAAAAGCGATAATCAGGCAGACCCAGCCGCCTAAGAACAATAGTCCACCAATTGGTGTAATGGCTCCCAGTACACTGATACCTGTCAGACTGAGTACATAAAGGCTTCCTGAGAAGAAAATGATTCCACCAACAAACAGCCATCCTGCTGTACCGAAAAGTCCGGATGCAGGCAGCGTACCGATCAGAACGCCGGTAATGAGAATCGCTGTAGCGTGAAACATCTGGTATTGTACGGCTGTGTTCCACGTAGCAAGGTATTTTGCCTCTACACGGCCTTCAAGCGCATGCGCTCCGAAAGCACCGAGCGCGACTGATAAAAACGCATTGATTGCGCCGATGATTAATAGTATCTTCATTTGAAACTTCCTTTCTGAAATGGATCATCTGTAACCACAGGTGGTTTCCGTGGGGGACTCCGCTTTCCTGCCCCCGGGCGGCGAGCCTCCTCATGCTTCGCATTGCGGGGTCTCACCTGTCCCTTCCTGGGGCGGGAGTCTGCGTCCCCCACTTCAACCACCTGCTAAGGTAAATTTATTAAAAACATCAATATATCACTTGCTTTTGTTTGTTCTGTGACAAATGCGGCAAATATGCTTTAACCCGCAACATTCACTCAAACATCTGTTCAGACCTTCACCCTAAAAATCAAACAGCGAATCACCGTTGCCTCCATCAGTTTCGATCGGCTTTTCCTTCAGCGGGCTCGACTGCTGCTGATACACTTGCTGCTGTGGTTGTGCGATAGGCTGGACAGGGGCTGGCTGCTGTGACGGCCTTGCCGGTGCAGCAGATGCTTCCTGGCCTAACGCAAGCTCGCACAGTGTCTGAATGGAGCGCAGATGCTCGCGCTGTGTGCTGGCTGAAGCTCCCTGTGCTTTATTCGCTTCCTGTGCGATTTTCTGCAACAGCTGTTCATATGAAATATTCATCATGATCTCCTTCCGTGCTTTGGTTCAAATAAATAGCATGGATGTCCTGAAGCTCTGAACACTTCAAGGGACGGAAGATGCTTTGTTTTAAAACCATGCGCTTTGCAACCCTTTGGAAAATTCGGGTCCCATGTTACATAATAGTATTTACATGCATTACAATTAATCCGTTTAGATTCAGCCAATTTTTCCGCCTCCTTTAATCAAGCGACCAGTCAATCGGCTCTATCCCATGTTTTTGTAAAAAATCATTCGTTTTCGAAAAAGGTTTACTGCCAAAGAATCCTCTATGGGCAGCAAGCGGACTCGGGTGCGGTGAGGCGATCACCAAATGTTTATCTGTATCGATCAGCTTCGTTTTCGCCTGGGCAGGCTTGCCCCATAAAATAAACACGATCGGCTCATCACGATCGCCAAGCAGCCGGATTGCTTCATCCGTTACACGCTCCCAACCTTCGCTTCGATGTGAGTGAGCCTGTCCTTCTTTCACCGTTAACACCGTGTTCAGCAGCAAGACACCTTCATCCGCCCATTTTGTTAAGTCCCCGGACTTTGGCGGCTCAACACCTGCATCTTCTTTTAATTCCTTGAAAATATTTTGCAGTGACGGAGGAATCGTTGTTCCTTTCTGTACGGAAAAGCTTAATCCATGCGCCTGCCCCTCACCATGATAAGGATCCTGGCCCAGAATAACTGCTTTCACATCATGAAAAGGTGTGCGTTTGAATGCTTCAAATATATCATCCATCGGCGGAAATACGTTTCCTGATCCGTATTCCTTTTTGAGAAATTCCCTTAAGCGTTTATACTCCGGCTCATCAAAGACCGGCTGAAGCAGTTCCTGCCAATCATTTTGAATGTTGACGCCCATCAATGATCACCTCATTAGTCGAATGTAATTGTTGCATCGTATCCGATATGCTCAAAGAATTCGGTTAATGCCAATTCAGCGTTTATTTCTGCCCGCTGAAGTACACCCTGTTCAATTGCTTCTTTTTCCATTTTTTCCTGAGCTGCAGCCGCAAATTCCAGCCCTTCTTCCATATTCACATTACTCCGGAAGATGCCTTCTTCAGAGAATGCTTGTACCTCATCCATTTTGAGAGCAGGTTCCTGAAGCAACTTCGCTCGTGGTAATTGCAGGGTAAGTGTTTTGTTTTCTTCATTCACTTTTATATCTTCTTCTGACACTTGATCCATGTCTATACCTGCTAGAACGGTTCCGGGAACAACCATGAATACTCTGCGTTCTGTACCTGGAATATTTAAATCAATATCCCAGCCAAAAACCTCGTTATCTTTTTCGTCTATTACTGTTTTTAGAAAAGCATGGGAGGTTGCAAGAGCATTCATATCTTTTATCTGCTCAACAAATGTAATTGAACGCTGTTGATTATTATCACCAGCAATATATTGATACCCAACGATCGCTGCACCTGCAATGACAGCTAAACCTAATATCACAACTATTATTCTTTTCATTTCATCACCACGTAACAGCCCGCAGGCCGGATTTTTCATACACCGTTCATTATACGGAAATTGTCGAAGGTTGGAAACCAGTTCCTGTTTTGAAAATGGTTCAGTACGTGTGAATGGACAAATTCCTGTCAAAACTGCTCACTATTTCCCGGGAAATGCAGGACGTTTTCAAACATTCTCCGCGCATGCTATGATGAAGGAAATAATCTTTGGAGGGTTTTCTATGTCTTTAAATAAAACACTTACAATAGCAGGTTCGGATACAAGCGGCGGTGCCGGCATACAGGCTGACCTGAAAACATTTCAGGAGCACGGCACGTACGGTATGACTGCTTTGACAACAGTTGTAACGATGGATCCTGCTAACCACTGGGCACATAATGTCCATCCGCTTCCGATCAATACGTTAAAAGCCCAGATTGATACAGCTCTTTCAACAGGTGTCCAGGCCCTTAAAACAGGTATGCTCGGATCAGTTGAAATCATCGAAACAGCAGCACAGGCAATTGACCGCGCTGAAACGGACAAGGTTGTGATTGATCCGGTTATGGTATGCAAAGGTGAAGATGAGGTTCTGCACCCTGAGACAGTCGGTGCCATGCAGGAACACCTGCTTCCACGCGCAATGGTTGTCACACCTAACCTGTTTGAAGCATGGCAGCTGTCAGGCGTCGGTCCAATCCGTACAATTGAAGATATGAAAGCAGCCGCTTCAAAAATTGTAGAAATGGGCGCAAAGTCTGTCGTTGTAAAAGGCGGTAAACAGCTTGAGCACGACCAGGCAGTTGACCTTTTCTATGACGGCTCAACATTCACACTGCTTGAAGCTGAAAAAGCTGATACTTCTTATAATCACGGTGCCGGATGTACATTTGCAGCTGCCATTACAGCGAACCTTGCTAATGGTCTTGAGTTAAAAGAAGCTGTAGCGAATGCAAAAGAATTTGTTACATCTGCCATTCATCACGGATGGAAGCTGAATGAATATGTCGGTCCTGTGATGCACGGTGCCCACAGCCGCTTTGGGAAGATTGAGATTAAAAAAGAAACACTCAATGCGTAATTAAAAGTTTAATTCACCTTGTTTAAGGAATATACGTAAAAAACAGGATTTCTTAAATGAGGTGAAAATATGATTAACTTTATCGTTGCAATCGCAGTCGCACTTGGCGCTTTTGGCGGATTCTATCTGATCACCGGCTCACTTGGTACAGCCGCAATCGCCGGTCTGATCGGCGGAATCATTGCTGCAATCGCTGTTGGTTTTTATACAGGTCAACGTTCGCAGGAAATTAAGAAAAACAACGAAGCTCCACTGCACACAGACCGCACACCTGAGAGGGAAAACAACCAGGGTTATAAACCTGACAGTGAAAACGAACGCAAAATTAAAGATCCGACAGACTAATCTTATAAAAGCACCCAGTATGTTATTTGCTGGCATGTAAAAGACAATTTGAGGTGAACGGAGCGTAAGGCGGTGACTCCAGCAGGAGAAACCGGTTAGCTGAGACCCAGCTCGAGGAGGCTCAGCGCCGGTCCTGCGGAAAGCTTCCGCCTGAAGCGCAGTGATCCGGTTCGAAGGTTGAGACAGATGTCTTAACCTTTTTTTGTTTCAGGAACCAAAACAGCCTTTTAGCAATCCTGAACATTTTGAAGTAAAATAGAACAAGATGATTATAGGCAAGGAGGAGCACTATGGAGCCTGTCAAAATTGAAGCAGTACAAGAATTGATTAACCGCTTTGCAAATAAAGAAGTGTATATCCATTTAGAAACGACGAACGGATCATACGCTTCGCATTTTGATGAAAAGTTCTTTAATGCCGGCGCATTCATCAGAAATGCAAAAGTAGAATATGAACTTGGAAAGATTATCGGGGATCCCCCTTCAAGAGTTGGCCTGAAGCTCGGCAGCCTTGGCTGGATTTACGCTCAGGGTATCACTCACTATGAACTCGACGATCAGGGCCGCCTGTTGATGGCTGGACACGATCACCAGGGTAAGCTTGCTGTATCACTGCAGATCAGCGACACACCTTTTGAGTAGGAGAAAGGAGAAAGACATATGATTGAAAAAGAAAGCCATGTTTTAGTCGTATTCCCTCATCCGGATGATGAAGCATTTGGTGTCTCCGGAACGATTGCATCACATATTAAAAGTGGCACAGGTGTGACTTATGCCTGCCTGACACTTGGACAGATGGGCAGAAACCTTGGTAATCCGCCATTCGCTACTAGAGAATCACTTCCTGAAATCCGCAAGAAAGAATTAAAAGCAGCAGCAAACGCAATGGGGCTCACTGACCTCAGAATGATGGGGCTGCGCGATAAGACTGTTGAATTCGAAGACGACGAAAAGATGGTCAACATGATGCAGTCACTAATTGAGGAAACAAACCCTTCACTTGTGATCACATTTTATCCGGACTATTGTGTCCACCCTGACCATGAAGCCACAGCACGTGCCGTTGTCAGAGCGGTACACCGCATGGATGAGACCACCCGCCCTAAGCTTCACTGTGTTGCTTTCGCAAATAACACAGGCGAAGAGCTTGGTGAACCCGATGTGGTAAATGACGTGACAGAAGTGATGGATATCAAATTAAATGCAATGCGCGCACATATCTCACAAACAGCATGGATGCTTGAAGATCTTGAGAAAAGACTTGGTGAAAACGATCCTGAAGCCATCCAGTGGGTGACGCAGGAACGGTTTTTTAATTACCGATTTGACCAGGGGTATGAATAGAAAAGAAAAGCGGAAGGCGCTCGTTCAGCTCCGACAGGCATAAGACGCGGAGCGGAAAACGGGTGCTCTTCCCCGTTTACCGATGCGTGGCTTATGACCCGAGGAGCTAGCGCCTGGAGCTGGACACCAGAGAAAAGCGGAAGCAGGCGTTCAGGGGCAAGGGTGACCTGTAACGATCGGGTTGTGACCCGTAACAATATCAGTCAAACATTCTTTCCACAAAAACGCCCGTTCGAAAGCGACAATCAGTCATTTCCAAATGGGCGTTTCATTATGCCTTTTTCAAATCCTCAAGTGTCGGCAGTGCAGTCATCGCACCTTTTACGGAAGCGGCCAGTGCACCTGAACGGCTCGCAAGCTTCACCATATCTACAGCCTGTTCAAGCTTCACATCGCGCACTTCCCCTTTATACTCATGAAGTGAATAAAGCATACCGGAGACAAAAGCATCTCCTGCGCCGGTTGTATCGACTGCCTGTACTTTATTAGCAGGAACGTGCTGCGCCCCGTCCTGAGTAAACACCCAGCTTCCTTCCGCTCCCATTGTAATCAGCAGCAACGGAATGCCAAACTGCTTCATCACTTCTGCCCCTTTTTGAATGTCCTCAGTACCAGTTAAAAATTCAAGCTCTTCTTCTGAAATTTTAACAACGTCCGCCTGATCAAGCATAGAAGAAATCGTTCTTCGTGCCTCTTCCTCATTTGACCAGAGTGACATACGAAGATTCGGATCGTAGGAGATGATCATGCCTTTTTCACGGGCAAGTTCTGCAGCTTTCTTCGTCGCTGATTTCGCCGGCTCACTGATCATAGAGATTGATCCGAAATGAAGAATTCTTGCCTCTTCAAAAAGCGCTTCATTCAGCTCTTCCGCTTTATAAAATCTGTCTGCGCTCGGGTCTATGTAAAAGTCAAAGCTCCGCTCCCCCTGATCAATCGTGACAAATACAACACCCGTGCGGTGATCACGATCAAAATGCATATACTCAGTGTTCACACCATATTCTTTTAACGTACGTTCAAGGAACCTTCCAAGTACGTCCTCACCAACTTTTCCTGCAAAATAAGACGGCAACCCCAGACGTGCCACTCCTACAGCTACATTAGCCGGCGCACCGCCTGGACTTTTATAATAAAAATCATTTGTCTCATCAGTTGGGATAAAATCAATTAAAGCTTCCCCCAGAGAAATAACGCCTTTTTTCATTTGGATTCCTCCTGTGATTATATAATAGTTAAGATTTTATCATATAAAATGGCTTTGTTAAATTTGGCTGTTGATTTCCGCTCCAGGGGAACGCTTTCCGCAAGGTCGGCGGTAAGCCTCCTCGAGCTTCGCTCTGCGGGGTCTCACCTGTCCGACTTCTCCTGCTGGAGTCGTCCCCTTCCGCTTCAATCACCAGCTGTGCTAAAACTACATTTAACTTTAACAAAGCGTATAAAATAAAAACAAGCCGCTCCCAATATAGGAAACGGCTTAACAAAGAAAAGCGGAAGCAGGCGTTTAGGTCCGACAAGCATAAGACGCAAAGTGAAAAAGGGCGATCTTTCCCTTTATCACTTTGTGACTTATGACTCGAGGACCTGCCTGATGGAGCTGGATCAAAAGAAAAGCGGAAGGCGCTCGTTCAGCTCCGACAGGCTTAAGACGCGGAGCGGAAAACGGGTGAACTTTCCCGTTTACCGATGCGTGTCTTATGTCCCAAGGAGCTAGACAACATTATACTTTTGTTTCTATCTCAGTTAGCTTGCGAATAGCTTTTGCCACACCTTCTTCACGATTCGTTGACGTGACGTAACGGCAAATTTCCTGAATATCCTTCGGCGCATTTCCCATAGCGACTGACCAGCCGGCAAGTTTCATCATGGAAACATCGTTATAATTATCTCCAATGGCCATTACGTCTTCTGCATCGATCCCACGCTGATTGATAAACCATTCGAGCGCGATTCCTTTTTGTGCATCGGCACTTGTGATTTCAAGGTTTTCCTTACCTGATGAACTGATCGCAAGTCCGCCGAGGTTATTTAACACCTCTCTTGCTTTCTCCAGCTTTTCAGGTTTAGATGAGAAAGCAAGGAACTTATAGACAGTTTCAGAAGATGAGAATACCGCGTGATAATCATCTACAACATGGACATGGCCTTCATCATAGCGGTTTTCCGCTTCTTCTTTGACATGCGGAAGCGGCGTATCGGGATTAGACGTTAAAAAGATGTCAATCAAGAGTTGAATCCCATGTTCCCTATGGTTTGTATACGTACCTTCTTCAGTATAAATTTCAAAGTAAATATCAAGCTGTTCAAGTGCATCAGCTGCTTCGTTCGCTTTTTGTGTAGTGAGGCCTTTCTGGTAAAGCTGTTCGCCCTTTTCATTGCGGATTTCAGCTCCGTTAACTACAACGACCGGAAGTGAAAGACCGGCATTTTTAAGTGGAACGACTGCTTCTTTATATGATCTGCCTGTTGCGATAATCACTTCAATTCCGGCATTTCTTGCTTCATTAATTGCCTGAACGGTTTCTTTTCCGACTTCGTGGCTGCCATTGAGCAGTGTGCCATCCATGTCGGATGCAATTAGTTTAATCATTTTTTCACCTACTTGTTATTGATTGGACTATTGTATCATAGTGGGATTTTTGGAAGGGGTTACACTGCTCATCATTTATAAATATCATACAAAAATAAAAAACAGCAGACACCTGCTGTTATGAGCACATCTGGGCGCGGAGGCCTCGTTTTTCTATTTCTTCTTCAAGCAATTGTATAAAGTCTTTTTCCAGATTTAGTTTCTTAGCAGATTTCAGTGCTTCTAATAACTTCTCATCGGATAAATGATTAAGTGTATTCACCCAGCCCACCTCTTTATTCTATTTTTATAAAGTTATTTTTCCCAAAACCTGCATGATATAAACCTTCTTTTACTCCTTATGTGTCTATATATTATAAGAATTAATCAGGGTGAATTTGATTGTACAGCTCAAAAATGGTTAAATGAAATTGAAAGCGCTTACGATTATTTTTAATAGGAAATCATTGATTTCACTGGAGGTGTGAATTAAAATTAAGTCTGTCTTATTTTTATTCATGTTTATTGAATAAAGTTCAGTCCAAAGGAGAAAACATATGAATACTTTTACAACAAAAGATTATTTGCGCTTTATTATCCCTTCAATCATCGGGATATTTCTATTTATGATGCCGATTCCTACTGAAGAGGCTGTTACGATTCCAATCGCTATTCTATCTGATTGGCTGCAGCTGTTAATCGGCAGTGCGATTCCTGCGATTATGACACTGCTTATCATATTTGCTGCGGTTGTTTCATTGATTGCACGTGTAGCAAAGCCTGATTTTATTACAAATTATGAATTCAGAAACAACTTATTTCTGGTGTCATGGTTCTGGGTGATTGTCAGAATTCTGGCTGCTATCTTTGCAGTCATTACACTTTTTCAGCTTGGCGGCAGTTCAACAGAGCTGATCTGGTCTGAATATACGGGCGGACTTCTGCTCGGTGAAGGCGGATTGATTACGCTATTATTCTCTTTATTCCTATTTGCAGGACTATTTCTTCCATTGCTGCTTAACTTCGGGCTGCTGGAGTGGTTTGGTACACTGATGGCAAAAATTATGCGTCCATTATTCAGACTCCCTGGTCGTGCTTCAATTGACTCTCTCGCTTCATGGCTAGGTGACGGGACAATCGGAGTTATGCTGACGAATAAACAGTATGAAGAAGGTCATTATTCAAAACGTGAAGCTGCAGTTATTGGGACAACGTTCTCAATCGTTTCTATCACTTTCAGTATTGTCATTATAAAAGAAGTGGACCTTGAAGCTTATTTTATTCCATTTTACCTGACAATCGCATTAGCCGGATTTATCGCTGCGATTATTATGCCTCGAATTCCGCCATTATCGCTGAAGAAAAAGACTTATATTTCTGAAGCAGAGGAAGAAGAATCTCTTGAAGACGTTCCTGATGGTAAATCACGCATTCAACATGGGACAGAAATGGCGATTGAAGCTGCGAAGAAAAATAACAGCGTCAGCCACTTCTTCAAGAGCGGGATGAAAAATGTATTTGATATGTGGTTAGGCGTAGCACCCGTTGTTATGGCTTTTGGTACGATTGCGCTGATTCTTGCTGAAGAAACAAGCTTCTTCGTTATTCTTGGTACTCCGTTTGTGCCGATTCTAGAACTCCTTCAGCTCCCTGATGCTGCTGATGCCGCTCAGACAATGGTTGTCGGTTTCGCTGATATGTTCCTTCCGGCTATCATTGGTGCTGATATCCCGTCTGAAATGACGCGCTTTGTCATTGCGGCTGTATCGGTTACTCAGCTGATCTATATGTCTGAGGTTGGTGGCGTACTGCTCGGTTCTAAGGTGCCGGTTAATTTCCTGGATCTTGTACTGATTTTCTTACTTCGTACGATTATTACACTACCAATTATCGCCGGTGTGGCGCATATACTATTTTAGCTCTGATAAAGCGGGCTGATGATTTCAGCTGCAGGGGGACGCTTTCCGCATGGTTGCGCCGGTTTGTGGCGCCATCCCGCCTCCTCGAGCTTCGCTCTGCGGGGTCTCACCTGTCCGACTTCTCCTGCTGGAGTCGCCCCCTTCCGCTTCAATCATCAGCAGTAGGTAAACAATATAAGAATATCACATAGTAAATAGCTTAATAGACAAACAGGAAAAGACACTTACGATGATGTAAGTGTCTTTTCCTGTTTGTAGACTGGTAATTTGACGATGGCGTTTGTTCCGCCTTCAGAAAGGTTCTCAAAGGTTAATATCCCTCCGTGCGCCTGAACGATTCTGTGACAGATCGTCAGCCCGAGGCCCATACCTTTTTCCTTTGTTGTATAAAACGGTTCAGAGATTTTATCGAACATTTCTTCCGGAATACCCGGTCCGGAATCACGGATTTCAATCTGGATCATCTTGTTTTCAATCGCAGGCTTGATCAGGATCTCGCCTTCACTTTCGATCGCTTCGATACTGTTTTTAATCAGATTGATAAAAACCTGTACGATCTGGTTACGGTCCCCGTAGACATAACGATCTTTCGCCTGCAGACGATTCACTTCGATGTCAATATTTCTTGCAGCTGCCTGGTGCTTCATAAAGTTAATGACATATTCAACAGAATCACAGATTGAAAACTGTTCCTGTTTTTTTAGTTCGGGCTTTGACAGCACTAACAGTTCCTCTGTGATCGACTGAATACGGTCAATTTCTGAAGCCATCAACTCCACGCGTTCATCAGATAATGGTCCGTTTTCTTTCATCAGCTGTACATATCCCTTCAGACTGGTCAGGGGATTTTTAATTTCATGGGCAATACCTGATGCAAGTTCTCCGGCAACAGAAAGCTTTTCACGTCTCAGCAACTGTTCTTCAGCCGCTTTTTGCTGGGAAATATCACGGCCGATTGTGATTAGTGCTTTTCTGCTTCCATCCTTGTGAAAAATCGGTACTTTGATCACATCAAATGACTTGTACTCACCCGATTCAACATAGAAAGATTCCTCACTGCGATCAGTCGTCCCTTTTTGCCAGGTCTGTTCATCCGTCATCACGCAATAATCAAATGCCTCTTTGAAAAATGGATTAACATCTCCAAGCTCACCATCAGTCTTGCCGATATAATGCTTTCCTTTCAGCCCGTATAATTCCAGACCGAAATCATTTGTTCTGATCCATCTTCCCTCACCGTCTTTAAAACAGACGAAATCCGGCATTGACTGAATCATCGCTGACATCTTAAACTCTTCCTCTTCCATTTCCCTGAAAAGATTTCTGAGCGACTGTGCCCGCTTGTAAATCATAATACCCAGCCAAAACAGCGTGATAGCAACAACGGATTCAATTAATATATAGGTCGTAGTTGAAAACCAGGAATTCAATCCTGACACGATAAAAACTATCTGAACGAAAAATACGACTGCAATAATGCCAATCAGACCCTTTATTTGTGAAAACGTATAGGATTGCAGCATCTTCTCACCTGCCAATCATTCTATTTTTATATGTATTTACTACCTTTATGAAAGCGTCAATCAATACTATTATCATACCATGTCGATTTTTGAAGGAAAAGGTCGAACCCTCTTAAATAAGGTAAAATTTATCCAAAATAGAAAAAAGCTGGTTCATCACCAAAACTCGTGGGGACCCGTTTCTAAACAAATGCGATGAAACAGGTTTTGCTCGTTGCGATACCCATAGCCCCGGCGTTTAATCAGTTTGATTTTATTATTTGTCCCCTCCATGATTCCGTTTGAATAAGAAGAAGTAATCGTATCTAAAAATGCTTGATATCGCTGAATATACGTTTTAATAATCTTGGCAACTGCGCCACAGTTATGAAAGCTAAAGCGTTGAATTAATTCATCAAATCTTCTTTTTGCTTGAACAGGTTGAGTTGACTTCAGGACAAAGCGAACGTGCTGGAGAAAGTAATAGAGTGCCTTTGTATGCCAGTCTTCTTCGAGCCAATCTCTCACAAAACCCTGTTCTTCTTCCGTTAGATCTTCCGGCGGAATAGACAAACAGCGATCAATAAAACGGGATTTAAAGTGGGACTTTGCTTCAATCAGATATTTCCTTCTTCTGCGAAGTGCTTCGGTACAAAACTGAATCAAGTGAAAACGATCCAGCACATGTTCAGCTTTGGGCATCACCGTTCGGATGGCTTTCGCCATAAAGGCTGCCGTATCAGTAATGATGGTTTGCGCTTTTTGCCCGATCACATTCAAGACTGATTCAACCGTTTCTTTGTTCCTGCCTGTTTCAATGTAGAGTACTTGGCCCGTATCCGCATCAAGGGCGGCAATCGCATAGTAATGCCCTTTCCGCAAGGCGAATTCATCAATACAGATTCGCTTAGCTGAGCGAATACGCGCTTTTACATCCTCTGCCGTCATCAGATAATACCAGCGCTCAAGAGTGGTATAAGCAATGTCATATTCTTTTGCCACCTGACTCAGCGGACGCCCATGGCACCGATCCACAATACTTTTTCGGAAGAAAAAAGTGCTCTTTCTCTGTAACCCCAGTTCAAAATCGTGCGTGAATGTCAATTTACAGACAGGACAGCGCAATCGCAATATGTCAATTGAAAGCCATATTACGCCTGTATGAAAGGAATAACTATGGCGAACCATCCGTGGGATCAGACCGTGACGATGGGTTGGACCATGACATTCTGGACATAAAATACTTTGTGGAGACGTCTTTACCCGCACCACATTCGGTTGAACAGTAGGAAAAACAGAAAAATGAATTGGTAAAAAATCATGAGATTTGTTAAGATGAATACACAAAACGAAAGCTCCTCTCGTGGTTTGTCTAGTCAACAATTACGATACAGGAGTTTTCGTTTTCTTTCTATTTATAACTGTTAAATTGTGCTAAATATGGTCTATCCCACGGGTTGTGGTGATGAACC
>NZ_JXRQ01000029.1 GCF_000829445.1 Jeotgalibacillus alimentarius
TAGTCAACAATTACGATACAGGAGTTTTCGTTTTCTTTCTATTTATAACTGTTAAATTGTGCTAAATATGGTCTATCCCACGGGTTGTGGTGATGAACCAAAAAGCTGTTCCAAAAACCTGTAAACAGGCTTGAAACAGCTTTAATATGAATCAGTTTGTGATTGTTGTACGGAGTTTTGTCAGCATATCTTTTGTCATAGATGCCAAGTCATGCTGCGCTTTAAAGCCCCATTCCTGCTTTGCTGCCGATGCATCAATGGCATCCGGCCAGCTATCGGCGATTGCCTGACGCACAGGGTCCGGCTGATAGTTCATTTCAAAAGAAGGAATATGCTTTTTGATTTCAGAAGCGACCATTTCCGGCTCAATGCTCATTGCAGTCACATTGAATGCATTGCGATGCTTCAGCTTCGCAGGATCAGCTTCCATCAGATCCACAATCGCCTGAAGCGCATCCGGCATATACATCATATCCATATAGGTACCTTTATCAATATAAGAAGTATAGCTACCTGATTTTAATGCTTCATAATAAACTTCCACTGCATAATCAGTCGTCCCGCCTCCTGGTGGCGTTACATATGAGATCAGACCCGGGAAGCGTACGCCGCGTGTATCAACGCCAAAGCGCTTGAAATAATAATCACACAGCAATTCACCAGACACCTTGTTCACACCGTACATTGTTGTCGGGCGCTGAATTGTATCCTGTGGCGTATCCGTTTTAGGTGTATCAGGACCAAAAGCACCAATAGAACTAGGCGTGAAAAATTGCAGGTTATGCTCACGGGCTGTTTCAAGACCATTCATTAGTCCACCCATATTCAGATGCCATGCAAGCTGAGGAGATTCCTCTGCTTTGGCTGATAGCAGTGCAGCCATATGCATCATTGTATCTACATTGTATTTTGATACGAGTTCATTCATCTTTGCGCCGTCTGTGACATCAAGGATTTCAAATGGCCCTCCAGTAACAGCTTCTGTGTCTGCTGTACGGATATCAGATGCGATGACATTGTCTGCACCGTATTCAGCACGAAGTTTTGTAATTAATTCTGATCCAATCTGACCTAGCGCCCCAGTGACTAATATACGTTTCATATGAAACCCTCCATTACCTATTTATATTTAGGCTTTGTTAAAGTTCAATGTTGTTTTAGCACAGCTGGTGATTGCAGCGGAAGGGGGACGACTCCAGCAGGAGCAGCGTGACAGGTGAGACCCCGCAGAAGCGTAGCTTCGAGGAGGGCCGATTGAACCGGAGCCAAAAGACGGCTCATGCGGAAAGCGTTCCCCCTGAAGCGGAAATCAACAGCCAACTTTAACAAAGCTTATATTTAAAAGAACAAATGTCCATTCCAGGAATACACTTATCGTTATCAAATAGTTATTTCTCTATTAATTTAACATATATCAATTGAAATGTTTATACTGGAAGGACATTTTTTATAAATAAGTCTATTATAATTGTTCGTTTCAGCAGAGGATTGGCGGAATAGTTGTTGTATCACTTAAAATAAACTGCTTTCTATAACATCATATGGGTTGTCTATGGAATCATCCTGCCGGTTTACGAAATCTTGTCATTAGGAGCGCTTGTCGTTCTCTCCTGAATCCAATAAAAAAACCAGCCATCATGGCTGGTTTTTTCACACAGATCATATTAGAAAGTTTTTTGCATTTCCTGCATTTCTTTTTCTGAACAATAAACAAAGTGTCCAGGTTTCACTTCACGCATTTTCACGTCATCACTGTCAGTGTAGTTATGACTTTTCGGATCGTAGGTTTTACGTACTCTTTGACGCTCATAATCAGGATCCGGGAATGGAATAGAAGATAACAGTGATTGTGTATATGGGTGTAATGGATTTTTGTATAATTCTTCACTCGTTGTCAGTTCAACAAGCTTTCCAAAATACATGACACCAATACGGTCACTGATATACTTTACCATTGATAGATCATGGGCAATGAATAGATACGTTAAACCCTTGTCCTTCTGAAGTTTTCTCATCAGGTTAACGACCTGTGCCTGAATCGATACGTCCAGTGCTGAGATCGGCTCATCGGCGATAATGAATTCAGGATCAACAGCCAGTGCACGGGCAATTCCGATACGCTGACGCTGACCGCCTGAGAATTCGTGAGGATATCTGCCGGCGTGATCACGATTCAGACCAACAATCTCTAAAAGCTCATGAACTTTTTCTTCACGTTCCTGCTTGGAAGAAGCCAGTCCATGAAGGTCAATCCCCTCAGCAATGATATCTACTACTTTCATTCTAGGATTCAGAGATGCATAGGGATCCTGAAAGATCATTTGCATGCGGCGGTTGAATTCGAGTGTTTTCTCTTTGTTTTTCACGTTATGGACATTCTCACCGCGGTAGTTTACTTCACCGTCAGTCGCATTATAAAGGCGGATCAGTGTACGGCCTGTTGTTGACTTACCACAGCCCGATTCTCCTACTAGACCAAGTGTCTCACCTTTATAAATATCAAAGCTGATATCATTTACAGCTTTCACTTCATTCTTTTTACCTTCATTGAAAAATAATTTTAAGTTTTTTACTTCAATTAATTTTTCATTCATTTTTTCACTCATTTATTTCTCCCCCTTAGTTACATTGCCAGGGAATTGCTTTCTTCTTCTTTGCACAGCCTCCGGCGGATCGATCTCCGGTGCATCCGGATGCAATAACCAGGTGGCTGCATAGTGCGTATTTGACACTTTAAACATTGGCGGCTCTTCACTCTGATCAATGGCCATCGCATAGCGGTTACGCGCTGCAAAAGCATCTCCTTTTGGAGGGTTTAATAAGTCAGGTGGAGACCCGGGAATAACAAATAATTCATCGTCTTCTGTATCAATGCTTGGCATCGAACTGATCAGCCCCCAAGTATATGGATGCTGTGAATTATAGAAGATTTCATCTACTGTTCCTACCTCGACAATTTTACCACCGTACATAACAGCTACACGGTCAGCAACACTTGCTACCACGCCAAGGTCATGAGTAATGAAAATAATAGATGTATCAATTTTATTCTGAAGATCCTTCATCAGGTCCAGAATCTGAGCCTGGATTGTCACGTCAAGTGCAGTAGTCGGCTCATCCGCAATTAACACCTTTGGATTACACGCAAGTGCTACAGCAATAACGATTCTTTGACGCTGACCGCCTGAGAATTGGTGAGGATACTGATTAATTCTGATTTCAGGATTAGGCAGTCCTACAAGCTCAAGCAGTTCAAGCGCTCTTTGCTTTGCCTGTGCTTTTGAAAAGTTCTGGTGCTTAATTAATGGCTCTGCAATCTGTTTGCCAATTTTCATTGTCGGATTCAATGAAGTCATTGGATCCTGAAAAATCATTGAAATATCTTTTCCTCTGATTTTTTCCATTGCTTTATCTGATAGTTCAGCAAGGTTTTTGCCATCAAATAAAATCTGGCTTCCCTGCTTAATCTCTGAATTTGATTTTGGAAGAAGTCTCATAATAGATTTAGTCGTTACAGATTTTCCTGAACCTGACTCCCCTACAATCGCAAGTGTTTCTCCCTTTTTCAATTCAAAGTTCACACCTCTGATCGCTTGAACTTCTCCGGCATAAGTGTGAAAGGATATATTTAAATCTTTAACTTCTAAAATATTATTCACGATTATTCACCAGCCTCAGTCTCTCATTTTTGGATCGAATGCATCACGCAATCCATCAGCCATTAGGTTGAATGTAATCATCAGAATACTAATCACGATTGATGGAATAATTAACTGGGATGGATACAGAAGCATAACCTTGAACCCATCTTCAATCAATGTTCCGAGTGAAGCATCAGGTGGCTGCAGTCCGAGTCCAATAAAGCTTAAGAATGCTTCAAAGAAAATCGCATTCGGAATTGTAAACATTGTATTGATGATAATAACACCGACCATATTTGGCATCAGGTGTTTAAAGATAATACGGAAATCAGTGGCACCAAGCGTCTTAGATGCAAGCGCGAACTCCTGATTTTTTAATTTCAGAACCTGTCCACGTACAACACGTGCCATGGTTGTCCAGCCGGTTATGGCCAGGGCAAGTGTGATGGACAGTATACCAGGCTCAAGGACCAGGATTAATAGAATAACAATGACCAGGTTAGGAATACCTGTCAGAATCTCGATAATACGCTGCATGATGTTATCGACTCTGCCGCCGAAATAACCGGAAATCGCACCGTAAGATACACCGATGATCATATCAATAGCCGTTGCAAGAACCGCGATTAATAATGAAATTTGTACACCTTCCCATAATCGGGTGAACAGGTCGCGTCCAAACTTATCGGTTCCAAACCAATATGATTCTTCAATGCCCCGTTCTTCGTATGGATAAAGCTTTTCTCCACTCCGGTTTTCCCACGTTCCGTCAAACGGAAGCCAGCTTACATCTGCCACTGCATCTATTCTAGGAGGCAGGTTAGAGTGAGCAGCATTTTGAGTTTCACTATCATAGCCATTAATATATGGACCTACAAACGTCACAATCACCAGTAACATTAAGATGATGAAACTGATAATTGCGGCCTTGTTTTTTCTGACTCTTAAAAAAGCATCCTGCCAAAAGTTCAAACTTGGCTTTTCAATTTTCTCTGCCAGTTTTTCATCTACCTGGGCAGGTTCGAACATCGCTTTTGGAAAGCGCTTATCAGAATGATTTGCCATTAGTTATTTCCCCCTGACAATCTGATACGAGGATCAATAATACTATAAAGAATATCTACTACAAACACTGTAAAAATAAACAGAGACGCAAATAGTATCGTTGTACCCATAATAACAGAGTAATCTAGTACGTTAATTGATGTAACGAATTGTTCACCAAGTCCCGGAATTGCAAATACCCGTTCTACTACCAGAGAACCTGTGATCAAACTTACAGTTAATGGTCCTAAAACTGTTACAACCGGAATCAGCGCATTTCTCATTGCATGCTTAAAGGCGATTTCATATCCTGAAGCACCTTTTGCTTTTGCAAGAGTAATATAATCTGAACCTAAAACATCAATCATTTCTGTTCTCATAAATCTGGCAGCAATTGAAATGGGGAAGATGGACAATGCAATCGTAGGAAGGATGGAATACTCAAACCCACGCCAAAATGCTACAGGTAACCAGCCTAACTGAACACCAATAATATATTGAAGCATTGCAGCAAATACAAATGACGGGATTGATTTACCAAGAACGGCAACAAACGTGGAACCATAATCAAGCCATGTATTCTGTCTGAGAGCCGCAATGATTCCAAGTAAGATTCCGAAAATTGTACCGAAAATCATTGCCTGCAATCCTAAGGATAAAGAAGGACCAATTCTCCCTGCAATTAATTCAGTGACAGGCGTGTTACTGAATTGAAAAGATACACCGAGATCTCCCTGCAGTACATTACCCATATACATTGCATACTGTACTGGTAAAGGCTGATCCAGTCCGTACTTTGCATTCATAATTGCCAGCTGTGAGTCTGAGAGCTTAGCTGCTGTGGAAAAAGGTGAACCTGGTATTAACTGCATCAGGAAAAACGTTAAAGAGATTACGATAAATAAGGTTAACGCCATATAGAATATGCGTTGCAAGACATATTTACCCAATCTTCACACCTCCATTTTGTGCGAATATAAAATATTTTTAGAATACTTTTTGACACTGAAAGAGAGAGTATAAAATCATACTCTCTCTTTCAGGTCATCATATCATTTTAATTTTTTTACGATTTAATTATTCACCCATAGAAATTGGATAGAAGCTGTACTCAGGTCCTACGAAATGATAAGTAAAGTCATTTACATTCTCATTTACAAGGATATTAGACTGACGCTGGTAGATTGGGATAATCGCAGCATCTTCTTCTAATAGTACTCTTTCAGCTTCCTGAAGTGTTTCCCAACGCTTAACAGGATCGTTAGCATAAGTAGTTTGAGCTTCTTCTAGAAGTCTGTCATACTCTTCGCTTGAGTAAGCCATATGGTTGTTACCGCCATCTGTAATCCAAAGGTCAGAGAAAGAAATTGGATCCAGGTAGTCAGGTCCCCAACCAGCCATCTGAAGGTCATAATCAAGAGAAGTATCTCTTTCAAGACGTACGCTGAAAGGAACACTTTCAAGTGTGATTGTTAAGCCTTCAAGGTTTGTTTCAAGCTGATCTTTGATGAACTCATCTGAAGTCTTAGCAGCTTCAGAGTCACCGCCAAGGTAGCGAAGTTCAAGTGAATCTACACCGAGCTCTTCAAGACCCTGCTGCCAGAACTTCTGAGCTTCTTCAACGTTGTAAGTCAGCATGTCGCCGTTTGCTTCACGGAAGTCTGCTCCTGTTTCAGGATGCTGAACGAATTCTTTTGGTACAGCATAGTTTGCAGGAATAGAACCGTTGTTAAAGATGTTATCAGTTAGAGACTGCTTATCAATTGCCATTGCAAGTGCTCTTCTGATGTTTTCGTTTTGCAGAGCTTCATTTGTCTGGTTCATCTTGATCCAGAATACTGTTGGCTCTAACCATGAAACCATGTTTTCATCACCCTCGTACTGAGGTACAAGTTCTGATGAAAGCTTAGTTGTAATATCAGCTTCACCTGATTCATAAGCATTTACAGCCGTTTGTGAATCTTTTACTTCATTAAATGTGACCTTATCAAGGGCTACATTTTCTGCATCCCAGTAGTCTTCGTTTTTAGCGTAAACCCATTCTCCATCCGTACTGCCGTCCCAGTTTTCAAGAACGAACGGTCCGTTGTAAAGAATTGTATCTGCGCTAGTTGCATAATCTTCTCCCTGTTCTTCAACAAAAGCCTGGTTTTGCGGGAAGAATGTTGGGAATGCCATTAGTGATTTGAAATAAGCAACTGGCTTTTCAAGTGTTACTTCAAGTGTTTTTTCATCGATTGCTTTAGCGCCAAGTGTACTTGGGTCTGCACCATCGTTGAATACTTCTGAAGCTCCTGCGATCTTACCTTCCATCAGGTAAGGTCCGTAGCTTGAACCACTGTCCGGATTAAGTGCACGTTGCCAAGCATATACGAAGTCGTTAGCAGTTACAGGGTCCCCATTAGACCATACTGCATCTTCACGAATTGTGAATGTGTAGACTTTACCGTCTTCACTTACTTCAGGCTCACCGTCAGATAATGCAGGAACTTCTTCCTGATTAGCATTCACGCGGTAAAGACCTTCCATAACATTGTTCATTGTTGTGAAACTTACTGTATCAGACGCCATGATTGTGTCCATTACAGGAATTGCAGATGACTCCATTACACGTAGTTCCTGTGCTGCTGAATCAGAACCAGCATCATCAGAACCAGCATCGTCTGAACCAGCGTCATCAGAGCCGCTGTCGCCACCATAACAAGCTGCTAAAAAGATGCTTGCTACTAGCGTAAGTACAAGTAGAAAAGAAAACTTTCTCATTCTTAAGTGACCTCCCTTTATTTATATCTAAAATTGATACATTCACAATTATACAATTTTTTTGACTATTGTACACACATTACAAAGAATTATTTTTTTAATTTCCTGTGTTACAATAGTATTAGTCATAAAATGATAATATTATTGGGTTTATTTTACTTTGTTATCACTTTAGCGATTAAAAGCGTCAAATCGTTAATTTACCAATGCAACTTTAGCACAGGAGTGAAAATCAGGCATGAAATATACCGTTTTATTTGTTTTCGCAGGATATCTTTTTTATGGAATAGTTTTACTTTCAGGCCAGGCCGCGCCGGGGCTGGAGAGTTTCATTGATGCGTCTTTCTATATCAGCTTTATCTACTTATTTATAGCCGTTACATTCTATATACTCAGTACAGGTTTTTTCGATGTTACAACGGACAGCCTTAGAAAAGTGCTGATGATAGGCAAAAAAATGACAAAAGAAGAAGTTGAGGATATGAGATCTCTTTCTGATGCTGCGTCATACTTTAATACAAAACCGCTTTTATTCGCAGGTCTCATTACATTAATGTTCATGGGGATTGGGCTTTTCCTGTATTACTAATGCGTCCATGCATATTACAGTTTGATTAAGAGGCTTCTATTTCTGAAGTCTCTGATCATCTGAAAATGATTTTCAGGATAAAATTTAATACACCATTAATTGAATCGAGTATTAATCCTTGATTCTTACTCTTCATTCTCCGATGATATTCATCCTTCTCAAGAACCGGGTACTCTTTCTTTAAATCTTTCATTTAATCGCACTCCCTTCTTATTAATATGTATTTTCACATTACATCGACTAAAATATATCATATTTTCTTTATTTTGTAATTATTTAGCCATATAATAAAACGCACAGCTTTTATCTGAGTGCATTTAAAAACTCACATTTCTTTAAAGGTTTATCTATACAAAAAGGAAGATGACGCTCTTTTTCTTAAGCGTCATCTTCCTTTTTATTATAACAAATTGATTAAAAAGCTAGGTTCATTGAAGCGGAAGGCGTGGACTCCGGGACGATTAGCGGGATAGCTGAGACCCCGCAACCGAAGGTGAGGAGGCTCAGCGACCGCCGTCCGGAAAGCCTACGCCTGAAGCGGAAATGAACCGGTCTCTTTTAGAGACTTTTTCAGCGCCCTCATTTTTACCTCTGTGCGTTTTTTATATAACATTTATCCGTTTTTAAATAATCCCCAGCTCTTTACCTACTTTTTCATATACTTTCACTGCTTCATCAAGCTGCTCTTTTGTATGGGCTGCTGTCGGCATGTTTCTCACGCGCCCTGTGCCGCGGGGAACGGTTGGGAAGACGATTGATTTTGCGTATACGCCTTCTTCAAACAAACGTTTACTGAACTTTTGAGTCAGTTTTTCTTCACCAGTAATAACCGGTGTAATCGGTGTTTCGCTTTCACCAATATCAAACCCAAGTTTCTTCAGGCCGGCTTTCAGATAGTCACCGTTTTCCCAAAGCTTATCGTGCAGTTCAGTGCTGTCAAGTAAGATCTGCAGTGCTTCTGTAATGGCAACTGTATCTCCAGGCGTCAGTGCCGTTGAGAACAGGAATGGACGTGAACGTACTTTCAGCAGATCGATCAGATCCTGTGTACCTGCTACATATCCACCGACTACACCAATAGCTTTTGACAGTGTGCCCATCTGGAAGTCCACTTCTTTTTCAAGACCAAAGTGCTTAACTGTTCCTTTTCCTTTACCCATTACACCGGAACCGTGTGCATCATCAACATAAGTGATCAGATCAAATTCTTTTGCAATTTCAACGATTTCAGGAAGCTTTGCAACGTCTCCGTCCATAGAAAATACACCATCAGTAATCACCATGACTTTATTATAAAGACCTGATTCTGTTGCCTCTTTTGCTTTGGCACGCAGATCATCCATATCTGAGTGTTTTACGCGGATGATTTTTGCTTTTGACAGACGGCAGCCATCAATAATAGAAGCATGATTTAATTCGTCTGACAGAATGGCATCATTTTTATCCATCACAGCTGAGATCGCAGCCATATTACAGTTGAAGCCTGACTGATAGGCAATCGCTGCTTCTGTTCCTTTAAATTCAGCAAGCTTTTCCTCAAGCTTTACGTGTACATCAAGCGTTCCATTGATTGTACGAACTGCCCCGGCGCCTACTCCGTAATGATCGATGGCTTTTTTAGCCACTTCTTTCAGGTGATCATTTGTTGCAAGTCCAAGATAGTTATTAGAAGAAAGGTTGATCAGTTCCTTGCCTCCGATCGTAATCATTGCGCCATTTGGACCTTCAACCGGATCAATTTCATTATATAGTCCCTTATCTTTTAAGTCGTTCAGGTTATCCTGTAAAAACTGATGAAGTACTTTAGACATTTTATTTCCTCCTCGTTTACATTTGTCCTTCTGAAAAGAACATTTTTTGTTGTTTTGAAAGTATTTAATACAATATTTATTTTAACATGTTTATGTATTGCGGACAAAGCGATGAGTATATACTTTAACAATTCCCTCCTTATAAGCTGATTATTCATACCCGGTCATTCGTTTTCTGAAAAGTATGATATAATAAACCTGAATCTGAGAGGAGGAACGAGAATGATGAATCAAACCTTTTATTTAAAAGATAAAGATCAATCAACCACCGCCCTGACGCCAGTCCGTCTGGCTATTCACGTTCCGTGTACGATCCTTGAAGCACAAGATGAGCATAACTGCTTATATCACCTATATTTTAAAGACCAGCAATTCCTTGCCGCTAAAAAAGTGAGCCGCTCAAAGAGACGCAGCTACACTGAAGAAGCGCTCACGCAGGGAATTGTTTTTTTATGTCCCCACCCGCTGGCAGATCAGCTGGCCGGACAGGGAGAAACGATACCAAACCAGTCACTGACCATGTTGATGAAGAAATTACAGACAGATCCTATGCAGACCGTAGACATCTTCAGCTGTTTTGACGGTCTGATCAGAGAAGAAAAGCTGTTTAAAGTTCTGAGAGAGCATTACTACACCTATAAACGGGAAGGTAAATTTAAAAAAGCAGAAATTGTTTTTCGCCGGATTAAATCTGTTTTTCCTGATCATGAGTGGGTGAAGTCTACACGCTCTGAAAAGGTGGACCTGTCAGATGACCTGAGAACACTGTGGAGTAAAAGAAATCTGACAGAGGGATTCTCTATCCAGCATCAGCTCGCTGCGGCCGAGGAAGAATACAGGCTGACACCGGGACCGGGCACTTTTAAAACACTGCTCGCATTTACAAACACTCATTACTCCTCTATTCAGCAGCAGATGTTATATGAAAGGTTGCTATCAGATGGTTACGATGAACCTGCGAGACATTCATTCCGGGAACTTATCAGAAATGATCAGCCTGCCGAAGCTGTCAGGCTGCTGATCAATACTCCTTTCAAAATGAAAGCTGCAGATGTCAGAGATTTGAGGGGGCTCATGCAGAATCAGGATAACCTTGAAAGCATTTCATTTGCCGACCTGTGCAGCAAGCTGTCACCAATGTTGTCAGAACACCCGGAGGAGCTAAATCAGATGGTTCTTCAAGCCCTTGGGAAAGCACCTGATCATCAGATTGATACACTTTTACAACAGTTGGAATGTGTCTCTCACCTTCCTGTCTATCAGCTGGTTAGACAGCTTGCAGAAATAGCGGAAGATCCTGAACAGCAGACTGCTGCCGGAGAACTCTACGAAAAAATCGGGTTTTATAATGAAGCGATTGACTGCTATACGTATGAAATGGAGCTGAATCCCGGGGCTAAAGAACCGGTGGAGCGGCTTTCTAAAACGTATCTTGCTGCCGGACAGGCTGATGAAGCGAAGGCGTATCAGGAATTGTTGAAGACGATGATTCCATAGGAAAAGGACATTCCAACGGGGAATGTCCTTTCTTATATTTCCCCTCTCTCTGTAATCCTCTCAACTGCCTGCAGCTTTTGATTAATCCATTCCCGGTCCATTGCAGGCATCTGCTCAAGTGCCGCTTCTTCAATGACATAGGAGGCAATGTCTCTCAGGTCTTTCAGATGCTGGCGGGGGGCATTTTCCCTGGCAAATGCGATTGCTTCAAGCATAGCAGTCAGTACAGAGACATCCTCTTTTCCATAATGCCTTAATTGAAAGAAGGTTTTATACAAAATGTCTCTGAAAGACGGCAGCGTAATCTTCACAATGCCCTGCCCCTTTTGATCCGTCATCAGGATCGGGCGGACAGGGAACTGTGACATATTCCCGAGCAGTCTGCCAATATGTCTGATACTGTCATTTGCTGTATTTGGATCGTTAATTCCCGGAGAAATCGCACGCAGCGCAATTTCAACCATTTTCTGAATCGCGAAAACCGGATCCTGACGTACATCACGTTCATTTCCAATTAGAAAACTATCAGTGAGCGGCAGATCTCTTACCTCAGGCAGCCTTTCCGGTCTGACATAGACTGTCAACAGCGGAGTAGCTTTATGCACGTATTCACCCAGTGGGACATTCACCTCAATTTCCACTTCATACTCAGCTGCTTTTTTAGCCAGCTGATCAAGATCAACATATTGAACGTATCCATAACTGTGGGCAGGCACCTGGTAGAACGTTTCACCCGGATGCCAGTTTTCATCTGTATGCTCTAAAGAAACATTTTCTTTTTGCATAAATTGAAAATAGTACGCTGTTACCTCATCTGTATCGTTCGCTAAACGCTCTACAAGACGGCTCGCCTGAATTTCAGTTGCAACATGATGAATAAAGATTGCAAAGAAAATCAGACAGATAATTGCAATCAGTACACCGACAACCCCCGCGATCACAGGGTCTTCAGAAAAGCTGTCGCGCATAAATAACATAGACAGCGTAGAGTAGATAAACCCTCCCATAAATACGCCGAGAACACGGAGCGTTAAAGGGTCTGTAATAAAGTTTTTAATTGTCTTCGGGGAATATTTTGAAGCGTATGTTGTGAGCACAACCATAATTGTCGAGAACGTAAAAGTTGTCATTGTTAATAGTGCTGTAATTAATGCGGTTAAAATTGCTTGCGCCAGATCGATCTCAGTGTAAAAGATCGCCGGCATATCACTGATTGTGCCGCCATAATAAATATCAAAATATCCGACAGCAGCTGCAAGCCCCACTGCAAGAAGACTATAGATGGCAGGGCTGAGCCAGACTTTATCATTCAGACTGATCCACCATTTCTTCATGCCCACTCCCCCTTTTTTACTTTCTAATTTCCCTGAATATGCGGGTTATAAGCTCTTACAAAATTTATTTTATTAAAACGCTTGCAAGTTTCTCATCTTGTATATACAATATTCTACATGAACGAATAGTGCAAACGATTGCATTATGTAGTACATATACGTTTTCAATATATATAACCTTGGAGGGTTTGTGATGAAAAAGATTTTTGGCTCTTTTGATTTCTGGCAGAAATTCGGTAAAGCACTGCTTGTTGTAGTAGCAGTTATGCCGGCTGCCGGTATTATGATTTCACTTGGCAAACTGCTTGCCATGATGACTGGTGACATTATGTTAATGCAAACGATTGCACGTGTCATGGAAGACATCGGCTGGGCAATTATTACGAACCTGCATATTTTATTTGCAGTCGCGATCGGTGGTTCCTGGGCGAAAGACCGCGCTGGCGGTGCGTTTGCTGCATTAATTGCATTTCTATTAATTAACCGCATCACGGGTGCTGTATTTGGTGTAAACGCCGATATGCTGGCTGACCCCGCTTCAACAGTGACGTCTCTTACAGGAGCCGAGCTGGTTGTTGGTGATTACTTTATCTCTGTTCTTGGTGCTCCTGCATTGAATATGGGTGTGTTCGTCGGAATCATATCAGGATTTCTTGGCGCAGCACTTTATAACAAATACTATAACTTCAGTAAGCTGCCACAGGCACTGTCTTTCTTTAACGGAAAGCGTTTTGTTCCGTTTGTTGTGATCGCTGGTTCTGTTGTAGTGGCGCTGGTGATGTCTCTTGTATGGCCGTTTATTCAGGGACTGTTGAATGATTTCGGACAGTGGATTGCGAATTCACGTAACTCAGCTCCGGTTATTGCGCCATTTATTTTCGGTACGCTTGAACGTCTGTTACTGCCATTTGGCCTTCACCATATGCTGACTGTTCCGATTAACTATACGGAACTTGGCGGTACGTATGTGATTCAGACTGGCGCAAGTGCCGGCAGCACCGTATCGGGTCAGGATCCGCTGTGGCTTGCATGGGTGACAGACCTGTATAATATGCTTCAGCAGGGTAACACTGCAGGCTACAACCAGCTGACTGAAGAAGTTGTGCCTGCCCGCTTTAAAGTCGGACAGTTTATCGCTTCATCTGCCGCGCTGATCGGACTTGCACTGGCAATGTATCTGAATGTTGATAAAGATAAGCGTACTAAATACAAATCAATGTTCCTGTCTGCAGGACTTGCTGTATTTTTAACCGGTGTTACTGAACCGATCGAATTTATGTTCATGTTCGCTGCACCGCTGCTTTACATTGTGTATGCAGTACTGACAGGGGTCTCATTTGCACTTGCGGATCTGATTGACCTTCGTATTCATGCATTCGGTTTTATCGAATTCCTGACAAGAACGCCATTGATTGTAAATGCTGGACTGGTTGGTGATCTGATTAACCTGGTTCTGGTTGCAGTACTGATGTTTGCTTTAAACTTTGGTGCAGCTTACTTCCTGATCAAGCGTTTCAACTTCCCTACTCCGGGACGTGCAGGGAACTATATTGAAGAAACAACTGAAGAAAAGATTACATCAAAAACAACTGACAGCAACAAAGATTCTCAAGCTGTTGCGATTATTGGGCTTCTGGGCGGCGAAGAAAACATTGAAGATGTAGATGCATGTATGACCCGTCTTCGCGTAACGGTAAAAGATATCGATCTTGTAGCAGATGAAAGAATCTGGAAGCAAAACGGCGCACTTGGTCTTGTTCTTCGGGACAGAGGCGTACAGGCCATCTACGGACCGAAAGCTGACGTACTAAAATCTGATATTCAGGATGAGTTAGGAGCATAAACAATGAAACTGCTTACGCTTAACTGCCATTCATGGCAGGAGGATCAGCAGCTTGAAAAGCTTGATGTACTTGCACAGACAATTGTTGAACGTGACTATCACGTTATCGCCCTGCAGGAAGTGAGTCAGCTGACTGACGCGCCTGCAGAAGGTGATTATAAAAAAGGACATTTCGGAGTTGAACTGTTGAAACGTCTCGAGTCACTGGGAAGAACAGATGACCGGATGCACTGGTCTTTATGCCACTATGGATATGACGTGTATGAAGAAGGCGTTGCGCTGATCTCACGCCTTCCTGTCACTGAGACATCATCCTTTTTCATTACTCAGTCTGAAGATCCGACTCACTGGAAAACGCGTGCCGTCCCCCGCATCACGGTTGATGCAGGCGGGCAGCTGATTGATGTCTATTCCTGTCACCTGGGCTGGTGGAGTGATCAGGAAGAACCTTATACGTATCAGGTTGAACAGCTGTTAAAAAGGCAATCTGCTGACCGGCTTTCATTTTATATGGGTGACTTCAATAACCACGCCGGACTAAAAGAAGAAGGCTATGAGTTACTGACAGTAAAAGGACTTTATGATACGTATGCACTGGCTGAAACGAAAGACAGCGGTGTGACCGTATTCGGCCAGATTGCGGGCTGGGAAGGTAACGCACAGCCGCTGCGCATAGATTATATTTTTGCTTCAGCGCCTGTCCGTGTAACATCTTCACAGGTTATCTTTAACGGTGAGCATAAGCCTGTTGTATCGGACCATTTTGGTGTGGAAGTGGAGATTGATATATAAAAAAGCAGCCCTGCGGCTGCTTTTTTATATCATTGTTCTGTCATTTGCCTACCAAACCCAAGCTTCACCATATCTTCCATCGGCGGATTGTGAAGTCCCATCCGTACATCGCGATAATAGCGTTGCATCGGGCTTTTTGCAGACATGCTCTGCGGGCCAACAATTCTCATCGCTTTTTCTACAATGTCAATTGCGGCATTAGTGACATGCACTTTTGATGAACTGAGAAGTGCGCGCACGTCCTCTTTATTCTCAGCACGCTCATATGCTTCTGCCGTATGGTACATTACCTGTCTGGCACTGAGCAGCTTCACCTGCAGACCGCCGAGTTTTTCCTGTACATTCGGAAGGCTGCCGATCGGTTCACCAAGTGAGGCCGGTTCATAGGAAGACGCAAACGCTGAGGCATCTTCAAGCGCAGCCGCTGCAATACCGATGTAGCACGCCGGAATATGAAGCAGCCAGCTCATCGGCGGTTTCGCACCTGCTTCTTTTCCATCCTTCAGCATATATGTTTCCGGAATCTTTACCTTTTCGAGCACAAGATCGTGGCTCGCAGTCCCGTGCATCCCTATGCTGTCCCAGGACTCGCGGATCGACACTCCTGTTGCATCTCCCGGAATAATAAACGTTGCCACCTGCTCCGTTCCTTCGATCACTGCTGTGACAAATATATAGTCAAGCATCGGCGCAAGAGACGTATATGACTTCTCCCCAGTGATTTCAAAGCCGTCAGCCGTTTTTACTGCTGTCGTTTTTGGCAGCGCACCTCTCGCAGGACTGCCAGCTCCTTTTTCAGTAGCGGCTGTATTGACAATGGCACCATTACTGATTTTTTCTAAAATAAAATCAGCCGCTCCTTTTTTCCAGTGCCGTCTTTCGCTGAATTCAAGCAGCGTGCCAGTATGCCAGCCGATCGACAGTGCCGTTGCGCCGCTCCCTTTCGCAATTGCTTCCTGACCAAGAACGAGTTCATAAAGTCCTTTACCCTGACCGCCAAATTCTTCAGGAAGCGTCAGTTTTGAATAACCAGTATGGATCAGTTCATTTATATTCTCTTTTGGATAAGCATTCGGTTCATCAAGTAAGTGTTCGCGCTTTTTAAATGAAGGAATGAGTCTGTTTAATTCAGCCAGCATTCTTTTCTGCGCATCTGTTTTTGTAAAATCGTACACAAACATCACTCCTGCGTTTTCGTATAAGTTTACAGGACACTGTTTCTATAACCAACCGATCTGCTCGGGGAAAGCGGGACGGGTGTGTTGTCAGCGTAGAAGCGGGTCTGACCCGTCTCAATGCTATGCGTGATGTGCGGCTGCTTTCGATTCTCTGTTCAGCATTTTCTGCAAAGTCATGCGGCTTTGCGGAAGTGACAGATTCACGATCGTTCCTGTGAAAAAGGCAATCAGGATCGTGCCGATTCCAACCGGCCCTCCAAGCAGCCAGCCGATGGCCAGGGCAACTAATTCGATGCTGCGGCGCACCTTGGACAAATTCCAGCCCGTTTTTCTGACAATCATCATCATAATTGTGTCACGCGGTCCTTCACCAAGATCTGCAGATACATAAATGCCAACGCCATAGCCCATTACAACAATCCCTGCGAGTAAAATAGCAATTGCCCCAGGCAGCGACTGCGGATCAGGTATCAGCCAGTTGAAGAAATCAATGAATACTCCGATTAACAGCATATTCAAAATGGCCCCGATGCGTGGCGGCTTTTTCGTCACGGCAACAGTACATGCGATAATGAACGCACCGACTAAGATCGCCCACGTTCCGACTGTCAGCCCGAGCTGCTGGAACAAACCAACATGCAGTACATCCCACGGGCCAATGCCAAGCCGCTGCCCTTT
Organism: Jeotgalibacillus alimentarius; assembly: GCF_000829445.1. GTDB lineage: Bacteria > Bacillota > Bacilli > Bacillales > Jeotgalibacillaceae > Jeotgalibacillus > Jeotgalibacillus alimentarius. The sequence goes on from NZ_JXRQ01000029.1 coordinate 17,171, forward strand.
AATTGTCATCGAAATGCCGAGTCCAAGCACGACAAGCCCGGTGAGGAAAAAGCTCCAGCGCACCGTTTTTTCTCTCTTATTCATTCAGATCCTTCTTTCTATATGACAGGTAAAACCCGTTACGGTATTTTCACTTAGACTACTTTAACATATTTGAGTGGGGTTTTGGGATGGGGGTCGGGTTGGTTCGATGAAAAAATGGGGATGTTCGGCGTAAAAATGCTGGTGTTCGACGGGAAATAATGAATGTTTGATGGGAAATAATCTGGGTTCGGCGTAAAATAGTTCATATTCGCCTTTCACCGAGTCATGTTCGACGCAAAACCAGACATGTTCGCCACTTCGTGTAATTAGACCTATGCCCGGGAAGCCATTTTACGGCCGCCGTCCCAACCCCAATTCACTCCACAAAAAATCCGCCCTGCAAAGAGGACGGATTTTCATACGTTTTTATAATGCAAAGCCTGCCGGCGCGTCTTTAACAACGACAATGACTTTACCTTCATCAAGTTTTTCTTCTAACGTTTCTGCTTCTGAGGCCGTGAATCCAAGGTGCTGGAACTGGTCACGAAGCTCATCGCCTTTTTTGTTAAAGATGTTTTTAGCTTTAGTTGCAAATCCGCCAGGTGTATTTGCGTCGGCGTTATCTGCGATTCGTTTTGTACGGTCATCATCATGTGTTACGACATAGATCGTATCCTCGTTAACACCTTTTGCTTTAATGGAGCCAATTGCATTTACTACTTCCTCATCATTTGTGAACTCTTTGTAAAATAGACTCATGCTTATCTCCTCCTGGTTAATTGCTGTAAATTGCTCTACAGAACAACTCTACCCGGCTTCAGAAATGCTTAAACGTTTGAAAGTTTTTTACGAGAGCTCTGCAAATATTCCACCCGTGATCTGACTGAGGTCATGGGGGTTTATTTCAATTTGTTTACCAATCTGACCTGCGCTCACAAGAATCGTTTCTTGTTCCCCTGCCTGCTCATCAATGAATGTTGGAAACTGTTTTTTCATACCGATCGGAGAGCAGCCTCCTTTTATGTAACCGGTGATCTGCTGAAGACTTTTCATCGGGATCATTTCAATCTTTTTTTCACCTGCTGCAGAAGCGGCTTTTTTCAGGTTCAATTCCCGGTGAACGGGTATAACAAAAACATAATATTGTTTCGAAACGCCCTGTGCTACCAGGGTTTTGAATACTTCCTCCTGTTCGCGGCCGATTTTTTCAGCTACCGAAACCCCGTCAGTCAGACCATCTTTCACGTCATATTCAGTCATCTTATGGGAAACACCTGCTGCTTCTAGCATCCGCATCGCATTTGTCTTACCTTTAGCCAACTTTACACACCCCTTTTGCGTTTTCTGATTATTTTTATTTTACACGAATTCAGCTAAACTGTTTTACATTCTTCAATTCAGCCTCTATGATTATTTTGGATAGCGAAATATTTATGTGGTTTAGGTTTATACTTAATAAAATTACTGAGACCATTTAGCTGCCTCTTGAAGCAGAGGACGGAGACTCCCGCCCCAGGAAGGGACAGGTGAGACCCCGCAAAGCGAAGCTTGAGGAGGCTCACCGCCCGGGGGCAGGAAAGCGCAGTCTTCTGCGGAAAGAGGCAGCGTTTAAGAAGTAAAACCGGGTCCAACCAGTCTCTAATTTCACAAAATAAAAGAAACAACGAGGTTTTTAACATGACAGATATAAAAGAAGTTCCAGACAGTCAGAAGAAAAAGCTGACTTTTTTAATTTGTTTGATCCTGGCGTTTACGGTAATGAACGGCACGATGTTCAATGTGGCGATTCCGGATATTTCTGCGGATTTCGGTTTGTCTCCTTCTCAGGTGAGCTGGGTGCTGACGGGATATATTCTCGTTTTCGCGATTGGTTCGCTCATGTATGGAAAGCTTGCTGATTTATTTGCAATCCGTACGTTATTTACAATCGGCATTTCATTATTTGCGATTGGTTCATTAATTGGTTTCTTATCGCCTAACTTTCCGACACTGATTGTCGCAAGAATTTTTCAGGCGATGGGCGGCGCGAGTATCCCGGCGCTGTCATTTATTATCCCGGCAAGGTTTATGCCTTCAAGCCGCGGAAAGGTGTTCGGCTATGTAGCATCAACTGTGGCATTCGCTTCAGGGGTTGGGCCGATTGTCGGCGGCCTGATCGGGGGCGTACTGGATTGGCGCTTTTTATTCATTTTGTCCATGATGTCTGCGTTATCGATCCCGCTTTTCAGAAGATGGCTTCCTGAGGAAGAACGCCGTCAGGGCAGTATTGATATTCCGGGTGCGATTTTAATTGCGATTACAGTGGCCAGCCTGCTGTTTGTCATTACGACTTATACGCTGTGGATGCTTGGCGTAACGGCTGTTGCAGGTGGATTATTTATCTGGTGGACACTGAAAGCGAAAAATCCGTTTATTCAGCCGGCTATTTTGAAAAACAAACGGTACACAGTCACAGTGTTGACCAGCTTCTTTGGGACGTCATGCCTTTTCGGATTGATTTTCATTATCCCGATTATGCTGCGTGATCTGAATGCACTGTCGACAATCGGAATCGGGCTTGTGCTGTTTCCCGGTGCGATTATTTCAGGGTTTCTCGGTCAGGTTGGCGGACGCGTAATTGATAAGCGCGGCGGGGTACCTGTTGTCATCACTGCACTGCTCCTGATTGCAGGCGGATGTCTGCTGATTTCAACTTTTGCCGGCAGTCAGGCATGGATTATTTCAGTCTGTATGCTCGTGGCTTATCTTGGTTTCCCACTTGTGCAGAGTTCAACTGCAGACATTCTTTCTTCAACGCTCAGCCGTGAGGAAAATGGGGTTGGAATTGGACTGTTTAACCTGCTGAACTTTATGGGCGGTGCGTTTGCGAGTGCGATCTTTGGCGCGGTGCTTGAGATTCAGGGCGTGACACTACGTCTGAACCCGCTGTCTGCAGGCGGAGAAAATATCATTTACAGCAACCTGTTTCTGGTGCTGACACTGCTTGCGACTGCAAGTGTCGTGTTCTTTACGATTTTTTATAAAAGGGCTTCTGCTAAGCATGTGGAAGTGAGTTAGGTATATTTTAGGCGGCACAGCGGGGACGGAGCTTCGTGATTCATTTCTAGAATGATTCTAAAAATGGCACAGTTAGCTCCGTCCCTCTTGTGCCTCTACTTAAAAAGCGTTTCCCTCCACTCATGGAGAGAAACGCTTTTTCTTATAGCTTCAGATTCTTCAGTGCATCAGCGAGTGCTGTGTTTACTGGTTCATCCTGATCCTGTTTTTTCATATATTTCTTTACGTCCTGCTTACCTGCTTTGTTTTTCTGGTTTTCCTTGCGGCGCTTCTGGAAAGCATCCATCTTTTCACGGTAGCCGCATACGCAGCTGAATGTCTGTGCATCGCCTTCACCGCGCAGGTCCATTTTCTTTTTACATTTCGGACAGCGGGCATTCGTTTTCTTGGCTACGTTTTTACGGTGACCGCATTCCCGGTCCTGACAGACGAGCATTTTACCCTTTTTACCATTTACTTCGAGCATCAGCTTGCCACAGTCAGGGCAATGCGTGCCTGTCATGTTGTCGTGCTTATACTGCGCTTTACTGTTTTTGATGGAACGAACCACATCTTTTGAGAACTGAGTCATTTCAGTCATAAATGCCTGCTGCTTCAATTTGCCATCAGCAATAGCAGAGAGCTTTTGCTCCCATTCTGCTGTGAGCGCAGGTGACCGTAGTTCCTCAGGGACGAGGTCAAGCAGCTGACGCCCTTTTGACGTTAGGAAAATATCATTCCCGCGCTTTTCGATTAAAAAGCTGTTGAATAACTTTTCAATAATATCAGCACGTGTTGCAACGGTTCCAAGTCCACCTGTTTCACCAAGCTTATCAATCAGCTCTTTTTTCTCACCCTGCATATAGGCTTTTGGATTTTCCATCGCTGACAGTAGTGATGCCTCGTTAAATCTAGCCGGGGGCTGTGTTTCACCTGTTGTCACATTCACATGCTGAACGGTCAGACGGCTCCCTTTTTCCACATCAGGAAGTGCTGCATGCTGCTCTTCCTCACTCTGGTCAAGTTCTTTAAAGCCGAGTTTAATTGGGATGTTCCCTTTAGCAATGAATGTTTCACCACCAATCTCTGCTGTTACAACCGTCTGCTCATATTCATATGGAGGCATCAGTACAGCCAGGAAGCGCTCTGCAATCAGGTTATAGATTTTCCACTCCTTATCATTCAGCTTTTCAGTGCGGAGCGTTTCTTCAGTCGGAATAATCGCATGGTGGTCTGACACCTTCGCATCGTTAATAAAGCTGCCTGCCTTAATCGGTTTTCTCAGCAGCTTCACTACGTGCTGGGCATACGGTGGCACCTTCATCCCTTTCAGTCTGTCAGCGAGCGTTTCAGTCATATCAGATGACAGAAAGCGTGAGTCCGTTCTTGGGTATGTCACAAGCTTGTGCTGCTCATAAAGCTTTTGCAGCACTGATAGCGTTTCTTTTGCCGAAAAGCTGTAGCGTTTATGTGCGTCACGCTGCAGTTCAGTGAGATCATAAAGCGGCTTAGGATACGTCTTTTTCGGCGTTTTCTTTACTTCTTTAATGACCACATCATGACCTTTTACTTTCGATAAAAGGCTGTCTGCTTTTTGCTGATCAAACGTTTGATTGGTTTTTCCATCTGTCCATTTCAGCGTTAGCCCGTCTGCTTTTGCCTGCAGTCCGTAAAACTTTTTCGGCTTGAACTGGTTGATTTCCTCTTCACGCATCGCGATCATGGCAATAGTCGGCGTCTGTACGCGGCCTGATGAAAGCTGCGCATTGAACTTGGTAGTCAGCGCACGTGTTGCATTGATACCAACGATCCAGTCAGCTTCCGCACGGGCAACTGCTGAATGATATAGCGGCTCATAACGCTTTCCGTCTTTCAGGTTTTTAAAGCCTTCCCGGATTGCTTTATCTGTGACAGATGAGATCCACAGGCGTTTGACCGGCTTATTCACTCTCGCTTTTTCAAGAATCCAGCGGGCAACGAGTTCACCTTCACGACCGGCATCTGTAGCGATGACAATCTCTCCGACGTCACCTCGAGTCAGCTGGCTTTTCACTGCCTGAAACTGCTTGCCTGTCTTCTTGATCACAACAAGCTTCATTTTTTCAGGCAGAATCGGCAGGTCTTCAAGATTCCATGACTGATACTGATCTCCATAATGATCAGGGTCTGCATGGGTTACTAAATGGCCGAGTGCCCACGTAACGATATAGTTGTCTCCTTCAAGGTACCCGTTTCCTTTTTTATGACAGTTCAGCACACGTGCAATATCGCGGCCAACTGAAGGCTTTTCAGCCAGTACGACTGTTTTTTTCATGATTAAATCCGTCCTTTATACGTTTTATTCTGTAGGTGAGTATAACATATCCCGGGGATTAGGTGGCTGCCCGCGATGCAGGTGGTCGTGTTTTGGCCGGCGAGGGTGGTATTTCTGCTCCTGACGGTACGATACACCCGGGTTGACGGTCGTATCACGGCCCGCGAAGGTCATATTCGCGCAACCGAAGGGCATACCCAGCCTTTCGACGGCCGCTTCCCTGCAAAATCGCACCATTAAAAAATCCGGAAAGCGCTCATTCATGCTTTCCGGATCTCATCATTTATTTCTCATTTTGTTTCTGCTTTGCTTTTTCTGCTTCTTTTGTTGAAGATGTCAGTCTGATCAGTGTATCTCCCGGGTTGATGACTTCTTCCCAGTCCTTAACGAACGGTTCAAAATGTCCCGTCTTATTTAGTACACCAATCAACAGATCATCACCGTTAATTTCTTTTTTATATTGTTCAAATGTATATTGTTCAGTAATCTGCGTACGTCTGAACACATGTCCGCTTTCAACGCGTCTGATCAGTTCCTGAAGGGTTGCTTTTTCATCAAACAGAATACGTCCGCCTACTGTATGACGCAGTCCTTCGAGGTCCGCATCATGGTTCTTTTCCATCGATACCTGGAACAGATGTTTACGCCCGATCGATGGTGTAAATGTTGAACAGACAAGTGCATTATATGAATCGAGTGAAGACGCTGCAATGATCGCTTCATAAGGCGTCATATCAAGCTTGTATTCTGTCTGTTCGGATAATAATTCCCCGTGGAATGTTTGGACACCTCTTTGTCTAGCGGGTGCCAGGTTACGCCAGGTTGAATCAACCAGGATCACGGGTACTTTCACTTCCTGCAGGATCGCTGAAAGCCCTCTTGTAAAGGCATTACCACCTACAATAATCATGCCTGGACGATCATCATTAGCAAGCTTCAGCTTCTTTGCTACCCAGCCGATTGAGAAACCGTGTGCAACTACTGTTGAGAATACGAGTGCAAAGGTCAATGCGGTTAAGATCTCTGCATCTTCAAAGCCCGTGTCAAGAAGCACCGAGGCGAAGTAGCCTGATACAGTCAGCGCTACAATTCCACGAGGCGCAATCCACCCGACCAGTGTCCTCTCCTGCCAGGACAAGTCTGTCCCGATTGTGGAAAGCCAGATTGAGAGAGGTCTTACGATCAGCAGCATCAATACGACATAACCGATAATTCTTGGATTAAAGATCTCAAGCAGCGTTTCCACCTGAAGTGACGCTGTCAACATGATAAAAATGGTTGAGATCAGCAGAACTGAGATGTTTTCTTTAAAATGACGCATATCGCTGATTGAGGAGATATGCATATTGGCCATTGTCATCCCCATCGCAGTAACAGATAACAGCCCCGTTTCATGCATCACTTCATCTGCCACACTGAAACAGAACAGCACAACTGCAAACAGAACAGGAGACTTCAGGAATTCAGGGATGTACCCTTTTTCAAACATCCAGCCCATTCCGCGGCCAAGGGCCCATCCGAGCACGGTGGCAAATGCCGCTGCACCAAAGAATAATAACAGATTCGTAAATGTAACTGCTTCATCTACAAAGAACAGGATAATCTGGAATGCGAACAGTGCAATCAACACGCCAAACGGATCAACAATGATCCCTTCCCACTTCAAAATTTTGGCGGGCCTCGGCTTCAGTTTTGCCTGCCTGAGCAGCGGCAAAATCACGGTTGGCCCTGTTACAATAAAGAGTCCCCCAATGACAAATGCTACAGGCAGTGACAGACCTGCTATGTAGTGCGCTGTCAGAGAACCGAGGATCCAGGCAAGAAATGCACCGAATGTGACGATTCTGAATACAGGCTTTCCGAGATCTCTGATTTCACGGAAATCGAGCTGCAGACTTCCTTCAAAAAGAATAATAGCAACAGCCATTGAAATAATCGGACCATACAGCTCACCGAATTCCTGTTCAGGATTAATAAACCCGAGTACAGGCCCCACGATAATTCCTGCTACCGACATTACAACGATTGCAGGCATACGGATTCTCCATGATAACCACTGGGACAGAATACCGAGAAAGACGACCAGCATCGCCGTAAATAATAAGGAATTAAACAACTCCGTGACACCACCTTTTAGCTTCAGACTAATATGCATATACTTTAACAGTATTTTTGATTTTTAAGAAGAATTAAGGCTCTGAATCTCCTCTTTTTGTATTTTCAATTACACCTGATTTGTAAATGGCTACTTTTGGAGAATAGCGGTTCAGCGCTTTTTCTGTCATCGCCAGTGCCAGCTGTGAAGCTCTGATTCCTTTATATGTTTTAAAGGGCCCCATCATCGCCCATCCGGCAAATGCAATAAATTTTGCAGCAGCCGATTCTTTCACACGAAACTCTTCCGGGTCAGTCAGCAGAATAGATGGACGGAAAAGGTGCAGAGAAGGGAGGTTAAGCTTTTTAAGCTGCATTTCATAAACACCGTAAAGCCTGTTCAGCTTTAAGATCGAGCGGGGGTTCGCTCCCATTGAAGAAAGTGCAAGATATTGCGAGACATTGCTTTTTTTAGCTGCTGCTGCAGTTTTCAGCGGATCAAACCAGCTGTCATGCCTGTCAGGGTGCACGCAGCAGAACACATCATCCACGAGGCCGAAATGACCTGCCTCAATGTATCTGAAATCGATCAGCCGCTCCGATATTTTTTCGTGATTGAATGTCATTCTACTTTCTGAAAGGACAATGACTTCATCATATACGCTGCGTGAGCATAATTCTTTAATCAGTTCACGACCTGTTGCTGTGTGTGAACCGATCACTGCCGCAGTGCGGGTCTTCATCTCAATCACCGCCTTTCTTAGTATATCGACATCCGTAAAGACATCTAAACTAATTCAGGCAGGTTGAATGTGCTATATATTTAAGCTCTGTTAAAGTTGGCTGTTGATCTCCGCTCCAATCAACATCTGTGCTAAAACAATATCGGCCCTTAACATAGCCTTTTATATAAAAGCATTCACTCAGATACAAAGAAGGTCTTGTGCAGTTGTTTTGTACACAAGACCTCCTTCTCTCAGGCTTTTATTGATCAAGTAATTTGACGCTGACCTTTACGTCAAGTTCCTGTTCACCGCCGCGGTATACTCCCTGAAGCGGGCTGACATCGGCATAGTCCCGGCCGACGCCGATCCGGATATGGTTTTCAAGTGCTTCAACATTATTAGTCGGATCAAGTCCAACCCAGCCAATGCCTGGTACCATCACTTCCACCCAGGCGTGTGTCGCTGCATCCCCGACCAGTGCCGAATCTTCTCCGACATACAGATAACCGCTGATATAGCGCGCCGGAATGCTGCGGGCTCTCAGGATACCAATCATGACATGGGCGTAATCCTGACAGACACCCTTTCTGCCTATGATTGATTCTGTGGCTTTTGTATTCACATCTGTCGCAACCGGGTCATATGAGAAAAGATCATAGACATATTTCATCACATCAAGTGAGAATCGAACGGGATTCTCTGTACTTCCGACCTGATTGACTACTTCATTCACCTGATCTTCAGTTACGTACGTATAAGCTGTCTGATTTAAAAACGGCAGATATTGCTGTCTGAAAATATTCGAATGAAAAATTGACTTCATTTCAGGTGAATAATCAATTCTTTCTATAAAAGGACTTCGCTGAATACTGATTGTTGAAATCGTCTTTACTTCAAGTGACTGATGGATGTCAGCGATAAAAAATGATTCTACATTGTTGCCCCAGATATCCTGATATTCTTTTGTAAGTGCGGTAGGTGTCAGCTCTGTTCTGTAAGCCAGCAGTCTCTGACACTCATCTGTTCTCGGCTTTAACCGGATCTCATTCATACTCTGGTCAACTTTTGTAGAATAATTAAACGTATTTGTATGAGTAATTTCATACTTCATAGAACTCCCGCTCCCTCGTGTTGTAAGTTTCTCTTTTTCAGCCTTACCCTTTCATGTTGTTTTGGAAGGCTCGACAAGATAGTAGGTCTCAGAAAAAATCCGTCCGATATCATTACATTTGTTCTGGAAGTCATCTAAAAATGCGCTGATGCCTTCATCTTTCAGCGAACTGATCTTACGTTCGTCAAATTCATCAATCATCAAATCAAGCGCTGCATATATTCTCCATGAATAATGTGAGACACGTCCGCCTTCAAGTGAAATCACGGATTCTCTGATATGATCCATACAGTATTGTATGGATCTCGGGAATGAAAAGTCCGAAATCAGGAATGTCAGGATGTCTTTTTCATTCATTCTTGGAGGATACTGCTTCAGATATTCTTCATACCCGTTAACAAGCTGCAGTGCTGAGCGCCAGTAATAATAATTCGTGCCGTCAGCTTTTTCTCTGTCAGCAGTTGAGCGGTCGTTGAGCACATTCAGAATGCGTGCTGTTTTCTCACCGCGTTCAAGCCATTTTGCAACATTGAAAAACCTGTAAGGGACACCTCTTGTCATCATGGAATCAACAATCCCGTGCGAAGTCAGTGCTGCGATTTTGACTCTGTTTAAAAACTGCTGAATATCTCTCAGCGAACCTTCTGATATTTTCATTTCAGTCGTTTCAAGGTAAAGATTGTTCCATACTTCAAAAAGATCGGTTGGAATACTATCACGTGTCGTGCGTGCATTTTCACGTGCATATTTAATACAGCTCAGAATGGAATTCGGATTATTTTCAGCAAATGCAAGATAATCGATCAGATGATTCGTGCTCATTTTCGGATACATCCGATTAAAATCTTCTACAGATCCGCAAATTTCAAGCACCGTTTCCCAATCATGGCGCGCGAGTGTTTCTTCAGAAGAGGCTTCAAGCATCTGAATCAGCTGAACCCCAAGCACCCGTGCATTATTTTCTGCCCGCTCAATGTTCCGTGACATCCAGTAAAGTGAATCAGCTACTCTGCTCAGCATGATTGTCTTCGCCCCCTTTCAATACCCATGTATCTTTACCGCCGCCGCCCTGAGATGAATTCACGACAAGCGATCCTTCTTTCAGTGCTACACGTGACAGTCCGCCAGGTAAGACATTCGTTTTCTTCCCTCTCATAACAAATACGCGAAGGTCTACATGGCACGGATAAAAACGTCCATCCTGAAAAGCAGGTGCGCGTGACAGCTGAATGGTCGGCTGTGCAATATATTGATGAGGTTCTTCTTCAATCTTCTTTCTGAACCGGTCAATTTCTTCATTTGTCGCATGCGGTCCAATCAGCATATCGTAACCGCCTGATGCACCTACATTTTTCACCACTAGCTGATCCAGATTTTCAAGCGCCCATTTGCGCTGTTCAATATTTCTCATAAAATACGTATCTACATTCGGGATAATCGGATCTTCCTTCAGATAATAGCGGATCATCTCAGGGACAAATGCATACATCGCTTTGTCATCTGCTACTCCGTTTCCAACACCGTTCAGGAATGATACATTGCCTTTTTTATAAGCACTCATTAATCCCGGAACGCCAAGTGCTGAGTCCTTGTTGAACACCTGCGGGTCAAGGAAATCATCATCAATGCGGCGGTAAATGATATCAACCCGCTGCATTCCTCTGATCGTTTTTACATATACAATATTGTCTCTGACATGAAGATCGCGCCCCTCTACAAGTTCGATCCCCATCTGCTGAGCAAGAAATACGTGATCATAATAAGCTGAATTATACATCCCCGGCGTCAGCAGAACCGCACGCGGCTCGTGCAGACAGTTGATCGGGCAGTGATCCAGCACAGCTTCATGCATATGTGAAAGCTGATGTTCGAGTGAATGGATGCTGTGACGGTTAAAAAATTCGGGATATACCTGTCGCATGACATAACGGTTCTGATAGACATAAGACATGCCTGAAGGGTTACGCAGATTGTCTTCGAGGACACGGTATGTACCTTCCTGATCACGGATCAAATCAATTCCTGCAAGGAATATATGATTTTTCAGTGGCACATCAATACCAGTGACCTGCTTTTTAAGATAATACGGATTCTGTTCAACGAATTCTCTCGGAACAACACCGTCTTTTACGATTTCAGCATTGTGATAGATATCATCAAGAAACATGTTCAGTGCCTCAACGCGCTGCTTCATCCCTTTTTCAATCATTGTCCACGTCTCAGGTGGCATAATGATCGGAATAAAATCAAACGGCATGGTACGTTCAGTGCCGACATTATCGTTATAGACAGTGAATGTGATCCCCTGCCTTAAAAAACTGAGCTGGGCTGTTTCATGCTTTTCTCTCAGTTCAGATTCACTGAACTGATCCATTACTTTATGAAAATCCTGATAGTGAGCCCTGGTGGATCCGTCTTTTTCGAGCATTTCATCAAAGTTCCGGTCTGACTGATACGGCTTAAACATTGCCCTGTCCCCCTTTTTTTATGGTCATTCTTAAACACCTCTATAAAACTTTTTCAACAAGAAAAGATTAAACTCCTCTAAATTTTCAGAAAATACTTTAATCTTTACCCTTCTTTTGTCACGGGTAAGCACGATGCAGTCATGTTTTGGAGAATAAGATAAAGATTTGTTAAAATAAGTGAACGGAGGGATGAGTCAATGACACAAAATGAAATCAAGAATAGAATTGCAGAGTTAAAAATGGAATATATCCGTGCACAGGATGACCTCGAAAAGCTTGAATCAGTGGGCCGTAGCGGCGAATTCGCGCAAAAGAGACTGACTGGAATTGAAGAGGAATTATCTGAACTGAGAAAGATGGAAGAATAACCCTTTTGCTTATGGAGTTTAAAAAAACTTGAACAGTCACCCCTAACCTCTTGCCTATACAGGTAAGGGGTTATTTGTTTTCTATATAAACTTTTTCACTTATAATCTTTTTATTAAGAACGTTATATTAAAGTTAGATATTGTTTTAGCACAGCTGGTGATTGGAGCGGAAGGGGACGACTCCAGCAGGAGAAGTCGGACAGGTGAGACCCCGCAAGCGCCCCGCGCTGAGGAGGCTCACCGCGAACCAAAATCGGGTTCACTGCGGAAAGCGTTCCCCTGGAGCGAAAATCACCAGCCATATGTAACAAAGCCATTAAGAAACGAAAGCTGGTGAAATCAATGACTCTTCCCTTTCAGGAGCCGGTCCTGGTCTTCGGGCTCGCTGTTATTATCTTTTTAATCTCTCCATTTATGATGAGTAAGCTCAGAATTCCGGGAATTATCGGACCCATTATCGCCGGTGTTATTGTCGGACCAAACGGGCTTGGCCTATTAGAACGCGGGGAGACGATCCAGCTGCTCGGTACTGTCGGCCTTCTATTTATCATTTTTATAGCCGGGCTGGAACTTGATATAGACGGCTTCAAAAAATACAGGTCAAGAAGTATTATGTTCGGTCTACTGTCTTTCTTCATTCCTTTACTATTTGGTACAGCTCTTTCCTACTATCTCGGTTTTTCATTCAGTGCGGCGATTCTTTTAGGATCCATTGTCGGCTCGCACACGCTGCTTGCCTACCCGATCGCTTCGAGGCTTGGTATTGCCAAAAATAAAGCCGTCACGACTGCAATCGGCGGTACGCTTTTGACGGATACCTTTGCCATGCTGATTCTCGCTGCTGTTGTCGGGCTTGCAGGAGGGGATACAAGTGCTGAATTTTGGCTCCGCTTGATGATCTCAACTATTTTATTTGGGCTTGTGGTGCTCATTGGTGCTCCAATTGCAGCAAAATGGTTTTTCCGCAACTCAAATAACGATGGTCAGATGGAATTCAACTTTGTCCTGACAATTATGTTTGTGGCAGGCGCAATTGCGCTTTTAGCAGGACTAGAACCGATTATTGGTGCGTTTCTCGCCGGCCTTGCATTGAATCGGTATATTTATGATCACGGTACGTTGATGAACAGAATCCGTTTTACAGGAAATGCACTATTCATCCCGTTTTTCCTGCTGTCAGTCGGGATGCTGATGGACTTATCTGTTCTGTTCTCAAGTCCCGATGCCTGGATCATGCTTGGTGTGGTACTTGGTTCAGTATTGATCGGAAAATCGATTGCGAGTCTGCTCACAAGTAAAATTTATCACTATAGCAGGTTGGAAAATTTCGTGATCATCGGGCTGACCACCCCTCAGGCAGCTGCTACACTTGCTGCAACGCTCGTCGGCTTCGAGATCGGCCTGTTGAATGTAGCAACTGTGAATGCTGTGATTGTCATGATTCTCCTGACCTGTATCACCGGTCCTTATCTGACTGAAAAGTTTGGACGGAGACTGGCTGAGAGTGAAGCGCTTGATACACCTCAGCTGTTTGACGAACGTCCTGAGAGAATCCTGATACCTGTTGCAAATCCAAAAACGACTGAAACACTGCTTGATCTCAGTTTTGTTGTCAGAAAGGCGAAAGCTTCAGAAGAGCCCATTTACCCGTTGAGCGTGGTTCAGCGTGATGTAAAATCTGTTCAAAATGCGGTGGCAAACGCAGAAAAAATGCTGACACAGGCTATTGCCCATGCAGCCGGTGCTGAAATTCCGGCACGGTCACTGATCAAAGTTGACCGCAATGCAGGACGCGGAATTGAACGCGCTGTTGCAGAGGAGCGTATTACCACCATTATCGCAGGCTGGAATGGACAAAAATCTGCTAAGACGGCTTTATTCGGGAGTGTCATTGATAATTTCCTTGACCATACGAATGAACGTGCAATGATCGTGAAGCTTGGACACCCGCTTAACACAACTGAACGCATTGTGTTACTGATACCGAGCGGCTCTGATCATAAGCCCGGGTTTGCAGATGCCCTCCGTATTGTAAAAGGAATGGCCGCTCAGCTGAACACAGTACTAGAAGTACTCATTATCCGTGACAAAACGGAGCCATATGAAAAGTTAATAGAAGACATAAAGCCTGGTGTCACGACTTATATTCACAGACTTGCATCCTGGCAGGCACTTTATCAGCAGCCTGTTGAATCATTAAGGAAGAATGATTTAGTCATTGTCATGAGTGCGAGGAAAGGGACAATTGCCTGGCATCCTCAGCTTGATCAGTTGCCAAGCCGTCTTGCAGTCGCTAACCCTGAAAGCTTTATCATCTTCTACCCGACCGAAACCGGCGAGACAGATGTTCGCGGTGCACGGGGTACAGATGTACCAAAAGAAGTGCTTTTCAAAAGGGATTATGACTGAATGAAAAACCAGGCTGAGACGCGAAACTGTCTCAGCCTGGTTTTTATGACGATAAAATTTTCCGTCAGGTCTCACTGTATTAACTGTGCGCACCTGCTTCACGTAATTTTGCAGGCGGTGTTTTCTGAAACAGACTGCCGCGGTCTCTCCAGACGAAGAAGAGTGACAGCAGAAACGCCAGTCCATCAGCAATCGGAAAGGCAAGCCAGACTCCGGTTAGCCTTAAGAATGTCGGGAGGATTAATACAAGTGGAATCAGGAAGATCAGCTGCCTTGCCATAGAAAGCACAAAGGAAATTTTCGCTTTACCAAGTGCCTGATACAGCCCCCCTGTGACCATTTGAAAACCGATAATCGGCACAATCAGGAAGATAAAGCGCATTGCTTCCTCTCCTCCTGAAATCACTTCAGGATCCGTTGAAAAGACAGACATCATCGCACCTGGGAATAACATCGTTACAGCCCAGACAAAGATCGCCATGACCGTTGAAATCCCTATACCAAGCTTAAGTGTTTCACTTACTCTGTAGTGCAGCTTCGCGCCGTAGTTATAGCCAATAATCGGCTGCATGCCCTGAACAATTCCAAACATCGGCATAATCGCAAACATCATAATCCGGTTAATAATACCGAAAATGGCCACTGCAGATTCACCGCCATAGATGACAAGCATCCAGTTGACTGCAATAAACATCAGGCTACCTGCAGTCTGCCGTACAAAAGTGGCGGAACCGATCTGTGTAATCTCACGCACCACGCGCCAGTCCGGAAGCAGGCCGATCCATCTTAATTCCAGTGAACTCTTTCCTGCACGGAAGTATAAATACAGCCAAATCGCTCCGACAGCCTGCGAAATGACTGTTGCAATTGCTGCTCCCGCCATTCCCATATCAAGCGTAAAGATAAAGATCGGGTCGAGTACAATGTTCAGGCCTGCTGAGATCACCATCGTCAGCATCGCCATTTTCGCATTCCCTTCAGAGCGTACGACGTTATTCATCGACATTGCAAATGCCTGGAAAATTGCGCCGTATAGAATGATTGATAAATATTCCGCTGCATAAGGAAGAATATCTGCTGTTGCACCAAATGCGATCAGAATCGGTTCAAGAAATGCCAGTGCAGCGATGACCATAATTACACTTAAAAAGCCTACAAGCCAGATCACATTCCCGAAAATCTTATTCGCTTCATCCAGCCTGTTTTCACCGAGGCGCCTCGAAATAATGGATGCTCCACCAATCCCAATCGCTGCTGCAAAAGCAGTAATGATCATCTGCAGCGGGAAGGCAATAGAAAGTGCCGCTACTCCGACTGTACCGATCCTTCTTGCAATAAAAAATGTATCAGCAATATTATAAAAAGCCATGACGAACATACCGATGAACGCCGGCACAGAAAATCTGATCATTAATGAAGGGATTTTTTCTGTTCCAAGTCTTTCACTCTGCTGTTTCATTTGATTTCACCTCTTCCATTCTTTCAACCTCTTTAACCGCGTTATCTGCCATACGTTTCAGCAGTTCAATCGCAGTCTGTCTTTCTTCATCACTGAATCCATGAGTCAGCGTCTCTGTCCAGTGCGTCATTTCTTTTTTAATGATCGATTCAATTCCTTTTGCTTTATCAGTCAGGAAAATTAAATTCGCTCTTCTGTCTGATTCATGCGGCTTCCTGATCACATAGTCTTCCGTTTCAAGCTTGCGGATCGCACGGGCCACAGTTGCTTTATCAATATTCAGCTCCCCTGCCATGTGCTCCTGTGTGACGCCATCCTGCTCAAACAGGATCATTAGAAACTTAATCTGCCCCTGACCAATTCCGTATTCGGCAAATGTTTTACTTAAAAAAATATAACTGTAACGGTGGACTGTAGACAGCCAGCGTCCGGCAGTATGTGCTTGTTGCATATTCTCATCTCATTTCGTTTTTAATCACTGAGAAAGATTATAATCAATTTTAGTTGCATACGCAACCTTTCATCTCACGAAATTAATTACACTGGCAGGAAGAGGTTACATCCTTTATGATGGAGGAAGACTTTTATTTTGGAGGAATACGATGAGCGTATTAACAGTAAGCAAGCTGTCCCATTCATTTGGTGACCGCACGCTTTTTAAAGACGTATCTTTCCGGCTATTAGCCGGTGAACATATTGGACTTGTCGGTGCAAACGGCGTTGGTAAATCTACGCTGATGAATATATTAACGGGTGAACTGATCCATGATGAAGGAAAAGTGGAGTGGCTGCCCGGCACACATTACGGCTATCTGGATCAGCATACACAGCTGACGCCCGGTCGTACGATGCGTGAAACATTAGGAGATGCCTATCTTCCTCTTTTCAAAAAAGAAGAAGAGCTGAATGAGATCACTGGTAAAATGGCAGATGCATCTCCTGAAGAACTCGAGACGCTTCTTGAGGAAATGGCGGAAATCCAGGACGCACTTGACGCAGGGGATTTCTATACGCTGGATATAAAGATTGAAGAGGTCGCACGCGGACTGGGACTGGATGCGATCGGACTTGACCGCGATGTCGCTGCTTTGAGCGGCGGACAGCGTACGAAAGTGCTGCTTGCAAAGCTTCTTCTTGAAAAACCGAAAGTATTATTGCTGGATGAGCCGACGAACTACCTGGACGTTGAGCATATCCGCTGGCTGTCGATGTATCTGAAAGATTACCCGCATGCCTTTCTATTGATTTCGCATGATACGAACTTTATGAATGATACAGTAGACATCATTCTTCACTTGGAGTTTGCCCGTATGAACCGCTATACGGCAAGCTATGATAAATTCATTGAACTCGCTGAACTTCATAAGAACCAGCACCTGCAGGCGTATGAAAAGCAGCAGGAATTCATTAAAAAGCAGGAAGACTTTATCGCTAAAAACAAAGCGCGCTATTCAACAACAGGACGTGCGAAAAGCCGTCAGAAGCAGCTTGACAGAATCGAGCGGATTGACCGCCCTGAAACAGCTGCCAAGCCAACATTTGAATTCAAGGAATCCCGCGGAAGCAGCCGTTATGTCGTGGAAGCTGAGAACCTTGAAATCGGTTATGATGAGCCGCTGCTCCCAAAAATGACACTTGAGATCGAACGCGGTGAAAAAATTGCTGTAGTCGGCTGTAACGGTGTCGGTAAATCTACGCTTTTGAAAACGATTATGGGTAAGCTTGATCCTTTAGGCGGAAAAGTCATTCATGGTGACTTCCTGTATCCGTCTTATTTCGAACAGGAAATGAAGCCAAAAGCGATCACGCCGATTGAAGACGTGTGGAGTGAATTCCCGGGGATGGACCAGCACCAGGTGCGTGCAGCGCTGGCAAGATGCGGACTGAAAAATGAGCATATTTCCCGTCAGATGAATCAATTATCAGGTGGCGAGCAGGCGAAAGTGCGCCTGTGTAAGCTGATGATGCATGAAAGTAATTGGTTGCTGTTTGATGAGCCGACAAACCATTTGGACGTTACGGCAAAAGAAGAGCTGAAGCGTGCGATGAAGGCTTATAATGGAACGATTGTACTTGTATGTCACGAACCTGATTTTTATGAGGGTTGGGCGACGAGAACGTGGAATGTGGAAGAGTGGAGCGAGAAGGTGAACGCTTAGGTTTTTGCTTTTGAGAAGCCGCCGGTGATTTCCGGGCAGGACTGCGCTTTCCACTGAGGCCGAGAAGGACGGAAGAATTCTGTCACCTTTTAAGATTTATCTATCAGCTTTCGGATTATTGCGTCAGGAATCCAATTATTTAAACGTGGGGACAGTGGACAGTCGTTTTATCTATGACCTTTTGAATTAATTCCATCACCTTTGCGATTAATTCCATCACCTTTGAATAGGATTCGACTTTCCACTTCCAGTAAGTAAAAATAAGCAGAGCCGCAGCTCTGCTTATTTTTTATGCCCTAATTCCTTCACTCTGGCTGTACAGCTTTCCATCGCTTCCAGAATTGCACCTCTGAAGCGATGTTTTTCAAGGGCTTCTGTTGCTGCAATGGTAGCGCCGCCGGGTGATGTCACCTGGTCTTTCAGTTCTCCAGGGTGTTTGCCTGTATCTAACACCATTTTTGCCGCACCAAGAACCGCCTGGGCTGCGAGACGGTAGGCCTGATCACGTGGTAATCCCTGACGGACACCGCCGTCTGCCATTGCTTCGATCATGATATAGACATAAGCCGGTGATGAGCCGCTGATCGCAGGAATTGAGTCCATTAAATCTTCAGAAATCACTTCTGCTTTGCCGAATGAACGGAACAGCTTGAGTACAGTCTGAAGTTCTTCATCAGTTACTTCCCCGTTTGTACTGATCGCTGACATTCCTTCCCCTGCAAGTGATGGCGTGTTCGGCATCGAACGGACGACTTTCAGTTTCTTTTCAGCAAACGCTGAAATATCAGCTGTCGTCAGGCCTGCCGCAATGGTGATCACGACCGTTTCTTCTGTTAAATGAGCTTTGACTTCCTGTAGGATCTGACGATGAAGGCCCGGTGCAATCCCGAGAAACAACAGGTCTGCTTCTGCAACTACTTTACTGTTGTCTCCTGTTACTTCAATTCCAAACTGATCTGATACTTTTACTCTCGTTTCTTTCGTGGTAGCACTCGCAATAATTGAAGACGGCTTGACTGTTTTTGAACGGATCATTCCGCCAATCATTGCCTGTGCCATCTTGCCGCATCCGATAAAACCGATTTGTGTCATGTGATCCTCCTACTTTTTCTTTCTCGAGCTGATATATAAAATGCCTGCCGTAACGACTGCAATCGTAATAACTGTTAAGATCAGCGATGTGCTGAATAACGGAAATCCTTCCATTGTCCATCTCCCTTTCGTTCGTGACTGGTTTTGTTTACTATCTCATATTTTCCCTGAAAGCTCTATCTGAAACGCGATCTTATTTGAGAGAAAGCCAGTCACAAACTGCACAGCAGGTATAACTTCCACAGCCAGCCATATAAAATTTACAAAAGAAATACGATCACAGTATTGCGTATATAAGCATATGCCTATATACTAATCAACGGATAGAATATTGGGAGGTGTGAGCCATGCTCGCAAAAGAAGCGATGTCGATTGATAAAGCGTCTACAGCTTTGAAGCTGATGGGTGATAAAACCCGTCTGACGATGCTACGTATTCTTGCAGATCATGACTGCTGCGTATGTGAATTCGTTGAAATCTTTCAGATGAGTCAGCCATCTGTCAGTCAGCATGTCCGGAAAATGAAAGATATTGGCATGATCAAGGAACAGCGGAAAGGACAATGGATTGTGTATTCGCTGAATGAATCATTTGAAGGATACGAGATGATCCGAATCATTTTGAACCAGCTTCCTGCACAGGACCACCATCTCGAACAGCTGATCGAAAAAGGCAAACGCGTTTCCTGTAACTAATTTCAAAGGAGTTTCTCAATGGATATATTTTTAGCAATATTGATCTTTCTTATTACTTTAACATTGGTGATCTGGCAGCCAAAAGGGCTTGGGATCGGCTACTCCGCAATGGGTGGCGCTGTGATCGCCCTGATTTTGGGTGTCGTTTCCATGCAGGACGTGGCCGATGTAACAGCAATCGTCTGGAACGCCACACTGACATTCGTCGCACTCATCATTATTTCATTGATTTTAGATGAAATCGGATTTTTCGAATGGTCGGCGCTGCATATGGCACGCTTTGCAAAAGGCAGCGGCATCAGGATGTTTATTTACGTGACATTACTCGGTGCACTGGTTGCAGCCTTTTTCGCAAATGATGGTGCTGCACTGATTTTGACACCGATTGTACTCGCTATGGTGCGGAATCTTAATTTTAAGGAAGCAATGATCTTACCATTCATTATGGCCAGCGGATTTATTGCTGATACAGCTTCCCTTCCACTGATCGTCAGTAACCTTGTGAATATCGTGTCTGCTGACTTGTTCGGCATCGGTTTTGCAGAATACGCAAGCCGGATGATAATTCCGAACTTCTTCAGTATCGGAGCAAGTCTTTTGGTACTCTGGCTGTTTTTCCGTAAGAGCATTCCGGAAAATTATGATTTGTCACAGCTTCGCAAACCGCAGGAGGCACTGAAGGATCCTAAGATGTTCCGCCTGTCATGGGGTGTACTTGCCATTCTGCTGATCGGATATTTCACCAGTGAGTTCGCTGAGATTCCGGTTTCAATCATTGCCGGCATCATTGCAATTATCTTCCTGCTGATTGCAAGAAGAAGCCCTGCTGTGAATACGACCACTGTTGTAAAAGATGCACCGTGGGCAATTGTGTTCTTTTCAATCGGTATGTACGTAGTCGTCTACGGATTGCGTAATGTCGGCCTGACAAGTCTGCTCGCTGACGTCCTTGATGCAACAGCTGATCACGGGCTGCTCGCTGCCACAATGGGTATGGGCTTTATCGCAGCCTTCCTGTCTTCGATCATGAACAATATGCCAACCGTGATGATCGACGCACTGGCCATTCAGGAGACAGCTACAACAGGCGCAGTGAGAGAGGCATTGATCTATGCAAATGTCATCGGTTCTGACCTTGGACCAAAAATTACACCAATCGGCTCACTCGCAACGTTATTATGGCTGCATGTCCTGAGCAAAAAAGGCTTCAACATCAGCTGGGGCTACTACTTTAAAGTAGGTATTATCCTGACAATCCCGACATTGTTTATTACGTTGTTTGGATTGTATGTATGGTTGCTGATTATTTTGTAAATAAAAGTTTTTAAAAATAACGCTGCCCCTCTCCGTGGAGGACTGCGCTTTCCTGCCCCCGGGCGGTGAGCCTCCTCATGCTTCGCATTGCGGGGTCTCACCTGTCCCTTCCTGGGGCGGGAGTCTCCGTCCTCCACTCCGAGGGGCAGCTGAATTACTCTTCAATATTCAGCGTTTTCTTAAAACCATATTAGTTCATTCCACAGCGGTGATTGCAGTGGAAGGCGGTGACTCCAGCGCGATTAGCCGGATAGGTGAGACCCCGCAGACACGTAGTTTCGAGGAGGCTCACCGCCGGCCGCGCGGAAAGCGTCCGCCTGAAACGGAGATCAGCCGCCCACTTATTAAAAACAATCTAAGAGGAGTGTTTCTCATGTCTAAAAAAACATTATATTTTCTATGTACAGGTAACTCTTGCAGAAGTCAGATGGCTGAAGGCTGGGGTAAAAAATATTTAAGCGATGAATGGAACGTACTGAGCGCAGGTCTTGAAGCGCATGGGCTGAACCCGAATGCTGTGAAAGCAATGAATGAAGCTGGAATTGATATCTCAAACCAGACCTCTGACACAATCGACCCTGAGATCCTGAACAACGCAGATCTAGTGGTTACACTTTGCGGACATGCTGCTGACCACTGCCCGGTCACTCCACCACACGTAACACGTGAACACTGGGGCTTCGATGACCCTGCTAAAGCAGAAGGTACTGAAGAAGAGAAATGGGCTTTCTTCGAGAGAGTACGCGATGAGATCGGTTCAAGAATCAAGACATTCGCTGAAACAGGCAAATAATATACTGGATGTAACTTCCACCAAAACAGCATGATGCTTGCGTTTCCCGGCTTTTTCTTACATGATGAATGTATAAGCAAAATGAGAAAGGAAGACATTCATGATCATTACAGATGAAGCAAAGGAAGCATTTAAAACGTTATTTCACCAGTATGAATCTGAAAATATCCGCGTCTATTTTGCAGGACAGGGAGAAGGCAGTCCTGAAATCGGGTTATCGTTTGATGTACCTGAAGATAATGATGTCATTCAGACTATTAACGGCATCAAGGTAGCGATCGATCCACAGATTTTATTCGTGGCAGAAGAATTGACACTTGATCTTCAGGATACGCCTGAAGGCCGGGGCATTGTGATTACCGGCGGACCTGACCAGATTATGTAATATGGGTTAGTCAGAAAATCACCCGGAACACACGTGTCCCGGGTGATTTATTAATTTGATTATTTCTCTTCTTTCATCTCTACAATCTTTATATCGCAGCAGCTTTCTTTTCTCTCAGGCTTAATGATTGAAATGAATTTTTTCAACACTGAATACCACCTCCTTTAAATGAAGTAAAAGATAAACCCTGATACAGAAGCCATTGTTAAAACAGATAAGACAAATACAGCAACAAGCTGGATATTAAATATAGACTTCAGCAAGACGACTTCCGGCAGGCTCGCTCCTGCTGAACTGATCAGCAGTGCCATAATCGGCCCGAGTGCCATACCCTTTAACAACAATACCTGTGAAATCGGGATCATACTTGAAAGCCTGATATACAGCGGGATTCCGAGTAATGCAGCAAGTGGAATGAGCCACCATTCCTGATGCCCAAAATTCTCGGCAATCCATTCAGCCGGTACCAATCCGTGAATCCCTGCACCAATCGCAGCGCCAATGATCAAAAACGGAAAGACCGACTTCATCATCTGACCTGTTTCACTGAGTGCCTTCTTTACATCCCATTTTTTATGTTTAGATTGATAACCTTCTACCATGACCGGCTTCACATACTTTTCAAATCCCAGACGTTCAAGTGTAAATCCTAACATTACTGAAAAGATAGCTGTGACTGCTGTATAAATAGCAGCTGTTTCCCACCCGAGTATGACACCCATCACTGTCAGAATGGTCGGATCAAGCAGCGGCGACGCGAACAAAAATACCATTGTTAAACCGAACGGTACTTTATTCCGTAGCATATTAACCACAACCGGAATCGTTGAGCATGAACAAAATGGTGTGATAAATGCAAACACAATCGCAAACGCCCCCGCTTTCCATTTAGACCTTGTTCTCAGATAGTGTTCTACTTTCTCATATGGAATAAATGACTGAAGCAATGAAAGAACAAATGAAATAACGACGAACAAAACAGTAAGTTCAAGTGCAATCCATAAAAATGATTCAAACAATGTTCTCACTCCTTATATCAACTTTTTTTGATTAATAAATCAATTTTATTTGATGTATAGATTAAACCGAAGCATTTACCTGCTCCGATTATTCACAGCACTGCTCATCGTTTCTGAATAAACAGCATAACGCCGGTGACAGCACTTCATTGACTCCCTCATCTTTTATAGAATAATAATTCCACGTACCCTTTTTTTCTACATTCAAAAAACCTGCGTCAAGCAGCTGCTTTAAGTGATAAGAGAGCTTTGACTGGGACATATCGATGTGTTCCGCCAGATCACATACACATAGCGAGCCGTGCTGCTGAATCAGATGAAGGATCTCAAGTCTTTTATGATCAGCTAAAGCTTTAAATTTCTTTTCATATTTTACAAACGTTTCTTCAGTCGGGACAGGAATTTGAGTGGTCATGTGAATACTCCTTTGCATCAAATTTATTTGATATTTAAATCATATGCTCGAAAAAATTTTTTGTCAATCATTAAATCAAATTTTTTTGATCAATAAACTGTAAGTAACTGGTTTGTCAGAAAAAACTTCGGGTATAAAACCTTTATCTGAATACAGGAGGTTTTATGATGTCACATCGCATTGAAGTTGAAAAAGGCGTATCACTATTTGTAGAAGATATCGGAGAAGGTCAGCCGGTTATTTTCATTCACGGGTGGCCTGTGAATCACCGCATGTTTGAGTATCAAATCAATGAAATCGTGAATCTCGGATACCGCTTTATCGGAATTGATCTCCGTGGATACGGACAGTCTGATAAACCGTGGAGCGGCTATGATTATAACCGGAAAGCTGATGATGTAAAAGCAGTAATCGATCAATTAGGGCTTGAGAATGCAGTGCTAGCAGGCTTTTCAATGGGTGGGCCTGTCGCCCTCAGGTATATGGCGCGTCACCAGCAGCACGGGATCACGAAGCTGATGCTTCTTGCACCGGCTGCACCGCGCTTTACAAAAACAGATGACTTCCCGTATGGAATTGAAGCAAAAGAAATTGACGGGATGATTGAAAGCATTCAGAAAGACCGTCCGGCATTTTTAGAGGAGTTCGGCGGTATGTTCTTCCACCAGGAGCAATCAGACGCTTTTAAACACTGGTTTGGCACACTCGGCCTGCAGGCATCTGCCCATGGAACCATTCATTCTGCCGAAGCCTTACGGGATGAAGATGGCCGCGGTGACCTTGAACATGTAACCGTACCAGTTCTGTTATTACACGGCACAAACGATGAGATCTGTCCAATCGATTTTTCTGAGTATCTACAATCTCACCTGAAGGATGCACAATTAGTAAAATTCGAAGAAAGCGGTCACGGACTGGTTTTTGAAGAAACAGAAAAGCTGAACGCAGAAATCCTGCAGTTTTTGCGGACGTAATAAAAAGCCCTGCACGCAGGGCTTTTTCATGTATTAAGCTTCCACAACCGAATATTCACGCTCAAGCTTTTTCTTCAGAAACTTTGCAAGCTCAAGCATGCCATAGGTACCATGCGCTGCTTCAGCATCCGCATTGTAATTCGTGTTTGTATTAATATCATATACATAAATCTCACCGTCAGCATCCTTAATAAATTCAATACCTGCAACGGCAATGTCATTTTTAGATAAAAAGTACTCAAGCTGTGTAATCAGTAAAGGTTCATTGAAATCTTTTACCACCTGAAACTTCGGCTTCTCTTCCACTTCTTCACCAACCGGGCAGAATAGATCATTAATCTGGCACGCATCTGCCGGGCAAAGCTCAAAGCCTTCTGACGTATCTACACGAACAGCATAGACAAATCTTCCACCGACAAACTCACAGCGGGTAATGCAGGATTCAGGCGATTCAATATATTCCTGAATGAGCGTAATACCATCAATCGGCAGCTCGAAATCATCACTGTTCACATATTGTTTCAGTGCATCAATCGAGTGAAACAGCTGAACGCCAAGTCCTTTACCGGCGCGGTTGTGCTTGGTGATGAATGAAGGCTTATCAAGCTTCTCTGCTGCTTCTATAATTTGCTCACGGCCAACTGCCGCAATCGTATCAGGCGTTTTGATTCCGTTCAGCTGAAGGGCTGTATACTGATTAACCTTACTGACTTCAAGACGCAGCGCACGTGAACCGTTTAATACCGTTCGTCCGTGCTGTTCAAGCCAGGCAATCACTGACTCAGTCAATTCCGGTGCAAAGCGGTGACCACGCGTATGGGATGAAGCACTCATTCTGCTGTAAAAAATCCCTTCAGGCGGTTCTTCCGTGAGATCGACAATCCCCTGATCCAGATGCCACACTTCGTAAGGTACATTCAGCTCATCCAACCGCTTCGTTAAATGAATCGTCCACTCATCGTTTTCATGCAGTACATACGCTTTACTCATGCTGTTCCCCCCTAAATGTTGATTTCCTGCTGTATCTTCCGCTTCTTTTCAACCAGTGGCATCACTTTTTCAGAAAAACGCTTCATCTCTTCAAGCTGTGGTGAAAATTGAAGCAGCAACAGGTCCAGTCCCGCATTCTCAAAAGCAACAATCCGGTCGGCAATCTGTTCAGGTGTGCCGATCAGATTCGGTCTGAGTCCGCGGTTTGATACGGAATAGTCCATCAGTTTGACCTGTTGTTCAAGCTGTGACTTGCTGACAAAATCGTTGTAACCCGCATAGCCGCTTACGTCTTTTACATCCGTAATGCGCTCAAGCTCAGCCTGCACCTCTTCTTCAGTGTCACGGCAGATAATAAAGGCCGCCATTCCAAATGAACCAAAAGGATCTTTACCGGCAGATGCGCGACGCGTCTTCATATCAGCAATCTTTGTTTCAATTTCCTCAAGCGTTCCACCGTGCATTACATATGAATCGCAGTGTTCCACGATTGACTGCTTACCGCGCGGGCTCTCTCCACCAGCATACAGAATCGGATTTGGACGCTGAACAGGTTTTGGCTCGAGCTTTGTATTTTCAATATCATAATATTTCCCTTTGAAGCTGAAGGTTTCTTCAGACCATAATCCCTTTAAGATCGTCAGAAATTCATCCGTACGCTCATAACGCTCATCATGCTCTGTAAAAGCACCGCCATACTGCTTTGCTTCCTCAGCCCACCACGCAGATACAACATTCAGCGTAAAGCGGCCGTTAGAAATATGATCAATATTTGAAGCCATTTTTGCAGCAACTGCCGGATTATGGAATCCCGGACGGATTGCTGTCATGATTTCAATTTTTTCAGTTACAGCTGCAAGTGCAGCCGCAGTGGACCAGGCTTCGATGGAATCGCGTTCCGGTCCTTTTATATCGTTCAGGTACAGTTCAGCAATCAGTGTGGTATCGTATCCCCACATTTCTGCTGACTGTATCACTTTTTTCGCGTAGTCAAATGTCGGTGGCATGTTTTCATCTTCTACATTGCGCAGCCATCCGCCAAAGATCGGAAGCCAGAAACCATATTTCATCTTGATCCACTCTCCTTATGTGCTGGTTAAAATAAAAGCTCTGTTAAAGGTGGCTGTTGCTTTCCGCTGCAGGGGGAACGCTTTCCGCAGGGCGTGCGGTGAGCCTCCTCGCACTTCGCGCTGCGGGGTCTCACCTGTCACGCTGCTCCTGCTGGAGTCGTCCCCCTTCCGCTGCAATCAACAGCTGTGCTAAAACAACATTGGGCTTTAACATAGCCAAAATAAAAAAACTCCCTCTGCGACAGACAGAAGAAGAACCTTTTTACTCCTGTCTTATCTTTCAGGTGATCTCACCTGATGGATGTAGCACCTTTCTGACTATGTCAGCGGTTGCCGGGCTTCACAGGGCCATATCCCTCCACCACTCTCGATAAGAGCTATTCACTTTAATACGCTAATCCTATAACATCACTTGGATTTAGTCAATACTTAATGTGTGAATTTTCTAATCTATTCTATAAACGAAATATCATGAACCGTTTCGCTGCGCTTCGGGCGGATGCTTTCCGGACGGAGGTTGCTGAGCCTCCTCGCCTTCGGCTGCGGGGTCTCAGCTTCCCTCTAATCGTCCCGGAGTCACCGCCCTACGCTCCGCTGCACTTAGATTTCAATAAACTGAAGTGTTACGATTCAAACTTTATATATGACTTCTATAATTAATATAAATATATACAAAAAAACTGATGGCATCTGCCATCAGCTTTCAATATCTTTATCATCTTCAATTCCATCGATCACGCGCTTTTCAATGCGGACTTTGGTAATTTTGTTCTTTTCCATTTCAAGAACAGTAACACGCAGGTGCTGGTAATCAAATTCATCGCCTTCTTCAGGTAAATGACCGATTTCTTTTAGCACAAATCCGGCAAGTACATCCTGCTCCTCAGGAATTTTAGTTGAAAATACTTCATTCAGCCTGTGAATATTCAGCTTACCGTGGCAGACAATTGTACGTTCTGTCAGCTCATCGATCCATGACTCTTCTTCATCATCATTTTCGTCAGCAATCTCCTGGCCGATCATCGCTTCAATAATATCTTCATGCGTGATGATACCAAGCGTACCGCCATACTCATCAAGCACAATCGCGAAATGCTTTTTCGCCTGAAGCATCCGTTTGAAAATGCGTTCAATTGATGTTGTCTCAACTGTGAATAGTGGATCATTATCCATAAATTCAGTCAGCGGCTTCTCAGGCGTCAGTGACCATTCAATCACCTGCTTGGAATGAAACACACCAACGATGTTATCCATATTTTCTTTATATACAGGATAGCGCGTATACGGATTATCAATGACATAATCACGCACTTCTTCATAAGTCGTCTCAATCGGGATCCCGATAATATCAACACGCGGCGTTTTCATTGCATCGCCTACGTCCTTTTTCTGAAAATCAAGCACACCTTTAATACGAAGTGATTCATCACCTAAAAATGTCCCTTCAGTTGATGCGATATCAACCATTGTACGAAGCTCTTCTTTGGTAATCGTGGCTTCCTTAATATCACCTTTTGAAAGAATGCGGATGACGATATTTGTAAACTTAGATAAAAACCATGTAATTGGCTTAAAGATCGTCATGAGAACCCGGATGACCGGAGCAACAATATAAGCAATGCGGTCTGCAAACGTAGCTGCAATCGTTTTTGGCAGCACTTCCGAAAAAATAATTAACGTTACAGTCAGGATCCCGGTTGCCAGAGCTACCTCAACATTGTACTCAATGGCAATAACAGTCACGAGTACAGGTAACAGGATATTGGAAATATTATTCCCAATCAGGATTGTCGTGATCATCTGATCCGGCTTTGATACTTGTTTTAACAGCTTTTCAGCCGCACGATCACCCTGTTCGGCACGGGTCTTAACCTTCATTTTGTTAACAGCAGTAAGCGCTGTCTCACTCCCTGATAAAAAGAATGAGGCAAAAAGCAGAGCAGCTATGGCTATAAATTCCAACGATATTCCTCCTGGTTAATTAGCAGTATGTAAAAAATATAGATAGCACTAGCGTATACTATCCGTTCTGAAAATTCCACTGTCATATACTGAAAAATCAATCTTTTTGTCGATAAGGGAAAGTAAATTGAAATGAATTAAAATGTGGAGTAATGTTAAAGAGGATTGGTGATCTGCATTACGGGAGCGGCATTACATAATACCTAAAACAACGAAAGCCCTAGCCTCTCTTTCGTCCTTGCAGCTCCGAAGCTGCGCCAGTGTGAATCAGATATTACTTTAAAACGATTAATACGTTCTTAAAGTAATCTGGAATTTTTGGTCTGAATCGGTTCGGTGAGATAGAACCTTTAGAAGTGCACAGTCATCTGCGTAGTAGTTTGAAGTACTGCTCCGGGCAACGACCCCGGTTTTTTAGAGGGTTTTTGCTTCAATCGGTGAAATAGCTTAACTGCTTAGCGTCATCAGAAGATGAGACGCTGAATTCAGGCCTTGGATTTCCAGACCTTGTTATTTAATTATGGCGGCTGGCGATATCCGCCGAACAACCGCTCCCGTAAAACGATCAACCACTAGCATAACAGAGCACCAATACACTGTCAAATTTTATTAAGGAGTGTTTGAACATGACATTAGATCAATACTTTCAACACAATCGTGACCGCCATCTTGCAGAACTGACAGAATGGCTCTCGATCCCAAGCGTCAGCTCTCTTTCAGAACATAAGCAGGATACATTAAAAGGCGGCGAATGGATTGCAGAAAATCTGCGTAAGATCGGTATGGAAAACGTACAGATGATCCAGACAGCAGGACATCCAGTTGTCTACGGAGACTGGCTTCATGCAGAAGGCGCACCAACCGTTTTAGTATACGGTCACTACGACGTGCAGCCTGTTGACCCGCTTCACCTGTGGGAAACGGAACCATTTAAGCCTGCGATCCGCGACAATAAAATTTTCGCGCGCGGCGCAACGGATGATAAAGGGCAATCATTTATGCACGTAAAAGCAGTTGAAGCATTATTGAAGGAAAAAGGCAGTCTGCCGGTTAATCTGAAGTTTCTAATCGAAGGTGAAGAAGAGATCGGCAGCGTGAACCTTCCTAAGTTTGTTGAAGAAAATCAGGACCTGCTTGCATCAGATGTCATTGTAATTTCAGATACAGGCATGCAGGAAAAAGGTCAGCCCGCGATCTGCTACGGCCTGCGTGGTCTTGCCGGAGTCCAGATCGATGTGAAAGGCGCGAAAGGCGACCTTCATTCAGGACTTTATGGCGGCGCTGTACAAAACGCACTTCATGCGCTTGTCAGACTGCTGGACTCATTCCGTGACGAGAACGGTGTCATTCAGGTCGACCGCTTCTATGATAAAGTCGAACCGCTTACTGATGAAGAAAAGACAGCTTATGAAGCATTAAACTTTTCTGACGAAGCTTTGAAGAAAGAACTTGAAATTGATGCGCTATTCGGTGAAAAAGGCTATACCTCACTTGAGCGCATGTGGACACGTCCAACCCTTGAGATCAATGGTATGTGGGGTGGATTTGAAGGTGAAGGTATTAAAACAGTTCTGCCAAACGAAGCTCACGCAAAAATTACATGCCGCTTAGTTCCACATCAGGATCCAGATGAAATCGTAGAGCTGCTGACAAAGCACGTCAACGCCCATACGCCTCCTGGTGTCACTGTTGAAGTCACACCATTTGATAAGGGTGCACCATATGTAACGCCGTATGATCACCCTGCGATTCAGGCTGCAGGCGCCTCGTATGAAAGAGTATACGGTGTCCCAACACAGTTTATCCGTGGCGGGGGTTCTATCCCGATCGTCGCAACTTTTGACCAGATTCTCCAAAAGCCGATCGTGCTTATGGGCTTTGGACTGCCGGGCGAGAACTTTCATGCGCCAAATGAGCATTTCCATCTCGAAAACTTTGATCAGGGGCTGCGCGTAATTGCGGATTATTACAGCACGCTTCCTGAAGTGTTGAAGAAATAAGTAATTTTGCCGCCGCTCCTTTTGGGGTGGCGGTTTTTTGTGATGCTTGCGGATACCAGCTTGGAAAATGGTGGAGATGTGGGGCGGCGGGCGGATAGGTCTTTTTACACTTTTCTGCGAACGTTCGTGGTTTTTCTCCGAACATGACCGGTTGAACGTCGAACATGGCTGCCTGAACGCCGAACATCAGCAGTTGAACGCCGAACACCACCGGTTTTCCCACGAACCACACCCAAAAACCCCAAACAAAAAACCGCCTGGCACCATCGCCAAACGGTTCTCTCAACTATTAAGTATCCATCAGCCGGTTGCTTGCGATCAACCTGTACACCGTACTGACCGACCGATTTTTTTGTTCCCATTCTTCTGTAATCACATCAGGAATCTTGTATGACTGCTCCATCCGGATCATTAAGTCTGCATACCTTTCATCTAGTAAATCTACTGGGATGACTTCTGCTTTTAATGTATGGAATTCCTGTAAAATGCTTTGAAGTGTCATCTCTGACAATCCTCTCTTCTCTCAATTTACTTCGTGCACCTTACTATTCCCACATAACAAAGACTGTCAAACCATTTCCAGAGCATTTCATTCAAAAGTCATATCGTTCTTGATGACCTGAGTGCGAGAAGCTCTCCCCAGTTCTTAATTCCCCTGTCCTTTACGCGTTCACAAAGCTCACAAAACAAGTAAGCAGCGGTCATCGCATCCCCAAGTGCTGTGTGACGATCATACATTCTTGTTTCAAAAACCGACGCATAATAAGCAAGATCCTTCATCTCCCAGGTCGGCACTAGATATGACAAAAGATCAAGCGTATCGATTGCCGGCGGCTCCTGAAAGCGGAGAGAATTCCGCCTGAGCTCATGTTTTAAGACCAGGAGATCAAAAGAAAGATAGTGACCGGCAAGAGCATGCGTCTGAAACTCCCTGCCTTTTTCAAACAGCGATTCAATAACTTCCATTGAATCAGGGGCTCCCTCCACATCCGCTGCAGTAATTGACGTCAGATCTGTAATGACAGGTGGAATATCCCTTTTCGGATTCACGTATGATTGAAACGCTTCTTTTTCAAGTACCTTTAAACCCGATACCGGCACTGCCCCCACTTCAATCAGACGGTCACTCTTTCCGACTGCGAATCCGGTAGTTTCAGTGTCCACAACGAGCAGATTCAGTTCATTCAGTGGAGTGGAAAGCGGAATATCTGTGATGATCTGATCATCAAATTTCTTAGACCATATCTGCATGACGCTTCCTCCTTCACACGCCCAGTTCCCTTACTGCTGACTGCTGAAAATTCCGCAGCGTTTCGAGAGATCTGGACAGTATTGCTTTTTCACGGGAAGTCAGATGATCGGGCCTGACTTCAGAAGTGCCTTCCTGTTTGCGCTGAAGATTGAGCGAGAGGATAAAATCAACACTCTCCTTTAACTCTGTCTCATCTTCTATTCTTCCTTTTTCCGTCAGCCTGGCGATTCGCTCAGCAGTTGATCCTTCTATCACTCCTGCAAGGATCGAGCTGATCTGAAGTGCATGATGGAATGGAAAAAGCACCTGCTTTTTCAGATCGATCACTTTTCCTTCACGCAGCAGCAGGCTTCTTATCCGGTGATCAATTGACGGGATTGGCGTGGATCTGATTTCTTCTGCCATTTGCCTGAGCAGCACTCCTGAATGCTTCAGTTCTTTTTCAATCCCGCTGATAAATGCATGATGGACTTCAGCACTGCCATACAGGTGTCTCATCGCAAAAAAATTATAGGCGTATAAGATATTTTGCGGAGTCGAGCGCAGCGCCCACCTCCTGATCAGCTGCTGCCAGTCTGATACTGACCCTCTCCATATCGGATTACTGATCATCATATCTCCGTCACATAATGAAAATCCGGCCATTTCCAACAGTGATGTAACAGCAGCCCCCAGCTTTTTAAAATAAGCTTCTTCTGTCTCTCCATTCTTTTCAAAAACAAGGAAGTGATCCTGGTCTGTCATCTGAAACTGTTCTCCACGCCCGGCACTCCCCATCTGGTAGAAGGCAAAATCGCATGGCGGCTCCCCGGTTTGTCTGACCGCTTCATTCAGAATCTGTACGGTGAGCTGGTCAAATAACGGTGTCATAGCTGAAGACAGCAGGCGGATACTTGCACGTTCTTCAATTAAACGGGAAGCCATTTTTTTCAGATCGGCTGACAGCTTTCCGAGCGTATCAGGCTGAAGTGAGTAAATCTCTTTCATTAAATGCTGAATAGAGCGGTGGCGCTGTTTCAGCACATCAGACAACGTCAGCATGCCAACGGGACGCTCTCTGTCATCAAGCACGACGATATGCCGAAGGTCTCCCTCAAGCTGAAAAACTGAGAGTGCATCATAATAGTAGGCACTTCGCTTAATCACTGCACATTTTCTCCCGATATCAGACAGGTTGTCCTGCAATGGCTTTTTGTCAGCGATCGCCTTCATGACTTCTCTCATTGACACAATATATGGCGTGTCTTTTTTCACATAGACAGCTGCACTCAGCGCGTGACGGGTCATAAAGACAATTGCTTCTTCGATGGTGCTGTCAGCTGAAACGGTAAGCAGCGGGGAGGACATCATGTCCTGCACCCGCTGAAATACCTGCTTTTGCTGTTCAGTCCATCCAGCCTGCTGCATCTGTTCAGTCAGAGACTGATATACATCCTGCAGGCGGAAGATCGTTTTTTCAAGAAAGTACTGCTGTACAGAAGGCTCCCCCCAGAGCTCTTTCAGTACATTGTAAGGGATGAACAGACCTTGCGTTGTTTCGAGCGCAAGGATCTCTACTGTGTTAACCGGTTCATCCGATGGTTTTAACATCGTACTGATACTTGCAAGCCCGACAATTTCGCCGGGACCTGCAAGCTCAAGCACTTCTCTTTCATTCTGGAACCCTGATGCATACACTTCCGCAAGGCCGGATGTGATAAGCAGAATTCCTTCCCTTTTTTTACGTGCATCCGCTATTAAAACACCTTTGTCGTACTGCCGCTCCTGACATGCCTGATAGAGCCTGCTGAACGATTCATCAGATCTGTTTTTAAAAAGCGGTGTCTCTTTGATAAATGCTTTGATCGGTTCACCATCACGTGGATGGCGGTACGTCGCTTCCGTCATCAAGCCACACCTCTCCGTCCCGGTAGGTCATCTGTTCAGGATAACGAAGGTCGATAACCTCCTCCTGAATCTTCTGTGAAGGCGGTTTTGTTGCAAGTGATACAACTACGTTAGTAATAATGGCTGCTGATGCTCCGAATACGCCGGCACCTGTATCGATAATACCCAGGATTGTAAATCCTCCGTATTTGGCAGCAAAGATGTAACCGAGCGTAACAGACAACCCGACCAGCATCCCTGCAATAACCCCTTTCGCATTCGAACGCTTCCACCACACACCAAGCAGCAGCGCAGGGAAGAATGATCCCGATGCGAGTGCGAATGCCCAGGCCACAATCTGTGTGATTGCCCCCGGTGGATTAAGCGCAATCACACCTGCAGCAAGTGAAGCAAGGACGATTGACCAGCGGCCGACAGCCAGACGTTTTTTATCTGAAGCATTCGGATTAATTGAACGGAAATAAATATCATGTGACAGTGATGCAGAAATAGCGATCATCAGACCACCTGCTGTTGATAGTGCGGCAGCCATTGCACCAGCTGCCATCAGCCCGATCACAAACACGCCGAGATTTGCGATTTCAGGTGTGGCCATAACAACAATGTCATTGGCAATCTGAAGTTCCTGCCACTGCAGAATCCCATCCCCGCTTGTATCGGCGACCTGGAGCATACCTGTATCAACCCAGGATGCAGTCCATGCAGGAAGCTGATTAATTGGTGAGCCTGCAACCTGCGTCATTAAGATAAAACGTGAGAATGCGGCATAAGCAGGTGCAGAAAGGTAAAGAAG
The DNA here is from genome assembly GCF_000829445.1 of Jeotgalibacillus alimentarius. Lineage (GTDB taxonomy): Bacteria > Bacillota > Bacilli > Bacillales > Jeotgalibacillaceae > Jeotgalibacillus > Jeotgalibacillus alimentarius. Next base: position 51,979 of record NZ_JXRQ01000029.1, read on the forward strand.
TCCAATGAATAACAGTGCCCATGCACCACTCCAGCGGGCAGCTTTCATTGTTGAAACTGTATAGAATCGTACAATCACGTGAGGCAGTCCTGCAGTACCGGCCATCAATGTAAACATCAGCGCCAGGAACTGCCATTTGGTTCCTTCTGTGAACGGTACGACGTATTCAGAAATACCAAGCTCCCTGTCGAGTACCCTCATTTCCTCAATGATTGATCCGTAAGAAACCCAAGGCAGCGGATTATTTGTCAGCTGCAACGCCATGAAAATAACCGGTACCAGATAAGCTGTGATTAACACCACATACTGTGCTACCTGCGTCCACGTGATCCCTTTCATCCCACCAAGTGCAGAGTAAAAGGCGATCAGACAGGCGCCGATAATTGTCCCGATCCGGTAATCCACTTCAAGCAGACGGCCAATAACAACACCTGACCCTGACATCTGTCCAATTGAGTAAGTAAAACTGATAATAATTGTTGCAACGGCTGCAATCAGACGTGCCAGATTACTGCCATAACGGTCCCCGATGAATTCAGGCACTGTATAGCGGCCGTATTTACGAAGCTGAGGTGCCATCAGGAAGGTTAGTAATAAATAACCCCCGGTCCACCCCATAATATATCCGAGCCCGTCATACCCCATAACCATGACGGTTCCGGCCATCCCGATGAATGAAGCTGCACTCATCCAGTCAGCACCGATCGCCATCCCGTTGTAGATCGGCGGGACCCCACGCCCGGCTACGTAGAAGTCAGAAGTTGCTTTTGCCTGATTATAAATGGCAATTCCTATGTAAAGTCCAAATGTAACAAGTATAAATGCCAATGATACTAAAAACTGAGTATCCATTCTCTTCCCCCTTTGAATGACTTACTATCCATTTTAGTTGTCCAGTCGATTATCCCCTTTAATGATCAACTGTTTTTCCTGACCCGATTGATTCGTTACGCGCTTCATCGATTCCATACTTTTTATCGACTCTGTCACTGACAATCGCATTGACAAACAGCAGAATAATGAACGTCAGCACAGCACCCTGTGCACCCATATAATAGTGGAGCGGAATGCCGTTGAACGTAATCTCTGACAGCGGCTCAGCAAACAGGACAACACCGTATGAAACAGTCGCTCCAATCGCCAGATAAATCATAATGAGCGTTGTACGTGTCTTGAAATAAGAATCAGCCACTTTCTTGTCAATCTTCTTCATATTTCTCCCCCTTTTCCAATTAGCCCCTTAAATCAAAAATAAATGTCACCGTGTCCCAAAACGGCATCGGCACCTTTGCAATTTCAACCACGAGAAGCGCTGCAACAGCAATCAAAGGTGTAAACAGCAGCTTCTTCTTCAGCTTCAATGCAAAGAAGACTGACAACACAGTGAGTATTCCAATAAACCATACTGAAAACATATAATCCCCCTTTTGTAAGCGTTATCATTTTGTTGTAAAAAAGTATGAATATTCGACCTTTTTACCTTATTCATTCAATTAGCACCTGATGTCAAGAATTGTTCACAACTTGAAAAGGGTATTTAGTCCTGTAACAGTCACCCTTTCATTACCTGTACTTCTATAAAAAGGTTGTCATACCGTTTTGTAAAGAAATACTTTAAAACTGTATTAATAAAGAAAACTGACGAAACTTTTTTCGAATTCAAAGTAATTTTCTTCTCTGGACTTTTGCGGTTTGAAGTGCATTTTGTGATATACTGAACAAAAATTGAAACGGGGTTTTTCACATGAACGGTCAGAAAAGAAGCGATATCACTCCCGGCAAACAGGTGGATATTGTCTTAAAAAAAGACCAGCGATCAGGTAACCTGACCACTGGTACAGTAAAAGATATTTTAACAAATTCACCAAGCCATCCGCATGGCATCAAAGTGCGTCTTGAGGATGGACAGGTTGGTCGCGTGAAGAAGGTTTACTGATTTTGATGACGCTGCGGTCCGGAGGTTAGTCTCCGGACCGCTTTTTTGCATTGGAATGGGGTAGGTCTAATTACACTATACGTCGAAGTTTGCTCTGGTAGTGGCGAACCGCACTTGTTTTGCGTCGAACATGACTGTTTGAACATCGAACGAGCAGTGTTTTACACCGAACATCCCGGGGCGGACGCCGAACCCCAACCACCACACTACTCTATTGACGTCATCGCCACTCCTCCGGCAGCAGCTGCTGATACTGACCCGTCAGATAACGGTCATCGATCAGCAGCAGAATCCCACTGTCTGTTTCGGTCCGGATCAGCCGGCCGCCAGCCTGAAGGACTTTATTCATGCCGGGGAATACGTAAGCATACTGATAGCCATTCAGGCCTTTTTCCTGAAAATACTTTTTCAGCTGATCACGCTCAGGATTAATCTGAGGCAGCCCAACTCCGACAATCGCAACGCCTGTCAGCTGTTCACCCGGCAGATCAACGCCTTCTGAGAAGACACCGCCGAGCACCGCAAACGCTGCGATCCTGTTCCCGCTTTTAAAAGCAGCAAGAAATTCATCGCGCTCAGTCTCATCCATTCCTGCAGACTGCATCCTCAGATCTGTACCTTCTATCCCTTCTTCCTCAAAATACTCATATGCCATTTTCATATAAGCATAAGAAGGGAAAAAGATCAGGAAGTTGCCTGTATGACGCCGGATGGCTTCCCTCAGCTCATCTGTAATTCTTTTAATAGTCGCTTCACGATCTTTATATTTTGTCGACACCGGCACTGTCCTGACCTCAATCTGCTCTTTGCTGAAAGGAGAAGGCAGATCGAGCTGGAAATCCTCCTGTTCACCGCCAAGCATCGTTCTGATATAGGATACAGGCTGCATCGTAGCACTGAAGAACACTGAGGCCCTGTACCCTTTAGCTGACCCCTGAATAAATGCTGATGGATCCATACAGACGATCTTAACCAGCACGTCACTGCGCATTTTCTGAATATAAATGTAAAAGCGTTCATCCACCTGCTCAGCAGCTGCGATCAGCTGGCGCACAGCAAAATACTGATCAATCACCTGCTCATCCCGCACGCCTGACTGCACGAGCCGCTCCGCTTCTGTATAAAAATCCTGCACAGCTTCAAGCCACTGCTCCGGCAGCTTATGTACAATCGCAAATGACTCCTCAAGCTGTTTTTTCACTTCAAGGAATGCTTTATTCACACGCTTCGCCGCCTGACTGAGCGCCGGGTGCTGATCATTTCTGCTGATCTGCAAAAATGGCTGTTTCGTCAGCGCTGCAGAATACATACTGCTCGCCCGGTCCGGCAGATTGTGCGCCTCATCAACAAGCAGCACGGCACGGCTTTTCTGTTCCCCGGCCATCCGTTTTCTCGACACGCGCGGATCAAAAATATAGTTATAATCTCCAATCATCGCATCTGTTACATATGACAGATCCATCGAAAATTCAAAAGGGCATACGCGATGCTTCATAGCATAAGACTCAATCACACTGCGCGTCATCAGCGTCTCATGCTCAAGAATATCCATCATTGCCCCGTTGATTCTGTCAAAGTGACCATCAGCAAATTCACAGTATTCCTTCTGACAGATCGTTTTTTCTTTAAAGCAGATTTTATCCTTTGCAGTCATGGAAACAGCAGACATCTTTAAACCGCTTCCCTGCATCAGCTGAAAAGCTTCTTCGGCTGCAATACGGGTCGTCGTTTTAGCAGTCGTATAGACGATCTGATTCACTTTCCCTTCGCCGGCAGCTTTGATCGCAGGGAACAATGTTGAGATGGTTTTACCAATCCCTGTCGGCGCCTGGGCAAACAGCTTTGCTTTTTCATCAATCGTCTTATAGACTGAGCCCGCCAGCTGCCGCTGTCCTGGTCTGAATGCGGGAAATGGAAAGCTGAGTGATTCAATCGATGACTGCCTTTCTGACTTCAGACGCTGCATCAATGTCGCAAACGGTTCATAGATTCGTACCATCTCAATTACTTTATTGCGCAAAAATGCCGCTTCATATGTATCGATAAAACGCTTCTCTTCACGCGTGGATGACTGCACATACGTCACCTGCACCTGAATCTCCTGAAGCGCCATCTCTTCCGTTAAAATCCACGCATAGACAAACGCCTGCGCTTTGTGGACCTCTGCAGGCGATTCTATATCTTCTAGCTGTCTTGAGGTAGATTTAATCTCATCTACAATATATCCGCTCTCACGCTTCAAGAGGCCGTCACAGCGCCCCTCTAACACAAACGTTTTATCATCAAACTCAAGTCTGCGTGACAGGAATTTTTCTTTTTCATCTTCATCGCCATACGTTTTCTGGATCGCCTGATGGATTCTGGTTCCTTCCATCATAGCGTTCGCACTGCCAATTGCAGCATCAATACTGCCGCTGCGGTGGACGTATTCGGCGAGTCTTCTGGCAGATAAGGTAACCGGATCCATCAGATGTTCCTCCTTTTGGCGGTTTTGATCAGAGCGTCTGAATCACACACACCTTCAAATAATCACCGGGCGGATAGCCTTCAGTCGTCCGGAAGTCATCCGGCAGCGAGAAGGTTTCAATGATTTTATAACGCATACCTTTTTCTATAAAGGCCTGATCAATGAAAGACTTAAACTTTTTCATATCAAATGAAGCTGCGTTGGTTGATGCAACAATCACGCCTTTTTTCTCTGTAATATCGATTGCCTGTTTGACAAGGTTTTTGTAATCTTTTGATGCTGAAAATGTATGTTTTTTTGAACGGGCAAAGCTTGGCGGATCCATGACAACAAGGTCAAACTTCACGTCATTTTTCACACAGTAATTAAAGTAGCGGAAAACATCACGTACCAGAATATCCTGCGCCTCATAGTCAATGCCATTCATACTGAACTGTTCAATCGTTTTCGGCACACTGCGGTTCGCAAGGTCAACACTAGTTGTTTTGACTGCGCCGCCAAGCGCTGCAAATACCGAAAATGCGCCTGTATAAGAGAACGTGTTCAACATGTTTTTACCTTTAGCATACTTATCACGGATCGCTTTACGGACGTTGCGCTGATCAAGGAACACACCCGTCATCGCACCGTCATTCAGATAGACTGCAAAGTGCGCACCGTTTTCTTTCACTACAAGCGGAAAATCAGGACGCTCCCCTTTTACAAAGTCATCATCTTCTACGTACTGCCCTTTTGAATCAAACCGTTTCTTCTCGTAAATACTTTTAAAGTCGAGAACCTGTTCAAACGCATGCAGGATCTCATCTCTGAACTCATAAATTCCTTTACTGTACCAGGTAAACAGATAATGACCTGCATAGTGATCGATCGTCAGACCGCCGATTCCGTCACCTTCCCCGTTGAACAGACGGAATGCATCTGTCTGGTCATCATTGAAGAAGGCTTCTCTGTGTGAAGCTGCATCTTCAATCTTCTTTTTAAAAAACGCTTCACCAATCTCTTCCTGCTGATTCCAAGTTAATAGCCAGCCCGAGCCTTTATTCTGCTTACCCAGATATCCTTTTGCAAGAAATTGTCCACGCGGGTCAATTGCGGTGAATATCCGGCCTTCCTGATCATAATCACCCTGCTGAACCATTTCTTTCGTCAGCAGCGGCCACCCTTCACGGATTTTTTCCGAGAAGCCTTTTTTAATTGTTATTTTCGTCATCCTGAACCTCCGTACGGCTTTCAATGTAGTTTTTTAATTTTTGTAAATGGAATAATTCCTCTTTCGAAATCATGCGCACGATCATACCTTTAAATAACGAGCGGGCAAACCCCTGTGTTGTGATCGTTCCGTCAAATGTAACGAATGTACTGTTTTCATCTTCAGCACTGAATGTATAACGGAAGTTAATCTTTACACCATTTTGCTCACTGGTTACGGCATAGGATTTATTTTCAACGAACTCAGTTACAACGAGCTCTGACTGAACTTTCCGTCCGCCAAGGTCTCTCACTTCTTCATACCTGGTTCCTTTTGCCGGCGGCCCATCCGTCAGTTTCTTTATGCTGACCACCTGATCCATGATTTCAGGGGATTTCTCCATTTGAATGGTTTCCTGAAATACCGTTTCAAGCGGCCGTTCAATCACCATTGTCTGATTTAATGCACCCATCACTTGACCCTCCTGTACACTTTTACTTTTTTCCATTATAACGTGTTCACCGGTCTTATGCTGAGTAGACGACAGACGCCCTATTGAGTAATTGTTACATTTGTGTTACAATTGCATTTATAACGTGTTACTGAAAAACGAAAGGATGTACCTGACTGATGAAACATTTATCTAAGTTGCTGCTAATCAGCTGTGTGTTCCTCGTACTCATGGGAATGGTACGCGGTGAATACCGTTCGAAACAAAGTGCTGTAGCTGAAGAACTGCAAAAGCTTAATCCTGCATATAATGATGAACTCTCATATATAGATTTCTTAACCTACCGCGTCTTAAAAAACGGATCAGCCCGCGTCGCCACGCTTGGAAGCAGTGTGACAAAAGGCGTTGGTGCCGGTACACCGTCACAAACATGGCGTGCCCTGCTGCAGAATGAAATCCGCAGCACATCAAGACCGCTTAAGCATGTGACCATTGCAAACCATGGACATTCAGGCTACACATCAGAAATGCTCCTTCGTCCGGAAGTGATTGAAGGCGTACTGAAGAGCAGACCTGATCTGCTGATTCTCGAAACATCCGTGATTAATAACTACCGTCAGAGTGTCACGCTTGATGTCACAAAAGCGTCTCTAGAAGAACTCTATCGCACATTCACACAACGGATTCCTGGCGTTGAAATTCTCTTCATCTCTCCAAATCCGATTTTAAAAACAAACCTGACTGAATCAGGCCTGAATGAACTCGGACTGACATTTGCCGACTACAACAACCTGACAAAAGCAGTAGCCGCTGAAAACGGCTGGCACTACTTCGATACACATGATGCGATTTTAAATGAAATGACTGAGCGCAATATTGCACTCGAGGATATGCTCGATGATAAAATCCATCCAAATGCCCTTGGCTATGAGATGTGGTTTAACCAGCTGTACAATAACAAATTAACATTGCCGAATTTTGGCGAGTAAATGGAAAGAGCCTGAGAATCGTCTCAGGCTCTTTTAACCGTTTCGCTGCGCTTCAGGCGGATGCTTCTTGGGAGATGGTAGTAAAGCTTTTTAATCATCAAGCTTTATTAAAGCCCATTAATAACTTAACTCAGCTGGTGATTGGAGCGTAAGGGGACGACTCCAGCAGGAGAAGCGTGACAGGTGAGACCCCGCAGGCGAAGCCGAGGAGGTCCGATTGAACCGGAGCCAAAAGACGGCTCATGCGGAAAGCGTTCCCCTGAAGCGGAAATCAACAGCCAATATCAACAGAGCCGAATTCAACTACCCATTAAAGATCGTCGCAAAAATAAACGTAAACAAAATCGGTGCAATCCATATAATCGGCAGGCTGTTCACAAGTAGCATCTTTTTCCAGTTATAACGGTGATATGACATCCACGAGATCACAATTGCCACCATCAGCACAACCGGGTAAGATCCCACCGCATACAGCACCATCCGCCCTGCAAATGAACCATCCTGTTCAATATTCATCAGAGATACGCCGTAAAAAGTAAACCAGACCGGCAGAAATAACAAATAAAAAAACTGGCTTCCGAATAACAGTAAAGCCACCTTGGCGTTTTTCAACAGAAGGTCCTCCTCTAATCTTTCTTTAAAGCAAATAATATCATAAAGTCACCGTAACCTTCTTCTTCAAGCCGATTCTTAGGAATAAACCGGAGCGCTGCAGAATTAATGCAGTACCGCATGCCGCCTTTATCAGCAGGTCCGTCTTCAAACACATGTCCGAGGTGCGAATCAGCATGACGGCTTCTGACCTCCCGACGCGTGTTCTTCGTAGACACGTCCCACTTTTCTTCCACCATAGAATCAGTAATCGGCTTTGTGAACGAAGGCCATCCGCACCCTGCATCATACTGATCGCGCGATGAAAAGAGCGGCTCCCCTGATACGATGTCCACATAAATTCCTTCACGTCCATTATCCCAGTACTCATTTTCATATGGAGGCTCCGTCCCGTTCTCCTGCGTGACTTTATACTGCATCTCAGTCAGCTTTTCTTTCAAATACGTTCTGTCTTTCGGCCAGTATGTCCGCTGAAACTTTTCACGTCCTGAGCCCTGAACGTACAGGGCGTAACGAAAACTATTTTTCAGATCAAAATCCTGATGAAAATCTTCTGCCGGATAAAAAGAGCCCACTTCCCTGACCTCAGTCACAATCGGCTGATCAAAACGGCCGCTTTCAGCAAGTTCACTTTTCGACCGGAGCGCCTCCTGCTTCTGATCATCGGTATACGTAAAAATAATCGAGCGGTATGCTTCACCACGGTCTGAAAACTGTCCTTCAGCATCAGTTGGATCTGTCAGCGGCCAGTAAATATCGAGCAGCTCACGATACGAAATCCGCTCAGGATCATACTCAATATAAACAGCTTCCACATGTCCTGTGCCGCCATTTTTCACCTTTGAATAAACAGCATTCTCAGCTGAACCGCCCGTATAGCCCGAAATCACTTTTAAGACGCCTTCCCGCTCCTGGATCGGCCTGACCAGACACCAGAAACATCCGCCTGCAAACATTGCTTTTTCCATTTCACTCACCTCTATCTATTGCCGCGCTGCAGATAGCTCATCCAGTAGCAGACAACTGCTGCGGCAAGGGTTTTTTCATTATCCGAAAGCTCTTCACCGACTTTAACCAGATCCTGTCCATTGGACTTCTGAAACTGCGGCTTCATGGCGTACTCAAAGTACCCGTGCATATATGAAGCAAAAAACCTGCCATCCACTGTCGATAGATTAAAATCTCCCATCATCGACTTCGACTTCACATCACATAATAGTTCTCCATCAGCTGTATAAATTGCACCGTTCGTTCTTGTTAACTTTTTCTCTTCTTTATAATACCCGGCTGTTTCACCCCTGTGGTTTCTGATCTCAAGGACGTTCCGGCCATTTTCTTTCCGCTTTTGAAAAGCAACGGCTGGTTCATTATGAGAGGTGAAAATCCCTCCTGTAAAAGCGTAATACGTATCCAGCCCCGGGAAAAACATTGAAACTGCTCTTTTCCAAAACGGCAAATTGACAATTTTATAAGCACCGGTATATTCTCCGTCTTTATTTATAATGGTCAATGCCTCATAAGAACTGCCATTAAACTCAAAAATCCATTCCTTTTCATCGAGCAGCGAGCGCCCTTCAAGCTCGGCAGCCTCTGGCAGCCATCTTGCCTGTTTTTCTTTAGCTCTTATGTAAAAATACGGCCCTGATCCAATTGCTACAATCGGATACACCAGTACATTCAACCACTGGCTTTCCAGATAGATCATCAATGCTCCAGTCCCGACTATAAAAGCGATCCCTGCAATCAGCGCAATATTCTCTTTTTTCATTCCAGACACCCCGTTTCTTCTATAGCTTAGATACGTATGAAGGAAGCGGTTTGTTTCACAAAAGAAAAACCCCCAGGCTTCTGCGTGGGAGTCAGTCATCTATTTCAATCTATTTTTTAAATGCTGTGTCAATGTATTTCTTAACATTTCCGACGTCAGCGGCAAAATATCTCCTGTTGTCTTACGTCCTTCTCTTGCCAGTTGTAACCCTCTTGTTGCATCTTCATGATGCCACAGATAGACAATCGGACATTTGGAATACTCTCTGATTTGACGGTACCAGTAAAAGCCGTCGAAATAAGGCAGTTTTACATCCAAGAGCACCAAGTCTGGTTTTTCTTCGATGAAATGCTCTATAATCCGTTCAAAATCTGTGACCGGTATGGATTGATACCCCAGGTCTGAAACCTGTTCCGTGAGATCCAGGCGAAGGTCAGCGTTATCTTCAATAATCATGATTCGCTGCATGCTGATGACCTCCTTACATTTTCATTCCATAAGCAGAACGGTCACTTGTACTCTCTATTAAACTTTGAACTAAATACGCTCCTTACTAAAAACACTTTCGTTCAACAGATTGCGATCTGTTGTTCTCATCTTTTCACACTTAAGCACTTTTGTCAAAGGCTGTCAGCGAGAAGCCTGTTTACCTCTGATGTCATAGGCTTAAACGTGATATTCAAGAAATTCTAATTTATTGCCAAAAGGATCCCGCACAAAAAAACGGGTTCTTCCTTCAATCGGCTGTTCTTCCTGAATCGTGATATTCTCTTCAGTCAAACGAATGCGGAGCTGCTCCAGATTTTTTACCACGAAGGCTGGATGTGCTTTTCTTGGAGGCGTATAGGGCTCTTCACGGCCAATATGAATTTCCTGATTCCCACATAAAAACCAGCACCCGCCATTCCCGCGAAGATTAACAGGCTTAGGTGTCTCTTTCAACCCCAGAAGATCTATATAAAAGCGGCGTGCCTCATCTTCACTGCCTGCAGGCGCTGTTAACTGTACATGATCAATACCTTCAAACTGAAAACTCATCCCTTCATCTCCCTTATCTTTTCTTCAACAATTCTGATAAATGCAATTGGGTTTTCTCTCACTTTATAAGGAAAAAGCCCTTTTGTCGTATGAACATAGAGCAGTCCGAAACTTCTCATGCTTTCTTTATAGGAAAGATCAAGAATCTCGTGGAAATAAAATTCGTTGGAATCGTCAGTCAGTTTTTGAGGATAGAGATGAAGAAAACTTTCGTGTTCAATAATATGCTGTTCTTCCCATTCAATCTTTCGCGTGATCATAATATATGGCTGTGATGCAATACGGCTGATAAGAAACCCTCCTCTGTTTAGTAAAATACGGCCGATTCATTTACGCTCCAGGCGTAGGCTTTCCGGACAGCGGCCGCTGAGTCCCCGCCTTCCACTTCAATGAACCTCGTCTTTCTATACTTTCTAAGTCTTAAGATAAAAATATATTTATAAATGAGTGGTACCTCTAACAAACGTTTATAGATTTCATTTTGTTTACCTCCTATTATTTTAACGAATTTAACCCCGGAAAGATATCCGCAGGTCCTAACTGGTTAATGAATGATAGAAAAAACTTTCTCCCTACTGCTACCTATGTTGTAAGCGTTACCATTAACTGAATTGCACAACATTTTATAAAAATACGGTTGATTTTATTTTTATACATACCTATAATATGCCTAACATATTTTTTTGGAGTGATGGATGTGAAAGTTGGAATTATAGGAGCAACCGGCTATGGCGGTCTTGAGTTAATCAGACTTTTACATCGTCACAGCGGAATTTCTTCAATTGACCTGTTTACTTCTTCTGAAGAAGGAGAGTTGTTCTCTCATAAATATTCATACTTAATGAATATTTATGATACACCTCTTCATAAAATCAGAATTGAACATTTAGCTAAAATGGATGTGATTTTCACGAGTACACCAAGTGGCGTAACGAGTAAGCTGCTTCCTCCACTGATCGGCAAAGGGCCAAGAATCATTGATCTCTCAGGCGATTACCGGCTGTCAGCAAAGGATTACACTGAGTGGTACGGCAAAGATGCAGCACCGGAAACATCTTTGCAGAAGTCAGTATACGGACTGACGGAATGGAACCGCGGGGCAGTAAAAGATGCTGTCATGGTTGCAAACCCCGGCTGTTACCCGACAGCAGTGCTGCTCAGCCTGCTCCCGGCAGTGAAAAACGGACTGATTCTTACAGACAGCCTGATCATAGACGCTAAAAGCGGTGTGTCAGGTGCAGGAAACAAGCCGAATCAGATGACTCATTTCAGCGAAACCAATGAGAGTTTATCAATATATAAAGTAAATAAACATCAGCATATCCCTGAAATTGAAACCGGTCTTGCCCGGTTCGCGGAGAAGACACGACCCATCACCTTCAGCACTCACCTCGTGCCAATGACGCGGGGAATCTTGGCAGCCGCTTATGCACCGCTTGCTGACGGTGTAACTAAAAAGCAGCTGCAGGAATGTTATGAGGACAGTTACCGAAACGAAACGTTTGTCAGAGTGATGCCACCGGGACCGAAATTCAGCACAAACCAGGTATATGGATCAAATTACTGCGACCTTCAAGTCCACGTGGATCCGCGAACGAACCGCGCCACGATCGTCTCAGTCATTGATAACCTCGTAAAAGGTGCAGCCGGTCAGGCAATCCAGAATATGAACGTTCAATTTGGATTTAAAGAATCAGAAGGGCTTGATTTAGTCCCTTCGTATATTTAGTTGAAAATGAACAGCCAACTTAAAGCACACCGTACTTTTAAGGAGATGAAGTTTGTATGACGACTGTCTATCCATCGATTAAGAAGATTTCAGGGAATAATATTGCTTCGCCAATCGGATTTAAAGCTGCGGGTCTTCACTGCGGTATTAAACATAAAAAGAATGATCTTGCGCTGTTAGTCAGCGAAGTGCCTGCGAATGCAGCTGGTGTCTACACGACAAATGCCGTCCAGGCTGCTCCTTTAAAAGTAACGAAAGAGGCACTCGCTGTTGAGCAGAAGATGCAGGCAATTATCGTGAATTCAGGTAATGCCAATGCCTGTACCGGAAAACAGGGCTATGTGGATGCGCAGACGATGCAGCATTTAACAGCGAACCTTTTAAATATTGAACCTCACCTTGTAGGCGTCGCTTCTACTGGTGTCATTGGTGAAAAGCTGCCAATGGACAGACTGAAATACGGGATTCCAAAGCTTGAACCTGTAGCGGGTTTAAAAGGGTCAATCGACTTTTCACAGTCGATCTTAACGACTGATACTGTTTCGAAAAACACAGCATATAAAGTGGATATTGACGGTAAAACTGTGACAGTTGCCGGCACCGCAAAAGGATCCGGGATGATTCATCCGAATATGGCTACGATGCTTGGATTCATTTCAACAGATGCGGCCATTGAATCAGATCACCTGCACGGTGCATTGAAGTCAGTGGTCGACCGCTCATTCAACTCAATTACAGTCGATGGTGATACATCAACGAATGATATGGTGCTTGTCATGGCCAATGGTCTTGCGGAAAATGAGACGCTCACGCCATCCCACCCTGACTGGAAAGTATTTGTCCAGACACTGCTCCACGTCTGTGAAGACCTCGGAAAAATGATCGCGAAAGACGGCGAGGGTGCGACAAAGCTGATTGAAGTGGAAGTAAACGGCGCAAAAAATGATGAGGAAGCGCGGAAAATTGCTAAGACCGTTGTTGGATCACCTCTTGTGAAAACAGCTGCATTCGGTTGTGACGCCAACTGGGGACGCATATTAGCAGCCGTCGGATACAGCGGTATGACGATTGATCCGGAGGAAGTGGAGATCCTGATCGGTTCCACGCCTGTTGTCCGTGAAGGTGAGCCGCTCGCATTCTCAGAAGATGAACTGACTGAGTATTTAAAGCAGCCGGAAATCAAGTTAAAAGTGAATGTGAATCAAGGTGATGGAAAAGGACTGGCATGGGGGTGTGATCTGACTTATGACTACGTACAGATCAACGCAAGCTATAGAACCTGAGACAGTCGTAATCAAGCTCGGCGGCAGTTTACTCGAACGTCTGACGGCTGACTTTTTTAAAGGCATTCACCAGATGATTCAAAGCGGAAAACGGGTCATCATCGTGCACGGCGGCGGCCCCGCCATTAACCGCACCCTTCAGGAAGCAAATATACAAACACCGGTCATAAACGGCTTACGTGTAACGCCTGAAAAAGCCATCACGCTTGTTCAGACAACGCTGATTGGCTCAGTCAACCCATGGATCGTTCACCAGCTTGGACAGTCTGATATCAGGGCAGTCGGCTTAAGCGGCTTTGACGGCGGTCTGATTGAAGCGTCTTTTCTCGATAAAAACGTATATGGTTTTGTCGGGAAAATTGAGAAGGTTGACCCTTCAATCCTTCAGATGTTAAACGATGCGGTACCGGTTATTTCATGTATCGGCAGCACAGCTGATGGTCAGGCGTTGAATATTAATGCTGATACAGCCGCTGAAAAAGTGGCTGCTGCTATCGGTGCAGATGAGCTTTTGTTTGTCACGGATACACCCGGTATAAAAGTAAATGGCGCAACCATTTCAACAACGAATCCTGACGAGATCAAAGCCTGGATTGAAGACGGTACAATATATGGCGGTATGATTCCAAAAGTTCAGGCAGCAGCCGGCTGCCTGCAAAGCGGTATTCCAGCCGTCCGGATCGTCAATGAGATGCTAGAAGGCACAACCATTTTAAAGGAGGTGGCAGTCAGATGAGTGCACTGTTTCAAAATTACGCAAGGCGTTCCCTTCATATTGTCAAAGGTGAAGGCACAATCGTCTGGGATGATCAGGGTAAAAGCTATCTTGATTTCACCAGCGGCATTGCAGTTGTCAGTCTCGGACACAGCCACCCGAAAATGGTGAGTGCCATCCAGGCTCAGGCTGAAAATCTCTGGCATATCTCAAACCTGTTTGAAAGTCCTGCCCAGGAGACACTAGCAGCTGACTTAGTAAAAGATACATCTCTATCACGCGCGCTTTTCTGTAATAGCGGTGCAGAAGCGAATGAAGCAGCGATCAAGCTTGCCAGAAAAGCAACCGGAAAGCACGTGATTATCACATTTGAGCAGTCTTTTCATGGCAGAACAACCGGTGCGATGGCTGCAACCGGTCAGGATAAAGTAAAAGAAGGATTCGGACCGCTCATGCCTGAGTTCAGAACGATTCCTTTTAATGATCAGGATGCATTAAAAGAAGCCATTGATGAAAACACAGCAGCTGTTATGCTCGAAGTGATTCAGGGTGAAGGCGGCGTCAACCCGATTGACCCTGACTTTGCCGCAACGCTACAGCAGCTGTGTGAATCAAACGGACTTTTACTCATCATAGATGAAGTCCAGACCGGTATCGGCCGCACAGGCAGCCGCTACGCTTTTGAACAGACATCACTCAAGCCTGATATTGTGACACTTGCAAAAGGACTCGGCGGCGGCTTCCCTGTCGGTGCGATTCTCGGATCAGAGGCGTTAGCTGACCATTTCGGACCAGGAACGCACGGTTCCACATATGGTGGCAACCCGCTCGCAGTTACTGCGGCACAAACTGTCGTTGATCATGTGTTTGAAGAAGTGTTTCTTGAGGAAGTCCGGAAAAAAGGCGCATATCTCCGGGAACAGCTTGCTTCCCTATTTGGATTATCTAGCGTCACATGCGTCCGCGGTCAGGGCCTGATGCTCGGAATCGTCCTCAGCACAGATGCCGCGCCGATTGTGAAAAAAGCAGAGGAAAACGGGTTGTTGCTCGTGCCAGCCGGACCAAATGTCATCAGGCTGCTGCCTCCGCTGACTGTCAGTTATGAGGAATGTAGACAGGCTGCCGCGGTGCTTGAGAAAACGATGATGCAGGTTGAGTATACGGTTAGTTGAGGTTTTTTGAGGTTCGACGTAAAATCATGGGTGTTCGGCGTAAATCATCGCTGGTTCGAAGTTTAATCACTCGTGTTCGACGAAAAAACGGTATAGTTCGACACTAAGTCACCAATGTTCGCCACTTAGTGTAATTTGACCTATACCAGTCGCGCATCCAGCCAAACCCAAATACCAGCTGTCCTGGAATTCACTTTCCTGGACAGTCTTCTTATTAACTAAAATGAATAAAATTACATTATAATTTATATTTATACAAAAGGAGGCGGTTCTCATGAAAGGAACGCTGTCACTGTCGAATGGACAGTCATTCGAAGGATCATGGAAAGGCGCAGTTAAAGACGTACAGGGAGAAATCGTCTTCTTCACAGGGATGACAGGCTACGAGGAAGTACTTACAGACCCGTCCTATTATGGACAAATCATTGTATTTTCCTACCCGCTGATGGGCCAGTACGGAATTCAGAATCTGCATCTTGAATCATCTGATATTCAACCTGCAGGTATTGTTGTCACTGAACTATATGAAGGGACGCTTGAGCGCGGATTTTCACTTTTAGAGTTTGCTGTGATGCACAATGTCCCCATTATGACAGGCGTGGACACGCGCTCTGTCATTCAGACAATCCGCGAAGACGGTACGATGCAGGCGGTGATGCAGCTTGAAGGAAAGCCGCTTCCTGCCTGGGAGCCAATCCGCACATTTGTCGTGCCGCATGTAACAGCGAAAGAGGCTGTGACTTATGGGGAAGGTTCACCTCATATCGGATTGATTGATTTCGGTTATAAAAAGTCCATTTTACAGGCGCTATTGGACCGTGGCTGTACGGTGACTGTATTTCCGTATACGGTATCCACGAGCGAATTGATGAGTACGCCATTAGATGGATTACTGTTTTCAAATGGCCCTGGGGACCCTGCATCTCTTATGCATAAAATTGATGATTACCGCGCATGGGCGAATGTATATCCGACACTTGGGATCTGCCTTGGTCATCAATTGCTCGCGATTGCTTTTGGTGCTTCAACTGAAAAGCTGGCGTTTGGACACCGTGGTGCGAATCACCCTGTCATGAATGTAAAAACGAAGCGCGTCAGCATGAGCTCGCAAAATCACAGCTACGTAGTAAAGGAGGGTTCTATTCCTTCTAACGTAGACATTTTATATACAAATGTAAATGACAGCAGTGTGGAAGGTCTGCAGCATCAGAATCTTCCACTGTTGACTGTTCAGTTCCACCCGGAGGCTTCCCCGGGACCGGCTGAGCATCATGAAGTATTCGATTCATTTTTTAATTTGATCTATCAGGAAAAGAAGGTGTCACAACATGCCTAAACAGCAGGAAATTAAGAAAGTACTTGTAATCGGGTCGGGTGCGATTGTGATCGGTCAGGCCGCTGAGTTTGACTATTCAGGCACTCAGGCCTGCACCGCGCTTCGTGAAGAAGGAATCGAAGTCATTCTGATCAATAATAATCCGGCAACGATTATGACAGATGAAACGACTGCAGACCGCGTGTATTTTGAACCACTGACAGTTGAAAGTGTGAAAGAGATTCTTGAAAAGGAAAAACCGGACGGACTGCTTGCTACAGTTGGCGGTCAGACGGGATTGAACCTCGCAATGGCACTGACTGATCAGGGGATTCTTGATGAGTACGGCGTGAAGCTGCTTGGCACAGATATTCACTCCATCAAAAAAGCGGAAGATCGTGAAGCTTTCCGTTCATTGATGAAAGAACTGAACGAGCCTGTTCCGGACAGTGAAATTATTTATAACGAAAAGGAAGCTCTGGCATTTGCTGATACATGCGGCTACCCGATTATCGTGCGCCCTGCTTATACACTTGGCGGCTTTGGCGGCGGGATTGCTCTTGACCAGGAGACTTACCTGACGCTTGTCAAACAGGGGCTATCTGCAAGTCCGATTCATCAGTGCCTCGTTGAAAAAAGCATTGCAGGCTATAAGGAAATTGAGTATGAAGTGATGCGTGATGCAGCGGGTACATGCATTACGATTTGTAATATGGAAAACCTCGATCCGGTTGGTGTGCATACCGGCGACTCGATTGTGACAGCGCCGAGTCAGACGCTGCATGATAAAGAGTATCATATGCTCAGAACATCTTCGATTAAGATTATTGAAGCGCTCGGCATTGTCGGCGGATGTAATATTCAGTTCGCGCTGCACCCTTCAAGCGGCGATTATTTCCTGATTGAAGTGAACCCGCGTGTGAGCCGTTCATCTGCCCTTGCGTCAAAAGCAACCGGTTATCCGATTGCACGACTTGCTGCAAAACTTGCAGTCGGTTATTACCTGCATGAATTGAAAAATCCCGTGACAGGAACGACATTTGCAAGCTTCGAGCCGGCACTTGATTACGTCACTGTTAAAATTCCGCGCTGGCCGTTTGACCAGTTTACGAATGCGAACCGCAAGCTTGGAACCCAGATGAAAGCAACGGGTGAAGTCATGGCGATTGAACGTTCAATCGAAGCAGCTTTTCAAAAAGCGATCCGCTCACTTGATCAGAAAATTGACGGCCTCTTCCTCCCTGCCCTGTCACATTTTACGACAAAGGAGCTTGAAGTACTTGTAAAAGAGCCGGATGACCGCAGACTGTTTGCAATTTTTGAGCTTTTAAAAAGAGGCATTTCAACCTCAACACTGCATGACTGGACAAAAATTTCACCCTATTACCTGTCAGTACTTTCAAGACTTGTTCAGGCGCAATGTTCTTATGAAGAGCTTGCCTGGCCTGAAGTGACAAAGGACAAATTGCTGGCAGCAAAAAAACTGGGCTTCACTGATAAGCAGCTTGCAGGCTGCTGGAATGTTCCTGTTTCCCTGATCAAGCAGCAGCGTGAAAAGTGGCAGATCACTCCTTCATACAGAATGGTTGATACGTGCGCAGCTGAGTTTGAAGCGAAGACGAATTACTTTTATTCAACGTGGAGCGGCTCTTCTGATACACGCAACAGCAATAAACCGAAAGTTGCTGTTATCGGTTCAGGCCCGATCCGTATCGGTCAAGGAATTGAGTTCGACTACTGCTGCGTTCACAGTGTACTTGCCCTGCAGAAGATGGGTTATGAAGCAGTTTTGATCAATAACAACCCTGAAACGGTCAGTACGGATTATGAAGTCGCAGATGCGCTCTACTTTGAGCCGTTATGCGCTGAAGATATTATGAACGTGCTTGAATTTGAAGGTATCACTGCAGTCATTGTGCAGTTTGGTGGACAGACGTCTATTAATGTAGCAAAAGAGCTTGAAGATGCGGGATATAACCTGCTCGGTTCCACTTCTGACATTCTGGATGAGATGGAAGACCGCGACCGCTTCTACACATTTTTAAAAAACGCAGGACTGCCGGTGATTCCGGGATTTACTGCGAACCAGCCGGCAGAAGTCTGGCAGGCTGCAGATGACCTAAATTATCCGATTCTGTTACGTCCTTCTTATGTGATTGGTGGCAGCGGAATGATCAAGCTGAACAGCGATGAAGAACTCGAAGCCTATTTAGCTTCAGCGCAGATTGAATACCCGGTCCTTGTTGATAAATTTATTCAGGGGAAAGAAACTGAAGTTGATGTCCTGTCTGATGGAAAAACTGCCTGGGTCACAGCTGTCTATGAGCATATCGAAGGAACCGGTGTCCATTCAGGCGATAGTATTGCAATCACACCGCCTCTGTCACTCTCAGCTTCGATGCTTGATCAGGTATGTGATACAGCGGTTCATATTGCGAAGAAGCTCGATTTCAAGGGACTTTTCAATATCCAGTTCGTCTGTCAGGACAGCGGACTATATGTCATAGAAATTAATCCGCGTGCTTCAAGAACAGTGCCGATCAGCAGTAAATCAACGAATGTTCCACTCGTTCAGCATGCAACATCTATCATGCTTGGCAAAAAGCTGAATGAACTCGGCATCTCACAAATTTTCAACGGACAACGCGGCTTTACAGTCAAAGCACCTGTCTTCTCACATATCAAGCTGCCAGGCCTGTCTCCTGAGCTGACGCCTGTGATGACATCAACTGGTGAAGTCATGGCTTCTGACAGAGACCCTGAAATCGCAATGAAAAAAGCATTATCCGGTGCAAGCCAGCAGCTCGCTGACTTATGGAGCGGCGGCAGCATCTATATCACAGATCAGCAGGAAACCGGACTGATTAAATCATGGCAGGAAAAAGGCTTTTTAGTCTACACACCTGAAACAGCCGATTTCTCTGAATGGATGGACCGCGATGATAAAAAAGCGGTGATTTCACTTGAAGCTGATCCCGATAAAGTCAGAACAGCAGCGATTCACCGCCTGCACGTCTGGACAAGAAAAGAAACTGCGGAAGCATTTTTCAACACGCTTCCCAAAAAAGGAGTTTTCGTATGAATATGCTCATTCCCACACTTCAGCATAAAGATCTGCTGACGTTAAGAGACTATACATCTAACGAAATATTAGAGTTAATTGAATTTGCAGCTGAACTGAAAAAGCCTGAAAATAAGCACCTTCCTCTTTTACAGGGGAAAGTGCTCGGGATGATCTTCGAGAAATCATCGACCCGTACGCGCGTGTCGTTCGAAGCAGGCATGCTGCAGCTCGGCGGACATGCGATGTACCTGAGCACAAAAGATATCCAAATGGGACGCGGCGAGACAATTGCTGATACTGCACGCGTCCTGTCAGGCTATCTTGATGGCATCATGATCCGTACATTTGCACAAAGTACAGTATCTGAGCTTGCTGAAAACGGCTCTATTCCTGTGATCAACGGACTGACTGATGATTATCATCCGTGTCAGACGCTTGCTGATCTGCTCACCATCCATGAAACGTTCGGGTCATTTAAGCATAAAAAGCTGGCATATATCGGTGACGGCAACAACGTCGCGCATTCGCTCATGATCAGTGCTGCAAAAACAGGGATGCACTTCACGCTCGCCTGTCCGGCAGGCTTCGAGCCAAATCAGGAAATTCTGGCATATGCACAGGCTGAAGGCACTAAAACAGGTGCGGACATCACCGTTACACACGATCCGGCAGAAGCAGCGACAGGCGCTCACGTGATCTACACTGACGTCTGGGCAAGCATGGGGCAGGAAGCCGAACAGGCAGCACGACTGAAGGCGTTTGAAGGCTTCCAGGTCAATGAATCGCTTGCTGCACACGCAGACCCTGACTATATTTTCATGCACTGTCTCCCTGCCCACCGTGAAGAAGAGGTAAGCACAGCTATTCTTGAAGGTGAGCATTCGGTTGTCTTCCGTGAAGCGGAAAACAGATTACATGCGCAAAAAGCTTTGCTTGTTGCGCTGATGGGGAAGTGATTACTGCGGCTGAGACATTCCATCTCAGCCGCTTTTTCCTGAGCACTCACAAAATCACTCTCATATGGTGAACGCTGCACAATATGCTATAATAAACGGCATCTATTAACGAACGGAGGCAGACTGTATGCTTACTTTTGAACAAAAGCTTGAAATCATTGAATCATTTGAAGAATTAACGCGGCATAACGTATCGCTTGGACGGGTTAATTTTCATTTTGAAGGAAGCATCCGTGAAAAGAAAACGGTTGTCTACCACCTTCATCCAAACGGAAACGGCTTTGTCTATACTGCACATTTGAATGACTATCCATCTGACGCAAAAGGAATGACAAATATCCGTGATTGCAGCGAAGAGGATCTGCGCAGTATCATTGCAGCGTCTATTGATTCTCTCATGACTGAAGAACTCGCTGACTTTGAACCTTTCACAGATGAACCGTGGGTCAATGCAAACGGTCAGGAACTGATGCTGACACGTGAAGACGCTGATACTTGGAGCGTCTATGCTGACGATATGCTCGACGGGATCTTCACCACATATGAAGAAGCTGCATCTTACCTGGATCAGGAAGGCTTCTCGAAAAAAACGCGCTGATTGGCGCGTTTTTTGTTTAGGGTTATGTGGTTGGGTTCGGCGTAATACAGTGGATGTTCAGCGTTGAAGGGCGATGTTTCGGCGAATGTAAGGCAAACTTCGAAGGATAACATTGAATGTTCGACGCTTAAAGTGAATTGTTCGCTTTATCGGGTCATATGACCTACCCCCTATCCGCCACTCCCACCCGTTCCCACACACAAAAAACCCGGTTACAGGCATCTCTGCCCGCTCCGGGTTCACTCTCCACTGATTATAAACGATCTTTATTTCTAAAATGATTTTCTTCCATTAACAGTCGACGTTCCTTCTCTTCCTTATCGAGTCTAGGGTCATGAGATGGCTTTGCACGATCACGGTCGCGCAGCGTTGTTTCCTCTCCCGGGTGCTCCTGGTGGGCATGTTCATTGGGATTCTGCTCAGAAATGTCTTCCTGACCACGCAGACGGCCTTTGCTGTCAGCTTCAGCTTTAACATCTCTGTCACTGTTAGCCTGGCTTCTGTCCACCCATACTGATTCCTGTCCATCCACCACACGGCGGTTGTTATCCGCTCCACCATGCTCTTCCGGTGGTTCAACCTCTTCATGACGGTGTTTACCAGACGGATCTCCCTGGTAGTTCGGCTGATCCGGTCTGACCTGGCCGCGCGGTGTACCGGCATCTACTGCGTCAGGTGAAAACTCTTCATCTCCCTGGCCTCCGCCATATTGCTTCTTATCATGTTCAGAAGGCTCAAGGATTTTGCCGCGGTCATCCGGTGCACGATATTCTTCAGGATCTTCATCATGACGATCTGCTGCAGCGGCATCTTTATGTCCTGAATGATCAGGTGTGCGCTGTTCTTCAGCTCTGATCACATCTTCTCTGCTGTCATTGACCGGCTGTGTTGGTTCGGGATTATCAATATTCGGATCAACATAACGGTCGCGATCACCCAGTGCGCGGTCATGATCCACACCTGCAGTGTTATGGTCTGTTCGTTCAGCGAGCGGTCTGCCGGCACCTTCAGCAGCTGATGTACGGCTGTGCGTCTGGTCCTCTGTAAAATTCGTTCCGCTCACCTGATGATCTGCACGTGAATCCGGATCAAGTCCACCGGCTGCCGGACTTACATAATCATCGTTCTCATCTGCATAAGCACTATCGGCATATAATAAATATGCACCGTTTCGTACTTCATCGTAATAACGTTCCGCATCTTCTTTTTCCATTCCCATACGGTCAAATGCTTCTCTTACAGAAGAATCTCCTGCAACAAATGCTTTGAATTTATCCCACCAGTTTCCTTCAACTGCTTCGATATCAGCGTCAGTGCGTCCTCTTACCAGTGACAATTCATCTTTATCACGTGCAACTACATACATATCACTTTCTTTGTATCCCTGTAATTTAAGGTCTTCGATTTTCTTTAGAACATCCTGTTCTGAATGAAATGTTTCTACAAATGTTTTTGACATGGTAGTTCCTCCTCTGGAGTCGTTCTGAATTTTTTCAACATAGTTTGGAAATACCCTGTCTATGAAATGTTAAAACAACCTGAAGTGTTTCGTAATGGTAAATAATGATATTTACCTACTAATTGTAATATTTGTCATGTGCTCTGTTCACCGCGCTTCGGGTGGACGCTTTCCGCAGGGACGCCGCCATCCGTTCCGCTCATTTCTCATGGACTATTAGTCATATGGCATGATCAGGTCTCAGACTTATATCATTATTTTCTTAAAAAAGCTTTTGTCCACGAAAAAACCCGGAAGCACTTCAGCTCCCGGGTCAATCAATCATTTATTCTTTATTCATTTCATTTGGATGTGGACCTTTACGCTCGCCGCGGTCAAGGGCATTGATACTTTTCAGTTCGTCTTCAGTCAATGCGAAGTCAAAAACGTCGAAGTTTGATTCGATGCGTGACGGTGTCACTGACTTCGGAATCACAATGCTGCCAGACTGAAGGTGCCAGCGGATAACAACCTGTGCAGGCTCTTTGCCGTACTTTTCAGCGATATTGCGGATGATATCATCTTCAAGTACTTCTCCACCCTGCATTAGCGGGCTCCATGCTTCAAGGAAAATGTCATGCTTCGCACAGAATTCCTTCAGCTCATGCTGTCCGTGGTACGGGTGGCACTCTACCTGATTTAAAACAGGCTTCACTGTGCACTCATTCATCAGGCGCTGCAGGTGCTCAATTTCAAAGTTACATACGCCGATCGCTTTTACTTTTCCGTCTTCATACAGCTTTTCAAGCGCTTTATATGTTTCTACATATTTATCTTTTTCAGGCATTGGCCAGTGAATTAGATAAAGATCCACGTAATCAAGCCCAAGCTTTTCAAGACTTGTCTCTAATGCTTCAAGCGTGCTGTCATAGCCCTGGTCTGCGTTCCAGACTTTTGTCGTGATGAATAGTTCTTCACGGGGCACGCCGGCTTCTCGGATACCCTGTCCGACAGCTTCTTCGTTTTTGTAAATCATGGCTGTGTCAATTGAGCGGTAACCTGTTTGGATCGCTTTCTTTACTGAGTCAACGCCTGTTTGATGATCTTCAACCTGCCAAACGCCAAGTCCGATCTGAGGCATTTTCAGCCCGTTATTTAATGTAACGATATCCATGTGAAAAACTCCTTTCGAATGTGAAAATTCAGATTAAGTATATACATGTGCATCCTTAAAGTCACATTCTTTGTTATTTCCGTTTCCGAAAGAAATAAACCATCACTTGAGCACAAAGCGTCTGATCGCTTCTGCTACACCATGATCCTCATTGGAATGTGTAACCCAGTCAGCTGCTTCTTTTACTTTCGGCTGAGCGTTTTCCATTGCAACGCCAATACCTGATTCTTTGATCATCGCAAGGTCATTCAGACTGTCGCCGACTGCCATAACCTCATCCATACTGATATTCAATCTTTTACAGACTTTGCGGATTGCAGCAGCTTTATTAATGCCGGCAGCGTTGACTTCTATATTAGTCATACTGGAATTCGTCACTTCGAGCTCCTCCCGCATTGATAACTCGTTCCAGATCAGTTCCCGTACATCATCATCTTTTATATCAAAGCCGAACTTCAGCCACTGGAAATCATAAATGTTTTTCGGGAAGGTTGTGTTTTTATTAAAGACACCTTCTACGGTTGAAGACCAGTAATGCGTGTCATGTTTCAGTGCCATGTCCAGCATAAACTCAACATGAGACGAATCAATGATTGTTCTTTCAATCAATGTGCGCTCAGGACTCCAGATCTCCCCTCCGTTAACCGTGATCAGATAGGTCGAGAGGTTCAGGGAGTCAACAATTTTTTCCGCGTATAAAAGGGGACGTCCAGTACTGACCATGACTGCTTTCCCCTGTTCCTGTGCCGTTTTAATAGCTTCTCTGTTCTCTTCAGACACGCTGTGATCATTTCTGAGAAGCGTGCCATCCATATCAAGAGCAATTAACTGTATATCTTTTTTCATGTGAGTCTCCTTCCAAATCTTCTGCATACAAGTATAGACGTTTCAACTGATTAAATCGACCGGAACCCTTTGTGAATCAAGGTTCACGAAAAATGTTTCGTTCTCCAAAATACTATTTAATGAATAATATTTACCTCAGATGTATAGACAGGAAGGCGCTTTCATGTTTTCATAGTGTTAACCCGGCTGACCTCCAGTTATTTATGAAGGAATACATAGGAAATTCGCTTTCACAGGCACTTACACCCACTCTATCCAATGAAAAACATTTCAATTGTCATGATTAATCAGAATAAAAAGAATATTAAGAATTTTTTTATTTAGTATTGAAATCGATTTCATAATGTTATATGCTTGAGACGTGAAAACGATTTCATATGAATTCACAAATGGGGGTGTTCCTATAGGAGGGTCAGCGCGTGTACACCATTAAAGACGTGGCGCTAAAAGCTGGGTTGTCACAGGCTACCGTATCAAGAGTGATTAACAATCATCCGTACGTCAGTGAAGACAAAAAGCAGGCTGTACAAAGAGCGATGGAAGAGCTTGGTTATGTACCGAACTCCTCTGCACGGAGACTGCGCAACATAAAGACAAAGAAAGTTGCCGTTTTGATCTCCAGAATCGTGAATCCTTTTTTCAGCCAGCTGGTCGATGCGATGGAGCAGAAAGCAGCAAAACATGGCTATCAGTTGATTCTTTGTAACACAAGAATCAATCCTGAAAAAGAATTGGAGTATTTTGAGCTGCTTCAGTCCAAGCAGGTCGACGGCATTATTCTGGCAGCAGCCGAAAACAAATGGGAAGCAATTGCCCCGTTTACAAGGTACGGCACTGTCATTTACTGCAATGAATACGATCCCGATGCAACAGTCACGAGAGTCCGTCTCGACCAGGTTGAAGGCGGATATATTGGTACGAAGCACTTACTCGACAAGGGACACAGAAAAATCGGTTACTGCCAGGGGAACGACAGCAGCGTTTCTGTGAATCGCCGCAAAGGATATTTGAAAGCGATTACAGAAGCCGGAATCGAACCAAACCCTGAGTGGATGTTCAAGGACATTTTTACAATTAAAGATGGCAGAGACATTTTCAGACGCATTGCCGCAATGGAAGACCGCCCTACTGCTTTCTTTACCGGAAGTGATGAAGTGGCAGCAGGAATGATTAAGGAAGCACAGTTGAATGGCTGGTGCGTCCCTGATGATCTTGCAGTTGTCGGATTCGATGATCAGCCGATTGCTACGCTGATGGATCCTCAATTTACAACGATTAATCAGTTCACTTCTGATATTGGTGAAAAAGCGATGGAAGTCATGCTTGAAATTATTGAGGGAAAACGTGAAAACAGGGCAGAAGATATTCTTCTACCTTTGAAATTAATTGAAAGACAATCAACTTAAAAACTAAGGGGGCTTTACTTTATGAAACTTTGGAACAAAAAAGTTGCCGGCGCTACTGTACTGACAATGAGCTTACTTCTTGCAGCATGTAGCGGAGATGACGAATCAACAGACACTGGAAATAACGACGCAGGTTCAGACACAGGCGGAGATGATGGCGCTACTGAAGAACAGGAACAAGTAACGATCACTTATGCTGCAGGTGTTGACGTAACGGGTGCAACTGACAAACTAATCGAAGAGTTCGAAGCGCAAAACCCGAACATTGATGTTGAGTACCGTGAAATGCCTGCAGATACAGGGGCTTCTCATGACCAGTACGTCACAATGTTCAGTTCGCAGGATGCCTCTATTGATGTGTTCGACGCAGACGTAATCTGGCCGGCTGAATTTGCCCAGGGACAGTACGCACTTGAGCTTGACCGCTTCATTGAAGCAGACGGCATCAATATGGATGATTACTTCCCGGGTACGGTTGCTTCAGGTCAATTCAATGGACGCCAGTATGCAATGCCTAAGTTCACTGATGCAGGGCTACTCTACTATCGTACAGATATCGTAGAAACACCTCCTACAACATGGGATGAGCTAATGACAATGGCTGCTGAACTTCAGGGTGAAGCAGGAACTGAGTTCGGTTATCTGATGCAGGCTAATCAATATGAAGGAATGGTTACAAACGCGATTGAATTCATCGCTTCTCACGGCGGACAAGTTGTTGACGAAAACAACGAAGTCGTGGTGAACAGCCCAGAAACAATTGCAGGGATCCAGACAATGATCGATATCGTTAACTCTGATTTCGTACCAAGCAATATCTTAAGCTTCCAGGAAACTGAAACAAATAACGCATGGGTTGGCGGACAGGCAGTATTTGCCCGTAACTGGCCTTACATGCAGTCAACTTCAGCTGACGAAGAAGCTTCTGAAGTTGCAGGTAACGTAGGATTCGCAACACTTCCTGAAGGGGATGCAGGAAGCGCGGCGACACTTGGCGGATGGATGACAATGATTAACCGTTATTCTGAAAACCAGGAAGCTGCATGGGAATTCGTTAAATTCATGACTGGTGCAGAAGGCCAGACAATCAGTGCAGTTGAAGGTGGACGCGCACCGACAATTGAAGCACTTTATGAAGAGACTGAAGTTCAGGAAGCTGCAACACTATTTGCTAACGAGCAGTTCGTTGAAACACTTCAAAATGCTGTACCAAGACCGGTAACACCGATCTATCCACGTATTTCTGACATCATGCAGGTTCAGCTTTCAAGAGCACTTGCAGGAGAAATCACAGCTGAAGAAGCAGCTGCTAACATGCAGGAAGAAATGGAAGCAGCAATGGCAGAATAAAAGCGTAAGGCGCTTGATCAGCTGCGACAAGCATAAGACGCTGAGCGAAAAAGGGCGAACTTTCCCTTTATCGCTCAGTGGCTTATGACTCGAGCAGCTAGCGCCTGGAGCTGGATATCGTAAAAGCGTAAGGCGCTAAATGACAACAGGACGAAGGGGGGGTGTTTTTTCACCTCCCCTTCTCCTGATTAAAAAACATTCTATGAAAAAAGTAGGTGAAACCGTTGAAGTTTCAATTGAACGAAAAACAGCTTGGTTATGCAATGGTCGCGCCCGCTCTGATTCTCGTTATCCTCGTTACACTTTGGCCGGTTGCGCAGTCATTTTATAACAGTTTATTTGATTACCGGCTGAATGACCCTTCCCGATCAGAGCGTTTTTTAAGCTCAAATATGGACCTTGAGCGCTATGCGAATGATTACTTTTACCTCTCAAGAGATCTTGAAGCATTAGAAGGTCAGGCACCTGATCCGGATGATGCTGCAGCTGTAGCTGAGATCAGTCAGGAATTTGAAGCTTACCACGCAGAACTCCTGGAAATGGATGGTCTGGCGGAACAGTATGAAGAAGTTGAAGGCATGATTGCTTCTTTTACTGCCATTGCAGACCGTGATTTAAAATATGCTTCAGTGGAAAATGACTGGGCAGAAGGTTTTAAAGCCTTTTTGGATGATGCAAGTGAACAGCTGACCACCATCTCACAGAATACTGAAAATGAAGAGTTCTCGGTAACTGCCGGAAACGTAGCAGGTTCTCTCGATTCAGTGAATACAGCTGTCATTGAATCAAACTTTATCGGATTTGATAACTATCAGCGTTACCTCACAGACGGCCGTATGTGGCAGTCAATGGGTAACACGATGCTCTTTACTATCGTGTCAGTATTTGCAGAGCTTGTACTCGGTCTGATGATCGCACTTCTGATCAACCGTGCATTTGTCGGGCGTGGGATTGTACGGGCATCAGTACTGATTCCGTGGGCGATTCCAACCGCGGTTGCCGCGATGATGTGGGGCTTCCTATATGATGGACAGACAGGGATTGTTGCCCACTATTTTGAACAATTCGGGTTAATAGATGATGCTTCTGTGCTTCTATCTACCGGAGCAGGTGGTATGTTCTCTGTTATCTTTGCAGATGTCTGGAAAACAACGCCTTATATGGCCCTTCTGTTACTTGCAGGGCTTCAGACCATTCCAGGCTCTCTTTATGAGGCGGCTGAAGTGGATGGTGCCGGAAAGATGCAGCAGTTCTGGAAGATTACACTTCCATTATTAAAGTCATCAATCCTTGTTGCTTTGCTCTTCCGTACGCTCGATGCATTCCGCGTATTCGACCTGATCTTTGTACTGACAGGCGGTGGACCTGCAAACGCAACAGAGTCAATCTCCATCTATGCGTATATCACCCTCTTCTCTCAATCTAACTTTGGAGCGGGTTCAGTATTATCAGTTATCGTATTTATCTCAGTAGCGATTATCTCAACACTGTTTATCAAATTCATCGGGTCGGATTTGTTTGCCGGCAAAACGGGTCGATAAGGAGGAATCAAGATGAACAAACGTGCAGGAATAGGCTTTTATATTTTTCTCGTCGTGTTTGTATTTTTCGTGATGTTCCCTTTCATCTGGGTTTTCCTCACGTCGATCAAACCGCCGGGTGAGATTTTCAACAACTTTAATTGGTTCACAGCAGATCCGTCACTCGCATCCTATGAAAATGCGATTACGAATCGTCCACTCTTCAGATATATGTGGAACAGTTTCGTAGTATCAACATTGACAACTTTAATTGCAATCGGATTTGCATCGGTTGCAGCTTACGCGCTGACGCGTCTGCCAATCCGGTTTAAAGGTGTTATTTTAGGAATCATTTTAGCAGCATCCATGTTCCCACAGATTGCGATTATCTCGCCAATCTATAACTTTGTAACAGCTGTTGGTCTTCGTAACAGCTATATGGGTCTTGTGATTCCGTATATTACGGTCTCCCTCCCTCTTGCAATCTGGATTCTCGCAACCTTCTTCCAGAAAATTCCGTGGGAGCTTGAAGAATCAGCAAAACTGGATGGTGCATCACCTTTCCAGACATTCAGAAAGATTATTTTCCCGCTGGCTGCACCTGGTGTATTTACGACAGGGATCCTCGTCTTCATCGCAGCGTGGAATGAGTATTTATTTGCACTAACGATTAATACGTCTGATGAATGGCGTACAGTACCGGTTGGAATCTCATTCTATCAGAGTCAGTTCACGATTCCTTGGGGAGATATTTCAGCTGCGACTGTTCTAGTGACCATTCCTATTGTTATACTGGTATTGATTTTCCAAAGAAGAATTGTTGCCGGACTGACTTCAGGCTCGGTGAAAGAGTAATCAGGAGTGTGCCGGGTCCATATGAGGTCCCCGGCCCTCTTTATGAGTTAAGTTGAAGGAAACGGTGTAAATATTTCCTTCTGAGTTGTTAAATCTGTTAAAGTAAAGGAAGCGGTTGCATATACAACCTACCCTATTTTTAGAGCGCTTACAGCGATCATTAAAGGAGTGTTTCAAAGTATGAACGTTACAGTTTGGAATGAATTTAGACATGAGAAAAAGCATGATGCAGTGAAGGAGATTTATCCAGAAGGCATCCACCGCGTGATTGCAGATGCACTTACTGAGCACGGATATGACGTGAAAACGGCTACATTGGATGAGCCTGAGCACGGACTGACTGAAGATGTGCTGAATAATACAGATGTTCTCTTGTGGTGGGGACACCTTGCACATGAAGAAGTCGATGATGCAATTGTTGAAAAAGTGCAAAAGCGTGTTTGGGAAGGCATGGGTCTGATCGTCCTCCACTCTGCTCACTTCTCTAAAATCTTCAAACGTCTAATGGGGACAGGATGTGACCTGAAATGGCGTGAAGCAAACGAACGTGAGCGTCTATGGGTAGTTGACCCTAGTCATCCGATCGCTGACGGTATTGGTGAATATATTGAACTTGATGAAGAAGAAATGTACGGTGAACATTTTGATATTCCTGCACCGGACGAGCTGATTTTCCTCAGCTGGTTCCAGGGCGGCGAAGTATTCAGAAGCGGTGCAACATTCAAGCGCGGCAACGGAAAGATCTTCTACTTCCGACCAGGTCATGAGACGCACCCGACTTACCATAACAAACAAATCCAGCAGGTCATTGCGAACGGTGTAAAATGGGCAGCCCCAACAAAGCGCGACTACCCTGTATACGGCAATGCAAAGCCGATCGAAAAGCTTGAAGGATATAAGGAGGACTAATCCATGGCAAAGTTAAAAGTTGGTGTAGTGGGTGCAGGGAGTATTGCAAAGCACCGCCACCTTGCAGAATATGCAGCAAATGACAATGTAGAAATCGTAGCAATCTGCGATATTAATGAAGAACGCGCAAAAGAAATGGCTAAAAAATTTGGTGCTGCGCAAACGTTTACTGATTACAAAGACCTTGTGAAACAGGATCTCGATGCAGTGAGCGTCTGCACACCAAACTACCTTCACGCACCTGTCTCGATTGCAGCACTTGAAGCAGGCAAACATGTGTTATGTGAAAAGCCGATGGCAACAAGCGAACAGGAAGCTGATGATATGATCGCAGCTGCTGATAAAGCAGGCAAATTGCTCATGATCGGACATAACCAGCGCTTCGTAGCATCACATCAGAAAGCAAAAGAATGGCTTGCTTCAGGTGAGCTTGGCAAAGTTTACAGCTTCCGTACTGCTTTTGGACACCCTGGTCCTGAAGGCTGGAGTGCTGACGGAAAAGACAGCTGGTTCTTCAAAAAAGATGAAGCATTTATCGGCGCAATGGGTGACCTTGGCGTGCATAAAACTGATCTGATCCGCTACATATTAGGTGAAGAAATGACAGAAGTAGCGGCAATGGTTGAAACGAGCGCCAAAGAAAACACTGATGTCGATGACAATGCCGTACTCGTCTTAAAATCAGAAAGCGGCATTATCGGAACACTTGCAGCTAGTTGGTCTTACGTTGCTGAAGATAATGCAACCGTGATCTACGCTGAAAAAGGCGTACTGCGTCTTGAAGATGATCCTGAATATTCAGTTGTCCTTCAGAAAGCGGACGGCACGAAAGAAGAACTTTCACTTGGCAAGATCCAGTCAAATGACGAAGGCGGCCAGGTATCAACCGGCGTCATCGATCATTTCGTGGACTCGATCCTGTCAGGCAAGCAGCCGCTGATTGACGGTGAAGAAGGCAAACGCTCCCTCAAAATCATTCTAGGAGCGCTTGAGTCTAACAAATCCAAACAGATTGTTAAGTTATAGGTGATCAATATGGATAAATTAAGAATTGGCATTATTGGAGTCGGGGGCATCGCGGTATCGCGGCACCTCCCCTCCTTTCTTGCGTTAGGAAACGACGTTGATGTAACAGCGGTATGTGATGTGAATGGCGAGCGTGCAAAATCGGTCGCTAAAGACTATCAGGTTCCCTACCATACAGATGACTTCCATCAGATTTTTGATAAAGTGGACGCTGTTACGATCTGTACACCGAATAAATTTCATGCTGAAATTGCCATCGCTGCACTTGAAGCTGGCAAACATGTGTTATGTGAAAAGCCGATGGCGATGACAACAGCAGAGTGTAAAGCGATGATTGAAGCATCTGAAAAAGCTGATAAGGTCCTGATGATTGCTTATCACTATCGTCATACAAAAGAAGCAGTAGCAGCTAAGCGCTTTATTAATGCCGGTGAAATCGGGCGACCACTCGTCTCACGCGCACAGGCGATCAGACGCCGTAAAGTGCCGGGCTGGGGCGTATTCACAAATAAAGATCTGCAGGGCGGCGGCAGCCTGATTGACTTTGGCTGTCATTTCCTGGACCTTGCCCTCCACTTAATGGATTTCCCTGAAATTGCTGAAGTCTCAGGTGCTACGTACAACGAACTGAGCCGTCAGGACGATGTTGTCAACCAGTGGGGTAAATTTGATCCGACCACGTTTGAAGTTGATGATCACGCGACTGCTTATATTAAATTTAAAGATGGTGCTACGTTATTATTTGAAACGTCGTGGGCTGCAAACCTTGCAGATGACCAGGAGACGGTTACGGTTTCAGGTACAAAAGGCGGCCTTGATGTATATCCGCTGAAATTATATCAGGCGAAATACGGCATGCTGCTTGATCAGGAGCCTTACTGGATCTCAGACGATGAAAACCCTGGACTTCCCCAGGCATATAACTTCCTTGAAAGCTGCCGTGGTAATCAGCAGCCGCTTGTGAAGGCTGAGGAAGCAATGATTGTGTCAAAAGTAATTGAAGCGATTTATGAGAGCAGTGAGACCGGGAAGTCGATCAGGTTTTAGGCTCTGTAAGACTGGCTGATGATTAGCTGTGAAAAAACAATAACGATCTTTAGTAAAGCTAAGGTTTAATCATTTCAATATATGGAGGTATCTCTGTTATGAAGTTAGGTGTATTTGCAGTATTATTCGCACAGAAACCGTTTGAAGAAATGCTTGATTATGTAAAGGATTCAGGTCTTGATGCAGTAGAGATCGGCACAGGCGGATATCCGGGTAATGACCACTGTCCGATTGATGAGCTGCTTGAAGACGAAGGTAAGCGTAAAGAGTATCTTGAAAAAGTAACATCACGCGGGCTGACAATCAGTGCATTCAGCTGTCACGGTAACCCTGTCAGCCCTGATGCAGCATTCGCTAAAGAAAGTGATGAAGCGCTTCGCAAAACGATTAAGCTTGCGAAGCTTTGCGGTGTTCCTGTTGTGAACACGTTCTCAGGTACGCCTGGTGCCGACGCTGACGCAAAGCATCCAAACTGGCCTGTTTCACCTTGGCCGAATGAATACGGCGATATTATGAAATGGCAGTGGGAAGAAAAACTAATTCCTTACTGGAAAGAAATCGCTGAAATCGCAAAAGAAGCAGATGTAAAAATCGGCCTTGAACTACACGGCGGATTCTCTGTGCACACACCATATACAATGTTGAAGCTTCGCGAAGCGACAAACGAGTATATCGGTGCGAACCTTGACCCAAGTCATCTTTGGTGGCAGGGAATTGATCCTGTTGGTGCAATCAAAATTCTTGGTAAAGAAAATGCGATTCACCACTTCCACGCAAAAGATACGTATATTGACCAGGACAACGTAAATATGTACGGCCTGACTGATATGCAGACATACGATAAAATCCAGACGCGTGCATGGAGCTTCCGCTCAGTTGGAATGGGACACCCTGCAGACGAATGGGGCCGCATCATCAGCGCACTGCGCACATACGGCTACGACCACGTCGTCAGCATCGAACACGAAGACCCAATTATGAGCATCGAAGAAGGCTTCCAGCGCGCAGTACAAACGCTGAAGTCGGTTAATATTAAAGAACAGCCAGCGGATATGTGGTGGCTGTAAGAATCAGAGACCCCAAAAACTTCCTCAGACTCCGTCTGCAGGAAGTTTTTTTGCGCTTTGCGCATAGGTCAAATGACACTAAGTGGCGAACATTCACTACTAAGCGTTGAACATAGACATATGAGTGGCGAACATAACAGGTTATGTCGCGAACACTCAGCTTTATATAGCGAACAAGAACTATTTTCCGCCGAACCCCCCTCCGCTATCTAGCTATATCCCCTTCCATCAAGTAAAATAAAAATAAAAAAGGTGTGAACTGCTGTGCCTCATCTTGTGAAATTTGCAGAATACGTGAGTCGTCATAAGACGGAAATGGCTGAAGAAATTGTTGATGCTGTCATTGAAAGAGCAAATCTTTCTATATCAACTGAAGAGCGCGAAGATGCGACCTCGATGTATATGGAATTCCTGACTTTTCTAGGTGACATTGCTGAACAGCACCGTACGACTGCCCCTGATGCGCTTATCAGCTGGAGTAAGGAAAATGCGGCAAGACAGGTTGCTGCGGGTGGTAAGATTTCAGAAATCATCGTAAGGTACCAGCCTACCCGTGAAGTCTTTATTGAAGTGGTAAATGAAATTGGAGAGCAACTGAAGCTCTGTATTAAAGAACAGTCGGAGATTATTAAAAAAGTTGACCTCTTACTCGATACAAGTTTAAATGAGACGGTTTTTGCCTATGAAGCGATGACGGAGCGTAAGGAAGAACGTTACCAGGAAGAGGCTGCAAGACTGTCTGCACCAATTGTTCCTGTAAGAGAAGGTGTGGTCGTACTTCCACTGATTGGTGAGATGACAGCTTTCCGGGCAAGATACATATTAGAACACGTACTGCCTGAACTTGCAGGATCTGATATTCATTACGCGATTATTGATTTCTCAGGTATCACCCCTGTTGAGATTGAAGTGGCACAGTATCTGAATCAGATGAAAGGTATGCTGCAGCTGCTTGGGGTGCAGGTTCTTGCTACCGGCTTCAGACCTGACACAGTCAAATCACTAGTTGACAGTGGGCTTGTTGATTTTAAGAATACCCGTGCTTTTACAACTGTCAAACAGGCACTTGATAGTCTTGAGAAAGTAAATGTCTAATCGTGATAGAGCGGCCATCACTGGTGCGCTCTTTTTTAATGCACCTTTCCATTTTTGATCTATTTTTAGAAAATATTGTAGAGCTTCACCGGTTAAGGTAGAATTTTATTAACATCTATTCTCAGGGAGAAAGCGTATGGAATTTATTTTAATGTTAGCCGGAGCTGTTATCTCGCTGCTCATTTTCTATTTCATCATCCGGGCAGCAGTAACAGATGGAATCAACCGTTCAGTGATTGGACAGCGATTTGCACAGCAATCCATTCAGGAGCCGCAAAGAGCCGTTCAAAACTTTTCAATGATGAAAGGCGGCAGAGTTATTACGTATCAAAAAGCAACAGAAGCCAGATATGAAGAGATTCTTAGACTGCTTAAAAGCTGCGCGGCAGATCTTAAGGAAAAGGGCATTAATCAGTGGGGTTACCTGTTATCAGGTGGTGAAGACGCTGAAGTCAGGAAAGATATTGTAAAAGGTCATACATACGGTATGTTTGAAAAAAATGAAGTGGTCGGTACATTTACAATCAGAAAAGGCCCAAATTCCTGGGATGAGCATGTCTGGCAGGACAGAGTGGAAAAAGATGCTTTGTATCTTCACAGACTTGCCGTTACACCTGTTTTTCGTCAGGAAGGAATCGGAAGCGCCGCTCTTGATTGGATTTCTGAGAATTTTCAGGGGGAAGTGCTGATGCTCGATTGCGTTGAAAAGAATGAGGAGCTGAGTCATTTTTACAATGAACGCGGTTTTGAGTCGGCAGGTACGTATGATGGGCATCATCGATATTGGAAAAGACTATAAGAAGCGTACAAAAAAGCTGATGGCCGCCATCAGCTTTTTTGTATACAGTTTTGCCGGTAGCGCGGCTGATACGGCTTTCCCAGACGATGATACGACCACCAATCCGGGTGTATCCGGTCTTTCCTGCAAAGAATACGACCTTCGCCACACAAAACGCGACCTTCAATGGATTAGCAGCAGCACCCGGCTATGCCTAAATGTTTGCCACGCATGCCTCAAGAAATGCTTCAGCTGACATACGTTTTTCTCCTCCGCCCTGAGCGAAGTCCGGCTTTCCACCTCCACGTCCGTCAATCAGCGGCAGGACAGATTTGATCAGCTTGTTCATATCTGTTGTTACTTCAGCCCCTCTGCCGCAGACCAGCTGGAGCTTGTCATCAGTTTCATTTACAAATAGAACGGTTTTTTGATCAGGTCCAGCAATGATCATTTTGGCAAGCTTCTGAAGTTCAGCAACCGGCCGGTCAGTGAATACTTCCTTTACCACATCTCCCTGATACTGCTTCGCTTCAAAAGTCAGCAGCTGACTTTTGAGCTCTTCTACTGTCTTTTCAAGCTGACGGTTCTGATCAAGAAGCCTGTCTGCAGCATCCACCAGTTTTTCCTGAGGGGCACTCATTTTTGCAGTCAGTGCCTGGATGACTTCATGTTTTTCACTAAGCTGACGTGTCACTCTCTTCCCGCAGACAAAATAAACCCTCGTCTGTCCGCGCTGCTTTTCAGTGTGAAGAATGTTGATCGCACCTACCTGTCCGGTAGACGTTGGATGTGTTCCGCCGCAGCCGTTATAATCAGCTTCCGGGATGATCACAAGCCGGATATCATCTGTGACGGCTACATCTTTTCTGAGAGGATACTGCTTTAACTCCTCCTGGCTCACCCATTTCGTTTCAATTGGTCGGTTTTCAAGTACAAGCTCATTTGCCTGCCTCTCAGCCATGCTGAGCACTTCATCACTGACCTGTTCTGCTTCGAGGTCAACTGAACAGACCTCTTCTCCTAAATGAAAGCTGACTGTCTTTAAGTTAAAGTTGTTTTCAAAAGCGGCAGACAGGATATGCTGACCTGCATGCTGCTGCATATGATCAAAGCGGCGATCCCAGTTCACTTCACCATGGACAGTTTCAAGTAATGGATCAGTTCCTTCTATATAATGTCTGACTGCCCCGTCCACTTCTTCCACATTATAAACAGGCGCCTGATTCAGAAGCCCGGTATCATGCGGCTGCCCTCCGCCTGTCGGGTAAAAAGCAGTCTGATCGAGGACAACATAGCGCCGTCCCTGTTCATCTGTTCCTTCATCGATTTTTTTCGCCTGAAAGGTTTGCAGGTTAACATCTTCATAGAATAATTTCATGGTGTACTATTTCCTTTCTCTTTGGTATCCATGACATCCCACGGCGTAATGATACCAAGTATCGGTTTATTACTTGCGCCGTTTTCAGTTATAATCAGCGCCACCAGTTTTTCACCGCGCTCAGCTGCCTGCGCAAAGCGGTCCTGCGCTTCATAGAGGCTCGCTTCTTTACGGATAAAACGGTAGCTCTTTTTCTTTTTATCAAAAGGCTGCAGATCTTTAACCCGCACATCCTTAATCGACACACTGTCCTGATCGAGATGCGCTGCCAGCCAGTTCGCGACCCCACTGTCTGTAACAAGGGATGTAACGAGATCAT
Organism: Jeotgalibacillus alimentarius; assembly: GCF_000829445.1. Classification (GTDB taxonomy): domain Bacteria; phylum Bacillota; class Bacilli; order Bacillales; family Jeotgalibacillaceae; genus Jeotgalibacillus; species Jeotgalibacillus alimentarius. Next base: position 89,469 of record NZ_JXRQ01000029.1, read on the forward strand.
GCTGATCAACGAGCGGAAATTGTGAGTACGCTTTTTCATTCATGTTCTGCAATACCTGTTTTAAAGAAGAATGTTCATTCAGCGTTACAACCTCTTTCATAAATCGCTCTACAGTCGGCGGCACCACCAGCTTGCTTCTGATTTCTTCAATCAGCTCAACAATATAAAGGGTCGGCTCAGCCAGTACTTCATTTGTATATGTATGAACAATCGCATTACGCAGCTCAGCAATTTCCTTCAGGTCACTGATATAGCGCTTCACAATACGGTCATTACGCTGAGCGGCTTTATCCAGAAGTGCCTGAAAGCTCATATAATCGCCTTTATTGTGCTTTGTCTTAAGATAACTTTCGATTTCGTTAAAATCACGCAAAAACGCGCGGGAATTGGCAGAGTCCATAAGTGTGTCCCCTTTTCGATTTATGATACAGGTTTTCCATAGACAGGTCATCTAATATGATAGCCATCTTTCTTCATTAAAAACGTCCGGATCACGATGACTGGACGTTTTTAAAAAGATATTATATTAATTTGACCCTAATCGCTTTAATGTATCCCAATCAATCAATTGTTCACGCTGTTCAACTTGAAAAGTATAATTCACTTTAAACCTCCGACTTTCATTCGGGGCCACGTGGTTCATGTGAAACGAAAGCGCCATTTTACTATCTGCCTTCAATTCAAAACCCTCAATATCTATAAGCTCTGCCGGACTGTCACGGTACACGCCAATACATACGGCTTCAGAAGTTCGACGACGCACATCAGTTGATGGTTTCATACACAATTAAAAAAGCCGAAATCATGATTTGATTCCGGCTTTTATCATCACATACTATTTACTGCCTTTTCCATACGTTTTGCTGTCCCAGGCCCAATCAAAAAATGAGGTGCCTGCTACAATGAACAATGGCAGAAAAAGATTTTCTCCCCAGGATACTTCACGGTTATTAAAAATATCGAGCATTGTTAGAAAAAAGAACATCACTCCACAAAATACCGCCCAGCGCCAGACTCCTTCTTTGAATTGTCCTGACTTCTTCAAACCTCCACCCCTTTACGCGCCTAAAAACGCTAGGCCAAAAAAGAAGATCCATATAATAATAGAAAAGCCCTGAACGATAATTCCTACAATACTGCAAATCATACCTGAGATCGCGAGGCCTTTACCGCTTTCTTCTGTGATGTCAATCTGTTTCATTGACATATTGGCTGTAATAATCCCGCCGATACCCAGTAAAATTCCTAATCCCGGTACCATAATAGAGAGAATGCCAAGGGTCAGCGATACGATTGACTGTGTATTTGTCTGTTCCATATGATCAGCTCCTTACTTTTATATACGGCCATAATAGCCAAAAGATTCAATAATCGACATTTTTTGTTTACGAATAAACCATTAGGGAAGGACATATATGTTACGATCAGATCAGTATATTGAGAGGGGTTGCAGGATGAAAGCAGATAAATGGCAGAAAACAGTGGATTCACCTGAGGAGCATACGATCACAGGTGACGTAAGAATTTTAAAAGACATGGACGTCCCGCAATTGGATACGACCAAAAATATATCGATTTACCTGCCACCAGGCTATGAGGAAAGTGATAAACGTTATCCAGTTTTGTACATGCATGATGGACAAAACGTATTTGATAAGGCAACGTCTAATGGTGAAGAATAGGGCGTTGACGAATCACTTGAAAAGCTGAGCAGTCAGAGTGAATCATACGAAGCGATTGTGGTGGCAGTTGACCACGGTGAAACTGAGCTTAACAATGAATACAATGTACATATCAACCTCGAACATCATTTTGGCGGTAAAGGAAAGGATTACTTAACATTCCTGACAGACACATTAAAGCCGTGGATTGATGAAACATTCAGAACACAACCTGAACCGGAGTATACATTGATTGGCGGGAGTTCTTTTGGCGCCTATATTTCACTCTATGCAGGTGTTGTACGTCCTGATGTCTTCGGGAAAGTTATGGCCTTTTCACTGATGGTCTGGCAGGATGAGCATACACTCAAAGATTTGATCGGTGAAACTGATGTGAGTTCACTTACGAAGGTTTATCTGAATATTGGTGATACCGAAGACAAAAGCCCACGTGGTGCAAAGCTGCTGGTGAATTACGTGAAAGATATTCATGAAGCGCTCCTGTCAAACGGTTTTCCTGAAGAACGGCTGCGCTTTGATATCATTGAAGGCGGCAAACACAATGAAGCTACATGGAAAGAAACATTCCCTGAAGCTTTCAAGTGGATCATCACATAAAAATAAAGCAGGCATCTGCCTGCTTCTTAACTTTTCTTTAACCTGCCGACTCTCATGGCAGTCATACAATCTTTGCATAATGGCTCGTAAAGCGTTTTTGATCCGTTTTTACCGCCTGGACGCTCAGCTTTGATGATAAATTCATCATAAAGCTTCATTTGCTGATTGCATCCACTGCACCTCAACCTGTTGGAAAAACCGCCCATTCTCTCATCCTCAACTCAAAAAATTGTCTTACCATACTATTCATTCCCTAAACACCCCTACTCATAACGTAAAAAATTATATTTTTTTCAAAAATGGGAAAGTTATTTCTATAGGAGGGTGATTATGATGACTGATGATACGAAAAATGATTCCGTCGAACAGCGTATGAAAAAAGAACAGGGACAGGATATTGAGCCTCAGCGCGATCCGGAAAAGCCGGCTCACACGAAAACTGCTAAAGGAAATATGTAGTGAAGAAGAGTCTGCAGAGACTCTTTTTTTATTGGTTAAGTCCCGGTTTGCGATGTGGTCTGTGTTATGCAGCAATCATTTTGAATGTCACTGCAACAAATCGTGATTTCACTACACCTGCGAGCCGTTTTACTGCAACAAAACCGGGTGTATCATACACCAGAAACGAAAAACACGACAGCTGATACCCAAAACACTGCAACTGATGTCTACGCCTCGCGATGCAGCCACTTCTTATTATCGCTACACTTGCCTCATAACACGGCTGACTAGATTTAACCTTACCCTTTTTCATAAACAAGGACATTCGCGGTGTGCAAATGGGCATTCATTTGCTAAAATTAGACATTAGCACTGCGGTTTGTCGAATGATCCGCACATTGAATTGAAGAAAGGAAGACCCTTTCATGGCGTTCTTTTTACTTTTAGCACTGGCCAGTATTCCATTATTCCTGGCGATTTCGCTATTATTTTACTCAAGAGCTGTTAATACAAAATCGTTTTCTGTTTTTCTATTGTTAATTTCGCTCTGGCAAATGGGCATTGCCGTTTTATACAGTCAGGACGTCTTTTCTATTACAGTTATTGACTGGTTATTCAGGCTGTTCAGAGCCGGTCCGGTCTTTTTGATGCCGATGATGTATTGTCTTGGCATTGTTATGGTAAAGCAAAACATTGAACTCTCATCCTACAGGAAATTGTTTAAATTCAGGGGATTTCTCCTGTTGCTCGGATTCAGTCTGGCTGTGTATGTGATTAATTTTACAAGCGCCGGTATCAACGGCTATGAATTTGTGCAGGACGGTATGTATTCTCCTGAACACCTGATGCCACTTTATGGTGCGTTGAATATAACATTCACGATCAATACGCTGCTGGTTATAACAAATACCATTCTATTTGTCATTGTGGCAAGACGGATTAAAAGCCGTTCTGTCCGGATTTTCCACCTGCAGATCAGTATTGGTGCAATATTTATCTTTCTCAATGGTGTACTAAGCGCCTTCAGTCCGCTTCCACTATATTTTTCAAGTTTCAATTCAATCATTATTGCCATTTTGCTCTTCTTAAGCTACGTGCGCATGCAATCTGTCATGCTGCTGAAGGCAAATTCAAACCTGTCTCAGCAGCGTACACTGCTCGAAAAGATTATGGATATTAATCCAAATTATCTGGCAGTCATTGATCGAAACGATCGTATTATCAGGCTGAACGATTCAATCTGCAGGCTGCTGTCGATTTCTAAAGACCAGATGATCCAGCAGGACCTCTCGACGCTTCTATCTATACGCGAACTGAACCCTGTTGAAGACAAAATGCTGACACGTACAGGGGAGACCCTTTACATTAAGTGGAGTTATGAAATACTCGAACTTGATAACCGGGAATCTTATACACTTTTTATTGGTGTTGACTACACTGAACAAAAGCAAAACGAGCAACTCCTGCTCGACTCTGAAAAGTCCAAGGTCGTTGGTGAACTCGCAGCAAGTATTGCCCATGAGATCCGCAACCCGCTGACTACAGTCAGAGGTTTAATTCAGCTTGCGAAAGAAAAATCAGAAGATCCGAAGCTTGAAAATATCATTCTTGATGAAATTGACCGGATCGTGGAAGTACTGAAAGAGCTCCTTCTGCTGGCACGTCCGGAAGCAAAAAATGAGCGTGAAGGACAGAGTGAAATTATCAATGTGATAGAGGAACTCGAAAATATTCACTTTCTCTATCAGTCTGTTTCGATCAGGGAAAACAAGTTTATCTCTATCGAAAATCTTTTAACGGCTAATGGTTTGATTGATATTCAAAAATCCCACTTCAAGCAGATCATGATCAACTTTATTAAAAACAGTCTTGAGGCTACGTCACCCGAAAACAAAATTAAAATAAAAGTTGATAGTGACGGTAAACATATCAGAATCAGAATCATCGATAACGGCAAAGGTATTATGAAATCACGACTCTCAAGAATCGGTGAACCTTACTACACAACCAAGGAAAAAGGAACAGGGATCGGTATGGCCGTCTGTTTCAAACTGATCAAGGAAAATAGCGGTGATGTTAAAGTGAACAGCAAAACAGGCTGGGGAACCAAGATTACTGTCACTTTCCCAAAGGCTTCTGCACTGACCGGAGAAGCTGTGGAACCCCTATTCAGAAGAGACAAATCCATTTAACAGATTTGTCTCTTTTTCACCCGGTGTATACATCTTCTTTTGCATAACGGATCTTATCCGGCTTAATTGCTGCTAATGAAAAGGCCAGCGTAATCGGACCAACTCTTCCAAGAAACATTAAAACGATGATAATCAATTTTCCCGGCGCACTAAGATCTGCAGTAATCCCCATGGAGAGTCCGACTGTACCAAATGCAGAAAACACCTCGAATGCCACTTCTAAAAATGACAGCTCTGGATCAGTGATAGTCAGCCCGAGTAAGCATATAAAAATCGTGATAAAGCCTGCAAATGTAATTGCAAAAGCACGCATCACAATGTTATTCCTGATCGTCCGGCCAAATACTGAGACCTCACTTTTATGCTGCAGGTAAGTCACAAATGTCAGGATAATAATAATCGCCGTTGTCAGTTTGATACCACTCCCGGTTGATCCACTTCCAGCACCGATAAACATCAGCACCATCATAAATAATACTGACGACCCCTCCATACTTCCGATATCGACGGTATTAAAGCCCGCTGTTCTCGTCGTGACGCCCTGAAAATAAGAGGCCCATAGTTTTTCTGATAAAGGCAGATTTCCTATTGTTGCGGCATTACTATATTCAGAGAAAAAGATAAACAATAGCGCAATCACATTCACCACAAGTGTTCCGATGATCATCAGCTTTGAATGAAGCGACAGTTTGTTAAACTGAGGCTTACGATATATATCTACAAGCACGGTGAAACCGAGTCCCCCCAATATAAAAAGTCCTGTAATAACCAGATTGATCACTGGATCTCCTACATAGCCCATCAGATTATCCGACCATAGCGAGAAACCCGCATTGTTAAATGCAGAGATCGAGTGGAATAAGCTGACGTGCAGCCCCTCTGTCCATCCATATTCCGGCACCCATACTGTAGCGAGCAAAACGACTCCCGCAAGTTCAATAATCAGCGAAAAGATAAACAAAGACAGAACGAGTCTGACAATACCGCCAATTGAAGTCTGACTTAGCGCTTCCTGAATCAGCAATCTCTCTTTCAGCGTAATTTTTCTTCTCAAAAAAAGAATAATTAGAACTGCAAAAGTCATAAATCCAAGTCCACCCACTTGAATCAATACCATAATCACAGCTTCGCCAAAAAGCGTGAACACTGTGCCTGTATCCACTACCGCCAGACCAGTCACCGTTGTAGCTGAAGCGGCAGTAAAAACTGCATCCATCCAGGATATCTTATCAACCGTTGAGACCGGCAGCATTAATAGCAGGGTGCCAATCAAAATCGTGATCCCAAAACCAGTCATCAAAAACTGTGGCGGCGATAACTTCACCCTTTTTATTTTCATGACGACTCCTCAATTCCACTATATTGACGTAAAATTACTCCTCAATCCATGTATTGTCAATAGGAGGGAATTGGAATAATTTTTCTGTCACGTCATAAAAAAGACCCCCCAATGGACAATGGGAGGCCAAGCTAGCAAAAACTAGCAAAAAGGTGATGTCGTCATGGTTCATAAAACCGTTGACTGTTTTTTCTATACCCGAATTTTTAAAGGTGAAAACAGTGATTTGGGGTGGGTGGCACATTGGGGACGGAGGTTAAAGTGTCATCTCATGACACTTTAACCTCCGTCCCCAACAATGTCATGCCCTACTCCCCAAATACCGTCACAAACCGGCTAAAACTCTCAATAAATTTATCAATCTGCTTTGCTGTGCTTTCGTCTGTCAGCCGGCCGGTTTCAGGGTCTATTTTGGTCTGGTAGCGGCTGGCGATGATTTTGGGATTAGTCATGATATTGGCGTTCATGTTGGTCAGAGTCTGACGCAGTTGCATTTGTGAGAGTGCAGTTCCGACGTTGCCGTTTGACGCGCCGGCAATTGCAACTGGCAGGTTCTTAATTGAAAATTCTTCCGGTGAGCGCGAAGCCCAGTCAAGTGCATTTTTCAAACCGCCAGGCATTCCTGCGTTATACTCAGGTGTCACAATGAGCACACCGTCTGCTTCCTTTAATTTTTTGCGGAACGATTTCACTGACTCCGGGTCTCCTGCTGCTTCAATATCTTCATTAAATAATGGAAGTTTCCCGATCTCCGCTTCTTTTACATGCCACTTTCCTTCTGATTGCTTGATGATTTCATGTAACAACTTGCGATTGAGAGAATCTTTGCGTAAGCTGCCGCACATTGCCACAATTCGCTTTGGTTCCATAAGCACATCCCTTTCAACCAATGTATTTCCTACTATTTTAACTGACTTTAGAGCAGGTTACATGTTTGAATGCTGTTCAGCAGTGGTGTGCTCCTGTTGCTGGTCCCTGTTCATCAGATATAGTATGCCGCTGATTCCGGCTGCTGAGATAAACATAGCGATCAAAAACCATAATGAATCAAAGTATACGAACCCTGCTAAACCGAATAGTAAAAGAATGATGGCAGGGAGCTCCATATTCTTATCATCTTTTGTAAGAAGTGAACCTCCAAATGTGATCAGCAGGCCCAGCAGCGCAATCTGTAACACTCTATGTAAGGTAAAGTCCGAATTCAACTGCAGGAAAGGTCCAATCACAGTCGCAACAACACCGCCGATCGTTTGCAGCGTTCTACCGATTTTTTTCATCAAATCCCCCGTTTTTTATCCTGATCTATACAGGTAAATCATACCATTATAAGCGGTTTTTTCAATAATCAGTTTTCAATTCTTCAGAACGGGTAAATCTGGAAATAGACTCGTTTTTAATTCTGCCACGGCCCATTTCATCATATTCTGGAGGTTTTAACATGAAAGCAGTCACGTTTCAGGGAACGAAGAAGATGAAAGTAAAAGAAGTACCGGATGCCAAGCTGCAGGAAAGAGATGATATTTTAGTCCGGATTACATCAACCGCCATATGCGGGTCAGATCTGCACATTTATCAGGGAGCTCTCCCTGCTCATAAGGATTACGTCATCGGTCATGAACCGATGGGAATCGTTGAAGAAGTCGGTCCTGAAGTAACAAGCGTACAAAAAGGGGACCGCGTCGTGATTCCGTTCAATATTTCATGCGGTGAATGCTACTTCTGTAAAAACGATTATGAAAGTCAGTGTGATAACTCCAATCCGAACCCGTCACTTGATACAGGCGGTTACTTCGGATTTACAGAGCGTTACGGAAACCATCCGGGCGGTCAGGCTGAATACCTGCGCGTTCCTTATGGTAATTTCATGCCGCTGAAAATTCCTGAATCAGTTGAACTTGAAGATGAAGCACTGCTTTTCATGTCTGATGTGCTGCCAACAGCGCTTTGGAGCGTTGAAAATGCAGGTGTTAAAAAAGGAAGTACAGTTGCAGTCCTCGGGTGTGGCCCGATCGGCCTGATGGCACAGAAATTTGCATGGATGAAAGGCGCAAGCCGTGTCATTGCAGTAGATAACCTTTCTTACAGATTATTCAAAGCACAAAAAATGAACAACGTTGAAGTCGTGAACTTTGATAACTTTGAAGATGCAGGTGAACATATCAGAGAAATCACGCAGGGCGGCGTTGATATCGTCATTGACTGCGTTGGAATGGATGGTAAGAAGTCAGCGGTTGAGGAGATCGGTCAGAAGCTCAGCCTTACCGGAGGAACAATCAGTGCCATTGAAATCGGCATGAAAGCCATCCGCAAGTTCGGAACGATGCAGCTGACCGGGGTATACGGTTCGATGTATCACGGCTTCCCTCTCGGTAATATGTTCGAGCGCAACATAGAAATTAAAATGGGACAGGCTCCTGTCGTACATTACATGCCACGACTCTTTGACATGATCCAAAACGGCGAATTTGACCCAACCGAAATCGTCACACACCGCATGAAAATGGATCAGGCCGAAGAAGCCTATCAGATTTTTAATGATCATGAAGATGAATGTATTAAAGTTGTGCTGAAGCCTTAATATGAATTTTTGAAAGCCTGTATGCCGGGATGGTATGCAGGCTTTTTTTAGGGGGCACAGCAGGAACGGAGCTTAGTGAGTCACTTTTGTAGTAATTCTAATTTCAGCACAATAACCTCCGTCCCCGCTGTGTCGCTTTTAGTCAAAGCAACCTTTATTAATCCCTCACAAAAAAGTTGCACTAAGCAAAGTTTTATCATATAGTGTCATTAGAATGATTTTAATCTAAAGGAGAATGCTTGATGGATGGTGCAGTTTTATATGCGTTTTTGCTGACGTTGTTTGCGGGACTCGCAACTGGTGTGGGCAGTATGTTTGCTTTTTTTGCGAAGCGGACGAATACAGCGTTTTTATCGATTGCGCTTGGCTTTTCAGCTGGTGTGATGATTTATGTTTCGTTCATCGAGATCTTTCCTAAAGCATTGGATGAACTAACATCTGTACACGGAGATCAGCCGGGTACATTGTTTACAGTGATTGCATTTTTTTCAGGGATGCTATTAATCGGTTTGATTGATAAATTAATCCCGACTGTCGGAAATCCCCATGAATCAAAGTTTGTTGAATCTGCACAGGACCCTGAAGGCGGTGAAACTGTAGCTGCCAAAGCTACGAAGAAAGCGACGCTCAGTAAAAGTGCAGCATTACGGTTGCGGAAAATGGGTGTGTTCATGGCGCTTGCGATCGCCATTCATAACTTTCCCGAGGGTCTTGCGACGTTTATCTCAGCACTCGATGATCCGGCTGTCGGACTTGCGATCGCCATTGCAATTGCACTTCATAATATTCCTGAAGGGATCGCTGTATCTGTACCGATTTATTATGCAACCGGCTCCCGGAGAAAGGCTTTTAAGCTGTCATTTTTATCAGGGCTGGCTGAACCGGCGGGAGCACTGATCGGCTTTTTGATTCTAATGCCGTTTCTTACGGATACAATGTTCGGACTCGTGTTCTCAGCAGTTGGAGGCATCATGGTTTTCATCTCGCTTGACGGCCTTTTACCTGCAGCGCGCGAATACGGAAAAGCGCACCATGCGATGTACGGAATGGTCGCAGGTATGATCGTGATGGCATCAAGTTTAATATTATTAATGTGAAAAAATCCTGCATGCTGATTGACAGCATGCAGGATTTTTAAACGGGCTTCATTTCATAGCCATTTGTTTTCATGAGATGCTGCAATGCGCTTCTGAAGGTTGAAAATGATTGGATCCGGATGTCTTTCAGTACACCTGAAAGTACCATTTCCCTTGCAAAAAGAGGAGAAAAACCAACGAAAATCGTTTTAGCTCCCATCAGCTTAACAGCGCCAACGAGGTCCTTCATCTTAGCAGCAATCAGCTGATAATCCGAGACATCAACATGGTTAATATTCGTCCCTGTCAAATCAATCAGTACATTTTCTACTTCTCCGTCCTCAAGGAACCTTACGATCGTTTCAACCACATGTTCAAACCGCTCCTCAGTTAAACCGCCAGTCAGCGGTACGAGAATGGTATGTGGCACAATAGATGGAATAATTGGTGCAGATAATTCCTTTATATATGATTCATATCGCTCAACTTTTTGATTCAGCTTCACAATCTCTTCTTTTAAACTTTCAATTTTTTCGGACATAAGAGTTCCCCTTTTTCTAATCAGGCATAATGGTTCTTTCATTCATTATACCCCTGTTTCAACAGACGGTAACCTGGGAGCTCATAAAATGAATTACGCAGTGAAGGCTTTGATTTCTTTTGATAGCTGTTCAAGGCCGCCTGTCATCTCTTCAAGCTGTTTGGCAAGTGTGAGAGAATCAGTTGCTGCCGCGAGTTGTTCTTCTGACATCGATGCCAGTTCTTCAGAGAGCAGGTTTCCTTTTTCAGCAGTAATGATTGAGTGCTCCAATGTTGAACGGATGATCGATTCCTGGCTGGCAATCTGTTCTGACAGTGCGATGATCCCTGCAATACTCTGCTGAATTTTCATAGAAGTCTGTTGAATTTGTGAGAACGCCTCATTTGTCTGAAGCATATCTTTTTCACTTTCAGTAATCAGCGCCCTTTCCTCACCGGCAGCTGTTTTAACGTGCGCCATTCTGGTCAGGATCTCTTTTACCGCTTCGTCAATCTGATCAGCTGTCCGGTCAGAATCACCGGCAAGCTTTCTGACTTCAGCAGCCACCACTGCAAATCCTTTTCCACTTTCACCTGCTCTCGCTGCTTCAATCGAAGCATTGAGTGCAAGCAGGTTAGTCTGGTCCGTAATGGATTTGATCATGCCTGTAAAGCCTGTGATCCGGTTGAACTCCGATTCAAACTGATTCAGTTCATTTTCCATATTTCCAGACAGTTCTGAGACATGACGGAACTTCTCAGCTGTATTGGCAATCAGTGTTTGTCCATTCTGCACTTCTTCTGCAGCGATTGATGTCTGCTGCTTCCATTCAGACGCCTGTGTTTCAAGTGTTTCTGAGATTTTGTTCAGGTTCTGGATTTCCTGGAGACCTTTTTGATTCTGCAGATACAGACTCTCTGCGTCCTCCTGCCAGTTTTGCAGAGTTGAAGCAGTTTCATGATTTACCTTTTGAGACTGCTCAGAGCCTGCAACTACCCCTGAGGAAACTTCCTGCATCGCGTACACACTATCTGACAGCTGGCTGATGATCTGTGAAAAGTATCGGTCACTCTCCTGCTTCTCTTCCTGGTGCACTTTTGCATGATGATTCTTATTGACTACCAGAGCGATGTTCGCAGCTGAAGTCAGGACCAGAAACACCGCATGAATCAGCAGCAGTGCAAACCCGTAATCAGTCGTTCCGCACAGCAGAACCGGATAGAGAAAGTAACCGCCAAGATGATGAGCTGCAAAAATGGCTGTACTGAGGATAATCATCGAGACAGATGCAAAATAGGCAATCAGAGCAATCACCATGAAAATTGAAAAGTGATACTCGACCCACCCATCTCCTGCAGCAATAATAAACATAGAGCCTAAAGTCAGAGACAAGGTTACGAATAATTTAAACAACATATGATTTTCATCTTTTCTATATTGAACAACAGCTGCAATAAACGTAATCAACATCAAACTGCCAATCGCAAAGAACACAAATTGATCAGAAGTGTTCCTCCCACCGGACCTGAGCAATTGCGCAGCTGACTGATTCAGTTGAAAAAACTCGTGAACACCCCAGACAATGACACCAATTAAAATCGTGATCAGGTTAAAAATAAGCATCAACCTGTTTCCATTTAAACTTTTCATTTATACCTCCGAAAATTGTGATTTTAGTCTTATATTAATACCCACAACTTTCGAATCACAAAACATTGAATGTGTTTTGGGTCTGCAGAAGCAGGTGTGACGCTAAAACCCATTCACGCATCCCCTTTCAGCACCCGCTCGCCCTTCTCTAAAATCTCTTTCTTCTTATCCGGATCCCCTTTTTGCCACTGTTTATAAACCAGTCCCAAACGGTGATTGTTGCCGAGCTGTTCTGCATGGCGGTCCAGGAAGTGCCAGTATAATGAGTTAAATGGACAAGCGTCTTCTTCAGTCTGATGGTTCACGTTATATTTGCAGGAGCTGCAGTAGTTACTCATTTTGTTGATGTACTTACCAGAAGCAATATATGGTTTAGTAGATAGCAGACCTCCGTCTGCATACAGTGCCATCCCCAGAACGTTCGGCAGCACGACCCAGTCATGAGCATCTATATACATTTCATTGAACCAGTCTGAGGTCTGCTGTGGCGCCAGCCCAAATAAGGTGGCGTAGTTCCCAATGACCATCAGCCGCTGGATGTGATGATTATAACCATGCTCGACAACCGGCCGGATCGCTTCGTGCATACAATTCATATCTGTTTTAGCATCCCAGAAAAACGTAGGCAGGTCGCGCTGATGATCAAATGTATTGGTATCGCGATACTCCGGCATCTTCTTCAAATAAATTCCCCGCATATACTCACGCCATCCGATCATCTGGCGGATAAATCCTTCCGCAGAATTAATCGGCACCTCTCCACTGTGATAGGCCTCCTCTGCTTTTCTGACCACTTCCATTGGTGTCAGTAAGCCGATATTGATTGAAGAGGACAGCAGTGAATGGGACATGAAGTCATTGCCTTCAAGCATGGCATCCTGGTAGGTTCCGAAGGTTTCAAGTCTCTCTTTCATAAATTGATTCAGTGCCTGCAGCGCTTCTTTTCGCGTAACCGGCCATCTGAATGGCTTCAGCTCACCGGGATTGTCTGCGAACTGTTCTTCCACCTTTTCCATCACCTGCTTTGTGATATCATCCGGCCTGAACGACCGTGCTTTTGCAAATGTGATATCTTCTTTGGCGGATTTGCGATTCTCCTGATCAAACGACCATTTCCCACCAACCGGGTCGCCATCTTCTGTCAGAATGTCAAAACGCTTGCGCATTCTTCTGTAAAAGGGATCCATCTTCCATGGGCCGTCACCCTTTAATTCACTTTTTATTTCCTCAGCAGACAGTAAAAAAAGCGGCCGGGCATCCAGCACCTCAACATCAATGCCGGACAGCGACTTCTCCCATTTCTTCATTGCCTGCGTCATACGGTAATCAGTATGAACAGTATAGTAAACCTGATCAGGATTAAATTCCTTCACATGCTCTTTCCACGCATCCTCAAAAGAATCTGCTTCCCGGTAGTCCACATGAAATCCTTTATCCTCAAGCTCAGCTGCAAAGTGTCTCATTGCAGAGAAAATCAGTACTAACTTTTGCTTATGATATGACTGCCACATTGACCGTGACTGCGCCTCAATCATCAAAAATACGTCCTCCTGGTCTGCTTCCTTTATAATCGGCAGCTCGTGACACAATTGATTCCCAAAAATCCAGCGTGTAGCCATGGGATCACCTCCTGATATTGTTATACCCTTTTTGCGGTGGGGCGAGACGGGAAGCGGCATACCTCCGTCCCGGCAATACACATTAAAAAAGCGCCACTCCTATGATTGGAGTGGCGCTGTATCATGTTATTCTGTGTCTTTTTTCCACTCATCCTGTTCGATCAGCATTTTACCCGGCCATGTGTATGCAAGAATGCCGCCGTCTGCTTTGATGTCCTCACCAGTTACATAAGAACTGTCATCTGAAGCAAGGAACAGCGCAACTGTAGCCATTTCACGGGGATCTCCAAGTCTGCCGAGTGGCGTGATCCACTTATTAGCTTCACGGAACGCTTCACCCATTTTTTCCTGTTTTGAACCTACTAATTCATCAACTAGCGGTGTCTCAATTGTTCCAGGCGAGATAGAATTCACGCGTATGCCGTTACGGGCGTAGTCAATCGCAGTTGCTTTCGTAAAGTTAATAATGCCGCCTTTTGCAGCATTGTACCCTGAGCGGTCAAGATCTGCCGCATGTCCTGACATGGATCCGTTATTAATGATAGATCCGCCATTATCAAGCATCAGCGGAATAATGAATTTACTCATTAGAAATGTTCCGCGCAGATCCACTGCAATGATGCGGTCAAATAATTCAATCGGATACTCGTGCACCTTACCGCCCTGCTGATCGACACCTGCATTATTAAACAGCACATCAACAGTCTGATACGCCTCTTTTATCTGATCAGCAAATGCCTTAACACTATTTTCATCAGATACATCCACTTCATAAGCAACAGCCTGTCCACCGTTATTCTTAATCTCATTTACAACCTGATCAAGCTTGTCTTTATTCACATCAGCAAGCACTGTCACAGCGCCCTGCTCTGCAAATACATGTGCGGTAGCTTCACCGATTCCAGTTGCGGCTCCTGTGATGATAGCTGTTTTATTTTCTAATCTCTTCATTGTAAAACCTCCCGTTATTTGTATATACAGGAAGTTCCCTTTTGATGATATGCTAAACATGCATATGTACAATTTCCCATATTATGATACACTTGCCAGCAACAAATTAAATGAAAGGATGAATAGTAAATGAAGGTTTTACAGCTTGCGGCTAAAATTGCTGCAACCATTGGTCTTGTGAATGTCGGATTCTTGATTTTCGGGAAAGGCTGGCTATTGCCAGAATCACTTATTATGCTTTTGATCGCCCTAATGTCGCTTACGACTGGAGTCGAATTATATGCAGATCAGGAACGTGGTAATAAATCGGCTTACGCTTATATTTCCCTAAGCGGATTGATCGTGTTTTCAGTGGGATGGATGGCAGTAAAAAATCTAACTGCTTAGTTCAACATTCTTTCTAACCGCCTCTCCAAGCTGTCTGATTGCGGCCCTGCCCCCATAGCTGCCATGACTCAGACCGTTGTTGTCCACGCCCCCGCCAAGTGCCAGAAATTGCTCAGATGGTTTGAAGTGCAAACCAATCACTTCAGCTCCAAATTCCTCACTGTAGCCAGTCTGAAAACGGGCAGCCGGATATCCTTCAATTTCATTCACCACCCCAAGCTGTGTTCCCGGATAAAACCGTTGAAATCGTTCGCAGTGTTCTCTACCAAGTATTAGAATCCTGCCAGGAGACAAAAATCGAATCGTGTCAGATAACAACGACCTGACTTCCTGCGAATTCGCCACTGATTCCCTACCTCTGATCTGTCCCATCTGTTTTAAAGTCGGTATAGGAAAGAAATCTATATGTACAACAGGACTTAGATTCATGTCCTTATAGAACGAATAACCAAGTCCATTCAAAAATCCTTCAAGCTTCGCCCCGTCACGTTTACCGAACCAGCCGCTATAGACGGTGTCCCGCTCAAAATAAGTCTGATAGTGCTGAATCGTCTCAAAGAGCGCCTGTTCATTACCCCGGTATTGATACAGACTGACACCCTCTTCCCTCACAAAAAAACGTGACTTTTCATCAGCAAGCAGACTTCCGTCAGTCGCCACAAACTCCTTAGAAGAAGGGTTTGTTCCAATTGTCACCAGCGAACCCGGACTGCGGCGGCCAAACCATACAACCGGAATCGAACGGTCCATCACCTGATCAGCAAATACAGTGCTTTTTAAACTCTCCTGGAAATTAACTGCTTTTTGAATGAGGCTGACTGCTTCTTGAAGTTCGTGTTCAGATAATCCGGTTGAGTTCATCATTAACATCCCTTCTATTTATGAAACACTCTTCATGTACACAAATAAACCAGTCCTATTTTTTCCTATTCCTTTTTGTTCTCTTTTTTTTCTTCTTTTCCTTAATCGGCTTAATTGGCGGACGATCCATATTCCTGAAAAATGTACGTTTTTGATAGGGCAGCTCTTTCGCACGGTCCGCCATATACATCTCGACAAGAGGAAAGAAAGATTCAGGTTCGTCAGGGAATACCTCTACTTCAAAATTAATTATGGACTTTGCTTCATGTTCTTCAGGACTTGGTAACTCAGGATGATCTGCGTAGTGGGCAAACAGCTCCACTTTTCCATTTGTTTTCTGTCGGATATCAAATAAGTAAGTATAACCATGCGCAAGCATTTCGCGTAGCTTCTCCGCATCCAATTGATCGTAGTAGCGCGCAAGTAGCAGAGCCTTATGAAAATGCGTGCCTGCCAATTCATATTCTTCTGCATCAAATAACAGCATTGCAATCGTATAGTGTGTTTCAAGCTGGGTTGGATCGACTTTAATAGCCTGTTCAAACGCACACATGGCAAGGTCGTGTCTGCCGCCTGCATGATAAAGATTGCCAAGCCTGTTCCATATAAATCCGTCATCATGACTTGCTTTAATCTTCCTAAGTAAATGTGCTTCACCATCAGTTGCATAGGTGTGTCTTGAGCCGTCTGATAAATATAACTCACCAAACCCTCTGCCTCCGCTTGCCATGCTCATTATACCTTTCATAAAGACATCACCCTGCATATCAGTAGAAAGGATCCAATTGCCGGCATCGTTACATGACTTGCATCTGAAGTAACCAGTCATTTGAATATAAGACTCTATATCAGCGTCTTCAGAAAACCTGTCATGATTAATCAGGATTTCTCCCGCATCATAAATTCCCTTTTTTCCGCAGGATTTACAGGTAAAGGAATGTCTATTAACTGGATGCAAATACTCCATCTTAGATAAGTGACTAGCAATCAGTTTTGTATACTTTCCCGGAAGCTGTTCCTTCTCATTCTTTTCTATGTTCAATAATTCTAAAAGCATCGGATTACATTGAATATCCATATGAGACCTCCTGAATACAAATAGTTAGTTTATTTTACCATCTGGATAAGAGGGATTCTAACAGTTAAGGTTTTATACATCATTTAACTGAAAAAAAGACAGCGAGCCTATATTAGTACACATTATTTCTCATGCTATAATAGACATAATAAAGGAGGGGATCAAATGAGCTATGAGGTTGAATCGAGAGAACGAATACTAGATCAGCTTCGGCAGATTGTTCAGACAAACATGAATTCCGAACCGGTTCAGGTTTATCTGTTTGGCTCTTGGGCCCGTCATGAAGAAAAGCGCAGCTCTGATATAGATCTGGCAATAAACTCGCTTTCTCCCCTATCTACTTCTAAATGGAACCGGTTAATTGAAGACATCGAAGAATCAACTATTCCTTATACAGTTGATATTGTAGACCTGGCACACGCTAACCCTATATTAGTCCAACAGGTGAAGGAGGAAGGTATTCTGTGGAAAGATTATACCACCGGCTGAAATCTGCCGAAAAAGCGCTTGATTCATTTGAACAACTGGCCCTCCTCAAACAAATGACTGATATCGAAAGAGACGCTGCAATTCAAAGGTTTGAGTTTTCCTTCGAAGCAGCCTGGAAAGCAGCAAAACAATTTTTTATGACATTGAAGGAATTGACTCCGCATCACCAAAAGGAGTCATAAGAAGCTGCCGTGAATTTGGACTTTTAGATGCAGAAGAAACAGAACTTTCATTAAAGATGGTTAACGACCGTAACCTGACAGTACACACTTATAATGAAGAAGTCGCAACTAAAATACAGTCTAATCTGGAAGTGTATTACCCTTCGGAAATGGGTACAGCAAATCCGTGCTAAAGCAGAAAAAAAAAGTCCGATAAGTGACGAATTTTTCATTCGTCACTTATCGGACTTTTTTATTAGGGCCGCATTAATATTACAAATAGCAACCCTGTCCCCGACGTGTACATTTCATGTCACTTAACCTCCATCCCCACTGTGTCGACTAAACAATTCTTGCCAAACCATCACGTTACACTGTATACTTTTCTTACTTTGATTTGCGAGAGGACGATGAGTATTTTGGGAAGGCGCTAATACGAATTGGAACGGTTGCGAAGCGCAGTGGGCTTTCAACCCGGACGATTGATTATTATACACAGATGGGCCTTTTGGCTTTTGAACGGTCAGATTCGAATTACCGGTTATATCCGGAGTCTGTCCTGGAAACACTGAGGGAGATTCAGTCGTTAAAAGACCGGCGGATGACGCTGGATGAGATTAAGGCGTTTATGGATGTGAAGCCTGTATCGAAAAGCCCGGCACTCGAAGAAGTAAATGCAGAGATTGTTCATCTGGAGCAAAAGATTTTATCGCTTAAAGAGGAGCTTGAAACAGCTGCCCCTGAAGAGAAGCATTATATAAAAGAAGAGATTCAGTTCAAAATGATCCCGCTGCTTCAGCTAATGACAACATTACTCAGTTAAAAATCTCGGAGGTGAATCCCCTTTTTCAGGGGAACTTATTGGATAGTATATTGATTTTAAATCTTGGCCTTGTAGCTGTACTGATTGGATTGACGGCCTTTTTTGTCGGGTCTGAGTTTGCGGTGGTAAAGGTGAGAATGTCGCGTGTTGACCAGCTGATTGCTGAAGGAAATAAGACGGCACCGATTGTGAAAAAACTGGTGACGGACCTGGACTATTATCTATCAGCGTGTCAACTCGGTATAACCGTAACTGCGCTTGGCCTTGGCTGGCTTGGTGAGCCGACTGTTGAAAAGATTCTGCACCCTGTGTTTGACAGCTTTGGTGTCCCTGCTGCGATGTCGACGATTGTGTCGTTCGCTGTAGCATTCGCACTGGTGACGTTTTTACACGTGGTCATTGGTGAACTTGCACCTAAGACACTGGCGATTCAGTTTGCAGAAAGAATGACATTGCTGCTGGCCCGCCCGCTTTACTGGTTTGGGAAAGTCATGTTCCCTGCGATCTGGACATTGAATGGTTCAGCACGTCTGTTACTGCGCGCATTTGGTGTGCAGCCGGCAGGACATGAGCAGGCACACTCAGAAGAAGAGCTGAAAATCATTATGGCACAAAGCTTCAAGAGCGGTGAAATCAATGAAACTGAGCTTTCATTTATGGAAAACATTTTTGCTTTTGACGAAAGTGTTGCAAAAGATATCATGGTACCCCGCGTACAGATGGAAACTCTTGATATCAACATGACAACCGATGAAATGCTCAGCATTATTGACGAGCACCAATACACGCGTTTTCCTGTAACGACTGATAACGATAAAGATCATATTATCGGCTTTATTAACGTGAAGGAAATGCTGACTAATATCGTGCGTGACCGTTCACACAAAATTTCGGATACACTGCATGAGATTGTGCTGCTTCCTGAACAGACACCGCTTCAGGATGCGATGCTGAAAATGCAGCTTGAACGCGTCCATATGGCGCTGATTATTGATGATCACGGCGGAACATCAGGGCTGCTAACGCTTGAGGATATCCTTGAAGAAATCGTTGGTGAGATCCGTGATGAATTCGACGAGGATGAACGCAATGATATTGAAGAAATCAGTGAACTGGCATACTGCGTGAATGGCCGCGTTCTGCTGGATGAGCTAGAGGAACGGTTTGGCGTGGAGTTTGAAGGCGCTGAAGATGTCGATACGATTGCCGGCTGGGTGCTTCATAAGAAAAATGAAGTGTCAGAAGGCGACCGGATTCCGAGTGATGAAAAGCATATCTGGACAGTTGAAGAAATGGATAATCATCAGATTTTGAGAGTTCGCCTGGATGTCCAGGGAGCCGAGGCTTAACATGAGACCATGACCCCGTACGGCATGCTGTGCAGGGTTTTGTGTACTGGGGCGGTCTGAGAACCTTCTTGAATGTGTGAAAATCACAATACAAAAAGCTGATGATGTGAAACCTGAAGAAGAGTCTTAAAAGGGGCTGCTGCTTTTGCAGTCCTTTTGTTATATAACGCTTAACCAATAATTATCAGAGGTGAGTACATATGGCATTTGTCTGGTTTGTTCTGGCTGCAATCGTTACTGTGTATGCAGCGATGAAACTCTCAACGTACGCTGATGTGATCAGTACGAAAACAGCAATGGGCGGTCTGCTCGTTGGTACGCTTTTACTTGCAGGAGCTACTTCTCTTCCTGAGGTGACAACGAGTCTCTCGGCTGTGTTAATCGGAAATAATGATATCGCAATTGGAAATGTGCTTGGATCAAATTTATTTAACGTTTTTATTCTTGCCTGCTTTGACCTTTACTACAGAAAGAAAAAGCTCTTTTTACAGGCAAGTAATGACCATCTATACACCGCAGGGCTTGGCTTATTGCTGACACTGCTTGTGATGGTCGCTTTAACATTACGGATTGATTATACGATTTTAGGAATGGGGATTGATTCAATTCTCATTGTAATCATTTATATTGCCGGGATCTCTATGATCGGACGCTTATCCAAGTCAGATCAGCCTTCACTTCCACAGTCAGAAGAACCTACCGCACATACGGCAGCATCTTCAGAATTTACGATGTCAGTGAAACACGCGGTAATCGGTTTTATTATTGCAGCGATTGTGATCATGGGTGCAGGTACAGTGCTGTCAATTATGGGCGATCAGATCGCAGTGATTACAGGACTTGGCTCAAGCTTTGTTGGAAGCTTTCTTGTGGCTGCGACGACGTCACTTCCTGAAGCAGTATCAGTCCTAGTTGCATTGCGACTGAAAAATATTAACCTTGCGATGGGATCGATTCTCGGAAGTAATATTTTTAACATGCTGATCCTTGCAGGGTCTGACCTGGTTTACCGTGAAGGTGCTATTATTACTACGGTATCAGATTCTCATCTGACAACAGCGATTGGTGTAACAATCCTGTCAGTCATTGCAATTTGGGCTGTACTGATGAAGAAAGCGACTTCTATGTTCAAATACATGCTTCCTTCGATTCTGGTCGTACTTGTGTATTTCATATCATCTTATCTGATTTTTATGAATAGCTGATAACTTGAACCCTGGATTAAAACACCAGGGTTTTTGTGTACACGGCGGGGGACATATTTTCTGTAAATGTGGGAAAACTATCAGATAGGATAGTGATGCCTGAGGGCGATTCTGCATAAGGAAGTGATATCATATGGCGTTCGTCTGGTTTTTATTTGCTGCAGTGGTGACAATCTATGCCGCGATGAAACTGTCTACATACGCTGATGTGATCAGTACAAAAACAGGGATGGGTGGTTTGCTGGTAGGCACACTTCTGCTTGCAGGTGCAACTTCTCTGCCGGAAGTGACCACAAGTTTTTCAGCCGTATTAATTGGAAACAATGATATCGCGATCGGAAATCTGCTTGGTTCAAATTTATTCAATGTTTTTATACTTGCCTGTTTCGATCTTTATTTCAGAAAGAAACAACTCTTTTTACAGGCCAGTAATGATCACTTATACACTGCAGGAATTCTGTTGCAGCAGCAGGGCATACACATGGCGGACAAATCAGCGTTCCCTTCACACCTCACTGGTCGTACATGACGCTCTTTAAAGGAGAAGAAGTACATGCTGATGGTTGGACAGAAACAGACTTCGGTCAGAGTGGCAACAGTCTTTATGTCAATCCGGGAATCGGATTCAGTGATGTGCCGCTCCGGTTTGCTACACCTCCGGAAGTGACTTATTTTGAATTGAAAGAGGTGGAATAGAGATTTTATGAGAGGCACAGCAGGGACGGAGTTAAGTGTGCCACTTTTTGAATGGTTATAAAAACAGCACAGCACGTTCGGTCCCCTGTTGTGCCGTCTAAAAAACTAAAACAAAAGCCCCTGCAATCACAGGAGCCCTACACATTACTTATTCGCGTTATTTTTAAAGTTGCCAATACCATCCTGAATATCGCCTTTTGTTTTGTCTTTTTTACCTTCTGCCTGCATATTCGGATCGTTTTTTGCGTTGCCTACCTGGTCTTTTGTTTCGCCTTTGACTTTGTTTACTGCGCCTTTGATTTTGTCGCTCATACCTTTATCAGCCATGTTTATCACTCCTGTAAGGTTAGTAGTTGGTCGATTCCCTTTTTGGAAACGGATAAACATTTTCAGGAAGTCTGCCAGCCGCCTTTTCAGAGAGGTTGAGCAGGATCTCTGTAAGTTCGCTGTCTTTTATAGGCTTACTAAAGTAGTAGCCCTGCATGTTTGAATTACTCTGCTCTGTAATGAATGAGAATTGTTCCTTGTTTTCCACGCCTTCAGTTACAACTCCTATTTTCAATTGTTTTAACAGGCTATAGATCCCGGTCAGCATGCTTGTGTTGAATTTTTCATGCGGAATACTTTCCATGAAACTGCGATCAATTTTAACAATATCAACCGGCAATTTTCGCAGACCGTGTAGTGAAGCTGTTCCTTTTCCAAAATCGTCAAGCGCGATCTTCATGCCTCTTCGCTGCACTTCCTGCATGAATGTCATGAGATCACTGTCATAATAAGATACTTCACTTTCAGTAATTTCCAGAATAAATGAAGCTGGAGGAATATCGTACTTTTTCATTTGTTTATCCAGGTGGGCAAGAAAATCGTACTTATGAAGAAGCTGCTTTTTTGAGAAGTTCACTGATAGTCTCAGGTATCGGTGACCTAAGTTATGCCACTGATGTAATTGTTTGAGAGATTCAGTCACCACCCACTTGCCCACTTCATGAATTACGCCATTGTCTTCCATCATACTGATAAAAAGTTCAGGTGAGATTGGACCGATTTCCGGATGCTCCCACCGGAGGAGCGCTTCTGCCCCTATTATATGTCCATTCTCCCCGCTCACAACCGGTTGAAAGACGAGTGAGAGCTCTCTATTTTTTAACGCTGTTTTAGAATCTTCTTTAAGACGTTCACTCTGCAGATACTTTCCTGCTTCAACCAGCTTCTTATACATCAGCACTTTGTTTTTTCCACCTGCTTTTGCTTCATACATCGCAGCGTCTGCTTTTTTCAATAAAGTTGACAGCCTTGTCCCATCTTCAGGATAGATACTGATGCCGATACTTGCTGAGACGTGTGCACTCACTGATCCCAGTATAAATTCTCTGCTGATCAGCTCTTTCAGTTCACTGCCAGCTTCCAACAGTTCTTCTTCTCTCTCAAATGAAACGACTGCTATGAACTCGTCTCCGCCGATTCTGGAGATCAGCACCTGTTCCTGTGGAAAGTAATTCTTTAATCGAACTGCCACTTCTTTTAACAAAAGGTCGCCAATTTCATGACCCCATGTATCATTTACTTTTTTAAAACCGTCAAGATCAAAGAAAATGACTGCTTTTTTGTTTTTTGAAGATGTCACAAACCCTTCAAAGTGCTTTTGGAGATAGAAACGGTTTTTCAGACCTGTTAACTGGTCATGATAAGCCATCAAAGTCATATCATCATTTGCACGCTGTACGTCCTGAATCATTCCAAAAAACTCGTTTTCAAGCTGTTTTACTTCAAGGAGGTTTCTGTAAAACCTGTTTCGTTTCACCGGAACTGTTTGATCGTGAGCCCTCAACGCGGCTGCAAGTCTCACAATCGGGCTGAGCACCAGCAGCTTGAACAGAAAATAGATCATGAGTGCAATCAAGATGAAGCCAATTGCTGCCATCATTTTGAACTTTTTCAGGTTAGTCACTTTTTCTTCATGAAAAGCACGGTCCGCCCCAACGCTTAAAGTAATTGCATCACTGCGGCCAACATTCTCAAGTTGATATTCACTGACAACCTTATTTGCCTGAGTCAAGCCGGCTGTGCGTGCTTCGGATGCCAGAGCCACATCTACAGACAGGGCATCACTTAATTCAGCCAGGTACCTATCATCAATGACCCGTCCCATCATCATAAACCCCGAAGGATCGGAAAAATCATTACGCGTGATCTCATGTGACGCCACCATCATCATTTCATCATTGTGCATCTCATAAAACACATGATTTTTATTCCCCTGCTCTTTTACAGATGATAAAAACGCCTTATCTATTGGAAAAGGCGTATCATCCCGGTCTACACCTGCCGTATAGGCTAATTCACCATTTTCATCCAGTAAGATGACCGTCTGCACCTGGATATTCGCGATCATATCCGGCTGCAGATTATCGGCAACGTAATCAGGGTTCTCGTCATTTATAAAAAAATACGTATCATCCCACGCACTCCAGTCAATCAGCTGATGCGACAAATCATCTTCCTCTTTCTCAAGATAATTCTTCACACGCTCCATATCCCGTTCAACAGCCTGCCTATCAAACTCATCCGCCTCTTCAAGCTGCAGAGGCGTCATGACAAATTGAATAAACATAACTGCTACAATCAAAAAGCCGCCAAGAATCACTATCGCCAACGTTCTTATTCTCATGACCGCTCAACTCTCTTTTATTCTTTATATCGGGTGAGAATAAAATGTTTTAAAATAAGGATTTGACTATAGGTTTTAGTATATGGTTCCTCCTTAAACTTTTCACATCGCTCATGTAAACCAGACGGACAATTCACCACATTTCAATCACTCTATAATTCCAGTACTAATCAGCTTGATATCCACATCCACTTCTTGATCAAGCTGCTGATAGGTTTCACTCCACGTCGCTTCATCCCATCGCTCCGCATTAAAAGAAGCTACCTGACTGCCAAGACCCAGTGCGTCTGATTTGGATGACTGGAGTTTTTTCAGTACACGACGAATATCTTCGGCTAGTAAATCTGATAATATATTCGTCAGTTCTTCTTCTTTTTTATTTGTAATTTTATTCTGTCCGTACTCAAGCACCACAATCTCTAAAGTCACCTCTGCACGCAGCTTTGACAATTGTCGATTTACTTTCAAATTGCTTTTTGCATCCTTTACCTCGATCGTAATCCAGTTCTCTACTTCAGGATTTCTGTCTTCATGAACACGGCGGGTAATTCTGGCCACCTCTTCAATATCATTATTCAGTATATTAAAAATGACACTTTCCTCTGTATTTAAATATTCTTCAGTGAACTTTTTTTGATGAAAAAGTGCAAGACCAGCTATTTTTGCACGCTTGGTTTTCTCATCATAAGTAATATAAGGCAAATACAGGTCTCTTTCAGGACTGAATATGATCGTACAGGCTTCCTGAAGTGACATATATGGAATGACACTGGTCAGTTCAGAGCTTTCGAGAATACCTTTAAAATACTCTGACTTATTTTTTTGCGTTTCAATTTCACTTGATAACAGATCCACTGCCGGCAGAGCAACGAGAGCCAGACGCGCATGCAGGTTACTGTCAGGATTCCGATACAGCTCATCCAAAAATGGATAGACGGAATCCGCAGCTAAGCTTTCTCCAATCAGTACAGTTTGAAGCTTTGAAAAATTAGCGTATTCTGCGATACGAAGATCCATTTCATACATGGTATCCAGCATTGAGTGTCCTGTTACTGTGACCTCATTTTCTACCCCGCCTTCTTCTACCGGTGGTGCTAATGTTGTAGCTTGAATATCTCCTTCCTCCGTCTGATCATACCCCGCTGTATAAACCAGCTGTGTATCCTTCAGCAGGTTTTGATCCCAGCAGGCAGCGAGAAAAAAGATCAGCACAACATGTAAAAGGAAAATAGCTCTTTTCATATTTCCTTTTCCTTTCTGAATAATAGATAAAAACATAATGTGCCCAGCGGCAAAATGACAGTAAAAATAATGGCCACAGCAGGAAGTGCTGTCTGCACGCCAATGATTTCCTGTTTTTCTTTGATAAAAAGAGATGTCACAAAGACAGCAAAGACGATAAATATAATCGGTCGTTTATGACTCTTTAAGTTAAATAAATTCTTTGATTCATTTGAAGCGATAAACAAAAAATTCACAAAAGATGTAAGCACAATGACGATCCACAGAGATAAAAATATTAAGTCGATCCGGTCCACAATGACAAAGCTGAGAGATTTTAATATATAAAGAACTGCGTATGGTACAATGACCAATTCTTCGATATGGAAATACACCTGAGTGCTGATGAGCAAAAACAGGTAGAACACTGTCACAAAAAGAGTGGAAAATGCTGCTTTTTTCAATTCCTTTTCTCGGTTACTTCTTACGTATTTACTAAAATATAAAAATGATTCGAAGCCAATATACGCGAGCAATGTTGCTTCCAGGCCTTTAAGTATTTGCCCTGCACCTTCTGATCCAATCGGAAAAAAGTGCGTGTAATTAGGCGTGCTGTATACAGGAATTAAAAGCATTACC
This sequence comes from Jeotgalibacillus alimentarius, assembly GCF_000829445.1. Lineage (GTDB taxonomy): Bacteria > Bacillota > Bacilli > Bacillales > Jeotgalibacillaceae > Jeotgalibacillus > Jeotgalibacillus alimentarius. The sequence goes on from NZ_JXRQ01000029.1 coordinate 115,694, forward strand.
AATACAGGCAGGATAATTGAAACCAGCATCGAAAACCTTGCAATATGAACCACTTTCCCACTTGCACAATACACAGCAGGAATCAGAAACAGCAGCATCAATATCCATCTTGGCGTATCCATATAAATCCATTCAGATATCACTTTTATGAATGACAGATTCGACACCAGTAAAATATATATAAAATATGCCAGATAACATGCGGCTAACAGTTTACCAATGATCTGTCCAAATGCTTTTTCCAATAAGATGAAATAATCGACTTCACCTGCTCTTAGTAATAACCAAAGAAACACCAGCAGTAAAAGCTGAATGAGGATCCCGCCAATGGCAAGTGAGATCCAGGCATCATTTCTTGAAACGATCGATATGTCCTTTTGCATTGAAAGGACTCCAATACCAACCTGCGTCTGAACCACCAGATAGAATAATTGCCAGCCCGTCACTTCATTTTTTATTTGCATAGTGCCACCGCTTTGAAAATCCCTGTCTGATTTTATTCAGTGTCATCGTTTCCGCAGGACGAGTGCTCTGCAACCAGGAAGGCATCCGTAAAATAGTGTCCCTCATACCCGACTTGTGAAAAGGTGCAAACGGACTTAAATACGGCATACCTAGTGATTCAAGCCGGATCAGATGAATTAATAAAAGCGTTAATCCCACAGTTACACCATAAAAGCCGAATAATGTGGCGAGCAGCATAAAAGGGAATCGTAATATGCGGACAGTTGAGTTCATCTCAATAGACGGCACAACAAAAGAAGAAATCGCCGTCAGGGCAACAACGATGACCATAACATTAGAAACGAAACCGGCATTGACCACCGCATCACCAATTACGAGGCCTCCAACTACACCGATTGTCTGGCCAACGGGGAACGGAAGCCTGATTGTCGCCTCCCTGATTAATTCAATGGTAATTTCCAATATCAGCGCCTCAAATAAAGGAGGATATGGAATTCCTTCTACTGCCCTTTTCGTAGGCAGAGTCAGCGCTTCGGGAATAACCTCGAAGTGAAAACTGATAATCGCAATATACATAGCGGGCAAAAGCAGCGCCACTAAAAAACTGCATAAACGCAGCAATCTGTAGAATGTGCCAATGATAAAGCGTCCATTATAATCATCCGGGGACTGATAAAATGAAAAAAAGTTTGCAGGACCGATAATGGCTGTGGGTGATCCATCGAGCATAAAGGCGATCCGCCCCTCAGATAGATTACCAGTCACCCGGTCAGCCCTTTCTGTCACCAGAAACTGTGGAAATGGGGAAAAGCAGTTATCCTCTAACATCTCTTCCAGAAATCCAACGCTATGTGCAATGTCCACATCTATACTTTGTATCCTTCTGATAAATTCTTCCACAATCATCAAGTTGGCAATATTATCTACGTAGATCAATGCACTGGTCGTATTGGATTCTTTTCCAATCTGAAAATATTTAATCACTAAATGTGAGGTCTTCAGTCTTTGGCGAATCTGATAAATATTGCTTGCCAGTGATTCGTTAAAACCACTATGAGATCCCCTGACGATCTGTTCACTCTTCGGCTCTTCAATGGCTCTTGATAACTGTTTAGGGATCTTAATTCCTTCAATCCTCCACTGATCCTCTTCCATACAGATTAGAAAAGCTTCTCCTTCTAATAACTGCCTCACTAGTTGTTCAAACATTAATGTACCGTCATAAGACTGTATCTTACTGCTTGTTACCCGCTCATTTGTCAGCCACTTCATCTCTTTTGACCATTCCAGAAGTTCTTCAAGTTTGACTGAATCAATAAGAGGCTCAATGTAAACCATAATTGAAGTACGTTCTATGGATTCATGATGGATCTGCAGCATGACCAGATCGTTTGTATTTCCGCTGTAATAAGAAACCTGCTCCTGCAATTCTTGAATACTTTGAGTCTGATGAACTGACACTTTTTTTGAAAATGAAGCACTTTCCACACCATCACCTCCCTGTTCAAATCTTGAACATAATGGGAGAGAAATATACATCTGAGCTTAGTAAATTTTTATGGAGAGAAAGTAAAACCTCTTAAGTTTTCAGATAAGTTAATCTTTTTCATCCTATATTGACAAGTTGAGATAACAGGAGTAGATTCTATCTATCAATCACATAACTGCCTTTAAATCGCTGAAACATTTATGTGCGGGGGACCCATTTTTTTGGCCAACTGGTCTTGGGGTGAATCTTTCATTTGAAAGAAGGGATACTCTTCAGTCCCTAATCCGACAGCTAACCCCGTAAGCGTTAAGGAGAGAAAGGTCTAACTCTGACCATTTCTTTGTGATGTGGTTTTTTTATTTGAAAAGGAATGTAAAAAATGGAAAAAAAGCAATTTTCAGTCATTGGGTTAGGCCGTTTTGGCGGTAGTATCTGCAAGGAGTTGTACTCAATCGGACATGAGGTCATGGCGATCGATCTGTCAGAAGATAAGGTGGAGGAATATGGGGAATATTCCACACATGCTATTCAGCTCGACAGTACAGATGAGCGCTCCCTGATTAATGTGGGGATCAGAAATTTTGATGAAGTGATTGTAGCGATTGGTGATGACATTCAGGCAAGCGTGCTGACAACGCTTTTATTGAAAGAGTTAGGGATTAAGAAGGTAGTTGTTAAAGCACAGAATGATTATCATCATAAGGTGCTTGAAAAAATCGGAGCAGACGTCATTGTTCATCCTGAGTACGAAACAGCAAAACGGGTGGCACACAACCTGTCTTCAGATACGCTGATCGATTTTATTGATCTGTCTGAGGAATACAGTATTGCCGAACTGCTAGCGACTTCTAAAATGAACAACAGGTCATTAGCTGAACTGGATATCAGAGCTAAGTATGGGGTGACTGTGCTGGCATATAAAGATCAAGACCATGTGAACATTGCTCCCTCTCCAGATGACCTCATCCAACGGGGCACGATCCTCGTTGTAATGGGACATAAGTCAGGTCTTGAAAGATTTGAAAATACTGCTTTTTAATCTGGTATTTGAGAGGTGTGAAGAAACGGAAAATTACATTAACCCCTCCCCAGTTTTTAATGGGAGGATTTGCGATCACTATTTTAATTGGCACACTGCTTTTAAAACTGCCCTTAGCAACGGAAACAGAAGGGATTTCATGGATCGATGCGTTCTTTATGGCAACTTCAGCCACTACTGTAACAGGGCTTGTGACAGTTGATACAGGAACTGTTTTCACCGTCTTTGGTGAGACGGTTATTATGATGCTGATTCAGATCGGCGGACTGGGGTTCATGACATTCGCCGTACTTGCCATTTTGATATTAGGAAAAAGAATTTCGCTGAAGGAACGGCTGCTTTTACAGGAAGCCCTGAACCAGACAGCAGTTGGCGGCGGCATCCGATTGACAATCAGACTGTTTGTGTTTTCAATCATGATTGAGTTGTTTGGCATGATTTTACTGGCTACTGTATGGGTACCTGAGTACGGATGGAAGTTCGGCTTATATACCAGCTTGTTTCATTCTATCTCAGCATTTAATAACGCCGGATTTTCATTATGGTCTGACAGTCTGATGGGCTACGCGGGTGACCCGGTAGTTAACCTAGTCATTACAGGCATGTTTATACTCGGCGGTTTAGGCTTCACTGTACTGATAGATGTGAAAAGTCAGCCGATCTTTAAAAAGCTTTCACTGCATTCGAAGCTCATGATTATTGGAACACTGGTCGTGAACGTGATGGCCTTTTTGATGATTTTCTTTCTTGAATATGGGAACCCGGATACCATCGGCTCCCTTTCGTTTATAGATAAAATGTGGACGTCCTATTTTCAGGCGGTCACAACCAGAACTGCCGGATTTAATACGTTAAATATCGGGGATATGGAAACATCATCTGTTTTATTGATGATGGTGCTGATGTTTATCGGGGCCGGTAGCGGATCAACAGGGAGTGGAATCAAGCTGACAACCGCCATTGTCATGGTTGTAGCGGTCATCAGCTACCTGCAGAAGAGAAGCGAAGTCACCCTAATGAATCGGACAATCAAAAGAGACATTGTCCTCCGGTCATTTGCGATTGCACTTGTCGGGGTTGCGACAGTATTTGTTACGCTGTTTTTACTAACCGTGACAGAACCAGAACTTCCCTTTTTACAGCTTGCTTTCGAAACGTTTTCTGCCTTTGGCACAGTTGGATTATCAATGGGTATTACAGGTGAATTAAGTGATCCCGGTAAAGTCATTGTGATGATCCTGATGTTCCTCGGCAGACTCGGACCAATCACACTTGCATTTTCACTGGCAACGACGAAGCCGGACAAGGTGAGATATGCGAAGGAAGATGTGTATACAGGATAATGCCTGCGAAGGAGCCAAGCGCTCCTTCGTTTTTAGGTTTCTCTATTTGTAATGTGGAGCTTCACGGTTCAGGAAATAGAGTCCCTGTATCAGGCACGAGCCCGATAACAAAAATATAATTGGCAGCGGAAAGTCGAGGAATAGAAAAAGGATGGCTGATAGGACAGCTGTTATGAAGTAAACAGGTGCGAACTTTTTGGAAGATAGAACTTTTTCAGCTTTGCTCATTGATTAAAACAGCCTTTCGAGTGCCTGTCACAATTCCGTTTACCACAGTCGACACAAAAATAATTCCCCCTAAAAATATATAAAACTTCCTTTTGCTCATTACAATCACATCTTTATTTTCTTTACTCATCCTTTTCAACCTCCCGAATCTAATCTATCAGTCATAGTAACAGTTTATTTCATATATTGGAAATGTTATATTATAAAAAATGGTATTTATACACCAGACAGGAGTTTAGGTATGGAATTTAACTTTATTGAAATCATTACACTAGTCGCCGTCATTTATCTGCTATCTACAATTTTCAGGCTCGAACAGCGTGTTAAGACGCTGGACTATAAAGTAGAGCAGCTGTCTGCACAGACAGATATAACGGAAGAAGGTCTTTATGAGGAACTGCATCAGGAGCTGAAAGTACTTATTCATCAAGGTAAAGATGTTCAAGCGGTAAAAAGAGTACGTGAAACGAAAGGTTTGTCTCTTCTTGAAGCAAAGCAGTATATTGATACGCTGAAGCTGAAGGAAGAGTAAAATGAGAAACGGAATACGTCTATTGATGATTGGTGTTGCCATCGTTTTATTGAGTGGATGCACCAAAGAGGAAACACCTCAAGAAAGCATCTCTATGGAACAGATCATGATGGATGAAGGAATTGAATATGAAGAAATTCTCGTTAGCGCACCTTACGACGGCGAATACGGCTTTGCAATTTATTTCACTGAAGACGGAATAGGTAACGCACAATTTTCAACTGAAAACGGTCAGTGGCACTACACAGGATCTACTGAATTTTCAGCTGAGCCTCCCACAGAATCACCGATTATCAGTCTGGGTATGACCCATTGGAATATGGATGATGCTACAGAAGCAGACCGGCAGCCGGTCGCGATTCTTGCAGGTGAGGTCACTGATCAGGTTGAGCGAATAGAGCTTGAATTCGATGAAGAAATACATGAAGGTAAAATCATAGAGGGAGTAGAACGAAACGGATTTTACTGGGTTGGTGGATACAGGCGTATGTATAATGTGAAAGCCAGGGCTTATGATGAGGACGGCGAGCTGGTTGATGAGTGGTGATCGGAGCAGTGGCACAGCCCGAACAGGCTGTGCCACAACATACTTTCCTACGCCAGCATCTCAGCTGACATCTCCACCTGATAAACTCCGGAATCATTTAAAAGAAACAGGTGATTGCCGCGCATCCTGATCACTGCGTTACCCTTATTCAAATCATTCCCATCAGCATCCTCGAGTCTGAATTCCTTCTCTTTCTTAAAAACACCCTCATGCTTTTTCAAAAGAGACAGCGCCCTGGTCCTATAAACGAATGTGAGCAGCAATTCATCACCAAGCAACATAATCGGACCTACATCAATGCTTTGATGAATCTCGCTGTTTTGCACTTCTTCAAAATGATCAAAATGAACAATAGAAGAAAACAGTGTGTAGTAAGCATAGACACTGTCGGCACGATCAACATTTAACGACAGCAACTCATGGATCATTGGAAGCTTAGGCTGGAACAGGATCTCTCCGCTCTCTGAAAAAGCCACCAGTCCTGAACGGCCGATCGGCTCATCCCATCCAAGATTTCCATACACCCCTTCATCAAAATAACCAACCCAGATCTTGTCCTCGTCATCAATTGCCAGGGTTGATATCCCGTCTCCAAGGACAAATTCATCCAGACACTCACCATCCGCACTGCATCTTCTCGCATTTTTCTGGACCCAGTCATGACCTTTCCAGCACCTTCCTGACACAAGCAAAAACGTGCCGTCTGTATAAGTATCAATATCCATTGGCGGAAAAGGGAGATCTTTTGTGACAAAAGAGGTTAGATCGTTACGATCCAGTACATTGACTGTAAAGTCCTCCCGGAACGTACGTTGATTTTTGTTTATATGCTCGTTCATATCATCTTCAATGAATACAATCTTCCGGTCCCGTGTAATTGCCATTTGGTATCTTCCCCGCTCCGGCAGAACTACATCGCTCCATTTGTTCAGTACGATGGTTTTCATATATGTATAGCCTCCTCTTTATCAAATTGACAGCTTAGAAGGATCATAACATTTTTATCCATATATGTGGTGCAGGTTCTAAAAAAGACATTTACAAACGATGTGAGGGTCGTTTGTAAATGTCTCTCTTTTAAAGCTTCACCTGATCAATGTCTTTCCATCCATAAACCGCTTCCTTCAGCTCTCTGCCACCAAAGTTAATCTTGACCGTATCAACTTTTTCAGCACCGAGCACTTCATAAAACAGCTTCGAATCATTTTTTTCGAGCACGCAGACGATCATTGAAGTAAGTCCTTTACCCTTCATATCTTCAACGAGTGGCGCAATCAGTTTTCGGCCTAATCCCTGGCGCTGATAAGACTCCAGTATGTAAATGGCGAACAGTTCACCGTCATAGCCGGAGTACTTATTACTTCTCTCTTCCCCACCATTGGCAAACCCTACAACTTCACCATTGTCCTCCGCCACGTATACTACCTGACCATCTTCAATAATCTTCTCCCACATTTCTTCCCTGCGCGAATAAGTCATCTGAGCAAGATAATCATCCGGCACCATACCTCTGTAAGTCGTCTTCCATGTATCAACCTGTACCTTTGCAATGCCTGCTGCATCCTGTGGTGTTGCTTTTCTGATATTCATTGGGCACCTCCGTGGTTAGAATAGATATCGCTAAAATTACATTCTAGATACTTGAGATGAAGACCTTTTTCCAAATCACTATAATTTGCTTTAATTCATTTTTGATCGCGAAGCTTTTTTCTCGAAATATTCTTCCAGTCTGTATTCACAAATCTGCTTTGTAAGATCATACAAATCCTGATGCATTTCTGTCGATGGTTCAGGTATATCAAACCAGAACTCATCATTTTCAAACTTCACAAGTCCACCTGAAGATCCTGACCATTTAGACAGTGGCATATCTTTAAGAAGTTTAGCAACTTTTTTCTCATTGAATTCCCAAAGCGATTTCCCTTTCTTATCACTAAAATCAATGACTTTTCGGTATTTCTTTTCAGTCAGATAATGATGAAATTCAAAAGCGATTTCATCTGCTGTAATTTTTCTATACCAGTTTTCCGGTCCTCTTTGCAACATAGCAAACAATACGACCATTTTATAACTTTTCACCATACTTGTTTTCTCTGCTTCTATGAACCAGTCCTTATACAAATCAGCAACCTGCTCTTCATCAGCTGTTAGTTGACCGGCACTTTTTAACAAATTTACATATGAGCCAAAGCTGCGCTTAATAAATATACTTGGAATAGAAGCCATCCTGTGGAATTGTAAATAGGTTGGCCTTCTCCCTATATCCAGTATAAGTTCTTCAAGTTCAAGAATTAAACGGTCTCTGACCTGAAGTCTGTTTTTACCCATTTCCTTCACAAGATCAATAATCTGAGTTTCCAATTGCACTTCACAGCCTAATGGAACTTCAGGCACAACATTTTTATTGTCTCTCTCAAAATCAGACGGGTTCTGGGCAAAGACCTTCAGTTTCACATCTGCATTCCTGTAATTCCCTATCAAATCAATCACTGTACAATGACTTTTCCCTGCAAACAGGCGCAAACCGCGTCCCAACTGCTGTGTAAACACTGTCAGCGATTCAGTTGGCCTTACAAATAAAAGCGTATCAACAGGCGGGATATCGACACCTTCATTGAACAGATCCACTGTGAAAATGACATCTAATACACCTTCGTGCAGTTCTTTAATCGCTTTATGTCTTGAATAATGTCCCTTGGAATGAAGTGCAGCTACATTTCTGCCGCGCTTACTGAAATAGTCAGCCAGAAATTCTGCCTGTCTAATAGACGAGCAGAATGCAATCGTTCTTGTCTGACGGTGTCTATTCCATGCAGCATAAATCTTTTCAGCCATTTCTTCTCTGAGCTGAACCTGTTCCAACTGCTCCTGATCATACCCTGAACTAAGCCATCTAATTTTTGAGTAGTCTGTTTCATCATAAACTCCATAATAATGAAATGGAGCAAGCCACTGATTCTGAATTGCTTTCCAAAAGTTCATATTATAAGCTTCATTGCCATCACAAATCGCAAATACATCTTTTCCATCATTACGATCAGGCGTTGCTGTAATACCAAGTAAAAACGATGGGGTAAAGTGGTTAATAATCTTTTGATAAGACACAGCGGCTGCATGATGGAATTCATCAACTACAATCAAATCAAAAGCTTTAGGATCATACTGATCCAGATAATGCTTTCTGGACAGGGTCGCAACTGACGCAAAGATAATATCCTCATTCAGCTGTTTTTCTGTTCCCGTGAGAAGACCGGTATTCCACTCATGCGATACGTGTTCAAAAGACGCCTTCGCCTGCCTCAGGATTTCCTCCCGATGCGCGACAAATAGCACTCTCTTGAATTGCCTTGCAAAAAACGCAGCAAGATATGTTTTTCCGAGTCCTGTCGCCATAACAATCATTGCTTTATCATAACCCAGCTCTCTCGTTTCCTCTAAAGCAGCAAGAGCCTGCTCCTGTGCTTCTCTTGGCGATATCTCACCCAGTGCAGGTGCTTCCATCACTGTCACTGCTTCTTCCTGATCTTCAGGCTCACCAAACATTACAGCTTCTTCCTCTGAATCATTCCAAACTTTATGTACCTCTTTTACTGAATGAAAAGCCTCAAATTCTTTTTCATACATTTCAATAGATATTGCATTAACCGGAATCGTACAGTCATGCTGAAAGAGCTTCATAAATGCCTCAGCTGACTGTTCAAATAGCTGCTCCTGATCTGACGCCGCAGACAGGCTCCATTCCACTCCTCCACTCAAAGCCGAAGCGGATAGATTTGAAGATCCAACAACAACATGCCCCCCACTTGTAAATCTGAATAAATAGGCTTTGGGATGAAATGACCTGCCGTCATTTTGCCACAATCTCACCTCAGCCTGCGGTAGTTCAGTAATGAGCAGCCTTAGCGCTTTTGGCTGAGTAATACACAAATAGTCCCCAGTCAGTATTCTGATATCTGCCCCTCTTTCAGACGCTTTTCTGAGCGAAGGCAGTATTTTTTTCACACCTGATTCCATTATGAAGGCTGCAAGTATATAGATTTCTTCTGCCTCATCAATATGATGATTCAATTCGTTTATCAAGTGCGATGTAATCAGCTTAACGCTAGTCATCCTCCACACTCACCAAATAAATCTTCTCCTTAAACCCACCACGATCTCTTGCCTTTAACTCCCTGACTCTCTCCACTTCTTCAAGCGAAGCACCGTGCGTTCTAGCCGCCGCTGAGATCAGTTCCAGCAGGTCTGCGAGTTCTTCGATTGCGCCTTCGTCGTCCTGGGTGGCATGGTATTCAGCCAGCTCTTCTTTCATCTTTTTCTTTACTTCAATCACATATTCCTCATTGCTCAGAATCCGCGTCTCCATTGACTTCCCGCTTGCTGCGATGATGTCCGGGATGAGGTCGCGTACGAGTTTGTTGTAGATTGGCATAATGACACTCCCTCTCTGTTTCTATCTATTATACGCCTTTAAAAAGGAAGCTTCATCCATAACTATATTTTTACCTCTGAGCGTTTTATAATAGATTCACCAAGAAGGAGGTGAAAATAATAGAGAATGAGATGTTAAATATTTTGAAAGACATGCAGAGAGATATAACTGGTTTGAAGGATGGTCTGACTGGCATGCAGCAAGATATATCCGGCTTGAAGGATGGTCTGACTGGCATGCAGCAAGATATATCCGGCTTGAAGGATGGTCTGACTGGCATGCAGAACGAGATAAAAGGGATTCATGAAGAAATAATCGGCATTCATGGAGAAACGAACAGGCTCTATGGAGAGATGAGTGGGATTAACGTAGAGCTGAAAGCGATCAAGTCTGATCTTCACGAGCAAAAGCAGGAACTTTCCTCTTTCAAGCAGCAGACTAATACCAGATTCGACAAAATCGATTTACAGCTTGACCGCATGGAGAATGAAAATCAGCATGCGATTCTGTCTAGGTTAAAAATTTAGGCTGAAAAACATGAGAAGCGCGATCAGGAATTCGATTACCCGCTTCATAAACATATTGAACTTGATAAAGATTTCCACATTTTTAAAAGACAGTCCCAAAGCTAACTTCGTATTATACCTCTGACACTGCTAAACTTAATATTCCAAAACAAAACAGCAGTGTGCACCCACCGCTGTTTTTAAAATTGCCTTTCATTCTATTCGTCAGCTTAATTACTATTAACCGCTTCTCTTACAAACCCATTTGCCTGAATCAGCTTTGATTTTGCTGTTTCGGGATCTGTTCCGGTTAATATTTTTACGATTGCAGGTTTCACTTCATAATTAGTCTCTTCAAGAACATGCTCTGCTTCAGAATAGGGCACTCCTGTTGCTTCACTGACAATCATTTTAGCGCGCTCTTTCAACTTATAGTTTGAAGCATTTACATCTACCATCAGGTTCTGATAAACCTTTCCGAATTTAATCATAGAGGCTGTAGATATCATATTTAATATCATTTTGTGAGCTGTAGCAGCTTTTAACCTGGTAGAGCCAGTTAACACTTCAGGTCCCGTAACAACTTCTATCGCTACATCTGCATATTTGGAGATCTCTGAGTGTTTATTGCTGGTCAGACTGACTACCTTCGCACCAATGAAAGATGCATATTCTAATGCACCCTTAACGTATGGTGTTCTTCCGCTTGCTGCGATACCAATTACAACATCTCTTTTGCTGACTTTCCTGACTTCTAAATCTTTCACTCCCTGATTTTGATTATCTTCCGCTCCCTCGATTGCCTTAAAAAGGGATGCCTCTCCTCCTGCCAAAACAGCCTGTACTTTGTCGGCTGAAGTGCTGAAGGTCGGGGGACATTCTACGGCATCAAGCAAGCCGATCCTGCCACTGGTACCTGCACCTATGTAAAAAACTGATCCTCCATTTAGAAGAGCTTCTTTTACATAAGCAACTGCCTGGCCGATTTCCGGAAGAACAGCTTTTACCGCATCAGGGACCATTTTGTCTTCTTCGTTCATTAATTCAAGAATTTCATCAATAGTCATTTGATCAAGATTTTTAGATTTTTCATTTCTCATTTCGGTGGTCAGTTTCGATATCATTTCCATATGGCCATCACCCTAATTATAGAATTTATTTCATCAATCACACACGATCAACATCGGTCTGCAGCAGGCTGGTAGTGCTCCCTTAATTGATTTTTCACTTTTTGACTTATTGGTATATTACTTTGTTTTAGCGCAAGAATATAAGCTCCTGCCACAGGAGGTATATCAGGATTTATAATATTCAATTTAGTGTTCATTTCTGAATTTAGCTGAATGCAAAACATTTTCTTATAACGATCATTTGAAAAAAGCCCGCCATGAAGAACGATAGACATTTCTTCTTCATCCATCTGATTGATTGCTGCCTTTACGATAAGGCATTTTTCTAATACTGCCTGTTTAAGAATATTTTTTGCAACGGTATCTCCTGATTCGTCTGCCTTCATTACAATTTCAGCGAGACTTCCAATCAGTGTTCTTGTAAACTGATCTCCATATATAATCGGAATGATCTCCTGAATATTCTGTATTTCAAAGTGTTCCATGAGCATAGTGGTTAATAAGGTGTTAGAACCCCGGCCATCGAAACTTTTTAATACGCTTTTCAAAGCCATTTGCCCAATGTGATAACCACTGCCTTCATCTCCCAAAAGGTAACCCCAGCCGCCTATTCTGACCGGGTTATTTTCATCTTTTGATAATCCATAAGCAATAGACCCTGTACCTGCAATTAAGACGATTCCTGGCGCTCCTGCTGTGCCTGCGTACAAAGCAGCAATTGCATCATTCGCTATGCTGATCTTCTTTTCAAATTCTGTTCCCTGAAAAAATTGTCTGACTGTATGTTTATCAGATTCCCGATCACAGCCTGATAGACACATTTGTATCACTTCAATCTGATCATAAGAAACGTCTGTTTTTTGCATTACGTCTATGATTAAATGAAGAAGTCTTTCCTTAACATGATGATGTGAATTTGAATGAATGTTACTGGAAGCTGTTAATGACGCACCCAGGATATGTCCATTACGGTCTCCTATGACACAGGATGTTTTTGTTCCGCCTCCATCAATTCCAATCCATCTTTTTGAACTATCTGTTATTCCATTCACACGATCACTCCCCTAAATAACACCGGCTTCTTCCATCGTGATTGCTATGCGATTATGCAACTTTCTTCTAAAGCTGTTTATATTAGTTTCTCTCCCATAATGAACCCGGTTTGTTAATAATACGATCGCCAGATTTTTGTCAGGTGAAATCCACATGGAGGTTCCTGTAAACCCTGTATGACCATACCCGTTCTGCAGATACTGTCCAGAAAAAACCCCTGTAGAATACAACTGCCATCCAAGTCCGCGACTAAGATTCAAATCGTCAGTATAACAATGAGCTGCCACATCCACAGTCATCGGTGACCATAACCTTTTCCCATGATAAGTCCCTCGATTCAGGAATAACTGGCAGAATTTCGCCAGATCATTAACAGTTGAGAAAAGTCCGGCGTGACCGCTTACACCATTAAAATGATCTGCATTTTCATCATGTACACTGCCCCACTGGTAATCATTTAGTTCATCTCGAAACTCTGTAGCAGCCGTCTGTTTTTTCATGTGGTCCGGAGGGTTAAAAAAAGTATTCTGCATACCAAGTGGCATATAGATTTTATCGTTTGTAAATTCGTTTAATGACATACCGCTAACCTGCTCAATGAGGTAGCCCAGAGTAATATAGTTTAAATCACTGTATATAACCTCAGAGCCTGCAGGTTTTTTTGAAGTGATCCCTGCGATTTCAAGAACTGCTTCATCTACTGTCAGATTGCGCTCATAAAACTTAATCTCAGGTTGATATCCACTGGTATGAGTTAATAAATGTTTAATCGTAATGTCATCATTTTTTTCCTTGAATGATGGAATGTAATAAAAGACGGGATCATCGAGATCAATTTCACCTGCTTCGAGTAACAGTAATATCGCTGGTAAAGTCGATGTTACTTTCGTTAACGATGCAAGATCAAATAATGTTTCTTCAGTCACTTTAATCTCTTTTTCTTTATGTGCATAACCTGCTGAATATATGAAAGGCACGCTATTATTTGTTGTGACAGCCAGTACAGCACCAGGTAGTGTCCCGTTTTCAACTTCCTGATCAATCAGGTTTTTTATTTTAGAAAAATCCATTTGAGTATCCTTCAAGGCTTCTCCCCTCCAATTATCCTTTTACTGCGCCTTCTGTCATGCCTTTAACGATATGGCGCTGGAAAATTGCATAGAAGATAATAACAGGCACTACTGCAATAACAAGACCTGCAAATAAAGCGCCCCAGGCACTTTCATATTGCGCATTCGTACTTAATAAATCCATTTGTACACCCAGGGTATTTTTGCTTTCAGTTTGCAGCAAAATAAGTGCCATAAAGTATTCATTCCAGAACGTAATAGCATTTAAGATTGAAGCTGTAATAATCCCTGTTTTCACCATTGGAGTGACAATTTTAAACAGCACACCATATGGGCTCATGCCATCAACTGCTGCTGCTTCCTCCAGTTCTTTCGGGACACTCCCCATAAAGCTCGATAAGATGAATATCGTAAATGGCACCTGTGAAATTGCATAAACTGCTGATAATGCAAACAGGTTATCCAGAAGGTTCATATTCATTAATAAAAAGAATAATGGAATCCAACCGAGTACTGCCGGGATCATCATAGATGCAAGATAAACATTAAATAATACTTCACTGCCTTTAAAACGCAACCTTTCAAGTGCATAGGTTGTCGGAATTGAAAATGCCAGACAAAGTACAGTACCTAATACAGTTACAAATATCGTATTGAGAAAAGATGAACCTATACTGAAATCAACCCATGCAGATACAAAATTCCCAAAATTATAGGTTTCCGGCATGGACCATGGAGATGAAAAAATTTCGGCATTTGACTTAAAAGCACCAATGAACATCCATATTAATGGGAATACGACAAGTATCGACCATATAATTAATGGAATACGCACAGCAGCGCCGGTTAAAAATTTTGTCATAAATAAGTTCCCCGCTCCCTAGTATTCTACTTTTTCTCTTTTTAATACGAATTGCATAATTAAAACTGTCACTAAAGATAAAATGAGAATGAGTACACCAATTGTTGCACCGTATCCAAATTGGAAATCCTCGAATGCTTTTTGATATAAGTATGATCCCATAACTTCCGTTTCGTTACCTGGCCCCCCATTAGTCATGATTTGTACAAGTACAAATGAACCATTTAATGAAGTGATCACAATATAAATCATTGAGGTTTTGATTTGTGGCCATATTAATGGGACGGTAATTTTCCAAAACTGCTGCCATTCACTGGCTCCATCAATTTCAGCTGATTCGTATTGGCTTTTTGGGATATTCATAATTCCTCCCATAAGCAATAGCATGAATAATCCAATTCCTGCCCAAATTGCCGGTACTACTAAAGATGGTAACGCCCATTCCATTGAACCAAGCCAGGGTCTGGTCCAACTCTCAAGCCCAATGGAGGTTAACAGTCCATTGACAAGACCAATATCAGGCTCGTAGATAAATTGCCATAGGATCCCGATTACTACTACTGACATAATGTTTGGAAAGAAAAACACTACTCTGTAAAATGGTGCTTCTTTTACTTTCAATTGTGTCAAGGCTACAGCAAAAAATAGCGATAGAATCATAATGCCAATTACCTTGGTTACAACAAAGAAATAATCATTATAAATTGCCTTACCAATAATTTCATCGTTAAACATACGAACATAATTTTCAAATCCAACAAACTCTCTGTTTGCACTCATTCCCGACCAATCAAATAATGATAAATAAATACCATTTACCATTGGATAAACTGTAAAAATAACAAACAATAGAAAGGTCGGTAATAAGCAGAACGTCAAAAACAAGTATTTTTGTTTTTTAGACTGGACCACACCATCACTCTTTTCTTTTCAGTATTATTCAGAATACGAAGGTATTTCCCTTATAGATGGAGAGAGGAATGCAAAGTCTATACGACTCCGCATTCCTCCTTTAAGTCAATTATTCTCCTCTTAATTCTCTTGATTTATCTGCCATCGCTTTTACGAATTCTTCAGCAGTTATTTTACCCATCAAAATGTCAACACTGCGTGCTTTTACTTCATTCGTAATTTCAACAGCAATTTCCATCTCTTCCCCAGTAGGCTGGGCACGGTTATAAATCTCAATTGTTCCCGGATTATTAATTAGATCATTGATTCCTTTAAGAAACTCAGGTACATTCTCATTTGCACTCAAATCTACACCTTTAAGGTTCATGATAGCACCTGTTGATTCTGCAAATGCCTGTGCACGTTCTTCAGAGAACATAAACTCTACAAATGCTTTAGCTGCTTCAGGATTCTCAGCCTCTTTTGCAATTGCTACAGGTCTGATATCCGGCACGAGTGCCATTGCATCTCCTGAATCATTCATAGGAGTTGGAATAAAACCGTATTTAAAATCTTCCGGTGTATCATTCGCCATTTCATTTGGAAGCCAGAAGCCTACTGGTATATAAGCTGTTTCATGCATAAGGAAATTCATCTGTGTTTGTGTATGGCTTCGCGCAGCAAATCCTTCATCAATCAGGCCTGCGTCAACAATTTCCTGTACTTTTTTCATAATTTCCAGTGCTTCATCACTTTCCCATGCTTCTACGACACCATTTGATAAATTATTAAGTAACTCTTCTCCACCAGCTGCAGCAAATGCAGGGTTTAATACTCCCCTTTGGAAATACTGTGGATATTGACCAGTTGTAATGAATGGTTCAATTCCTGCATCGCTTTGGATCGTTTTCATTGATGCTAACCAGCTGTCAAAGTCTTCCGGGACTTCCCATCCTTCAGCTTCAAACCAGGCACTATCATACCAAGCACCCCATGTATCAAAGACTAGCGGAAGGCTATACACAGCCCCGTCGACTTCCTGAGCCGGAGAAATAAAGCTCTCCATTAATGGGGTATCACCTTCAAACGTTAGATCACTTGCCCAGTCACTAAGGTCCATTAACTGTCCATCATTAATCATTTGTGTTTCATTAGCACCGTTACCATCAATATAGACAACATCCGGTGGATCGTTTGAGATCCAGCGTGTTTTCATTTCTTCGTTAATGTTAGGTCCGGAATGTTCAATTACTTCAACATCTGGATACTCCTCTTTAAATGCTTCAATTGTACTCTTCCACCACTCATCACCGTATCCGCCCACAAAATATTGAACTTCAAGCTCTCCTGAAACCCCTCCTTCTGAATTGCTGTTATCAGCCTGTTCCGAAGATGAGTCGTCTGAAGAACATCCTGCTAATGCGATAAGTGATAACGCTGAAACTGATAACAAACTTCTTTTCAACTTTTTGTTATTCATTTATTTCCACCCCTATTTTTTATTATGTTTTAAAAGTAAGCGCTTTCTTTTATTGGTACTTTGCATTTGCGTTCAGCGTCTTCCCTTCACCCCCGAAAATAAAATTGTATTTCCAAATGAACACAGTGATTTTGATGCACGTATCGCCTTATCAGTATTAATGTTTTTTATTTATAGCTTCTCTGGTCTTATCCAAATAATTAATAGACTGTTCGTAATTTAAGGACGCAATGCCTATAAAGAGAATATCAATTACACTTAATTGGGCAATTCTTGATGCTGTTGCTCCGCTTCGAATGCTTGCTTCTATTGGAGAAACAAACAAATTAACAGATGACATTTTCTGTACAGTGTTAGTACCGTATGCTGTTAATGAAATAATATTTACTTTATTCTTCTCAGCCAGTTTTAATGTATTGACGATCTCTTTTGTCTCTCCGGAATAAGATATAGCAAGGACTACGTCTTGTTCATCCAGATGAACAGCTGATGTAAGCTGAGAATGACTATCTGTAAGAGCCTCACACCACTTATTGATTCTTCTGAGCTTTTGTTCAAAATCCAATGCGACAATAGCGGATGCCCCTACACCAATAACTACTACTTTTCTAGCATCTGCAATTAAATCAACGGCTGCTTTAATTGTTTTTTCATCCATCAAGTTCAGTGTACTTTTTATTGAATGAAGGTTATTATTTGCTACCGACTGAATGATATCTGTCAAACTGGTGTTTGCTGAAATGTCTCTGTACCTCTCTTCAGCATCATTGTGATTGCTCAGCGAAGCCGAAATACTCAGTTTTAATTCCTTAAAACCATTAATATGCAAAGAGCGGCACATTCTAATGATAGTCGCTTCACTTGTACTAACATTTTTTGCTAACATTGCGATTGGCATATCCAATACAAGTTGTGGATGATCAAGAATGTATTGAGCAACTTTTTTCTCAGACGGTTTTAGAGAAGACAAACCTTGTTTTAGCCTTTCAAGACCATTTACCATGTTACCTCCCAAACATAAAATGTAGCTTAACTACTAA
Organism: Jeotgalibacillus alimentarius; assembly: GCF_000829445.1. Taxonomy (GTDB): domain Bacteria; phylum Bacillota; class Bacilli; order Bacillales; family Jeotgalibacillaceae; genus Jeotgalibacillus; species Jeotgalibacillus alimentarius. The sequence goes on from NZ_JXRQ01000029.1 coordinate 133,798, forward strand.
TTTTATTTAATTTATATGTAGCTTAACTACATTTTATGCAAGCACATTTGCAATGTCAATCATTTTTTTAATTTTCTAAATCTTATCTCTCAATCATTATTTAGATAATCCGCCAAATGCACAGCCTCCACCAGACCACTCAGTCCCGCTCGCTCAATCCCAAGCTTCATCTGCAGCAGACAGCCCGGATTCGCTGTGACAATTACGCCTGGTGCCGCTTCTTTTACGTTTTTCATCTTATCATCGAGGATCTGCATGCTCATTTCAGGTTGCACGAGATTGTAGACACCCGCTGAGCCGCAGCAGCCGTCTGCGTTTTTCATCTCGACATAATCGGCGCCTTCGACCATCTGAATAAGCTGGCGCGGTTCGTGGTGTACGCCCATGCCGTTTCTTAAGTGACATGAATCCTGATAAGTAACGCGATGCTGACGCTTTTTAAAGCGGATGCGCTCATCAAAGCCATGCTGAATGAGAATGCTTGAGAAGTCGCGGATCCTTGCCTTGAATCTGGCAGCACGTTCACGCCACTCCATGTCCTGAGACAGAAGGTGATCGTAACCCGCAAGATATGCGCCACACCCTCCGGCATTCAGCACAATATAATCTGCTTCCATTCCTTCAAATGCTTCTATATTCCGCTTTGCCATTTCAATCGCTTTTTCCTTTTCACCGGCATGGCCGTGAAGTGCCCCGCAGCAGCCCTGTCCATCAGGAATGACGATGTCACAGCCTGCTGACTGCAGGAGTCTGATCGTATTCTGATTCGTCTCCTGGAACATGGTATCCATCAGGCAGCCCTGAAAAAATGCCACTGTTGCTTTCTTTTCACCGGTTGCAAGGAGGCGCTTTCTATCAGTACGCGTTCTTTTCGGAATTGCTGGCAGCACCTTTTCCATCTCCCTCATCGATTCAGGAAACAGCTTTAAAAAGCCGATTTTCCGCACCCCTTTTTGCAGACCTGACGTCTGATAGAAGCGGACCAGACCAACTGCTCTATTCATCTGTTCGTTTTTTGGGAACAGCTCATTTAAAACTGTTCTGCGCACAACCTTCTCTTTCACAGAAGGCTTCTTATAGTCCTGAATAATCGTTCTGGCCTCTTCAAGCAGGTGACCGTACTGAACGCCTGCAGGACAGACCGGTTCACATGCACGGCAGCCGAGGCAGACATCAAGTGAGTTCGTCATCTCATCAGTGAGCGGCATCAGCCCATCGTGTACAGCTTTCATCATGGCAATACGTCCGCGCGGAGAGTGAACCTCATCTCCGCCGGTTTGTATGTAAGTTGGGCAACTGGGCAGACAGAAGCCGCAGCGCATACAGTTCATCAGTTCGCCTTCATCCATCCGTTCTGTAAAAGCCTGTTCAACTGTCATTTGCCAACCACCACACGTTTCTTTTCTGACTTACCGAATATTTTGTTCGGGTTCATGATATTATCCGGATCGAGTGACTGCTTGATTAGCTTCATAACATTGATCCCTGATGCACCAAGCTTCCACTCCAGATACGGCGCCTTCATCTCACCGACTCCGTGCTCTCCTGTGATTGTTCCGCCCAGGCGGATTGCCTCTTTGAAAATTTCTTCGAATGCCGCTTCCACACGGTGCATTTCTTCAGTGATACGCGCATCTGTAATACACGTCGGATGCAGATTCCCATCACCTGCATGACCGAACGTACAGATCGTCACCTGATGCTTTACGGCAATCTTCGTAATTGCCTCCACCATTTCAGCTACTTTTGACCGAGGTACAGTTGCATCTTCTAAAATAGTAGTCGGTTTCAGTCTTGCAAGAGCAGAGAGCGCTGAACGTCTCGCTGTCATCAGATTGTTCGCTTCTTCAGCGGTTTTCGCAAGCTCAACTGAAAAAGCCCCCTGCTTCTCACAGATTTCCTTCATCAACTGCATCTCATCATTCACAGCAGCCTCTGCGCCGTCCTGCTCAATTAAAAGGATCGCTTCCGCTTCAAGCGGCAGTCCGACTTTTGCAAAGTCCTCCACTGCACGGATCGTCGCACGGTCCATGAATTCAAGTGTAGCTGGAATGATCCGGTTCGCTATAATCGCAGACACTGCTTCAGCAGCCTGATCCATCGCTGCAAACTGCGCAAGCATCGTCTTTTTCGATGACGGCATTGGAATCAGCTTCAGTGTCGCTTCCGTAATGACACCAAGCGTACCTTCAGCTCCTGTCAGCAGCTTTGTCAGATCATAGCCCGCCACGTCTTTCGCCAGTTTACCGCCCGTTTTGATGACAGAACCATCCGGCATCACTGCTTCAAGACCAAGCACATAGTCCTTTGTCACACCGTACTTTAATCCGCGTAAACCGCCTGAATTCTCACTGATGTTCCCGCCAATTGTTGAAATTTTCATAGATGATGGATCAGGCGGATAAAACAGACCGCGCATTTCCACTGCATCAATCAGGTCCTTGGTGATGACACCAGGCTGCACTGTCACTGTCAGATTTTCTTCATCAATTTCAAGAATCTGATTCATCCGGTTGAACAGCAGCACAACCCCACCCGCAGTCGGCGTCGTTCCTGCACTTAAGTTCGTTCCGGACCCGCGCGGCACAATCGGAATGCCTTCTGACCTGCAAAATCTCACAATCTCAGACACTTCCTCTGCAGACCCGGGCGACACAACCGCATCCGGCATGGCCTGAAATCCGGGGGTGCCGTCATAGGAATAGGCTAGGAGATCGGCTTGTGAAGCACGGGCGTGACCATTTGTGATCCCTTTCAAGGTCTTTAATAATCGATCATTCATTTTAATCTCACCTCTTTTTTCAAATTACAATCTATTTGTCCTTCCTAAGAAATGATATAGAGTCTCTAGTTTCGTCAATTTGTTTCATTGTATTTTCATATTCTCTTGATGCAATGCATATGAGTAAGATATCAATAACATGAAGTTGTGCCATTCTGGATGAAGTAGCACCACTACGCAGTGTCGCTTCACCGGTTGGTGATATAAAAAGTTGAATATCAGCCTGTTCACTTACAAGAGACCGTCCATACTTTGTGATCCCAATCGTTTGTACACCTTTACTATGTGCCAACTCCAGTAGTCGGGCTACTTCAGGCGTATTACCTGAAAAAGATATTCCAACTACCACATCATTAACTCCTTTATTTGCAATTAAAGTCGCAGCCATATGTGTATCTGAAAAAGCATGTACTTCTTTACCTATCCGCATGAACTTTTGCTCTGCATCCTTTGCCGCAATATATGATCCTCCAAAACCGAGAAAGATAATAGATTTAGCCTTACTTAGTACTTCTACAGCTTGATTAATCTCTTTTACACTTAAAATATCTACTGTTTCTCTTAACATACGTATGGTATTTTGTGTGACCTTACTAACAATGTTTTTAACTTCCTCTTTGGGATTAATATCTCTGTAAGACTCTTTATTATCTTCCTTCAGATCCCCGGCAACACGGATTTTCAATTCCTGAAACCCAGAGAATCCCACAGATTTACACAGCCTTATCACCGCTGCACTGCTGGTTCCACTTTTTTCACCGAGCTTTGCAGCAGTGAGCTGAACTGCTTCCTCAGGATGCGAAAGAATATATTGAGCGATTTTACTTTCCGATTTCGGTAATTTACCTGCCATTTCAGAAAGTATAATGATCCCTCCCTTGATTTCTCCCATACTCGTCCTCACTTTCTATGTTATAAATCTTTCTATTTCATCTCAGCTTATCTATATTCATTTTAAAAATCAATTGAATTTTTAAAATATTATTTCATTATTTTTTGCATCATTATATACTGTGTATAAATATGACTCGGGAGTGCTATTATGATCAACCACCTAGAGATTGAGTACGTTATTAAAAATATCAAAAACAGGATTTGTATTTCTGATGGCAAAATTATATCTATATCCAACGCTTCTGCAGATCAAGCTGATATTTCAATCCCCCCAACCCACCATCTCCTTCCAGGCTTCATCGATCCCCACATACACGGGGCAGCCGGGGCTGATGTGATGGATGCGACACCTGAGGCACTTCAGGTGATGGCGGATGCGCTTGTGAAAGAAGGCGTGACTTCATTTCTCGCGACGACGATGACGCAGACTGAAGGTGGTGTGATGAAGGCGCTGCGGAATACAGCTGAATTTATGAGTCGGCAAACGTCAGGTGCTGAGGTGCTTGGGGTTCATTTGGAAGGTCCGTTTTTATCACCTGAAAAAGCCGGGGCACAGGATCCGACTTTGATGATTACACCGGACATTAAATTATTTCAGGCTTTTCAGGAAGCGTGCGGAGAGACAATTAAAGTAGTGACCGCTGCACCTGAACGGGAGAATGGCTTTCATTTTACAAAAGAAGTGTCAGACAGCGGTGTGACGGTTTCTGTCGGACATTCAGGTGCCACGTATGATGAATTGAAGCAGGCGATTGATGCAGGTGCGGGCCAGGTGACTCATCTGTATAACCAGATGAGTCCGTTTCATCACCGTGACCCTGGTGTGGCAGGCGGTGCGTTGCTGGAAAGAGGATTAAAGGCTGAAATCATTGCGGATTTTGTACATAGTCACCCTGAGGCGGTGAGGCTTGCCTGGAATGAAAAAGGTGCTGACGGTCTGATGCTGATTACGGATGCGATGCGTGCGAAGGGACTGTCTGATGGGACGTATGATCTTGGCGGCCAGCAGGTAACCGTGGAAGGAACTGAAGCACGGCTGGCTGACGGAACGCTTGCCGGCAGTGTACTGACGATGGAGCACGCGGTTAAAAATATGATGTCTATTACAGACATCACGATTGATGGCCTTGCAAAAATCACATCCGGGAATGCAGCGCACCAGCTTGGGGTATGGGATCGTAAAGGCAGTATTGAACCTGGAAAGGACGCGGACTTTGTTGTACTTGATGCATCCTTCAACGTGGTACTGACGATCTGCCGTGGTGAAGTTGTCTATCAGAAGGAGGGGTTGTCATGGATGTTGTGATTGTGAAGAACTACATTGAAATGAGTAAGCATGCTGCCGAATTGGTTGGTGAATGCATACGAAGTCATGAGGATCCGGTGCTCGGACTTGCTACAGGTGGCACGCCGATCGGAATGTACCAGCTGCTTGTCAGACAGTATCGTGAGGGGCTTCTTTCATTTAAAAATGTGAAGACATTTAACCTCGATGAATATATCGGGCTCGACCCGGCTCACTCAAAAAGCTATCACAGATATATGAACGAGCATTTGTTTTCCCACGTGGATATTCTAAGGGATCAGACGTTTATTCCAAATGGGATGGCATCAAACCTTCAAAAGGAGTGCAGGCAATATGAAAAGCTTCTGAAGAGAGTCGGACCGCCTGACCTGCAGATTTTGGGGATTGGGGAAAACGGTCATATCGGCTTTAATGAGCCTGGCAGTGATTTCGATGGAGATACACATGTGATCAGGCTTGCTGACTCAACGCGCGAGGCGAATGCACGCTATTTCCGCTCTCCTGATGAAGTCCCGACGCATGCGATCACAATGGGTGTAAAGTCTATTTTGCGCAGCAAGAAAATTGTCCTGCTCGCATCCGGAGAGAAGAAGGCTAATGCAGTGAAGCGGCTTTTAGACGGAGAGACAGATCCTGCGTTTCCTGCTTCAGCCTTATGTAATCATAAAGATGTTACGCTGATCGTTGATAACGCCGCGATGAGTAAATAATGCTCAGTTTTCCAAAAAAATAAATATTCTGCAAAACTAGATATTTAGTCCTATCCTCATGTATAATATAGGAGAAGATCGGTACAGGAGGTGGGACTTTCATATGTTCGATCCAATAACGCTTGGGGCAGTTTTATTTTTACTTGCGATCATTTCAGCTGTCGTCATGACGGTTACCTGGAAGATGAACCTCCAGGAAAGAGGACTTGGCATGTGGGCATGGGCTGCCATTATCGGCGGACTGGGCTTTCTTCCTTTGCCTTTTGCTTCATACATTGGATCTTATACTGTCGTACTGAATAACATTGCAACCATACTTGCGCCTCTGTTAATCCTTGAGGGGATTTTAAGATTTCGCGGTTATAGTGGAGAAAGACTGCGTTCTTACATATATGTACTGGTGATGATCTATTCAACTGTATTCATCATGATTCTAAGAGACGCTCCAAATGAACGGTTCTTATTTTTCGATTCATTAATGATTCCTATCTTCTATTTTTCGGCATTTTTTCTGCTGCGAAAATCTACCGGGATGGAAAGAAAAATATATATGCTGTCAGCTGCCATATTTGTGCTGATTGGGACTTCATTTGCAGGAAGATGGATTTTAGCATGGAATGGTTCATTTGACGCAAATCTGGATGCTCACCCATATACGAGTTATTTGTTTTTTGTTGTCATCATATGGACGCTTGGCTGGACGTACGGCCTTAGTATTGCCGTTCATTTTAGAAATCATAATCGAATTGTAAAGCTGGCAACTCATGATTACCTGACCGGCCTGCCGAATAGAAAATATTTAAGCGATTATATGGAACAGCTTCTTAAAGAGGAAACAAACAAATCTTTTGTTTTATTTTCACTGGATTTGAATGGTTTCAAACAAATTAATGACACCTTTGGCCATAAAACAGGCGATGATGTGCTAATTAAAATGGCTGACTCACTAAGAGACTTCTCGTGGCAGCGCTACACAGCTGTCCGTCTTGGTGGGGATGAGTTTGTTGTCATTATTCAGCAGCCTGTCGACGAGCAATCAATCTCTGATATGAAACAGGAACTCAGATATGCGATTGAAGATGACAAGCCAATTGAACACGGTGTGATTAACCTGAAGATTTCCATTGGCCACGCTGCTTATCCCACTGACGGTCAAACACTTGATGAACTGTTAGTGAAAGCTGATCACAAGATGTATCAGGAAAAATCACTCAGAAAACACCGGTCTGAAATTCATACAGCAGGCTTTCACATATGAATCGTTCGACAAATTTCCCGGGAAATAGAGATTTTCATCTCGACATTTCTCCGGGAATTTTTTTATACATTTCCTATAGGTTCTGCGGTTTCTTCAAACAGGTTGCGAATTAGCCACTTATGGTAAAAGTACTCACCTGCAGTCAAAATCAAACCAGCTGCGAGTGCTTCACCAAAGATATCGTTATAACCGAGCAGGACAAGTGTAAACCAGATCACAAGCGTCCCAAGAAGCAGGTCGCCAATCGTGCCAACCGTGTTCCCCGCATTTCTGACAACAAGCATATCCCCGATATAAGCGACTACATAAAGCACAACAGCAACAATGGTTGAATCTGTAAACGTCACCTCATTGAAGCCTGTCAGCACAATCCAGATCACCGGAAACAATATCAGCGCTTTGATCAGCATTGATTTCCCATGGTTCATGTCTAACACCCCCCGATCCTGTCACCGCCTTATTGTCTCACGTGTGGCGGACAATCATATTGATATAGAGTTGTCAGGAATGGGAGAAAATCCATGGCTGAAAATATGGGAAATGATCGTGTGCGATTGTGATACACTATAGAAAATAACGGTCTGGAGGGGTCAGTATGGATCATATGAAATCCGCTATTAAAAAACTCGTTGAATCTCTTGATCCGGAATTCATCCTGCTTTTCGGATCTCATGCCAGATCAACTGCGCGTGAAACAAGTGATTATGATATCGCTTATTATCCGACCAAACATATTGCACCGTTTAATCGTCTCATTTTAAAAAGCCAGCTGTCTGAACTGCTCGGTGCAGAAGCAGATCTGGTAGATCTTAAAACAATTGATACAGTTTTTGCTGCTCAGGTATATTATGACGGTGAATGTATATACGCAAAAAATGAAGATCTGTACCATAAAGAAAAAATTAAAAGTCTGGCGATGTATGTTGACTTGAATGAGATGAGAATGAATATATTGAAGGATGTTGAACAGCGGGGGCGTATATATGAAGAGTGATGTGGTCGTGAATAAAGTGTCATCCATTGAGCGTTGTATCCGTCGTGTGAAAGAAGTGTATGATCAAAACCCGGAAAATCTTGAAGATTACACTAAGCAGGATAGTATTGTTCTAAATATTCAGCGGGCCTGCCAGGTTTCGATTGATCTGGCATTACACATCGTTCAGACAAAAAAGCTTGGGATCCCAAAAACCAGCCGTGAAGCATTTGACTTTCTGGAAAAAGCAGCATGCATCAGTCCTGAAATCTCCGCTAACCTAAAAGCAATGGTTGGATTCAGAAATATTGCAGTCCATGAATATCAGGAGCTGGCACTGGATATTTTACAAGCCATCATTGAAGAACACCTGAATGATTTTACTGATTTTACTGAACAGATCCTGAAAATGAGATAACTCATATAAGAAAGCCCGGCACAACGCCGGGCTTTTCATCTTAACCGATTCTCTTCAACCGGCTCTGCTTCATAATCTGGCTGATTACCTCTGATAACACAATACCCATCGCAATGGATCCGGATACCATGAACGCTTTTGCCGCATAAGAAAGGGCCATATTATAGTCATTTGTTACAAACGAACGCATCGCATTGTACGCAGTTCCACCAGGTACGAGTGGAATAATACCGGATACAATATAAATAATAACAGGCGCTTTATAGACCCGGGAGAATACCTGACTGATCACTGCGATCATAAAAGCTGCTGCTACTGTTGAAGGTACTTCTCCGATCCCCTGAAGCGTCAGGATAAAAAATGCCATCCAGCCAAGCATCCCGACAAGTCCGCACTTCCAGAGTGCTTCTTTTGGTGCGTTAAAAATAATGCCGAATCCAGCAGCTGCAATAAAACTTGTAACCGTTTGAATCAAGATATCCACAGGCTCTCCCCTTTCTTATAATAATGTGACGACAACTGCGATTCCTGATCCAATCGCAAACGCGGTCAGGAAAGCCTCTGCCCCTTTAGATAAACCGGATATAAAATGTCCGGCGATCAGATCCCTAACTGCATTTGTAATCAACAGTCCCGGCACAAGCGGCATGACGGAGCCGATAATGATCTTATCAAGCTCCTGCCCAAGCCCCGTCATAACAGCGCCTGCTGCAAGAAGCCCAATCACCAGCGCAGCCATAAATTCAGAGAAAAATTTGATCAGCACGAGATCGTGTACGTACACAACACTCGCAAATCCGAGTCCGCCAATGATCACAGCCGGAATAAAATCAGCCCATGACCCTTGAAACATCATCAAAAAACAGCCGCTTGAGATCGCTGCTGCAGCAATCCGTGTTTTAAGTGAGTACGTTTCATCATCTTTGTATATTCTTTTTAAAATACGGTAAGCCTGCGGAACGTCCAGCTCTCCATTTGCGATCCTACGGGAGGTGCTGTTCACAAGCATCACTTTTTTCAAATCTGTGGTGCGGTCTGAAATCCGGATCAGCTTTGTTTTCGTCGGTTCTTCTGTCTCAATCGAAAACATGATGCCAGTCGGCGTTACGTAGCTGTGGGACTCTTTAATCCCGTAGTTCTTTGCGATCCGCATCATTGTATCTTCCACGCGGTATGTCTCCGCTCCGCTCTCAAGCATAATCTTTCCCGCAAGCAGACATACATCCATCATGTCATACTGCTCCTCAAGATACTGTTCCATATCTTCAATCTCCATCCCGTCACCACCTCCGTACCATTTCAGTGCTATTAGTGTAGCATGATTTATTTAGGGATGGGGAGGAAATTTCGGGGTGATTGTGGACAGTTTGAACTTATGACGGCGTTGAATTGACAGGATGTGAAAGCAAAAGGTGGATGACTGCCACAGAAACAGAAATGAATCCATACACCCGGACCTGCACTATCCACACCATTTACCCACAACTGTGTAAAAGATTTTCATTGACGAATCTCTAAAAAAGTGTAATATTACACTATAAGGAACTATTTAATCTAACGGAGGTGGATTTTTTGAATAAAGAGCAGGTTATCCACATGATTGCGGAAAAGATGAAGTTAATACGCGTAGAAAATGGTTATTCTCAGGACAAAATGGCTGACATTCTGGGGATATCTAAAAAAACACTTGTTCAGATCGAGAAAGATCGTTCCCTTCCAGGCTGGAATACAGTAGTGGCTATAACCGCCCTTTTTCATCAGAGTGAAGTGCTGCAACATACACTTGGAGATGAACCGCTTGAAGTCATCAGGCTGGTTACATTTGAACATGCAGATGAACCAGTCAGCCGAACGCTTGGCGGAAAAGTGTGGTGGAAAGAACTTCACAGTACTGGCGGATACCGTCTTCAGCAGAACGTTATCAGTAAGCATTACCGCGTTCTTGATCAGAAGCATTTCAGATGGATCAGTACGTTTGATGAAAAAGAAGCTTATCTGAGAATGGAGGAATTGAGCCATGGAAGAACGACCGAAGAATAATTTATTGAGAGTGATTGGAGTTATTTTTGTAGGATTTATCGGATTCTTCTTCGTCAGTTTCGCAAGTCTGTACACGCTGCTGATCATCGGACAGCGTGAAATGATCATCCTGATTGTCGTGAGTGTAGTTCTGTACATATTATTTATTCTCCGCTTTTTCCGGCTGCTTAAGGGTAAAAAGCTTACCTATACGATGGTTGTAATCACAGCAACTGTCCTATTAACAATTGGCAGTTTGGCCGCTTATGACGCTTACCTTGTGAACATTACAAATTCTGCGGAGGTCGACCTGGCTGAGTATGAGCCGTTTGAATCCGGTACAAAAGCTGTGTCGATGGATGGTGAAGCGTCATTTCATTTAGAAGAAGACTTACCAAGACTCGATGGTGCCACAGCACTGTATCCACTGTATTCAGCTTTTGTTCAGGCGGTTTATCCTGAGGGTGATTATCCACATGTGGGTAACTCAGTTGTTCAATCGACAAAGACAGATCAGGCGTATGAAAGGCTGATCGGGGAAGAAACAGACATCATTTTTACTGCAGGCCCTTCTAAAAGACAGGAACTTGCTGCAAAACGCGCAGGACACACATTTGATATGACACCAATCGGCCGCGAAGCTTTTGTGTTTTTTGTAAATGTGAATAACCCTGTGGATTCTTTGACCACTGAAGAAATTCAGGCTATTTACTCAGGTAAAATTACAAACTGGAAAGATGTCGGTGGAAAAGATGAAGACATCCAGGCATTCCAGCGCCCGGATGACAGCGGCAGCCAGACTGCACTTGAAAAATTAATGTACGGCATCCCGATTATGGAAGCACCCGGCGAAGAAATTGTCACCGGAATGGGTGGCATTATTAAAGAGACATCTGACTACCGCAATCACGGAAACGCAATCGGGTTCTCCTACAGATTCTTTTCCACAGAAATGGTGCGAAATGGGGATATCAAGCTGCTGGCCATTGACGGCGTTCACCCTTCAGCTGACTCGATCCGTGACGACAGCTATCCACTATCTGCTGAGTTCTATGCGATTACCGTTGGCGAACGGACTGAAAATGAACAGCAGCTGATTGACTGGATTTTGTCTGAAGAGGGACAGTGGATTGTGGAGGAGACTGGATATGTGAGTGTGGAGTAAAGCACTTTACTCTGCGCGCAAAAAAGCTGCCCGGATTTCAACTCCGGACAGCTTTTTGCTCTATTCTCCAGCAACCTTTACCAATACATGGCCGCGGATTTTACTCTCAATAATATCAGCCATCGCCTGCGGAACGTCTTCAAGCACTACTTCACGATCCACCAGTTCTTCAAGCATAGCCGGCTTCAGATCAGAGCCGAGACGCTTCCAGATCTGTTCCCGCAGCGGCATTGCGCAGTAGCCTGAATCCACACCAAGCAGGCTGACACCGCGCAGGATAAATGGATGCACAGTCGCCGGCACCTTAGTCCCGCCGGTCAAACCGCTGACTGCAACCGCCCCGTTCTGCTTCATTTTACTCAAAACAGAAGCCAGACTGTCACCGCCCACAGGATCTACAGCACCAGCCCAGACTCCTTTGTTTAGCGGTCTGATTTTCCCGCCGTCATACACTTCATCACGCGAAATTACTTTACCCGCGCCAAGAGATTTCAGGTAATCATGCTCTGAAGATTTCCCTGTACTTCCTGTCACCTCATACCCTTTTGCTGCGAGCATCGCAACAGCCATACTGCCGACGCCGCCTGTTGCACCAGTAACAAGCACTTCACCTGATTCAGGCGTTACATCCTCTTTTTCGAGCCTATGTACCGACAGTGCTGCTGTAAAGCCTGCAGTCCCGAAGATCATTGCCTCTCTTAATGAAAGTCCATCAGGTAATGGTACTACCCAGTCTCCCGGGATTCGGGCATACTCACTGTACCCGCCAAAGTGTGTTACGCCGATTTCATAGCTCGTTGCAATCACCTGATCCCCTTTTTGAAAACGGCTGTCCTCTGACGACTCAACCGTTCCTGAGAGATCAATCCCCGGTATAAATGGATAGGACTGAACGATCTTGCCATCTTTTAATCCGGCCAGCCCGTCTTTAAAATTGACGCTTGAATACGCCACTTTAATCAACACTTCTCCTTCCGGCAGCTGACCTTCTGTTACATCCGTCACTTTTGCTTCCACCTGATCATCTTTTAAGTCGACCATTACTGCTTTAAATGTCATGTTCAATTCCTCCCTTTGTTTACCGCGAAATATACGGATTTCCTTTTACGAAAAAGCGCCACGGATAATCGCGTGCTTCTCCTGTATTATCAATCCCGATCCGCGGACCTGTCATCACTTCAAAGTCACGATCTTCCCATCCTTCAAAAATCTGCAGCGGTGGCGCTGTGTAATGGGATCCGTAATCACTCATCGCAATCCCAAGCGCCTTCGTGAGCTTCCCGGGCCCATTCGTCCACTCAACCTGCTTTCTTCCTGGCCGCCTTGCTTCCATTAGATGAAGGCCTTCAACCGGTTCCACTGCCCGGATCAGCACAGCCTGCGGAGTATCCACCTCAGATGCCACAACATTCACAAGCGTGTGCGTATGCATCTGATACGTATACACAGAACCCGCTTTTCCAAACATAATCTCGGTCCGACGCGTCCGGCGGTTGCCATAACTATGCGCCGCCCGGTCCTCAGCACCCATATAGGCTTCTGTCTCCACAATAATTCCTGAAGCCCTGCCCTCAGGCGTATCCTTCACAAGCAGCTTTCCAATCAAAGCATCTGCAAGCTCCAGTGCAGACCTCTCATAAAAAGACTGTGCCAGTGGTTTCATGATCATCACACACTTTCTTTTGGTATACTTCTTCCTTTCCCTGTGTAGTTCCTGCTTAAAACAAGGGGCACACCGGGGACGGAGATGATTGTGCCACTTTTAGAATGACTATAAATTGCGCAGATCCATGGCGTGTGCCCGATCAACGCAAAAAAACACCCGCTCCTCAAAAGAGAAGCGGGTGTTTTGGAAGTGTAAAATTATAATTTTACAACGTTAGCAGCTTGGTCGCCACGGTTGCCTTGAGTGATTTCAAAGCTAACTTTTTGACCTTCTTCAAGAGTTTTGAATCCGTCGCCAGTGATAGCTGAGAAGTGTACGAATACGTCTTCGCCGCCGTCTACTTCGATAAATCCAAATCCTTTTTCTGCATTAAACCATTTTACTGTACCTTCGTTCATGGGTAATTCCTCCACTGTGTTCTAAGTTTTACTTAATAGCTGAGTAAAAACAAAGAATTCACATGCTATCACAAGCTTTTTACATGATAGGAAAATGTAAAAAGTTCCTGATAACATGTGAATTAGATGGTGTTACGTATTAAGCATGGTCTTATCATAGCATGGGGTTTTGGAAATAGCAAACCTTTTGGAGAAATACTTTACGACATGATTCGTCATCCCTGCTGTGCAAACGCTGTGAATGTGATTAAACGAGGATTGCTGTTAATGAGGAAAATATTAATATGACCTCAATAAAATTGTTGATGATCGGTAAGTTCGCGGATATAAACGGTAACTTGTGATCTTGACCCGAAAAGCCTGCATTGTAACTTCAACCCACTGTCCCAGCGCCCAACAAAAAAAGACTCTCCCTCAGGACAGCCTCTCTTCATTCATTTAGTATCGCTTTGTTTTACGGCTATTTAAAAACTTACGGATGAACGGGTACACGATCGGTCCGTATTTGATTGCGCGCTTAATGAGTCTTCCCATTATGAATCCCTCCCGCTTCTGCTCAAGTTAATCATGTTATTCCCATCTTGCGGAGGGTACAAACCTGTTTCTAACCATCGCTAACCCATCCCGCGTTGCAGTGCTTCTGGCAGGCAGCGCATGATTTATTCCGCCCAGTAGCGTCTTGCCCCGCACCATTCTTTTTCATAAAATGTTCCTGCGATTTCCTGGATCATGATTTTTTTGCCGGGTGTCGGAGAGTGAATCATTTTTCCGTCCCCATGATAGATGGCCACATGATGCAGGTCTCCTTTTCCTTCTTCGTACGCGAAAAAAATAAGATCCCCGGGACGTACGTCTTCTTTAGAGATTTCTTTACCTGCAGCCGCCTGATCTGAGGCGTCCCGCGGGATCAGATAACCGTTCGCCCGCATCATGGAGTAGCTGAAGCCTGAGCAGTCATAGCCGTGCGGCGTCATGCCGCCCCAGAGATACAGCAGGTCAAGAAATCTTTCCCCGTCTTTTAATATATCAGCAGGCGTCCCTTTTTTCAGGTCACCGTGGAAAAGTTTTACGGCATCCCTTTTGACATAAGCCTGACCATGCGGGCTGTGGACTTCAACAAGGCCATCCTGCATTCCAGTTACAGGGAGTGTTGTAGTGAATGCGAGCGTGGTCAACATCTCTCCGTTTTCGTTTAAAAGGGGAGTGAAGTCTGATGTAACGATAATTTTCTCTTCTGACGGCTCCATATCAGCTGCGTCAATTTCAGTCAGCTGGGTAGCCGGAATCCAGCCCGGGTAGCCTGCCGGGTGCTTTTTAGAGCTTTGGGACAGAACGACAACCTGTGCCCAGTCCCCCTGTATTTCTTCAATCGTTACGATGTCTCCATACAGCACCTGCGACTGCACGCGGTTGCTGTCAAGCAGGTCCTTACGTTCTTCAGCGGTCATGCCTGCAAGCCATTTTTCAAGCTCAACAGGTGACGCGAGCGCCGGTGCATCAATGTCGCGCGGTGATGCCGGCTCTGTCCAGAGTGTTGCTGCTGTTACATTGATATGAGCTGTTCTCACGCTTGTCCCCTCCCAATTACTGCATGATCTTTTATTGATTCAATGCCAAGACCTGCTGCCTCTGAAAACGTCATGCGTGCGCGGTCGAACTGTACGCCTCCATCCACAATATCCTCAGCAAGTAAAAGCGGCGCATCAAAATCATAGCGCGTAATGATCCGCTGGCTTGCAGCAAAATGCGCGGCTGCTGAGATGCCGACTTTTGTCTCGATCATACTGCCTGTCATACACGGAATGTCATACGCTTCAGCAAGCTTTGCAATGATCAGTGCCTGATGAATGCCGCCTGCTTTCATGAGCTTAATGTTAATCAGATCCGCTGCCCGCATTTCGAGTACACGAATGGCGTCCTGGGGGCTGAACACACTTTCATCAGCCATTATTGGTGTATATGTATGGTCTGTTACGTATTTTAATCCTTTTATATCATGCGCTTTTACCGGCTGTTCAACGAGTTCAATATTAAGTCCCTCATCTTCCATCCGGCTGATCGCATATACCGCCTCTTTCGCTGTCCAGCCCTGATTCGCGTCGAGCCTGAGCGTGCAGTCTGTCTTTTCACGAATCGCTCTGATCCGCTTCAGATCATCTTCAATCGCACCGATCCCGACTTTAATTTTCAGAACTGAAAAACCATCCTGGTTAAATTGCTTAGCATCCTCAGCCATTTCTTCAGGTTCATTCACACTGACCGTATAATCTGTATCAAACGCGTCAGCCGCTCCCCCAAGGAACTGATACAGCGGCATGCCCGCGTACTGTGCAAGTAAGTCATAGATCGCACAGTCCACCGCCGCTTTAGCGCTTGTATTCCGGACCATCGCTGTGTTGATCGTGTGCAGCAGATTCTCTCTATCTAAAAGTGATTGCCCCAAGCATTGCGGGGCGATAATGCCATTGATGGCTTCCTCAATACCAGCCAGCGAATCTCCTGTAATCACATGGGTCGGCGGTGCCTCACCATATCCTGTACAGCCTTCTTCATCTGTGATTCTCACTATGACAGAGTCAGATACCGTCAGCGTTCTAAGTGCTGTTTTAAATGGCTTTTTCAGCGGCACCCTTACACGGAACGTTTCAACGCTGCGGATCTTCATTACTCAATCCCCGGCAGCAGTGTGAGCGTTTTATCAGCAGCTGACAGCTTTGCATTGACTCCAAGCGGCACAGAAAAATGCGGTTCACAGTGGCCGATCTTAAATCCTGATACAACCGGAATCCCAAGGTCTCCTAAATAATGCTGCAGCACTTCCTCAAGCGACAGTGACGGCTTTCCGTTTGTCGGTAAAGCATTTTTAAAATCACCCACTACAATCCCGTTCAATTCTTGCAGCTTACCTGCTGACTTCAGCTGGTTCAGCATCGCGTCAATTTTGTAAGGCTCCTCATCGATATCTTCTATTAAAAGAATTTTATCCTTCATCTCAATTTCGTGCGGTGTATTCAGTGTGCTCATAATCAGTGACAGGTTCCCGCCGGTCAGTTCACCGGTTGCACCACCTGAAGCGATCACATTCAGCTCACCGAAAGCTTCCGTATAATGAAGCTCTCTTGGTTCAAACAGCTGCGCAAACATTTTCCCTGAAAGCTCGTGAAATTCATCTTTGCCGATATCAGAAGCAGGCATCGGACCGTGGAATGTGATAAGCCCTGTCGCCTGTCGGATTGCTGTATGTAAATAAGTAATATCGCTGTAGCCCCAGAAAATCTTCGGATTGTTGCGGATCAGGTCATAATCAATTTTGTCAGCAATCCTGCCTGTACCATACCCTCCGCCGGCGCAAATGACAGCTTTTATTTCCGGGTCAGCAAACATTGCGTGCAGATCCTCAAGCCTTTCCTCATCTCGACCTGCGAGGTAGCCGTTGACGTTGCGGACATGTTTCCCTTCCTTCACTTTCAGCCCGAGTGACGTGAAAAATTCAATCGATTTTTCCATACTTTCTATATTCGGCGGACTTGCAGGGGCAATAAACCCGACTGCGTCTCCGCTTTGCAGTCTATTTGGATAGATCATGTTTGTCGTGCTCCTTTTTTATGTTTGAGTATTGGGTTGAACGGTCTTTCTTTTGAGAGTAGAAGGCATTGAGTTGGCAAAGTGCGTGAATGCGTCTAGGACAATATACCCGAAGCGTCGAACATAGTGCTGCTAAAGCCGAACATGATGCGCTGAACGTCGAACACGAGAGTCTTTACGCTGAACATTGCACCTTTTACGTCGAACACCCGCTCCCTGAACCCCCTACCATCCTACGCTCACACCCGCCGAACCATTCATCTAACCTGCAGTAAAGCGAAAAATCCGAGGCCCTCCCCGGATTCTAGCTCGCTGTTATTTGTACCATCTCTTCACAACATTTGCACTCGGCTTCACTTCTTCAAGCGGATCGCCATCAAAATGCTCCTGCTCTATGACAAGCCAATCAGTATCGACGCGGTCTGCGAAGCTTTTCAAATCAAGTGTTCCGTGACCGATCGCCGCAGTTCTTTTATGACCGTTTTCTTCGAGCATATCTTTTAGATGAATAGAAAATACTCTCTCTTTCAGACGATCAAGAAGATTATATGTATGAACGCCTGCATATTCTGTCCAGTAGACGTCAACCTCAAAACAGATCTGATCCGGCTCAGTCATCTCTTCAAGCACGTCCCAGCCTGTGATACCCGGTTCAACAGCAGTAAATTCAAAGTCATGATGGTGATAACCAAGCTGGAGACCTGCCTGACTTACTGCCGGGTACGCTTCATTCAGCAGTCTTGATAACTTTTTATAGCCGCTCAACGTTCTCCATTCCTCGTCTACAAAAGGAATAATCAGTTTTTTATTTCCGATTTCTTTACTGAAGCTGATCCAGTGGTCCAGTTCATCCTTATTTTCAAGTGCTGTCACTGGCATATGAATACCGGCTGCACCGAGATGATTTTCCGAAAGGAGCTGTTTCCATTCCGCTCCTGACTTACCGTAATCCCCTGCCAGCTGTACGCCATCGTAACCGGCTTCGCTTAATTGCCGAATCGTTTCTTCAGGATTCTGTTCCATTGCTTCTTTTACTGACCAGAGCTGTAATGCTATTTTGACCATGCAAACCCCTCCTCTTTTTATTTTAGCCTTGTTAAAGTTAAATATTGTTTTAACACAGATGGTGCTTCTCGCTGCAGGGCACGACTCCAGCAGGATAAGTCGGACAGGTAAGACCCCACAGTGCGAAGCGCGAGGAGGTCCGATTGAACCGGAGCCAAAAGACGGCTCATGCGGAAAGCGTTCTCCTGGAGCGGAAATCACCAGCCAACTTCAGCAAAGCCTTTCCATAAGGGTATTATGAAACCACTTTCATCTCAAGTGGAAGCCATTTTATTTTCAGATTATTTTTGTAACTTAATTGAAATATAAACGTCTAATAACTAACTAATCAACGAAATATTTCCTGACGGGAGGTTCATATTGATGAAAAAGTGGTTAATTGCCGCATCGATTTTACTGGTTGCAGGGGGTGCTCTGGCGTTCTACCTGCTGCAAAAGCCTGAGGTGACGAATACAGCTAGCGGTGCTGAAGTCCGGTCAGTGTTCAGCGATCATACGTGGAGGCTGCATTTTACTGAACAGATGCGTGATGACACGGTAAACGAAGAGACGGTTGTCGTACGTGATCAGGATGGGAATGAAACTGAAGTCAGAGTGGAATTGATTCATGAAGGACGCACGCTTTCGATTGCACCTCCTGAAGGCGGTTACGCGGCGGACGCAGTCTATACACTTCATTTGTCAGATGAGATCAGGTCATCGCTCGGACTGAAGCTGAAAGATGGTCAGATGATTGAATTTAAAATCGTGGAAGACCTGCCCAAGTTCGCAAATGAACAGGAATTGAGAGATCATTTTGCTGCAATTGCTGAAAACGAGCGTTCCAGAAATGCCGGTGATGAAGTAATGGAGGAAGCGACAAGTGAATCTGCTGACTCGGCCTCAGCCGGGGGTGGCGCAACAGGAGATCATTCTGTTACGAATAATCAGGTAGAGGGCGTAGAGGAAGCCGATCTTGTGCAGACAGACGGCGAATTCATTTACACGCTGTATCGGAATGAGGAAATCAGAATACACCAGATTGCTGAAGACAATTCAGCTGAATTGATTCAGACGATCCCCCTTTCTGAAGGGAACTTTTATGGCACTGAACTTTATCTGCAGGATGATTTACTCGTTGTGGTCGGCGATTACTGGTACAGTGAGCCCGGACAGGAAATCAGCACAACGACCGCTAAAATTTATAATGTAGCGGACCCTGCTGCACCTTCCATGTCACGTGAGTTTTCTTCCGAAGGATACCTTGCGAGTTCAAGAATGGTCGGGGATATTCTCTATATGGTAACCAACCACCATCCGAATGTATGGATCATGCAGGAGGAAACGGATGCTGAAGTCAGGTTGCAGCCTTACATTAAAGACAGCGCTGTATCCGATGAATTTTTCGAACAGCCGGTTGATCAGATTCAGAAACTGCCTGAGACAGACAGCGCTGAGTATGCAACCATTTCAGCGATCCCTGTTAATGAGCCTGAGACAGAGGCTACTGTTCATTCTTACCTTGGCAGCAGCGGTCAATTGTATATGTCCGCTGAAAACCTTTATATTGCAGCTGCTCAATATTCATTTTTTACAACGATGGAGATTATGCCGGCTGGCGGGATGAATGATGAAACAGAGATCTATAAGTTCTCGATAGATGGCCTCGATGTTCAGTTTGCAGCTCAGGGTAAAGTGCCGGGCCGCGTGCTGAATCAGTTCTCGATGGATGAGTACAACGGTTATTTCCGGGTAGCAACAACAGACGGCTCGATGTGGTCAGAGGATCAGCCATCAACGAATAACCTGTATATTCTCGATTCTCAGATGGCGCTGACAGGTTCTGTTGAAGACCTTGCGCCTGGTGAGCGGATTTATTCCGCAAGATTTATGGGTGATAAAGCGTACATTGTGACGTTCAGGGAAACCGATCCGCTCTTTGTGATCGATACAGTAGATCCGGCAAACCCTGAAGTACTGGGAGAACTGAAAATCCCGGGCTTCAGCTCGTATCTGCATCCGCTTGGTGAAAACCACCTGATCGGATTCGGAACAGAGACTTCTCTTGAAGAGTCAAAGCCTGGTGAAGCACCGATTGTCAGACAGGAAGGCATGAAGATTTCACTGTTTGATATTACTGATTTTAATAATCCGGTTGAAAAGGACGTGGAAGTCATTGGCGGACGCGGTACCTATTCTCCGATTCAATATGATCACAAAGCGCTCTTCCGTCATAATGAACGCGGGCTATACGGCTTCCCGGTTATGCTCTATGACGGTGAAAATGAAATGGGACTAGAATTCGTTGGTCAGGGTGCATTAATGTATTCGATCACCACAGATGGCATTGAACTTGCAGCAGAATATCTTGATGAAAAAGATCCGGACCAATTATATGAGGAATACGAAAGCATGGTTCAGCGTATGATTTATGTGGATGACACGCTGTACCTGGTGAAGTTTAACGAGATTGAGCACTATCCACTGCCTTAAGATGAGGGCGGGCGCATCATGCCAGGCGAAAGTCGTATGATGGCTTCTGGTGATCGTATCCGCTCCGGTGACGGTCTGATACTCCCGGCTTGTTGGTCATATGGCACAAAAGCATCGTCATTTCATCACATCTTTTGTTCATGCCCTTAGGAAACTATCAAGACAGTTTCCTAAGGGCATTTTTCGCGTGTGAGGAATGACAACCTGGTATAGGTCTCATTACACAATTTCATGAACAGTACGTGTAATCTCCTCAACAAAAGGTGTAATTTCATGATCTTCCCGTGTAATCTCCTGAACCACATAGGTAATCTCCTGAACCCCCACTCCCCCTCAATCTCCTCAACTTGCCACCCCACCCTCCTCTCCAGTAAAATAAAGATATGTATAGACAAGAAGGAGATTTATCATGACTTATAAAATGATTGTATTAGATATGGATGACACGCTGCTGCAGGATGATCATACAATTTCTGCTGAGACGGCTGAGGCACTCTTAACAGCGCAGGAAAAAGGCATCAAGGTCGTGCTTGCTTCCGGGCGACCGACGTTTGGTATGTGGGATACGGCGAACGAGCTGCGTCTGGCGGATTACGGAAGTTATATCCTTTCATATAATGGAGCGAATATTTTTAACGCGAAAACGAAGGAACTGCTGTTTGAAAGCACGCTTTCACCTGAGACGGTGCACCACCTTTATGACTTGAGCCAAAGGGAAAATGTCGGGATTCAGACGTATGTGAATGAAGCGATCCTGACGCCCCGGGATAATGAGTACACACAGATTGAATCAACGCTGACTGGTCTTCCGGTTGCACTGACGAATGATTTTAAAAAAGCAGTTGATTCACCGGTTGTAAAAGTACTGATGCTTGAAGAAGGCAGTGTACTTGAAAAAGTCGAGAAGACGCTCAAAGAAGAACTTGCAGGTACGCTCAGCGTATACCGTTCGAAGCCTTACTTCCTTGAATTCACAGAGTATGGCGTGACAAAAGGAACGAGCCTTGAACAGCTAGGAAAAAAGCTTGGCATTGACCGCTCTGAGATCATTGCAGTCGGTGACAGCTATAATGACCTTGAGATGATTCAGTATGCAGGACTTGGTGTTGCAATGGGGAATGCACCTGCTGATATTCAGGAAGCTGCTGACTTTGTCACAAAATCCAATATGGAACACGGCGTAGCGCACGTTGTGAAAAAATTCTTATTATAAATGATACACATCCAGACTTTTTTGGCGAAAAGCGGTGTGTATTCGAGACGTGAAACAGGCAGGCTGATCGAAGCCGGCAGGGTAACTGCGAATGGCAAAGTCTGTACTTTTAAGTCAGAGGTCGAGGAGTCAGATCATATTTTAGTAGACGGTCTTCCTTTGCCTCCTCCTGCCGAGCGGGTATATATTGCCTTTCATAAACCTGAAGGTATCACCTGTACGGCGCAGACTGCTGTAGAAGGGAACCTGATTGATTACCTGAAGTGGGAATCACGGATTTTTGCCATTGGCAGACTAGATAAAGCGTCAACCGGACTGCTGCTTTTGACAAATGACGGATCGATTGTGAATCCATTAATGAAGGAAGAAGCTGCGAAGGAGAAAGAATACCTCGTTCGTACGAGCCGGCCGGTATCAGATCAGATGATTGAGAAAATGCATGAAGGCGGCCTTCTCATAAAAGGAAAAGAAGCTTCGCCTGCATTTGCTGAAAAAACCGGCGAATTTACGTTCCGGATCATTTTAAAACAGGGGCTGAACCGGCAGATCCGGCGTATGGTCAGTGCATGCGGTAACCGTGTCACAGACTTGAAGAGAATCAGAATTTCACATATTCACCTCGGTTCCCTGCAGCCCGGTGAGTGGCGGCATCTGTCAGAGGATGAAGTAAGCCGTCTGAAAAGCTAGTGCAAAAGCACTGGCTTTTTTATTTTTCTGAAAATTTATATTGAAAATAGTTTTTATCTGTCATAACAAGGGAATCTAATAGTTGACTATAAAAATACGGAGGAGAGTTTATATGAACAATACCTGGTTTTCAAGCGATGGGTTTAATACGAGTGGATTTCTGAATTCTCTCGGGAATCTTGTACTTGCCCTGATCGTTCTGTTTGTCGGCTTTATCATTGCAAAAGCAGTGTCAGCCGGTGTCGAAAAATTACTGAAGAAAACCGGGGTTATCCGCAAGTATGGATCACCCGGAAGAGGCCGTCGCTCAGTACCGCCGGAAGGAGAAGAAACATCCTCTAAGAAATGGACACCTGAGAAGATCGCCGGAACAATTGTGTTTTGGATTCTGATGGTATTTGTCTTTATTTTATTCTTTAACATTCTCAATCTGAACATTATTGCTTCACCGCTCGTCGATATGATGAGTACGATTCTTGCGTTTATCCCGAATGTTTTAACAGCAGCACTGATTTTACTGCTGGCTTATATTCTGGCAATTGTTTTAAAAACTGTTGTAGTCAAAGTTGGACATAAGCTTGTTCAGAATAGAAAAGTACGTGACAGTAAATATGTAAAAGATTCTTCTAATCTTGGAAGCTACGTAGACAGCGCCGGAACCATCGTGTTCTATCTTGTCCTGCTGATGTTCCTGCCGGGTATTCTCGGTGCACTTGGTATTGACGCAGTGTCGGAACCGTTCAGCGGCATGCTTGCAAGTTTCCTTGGCTTTATCCCAAGACTTGTGGCTGCGGCTCTGATCTTTGTGATCGGCTGGATTGTTGCAAAGATTGTGCGGGACATTGTCTCTAATTTCCTTCACGCAGTCGGAACAGATAAGCTTGGCACAAGACTGGGTCTTGATAAAGTACTGAAGGATACGTCTATTTCATCCATTATCGGAACGATCGTGTTCGTGCTGATTATGATTCCAGTCACCATCTCAGCGCTTGAACGTCTGCAGATTGAAGGAATTACAGGCCCTGCGATTAACATGCTTGATGACGTCATGGCAATGATTCCGAACATTGTCATTGCGATTCTCCTGATCTTTGTTGGTCTGTTCATTGGTAAATGGGCACGCCGTTTCACAGCGGATCTCCTTTCAAGACTAAGCTTTAACAATGTCACAAGTCACCTCCGCGTTGGCGGCTGGAAAGCATCAGGCAGCAGCATGACACCATCTGATATTGTTGGTTATCTTGTACAGATCATTGTTGTGATTCTGTTTGTTGTTGAAGCGTTCCAGATTGTCGGACTCAGCTTCCTTGTCGATCTTGGCACAGCAGTCCTGGCATTCCTGCCAAGCGTGATTACTGCGATTGTGATTCTTGGACTTGGTATTATCCTGGCAAATGTGGTCAAGCGCATTCTTGCAAGCCTGCTTGAAGGATCAGAGCTTTCAATGCTCAGCTCAGTCGCGAAGTATGCGATTATGGCACTTGCCCTCTTCATGGCACTTGACCAGCTGGGTGTAGCAGATACAATTGTGAACTCAGCGTTCATTCTGATTCTTGGTGCAGCTGCGCTGGCATTCGGTCTTGCTTTTGGACTCGGCGGCCGCGACAATGCTTCGCGCTACCTTGACAAAATGGAACAAAAAGCTGAGAACACTGAAATCAACAGAGAAAATGCAAAACGTGAAAAAGAAAAAATGAAAGAAGAACACCGTAATGAAGGCACTCAGCACACTGAATCCACACCGCCTCAGGAAGCCGTGCGTGATGACGCAGATCAGAGACCTGTCGATCACGACTGGAGCGATGATCTGTCACGTGATACATCTGCCTGGGACAGCGTAAATGATTCAGATGGTTTTGAAGAGGATCAGCGTGGAAATAATCCGTTTGCGCCTGATGATTTTGATAACGATCGCCGCGGTGAATAAAACAGATTTTAAAAGAGCTTTCATGCTGCGGCATGAAAGCTCTTTTTTAACAGGTGAAAGTGTGAAGACGGTTATTCTCTCATAGTGGTGAATGATTCTATCAGGTTGGTGGTTGATCACATCATTTTCTCCAGCTTTTTTAAATAACCGCTTTTTCATCACTACTCTTTTTTCCTGAAGTACGTCAGTGCAAGTGCACCAACAAGAATGCCGCCCTTAATAATATCCTGAGCGTAGTATGGCACGTTCATCATTGTCAGTCCATTTAACAGAATCCCGATAATGATCGCCCCGACAAACGTTCCAATCACATTCGGTTTTCCAGCACCGAAGACGGAATAACCGATAAGTGCTGCCGCCACACCATCCATCAGCAGCGGATCTCCTGCTGATACCTGACCTGTACCAATCCTTGCGGCAAGGACAATTCCTGCCAGTGCTGCAAAGACCCCGCTGATCACATAAGCATATGTGCGGTATCGGTTGACTGGCACGCCGGACAGACGTGCCGCTTCTTTATTCCCGCCAGTCATATAGAACAGGCGTCCTGCACGCGTATAATTCAGGAATAAGTGAACAAGTGCAACGATCACAACCATCAGAATGACCGGAAAAGGAATATTAAAGAGACGTCCCTGACCGATAAACTGAAACGCCGGAATAAATATACCAGGCGCCGTTCCACTTCCATCCGGCATTGGCATATTACCGTAAATTGAATACCCTTTTGTATAAGTGAGATGCACACCGTTGATGATATACATCACTGCCAGGGTTCCGATCAAATCTGGAATTCTGATTTTCACAACGATAAATGCGTTAATCAACCCAATCAGTGCACCAAGTACGAGCGGAACAATCAGGACCACTAAAAGTTCCTGACTGTGCCATACAAGCAGTGCGCCGCTTGCAACTGTAGCAAGGCTCACAGTTGAGCCTACAGATAAGTCAAAGCCGCCGACAATCATCGAAAACGTTACACCAATCGCAACCAGCGTGACAATCGAGATTGAGCGGAGAATATCAGTAATGTTGCCATACGTTAAAAACTGATCATTTGTCAGACTGAAAAAGACGATAATCAGTCCGAGGGCCAGGAGTGTGCCAAATTTCATAAAGAAGTTGACGATCCGCTCCTTAAGGTCTTGCTGCGGATAATCGCTGATATTCAACTGTTTCAACTGCATTCCCTCCTGCCGCTGCAGTCATCAGGCGCGCTTCAGTTGCTTCCTGATTCTGCATTTCATCTGTTATTTCCCCATCTGCCATCACCAGAATCCGGTCAGCAATCTGAAGTAATTCATCAAACTCACTTGTGAAGTAAAGAATACCTTTCCCTTGGTCAGCTAAATGTGTAATCAGACGGAACACATCATTTTTTGCTCCGATATCAATTCCTTTTGTCGGCTCATCAAAAATAAATACGTTACTGTCATGATTCAGCCACTTACCGATCGAGACCTTCTGCTGATTACCGCCACTGAGATGTTTCAGCAGTGCTTTTGGTGAAGATGTCACGATTCCGAGCTCTTCAATCTGCTCTAGTGCAGACTGATGTTCTTTTTTACGGTTAATCCAGCCGGCTGGCGAAAAGCTTTTCAGTGCCGGAAGTGAAAGATTTTCCTGTACAGAAGAGTCGATCAGCACACCGCTTTTACGACGTTCCTCCGGAATAAATGAAAGCCCTGCATTGACTGCATGACGCGGACTTTTAATGGACACGCTGTGGCCGTTAACAAACCACTTTCCTTTTGCATTCGTTACTCCAAAGATCGCATTGGCTGTTTCAGATTTCCCTGCTCCGACAAGACCTGCCACACCAACGATTTCACCCGCTCCAACTGTCAAGCTGACTTGTTTTCCGGTCTCAGGTACTGACAGGTGCTCAATTTCAAACATCGTTTCCCCGCTGATTTTACGGTGGTGATAATCTGCTTTATGAAGCTGTTTGCCAAGCATCGTTTGAATCACTTCTTCAGACGATACTTTCCCCGTTTCATAAACAGCCACTGCTTTACCGTCTCTCATCACAGTCATGCGCTCTGCAATCTGGCTGATCTCCTGCATACGGTGTGAGATATAGATCATACCGATTCCCTGTGTTTTCAATTCTTCAATCACCTGAAACAATTGTTTCGTTTCGTGATCACTTAAAGGGGCAGTCGGCTCATCAAAAATAATGATTTTCGCCTCAGATGCCACTGCACGGGCAAGCAGTATCATTTGCTTTTGGGAGAGCGTGCAGTCTTCAATCAGCTGATTCAGTGGAATATGCGTATTTACTTTCGCAAGACGCTCCCTGGCAATGTGACGGCGCTTTTTCCAGCTGATCGGACGGCTGTTTTTTCCTCCCACCGTTAGATCCAGAGTCAGATTTTCAACAACCGGCAGATTCGGGATCAATCCTGTATCGACTTCCTGTACGACGATTGCAATCCCCTTCGCCTGTGCTTCAGATGGGGAAGTAAAATGGACTTCTTCCCCGTTGATTTGAATTGAACCGTCATCTTTCTCGTAATCTCCTGAAAGGATCTTTACAAGTGTACTTTTACCCGCTCCATTTACGCCTAACAGCGCATGAACTTCGCCAGGTTCAACGGAGAAGTCCACCTGCTTCAGGACATCAACCGGGCCAAATGACTTTGTAAGCTGTTGAACCTGTAGTAAACTCATTGTGCGTTTTTCGCCTCCAGTGCATCCATCCAAGGTGACCGCGCCGCATTTGGTGAGCCCCATCCTTCAATGTGCTGACCGACATCAGCCATTGTCACCGGCTCATCCGGCAGATCGCTCACATTGACAACAGAAGGATCAAGCGCGTAAATAGACGGTGTTTCTTCCCCTGCGATCTTCTGATATAGGAATCTTACCTGAACACCTGCCACTTCAGCAGGGTCAGTTGCTGCTGTTGTCACCCAGGGACTGTTTTCTGCCTGCATAATCTGCAGGTCCTCATCACTTAAATCAATTCCGTATACTTTAATTTCATCGCGTCCCGCCTGCTGAATTGCGCGCGTAACACCCTTTGCAAACTCATCATATGGTGCAAACACTGCATCAATTGATCCCTCTTCAGGATACTTCTTCAATACAGCCTCCATCTGATTTTGTGAATCTAGCGCTGTGTTATTACTCACACTTCCAAAACGCGCCACCTCTTCAATGTTAGGATAGTGCTCAAGGAACGCTTCATAAATGACATTACGTCTTTCTAGTGGTGTAAAACCGCCGGCCCATACATAGACAATATTTCCTTCCCCATCAATATCCTGGGCAAGCTGCTTTAATGTGCCCCACGCGAGGCTATAGTCATCCTGGCTGATGGCTGTTACGCCATCAGCTGTAATATCGTTATCGAATGTGACAACCGGAATCCCTTTTTCAAGTGCTTCTTCAACGCCCTGATTCAACGCTTCCGCCCGGCCATGGTCGATTAAAATTCCATCTACCCCCTGATTGATTGCTGTCTGAAGGTGATTGGCCATTTGTGATAAATCGTTGTTTGCATTATAGATCTGAACTTCGCCTCCGAATTTTTTAACCTGTGCTTCGAGTCCACTGACATACTGTGAGGCGAACGTGCCTGTTGAAAACTCCATAATGGCAGCGATTTTAAGAGGCTGATCAACAGCTGCCGGAATCTCTGCATCACTTCCCTGCGATGTCTGTTCAGGTGATGTTTCCTCTGCAGCTTCAGCCGTTTCTTCTGCAGCTGTCTCTTCGGATGTTTCCTCCGGTTCCTCTTCCTGTGAAGAAGGCTGCTGGTTTGTGCATGCTGCCAGAATCAGGGTCAGTACGAGTAATAGTAAAGTAAGTCCTTTTTTCATGTTCTGTACTCCTTTAAAAAGTTAATTTGTTAAAGTTAGTAGGTATACTGATCGAATTAGTCGGGAAAAGGCTGATTGTGAGACACGGTTCACTGCCGCGTGGCTTCTTACATTGAAAAAGCCCGCAGCATGGTGAACCTGTACGTTTATATATGCGCCGGCTCAAATAGCTCGGCCAGACCGGTTTGATAATCCCCGGATACAATACCTTTTTCAGTGATAATCCCTGAAATCAGTTCATGTGGTGTGACGTCAAAGGCCGGGTTGAATACATTGATTCCTTCAGGGGCGATCCTTTTGCCTGCGAGATGCGTAATTTCATCTGCATGCCTTTCTTCAATCACGATCTCATCCCCGGTTGCTGTATTGAGGTCAATCGTTGACAGAGGTGCTGCGACATAGAACGGAATGCCGTGCGCCTTCGCTAAAATCGCAAGTCCGTATGTACCAATTTTATTCGCTGTATCACCGTTTGCTGTGATACGGTCAGCACCAACTAAAATGGCATCGATTTTTTTCGTTCTCAGTACGTGTGCCGCCATATTGTCTGTAATAAGCGTCACATCAACCCCTGCCTGCTGAAGCTCCCAGGCAGTCAGCCTTGCTCCCTGCAGAACCGGTCTGGTTTCAGTTGCAAAGACACTGACATCTGCACCCTGCTCCTTTGCAATGTAAAACGCGCCAAGAGCTGTTCCGTATTTTGAAGTGGCAATCGCACCTGTATTGCAGTGTGTGAGAACCGTTGCATGTTCAGGCAGGAGAGAAAAGCCGTATTCACCGATGCGCCTGCACGTTTCCTCATCCTCCTGCTGAATCAGAATCGCTTCTGCTTCAAGACGCGTGATGACTTTTTCAGTAGATACTTCTTGATCAGCGATCTTCAGTAATCTTTGAAGTGCCCATGACAGGTTGACTGCTGTTGGTCGTGAAGAGTTCAGATAGGCAGCTTTCTCAGCCAGCTCTGTTTTTAACACCTGCAGGTCATCTGATCCACCCTTTTTCGCCCAAAGCGCTAAGCCGTACGCTGCTGCAATACCGATTGCAGGCGCACCTCTTACCTTCAGTTCACTGATACTGTCCCAAACGTCTTCAATTGTTTTTAAAAAGATATATTCCACTTCACCGGGAAGCTTCTGCTGATTCAGCAGCCTGATCGCATCGCCTTCCCAGATCACCGGTTTAATAAATTCTGCTGTCATTTCCGAAGCCCCTTTAAGTAAGCTGTCAAGCTCTTTGGTGACCGCCATACTGTGCGGTTAAAGATAAGTGATCTGCCTGTTTCAATCGCACGCTGCTGCGCCTGCAGCCTTCCTGACGGGTCTTCAATTCCGTCAATATCCTCAACATGCGCAAGTCCAATAATACGGCGGATTGTTTTACAGCCGGCAAAGCCAAGCGTATCCTGCCAGATTTTATGGATGACATAGTCCGCATACTGCTCTGTGCGTTGTCTTTCATCGAAGCCTTTTTCCAATAGAAGCGCACGGTAATGCTGTTCAAATACTGCCCACGTCTGCTCAATCGTCTCAAGCAGATAGTCACTGATCTCATCGCGTCTGCTGTCATCCGCTCTCTCCTGCTGGGCAATATAATTAAGCGTCAGGTTGGCAATAAATGCCCCAATATCAAATCCGGCCGGCCCGTAAAATGCAAACTCCGGATCAATGACTTTTGTGGATTTTTCTGTAACAAACACGCTGCCTGTATGAAGGTCTCCATGCAGCAGCGCTTCCCCTTCCGTCAGAAATTGTTTTTTCAATTTTGCGACTTCAAAGATTAGACGGTCGTCATGCCACAGTGATTCCACTGATTCCTGAAGGTTTTCAGGGTATGCATTAGATTCTGCGTTGTAATAAGGGTCTGTAAATACAAGCTTTTCAGTAATATCGCAAAGGTCAGGATTTACAAACTGTCTGGCTAACTTTTTCTTTTCAACCGGACCGAGCGCTTCGTCCGAAGAATAAAACAGGTTTTCAGCCAGGTAAGTGCCGATGTCTGCTGCAATATCCTTATAGATGTTTCCATCAATCAGACCTTTACGGAGAATCACATGATCTGACAGGTCCTCCATCACTGTTACTGCATAGTCATCATCATGATCAAACACCTGCGGCACAAGAGATGGCACATGCTTTGCTGCTTCCTGCAGTGCCTGCCGCTCGATCCGTGCACGGTCAAGTGACAGTGGCCAGCTCTCGCCTACAACTTTTGCATAAGGAAGCGCCTGTTTGACAACCAGTGACTTGTCTGTCTGAAGATCTTTTATGATAAACACATAATTCAGGTTACCATCACCAACCTCCTTACAGGAGACGTTCCGACGGTCAGTAATCAGCCCTTTTTGCTCCAGGTAGACGAGGACACTTTGTTCTGTAAAAGGTTCATATATATTTTCACGTACATTCATCATGATTGTCTCGCTCCTTTAATCAAATTCTTTTTTATGCCATTCATCTTCAGGAATTTCAAGGTCTTCTCCTGAAAATCGTTCTTCATTGTGTACTTCACCATAGTTATGAAAACCATTGCGCTCCCAAAATCCCGGCCGGTCTTCCTTCAGAAACTCAATGCCCCGAATCCACTTCACACTCTTCCAGAAATAAAGGTGTGGCACGATTAACCTGAACGGATAACCATGTTTTGCAGTAAGCGGCTTCCCTTCATAGGAATGCGCGAGTAATATATCTTCTTTCAGCAGGTCCTCAAGCGGCAGGTTCGTCTCGTAATCGTGATCACCATAGATCATGACATGTTTTGTACCTTCAGGAACCTCAAAGTCTTTTAGCAAATCTCTGATTGTCACACCTGTAAATGCGTTATCGAATTTCGACCATCTGGTGACGCAGTGAATATCTTTCACGATTGTGGTCTGCGGAAGCTGCATCAGCTCATCATATGTAAACTCTCTGTTTTGAACCCCTTCTCCAAAAAGCTTGAAGTTCCATGTTGCAAGATCGTATTCCGGCACTTCCCCTTCATGAAGGATCGGAAATTTCTCTGTCAGCGTCTGACCTGGCGGGAGTCTGCCACCGTATGAATTTTTTTGTACGGGCGGCCGTGCTTTTTTCAGCCGTTCTGCTTTTCCCATCTGCTCCACGCTCCTTTTCTGGACATATAAAAAGCCCCTTTCTATAAAAGAAAGAGGCAGAATTAGACTGATTCGACCTCTTATCTCTCAGACACCATTACGTCTGTTGGATGTAGCACCGTGTCCCTGCTGATTACGTGCAGCAGGGCCGGTTGCCGGGCTTCATAGGGCCAATTCCCTCAGCCAACTCTCGATAAGAGTGGTATATGTAGTTGGATGTTTCTGGTTTATTGCGATTTCATAATTGCAAGTTTACGGAATGGAGGGTTTGTTTGTCAATGCGTTTTTGAAAATTAATTTTTTTAGAACCGCTGATCCTTTCCGTGAAGGGCTTCGCTTTCCGCGGACGAACGCCCAAGCCTCCTCAGGCAGAAAACCACTGCCTTCCGGGGTCTTTCCCGATCGTTTTTCCGCAGGAGTCTTCGCCCGGAACGAGAAGGATCAGCTGAATAGAATTGTTCAACCCTGTGTATCTTAATGTACTCATTGGAAACCGCTGCGGATCTTCGTTTCGAGCGGAAGCTTTCTGAAGTGCCGGCACTGAGATGAACGGTTGCGACCGGTAATTTGTGGAATGCGGCCGATAAAATTTGTTTAATAATCAATCTGTAAATGTTCAGTAGTGACCCGAAAATCCATCTCACTCCGTAAGTACCGCCACTGAGAAGAGGTAAAACATTTTCTAAAAAAATTGCTTGACGCTTTTGTAATTGTCTGACATAATTCGGTACATGATTTCAATTTCAACCGAATACGTATGAAACTCTTATAAAGAGCAGGTGGAGGGACGAGCCCGATGAAACCCGGCAACCTGTTTCAGCTACGAAAAGCTGATTCAAGGTGCTAATTCTCACAGCGATAGCTGAAGGATAAGAGGAAGAACATGCATTTTTGATGTCCGCTTCCTCTTTGGGAGCGGATTTTTTATTTTTGTTTTGAAAGGATGTATACAATGTCAAAGATTACAGCGACTTATCTTGTACATGATGCAAAAGGAAATTTGGAAAAGAAGGCTGAGTCGATCGCACTCGGGCTGACTGTCGGTTCATGGACAGATCTTCCGGCGGTTGACCAGGAGCAGTTAAAGAAGCATAAGGGTGAGGTTGTTTCTATTCAGGAAGCCTCCCCTCACCAGGCGGCCGGTTATCTGGGTGACCGGAAGGCGGGCCTGATTAAGATTGCTTATCCGTCAGCTAACTTCAGTGCAGATATTCCTGCAATCCTGACAACGATTTTTGGAAAGCTTTCACTTGATGGTGAAGTGAAGCTGGTTGATATTGAGCTGGATGAATCACTAGAAGCACAATTCCCCGGACCACAGTTCGGCATTGATTCGATCAGAAACAAGCTCGGCGTTCATGACCGCCCGCTATTGATGAGTATTTTCAAAGGAATGATCGGACGCGGTACAGACCTCTTTGAAGAACAGCTTCGTGCCCAGGCTGCCGGCGGTGTGGATCTTGTAAAGGATGATGAAATTCTGTTTGATAATCCACTCACTCCTTTTGAAGAGCGGATCCGTCGCGGTGTGAAGGTGTTGAATGAAGAATATGAGCGTTCGGGACACCGGACATTATACGCAGTCAACCTCTCAGGAAGAACCTTTGACTTGAAGGAAAAGGCAAGAAAAGCTGTATCACTTGGTGCGAATGCGCTGTTGTTTAACGTTTTTGCATACGGGCTGGATACACTGCAAAGTCTTGCTGAAGACCCATATATTGATGTTCCGATTATGGCGCACCCTGCAGTATCAGGCGCCCTGACAGCTTCACCGCTTTATGGTATCTCTAATCAGGTGCTCCTTGGGAAGCTGCTTCGTCTTGCAGGTGCTGACTTTGTTCTTTTTCCATCTCCATACGGCAGTGTAGCCATGGAAAAGCAGGAAACACTGGCGATCAGGGATGCCCTTACTTCTGATAGCAGACTGAGACGTGCGTTTCCTGTGCCGTCAGCAGGTATCCATCCGGGACTTGTTCCTCAACTGATCGAAGACTTTGGAAAGAATTCAATTATTAACGCAGGCGGCGGAATTCACGGACATCCTGGCGGTGCAGCAGCTGGAGCGAAGGCTTTCCGCGACGCGATTACTGAGGTCCAGGCGGGCGGTACGCTTGAAGATGCAGCCGCAAAATCAGCCGAACTCGAAAAAGCACTTGCGCTCTGGGGGTGAGACCAATGTCGAGAATCATTTTCTGTGATTTTGATGGCACCATCACAAAATCCGACAATATCATATCAATTATGAAGCACTTTGATCCGCCGGGCTGGGAACCGATTAAAGATCAGATTCTTTCCCGGGAAATATCGATCCGTGAAGGTGTCGGAAAATTGTTTGCAACACTGCCTTCCGAGCTAAAACAAGACATCACGGATTATGTTGTTGAAACGGCTGAAATCCGCGGAGGCTTTAGGGAATTTGTTGATTACACAAGGCAGGGTGACATCCCACTGAAAATTGTCAGCGGCGGGATCGGCTTTTTCGTAGAGCCGATATTAGCACCTTACCATCTTGAAGATCACCTTTACTGTAACGGCAGTGATTTTTCAGGTGAGCGAATCCGTATTACCTGGCCGCACGCCTGTAATGAGCAATGTTCAAATGACTGCGGATGCTGTAAACCGAGTCTGATTAGAAAAATCGCAGATCAGGACGCAGAAAAAATTGTTATCGGTGATTCAGTGACTGATCTTGAAGCAGCAAAACTAGCTGATCTGGTGTTTGTGTGCGGAGATTATCTTGAAGAAAAGTGCCGTGAACTGAACCTGCCATACAGACGGTTCGACCATTTTGATGAAGTGATCAGCTATCTCAAACAGACAGAGGAGGTCGTCAGCCGATGAAAACCATTGACCTGAAAGCCCGCTGGCAGGAGCTTGCAGATGTAAAAGATGTACTCGGCGCCCGTGGCTGGTTTCCCGGTACAAGCGGTAACCTGTCGATCAAAGTATCCGATGACCCGCTTGAATTCCTGGTCACTGCAAGCGGCAAGGATAAATATAAGCGAACAGACGAAGATTTTGTCCTTGTAAACCAGCACAGTCAGCCTGCTGAGGACACACAATTAAAGCCTTCTGCTGAAACACTTTTACATCAGAAAGTATATGAATTGACTGACGCCGGCTGCTCACTTCACGTTCATACAGTGAGCAACAATGTGATGTCTGAGCTCTACGCTAAAAAAGGTGAGGTCACTTTTCAGGGACAGGAGCTCATTAAGGCTTTTAATCTGTGGGAAGAAGATGCTGTGCTCCGCGTACCGATTATTGAAAATCCGGCACATATTCCGGACCTTGCTAACCTGTTAGCTGAAAAAATAGATGACAATGTGTTCGGCGTACTGATTAAAAATCATGGCATTACCGTCTGGGGACGCAATGCATTTGAAGCAAAAAAACATCTTGAAGCATTTGAATTTCTATTTGAAAGTCATCTGGCATTTCGAATTCATATCCAGGGAGGACGATAAACATGGCAACGATCACAATCAGAGATACTCAGGAAACAATTCAAGGGGAAGAACAGGTTCAGGCATTCCTTTCAGAGCAGGGTGTCCTGTACGAAAAGTGGGATCCTGCAAAGCTGCCTGACACGCTTCAGGGCGTAACAGGCCTATCTGATGAAGATAAAGAAACCGTTCTTTCGGTTTTTGACAGCGAGATCCGTTCACTGGCTGAGCGCCGCGGCTATCATAACTGGGACGTGATTTCCCTGAATGAACAGACGCCTGGCCTTGAAGATCTTTTGAAAAAATTTGAACAGGTCCATACGCACACTGAAGATGAGGTGCGTGCGATCACAGCAGGCTCAGGGATTTTCATTATTAAAAGTGAAGACAAAGGTTACTTTGATGTGAACCTTGCACCAGGCGACGTGATTTCTGTACCGGTTAACACGCCACATTTCTTCACGCTGACAGATGAGCGCGAAGTTGTAGCAGTCCGCCTGTTCATTGAAAAAGAAGGCTGGGTTGCCCATCCTTACAACGATCCGGAGTTTGAAGAAGCGAAATAATAGCTGAGACCGCATCCTTTGAGAGGGTGCGGTTTTTTGATGCTATGACATATAGGTCAAATTTCACTATACGTCGAACATGGCGTGAGAAGTGGCGAACTGCCCGGGTTTTGCGTCGAACACCGCTTGTTTTACACCGAACCCAACACCACAGACGTCGAACACCACCTGTTTTACGCCGAACCCCCGAAACATCGCCCGCACCGTACCCCCTGTTGTTTGTCCCACTTACGAAAAGGGTACTGATAACTACTCTTAATCGCGATCACACACACTACTTTGCCACATTTCGAGCACCTGCTTCCCTTCCCACTTTCACCTGAACCCATCCATCATGTAAAATAAATATCAGATAGGAGAGATGTGCTTTGAGAAAACTACTTCTGCTGATTGTCATCGTCTTTGGCATCTTTTTCTCCAGACCATTATGGGAGGACTACCTTCCTGAGTCTGTTAATTTATCCTTTATAGATCAGCTGTCAGACCGCGCGGGTTCTGCTATAGAAGACGGTGCTGTGCAGGATACCTGGGAATCATTTCTCGATTCAGTCACAGATTTCATTATAGAAGTGGATGAAGTGATTCAGGACGCTCCGGAGATCTCCACTGAAAACGAAACAGCTGCAGTCGCCCGTCCAGATCTGGATGTTCCATCTGAAAAGCTTTTTGCTGTTCATAATATTGAGCTTGGACAGGCTAAAGCTGATGTGGAAGCTGCTGCCGGACAGGCCAGCCGCAGCTCTATGAATGAATTCGGTGTAAACTGGCATGCGTATCATGAGCAATATCAGAATTTCTTTATGGTTTCTTATAATGGCAATAATGAAGTGAACGGCCTTTTTACGAATCAGGATCTGATCACTTCCTCTCTGCCGCTTAAAATAGGCAGTACACGTGAAGAAGTCAGAGCTGAGCTGGGACAGCCGCTTTCGTATATTCAAAAAGGATTCGTCCGCTATGAGCTGCAGGATGACGGAGAATACGATATGTTCTCTTATGACGGAACCTATATCACGATCTTTTATGACCTTCATGAAAATAATACAGTGACTGCACTTCAGGTTGTGTCTGAAGACCTTGAAGACGGCCGCGATGAATTGTATGCTGCACCTTCAGCTGAACTTGAAGAAGGATTCAAACATCAGCTTTTTGATGTGACAAATGCAGCCCGGACAGAGCACGGTTTGAATGCCCTGGAGTGGAATGAGGCTGTCAGTGTAACAGCACGTAAACACAGCGTTGATATGGCAGAGAATCAGTTTTTCTCACATACAAACCAGGCTGGTGAGTCTCCTTTTGACAGAATGGATACAGATGGCATCCGCTATAGTGTGGCAGGTGAAAACCTTGCTTACGGGCAATACAGTGCGATTTTTGCGCATGAAGGCCTGATGAATTCACTTGGTCACCGGGAAAATATCCTGAAGCCTGATTATGGATATCTTGGGGTTGGTGTAGATTTTAACGAAGAAAATCAGCCGTTTTTTACGGAGATGTTTTTTAATAACTAGACAATGAGAAAGAGGATGGGACATTTTTTACATGTTCCATCCTCTTAATCGTTTTGCTGCGCTTCAGGCGGATGCTTTCCGGACGGTGGACCGTTTTGTGGTCCGATATGGCCTCCTCGCCTTTGGCTGCGGGGTCTCAGCTTCCCTCTAATCGTCCCGGAGTCACCGCCTTACGCTTCGCTACACTTAGATATCAATAAATACGGTCTTGGTTTAGGAAATCAAAACCTTTTTCCATTACAGAACGTCCGAATGAGAAAGCCAACTCCTTTAGATGTGGGAGTTACAAGTAAGTGATATTACCTTCTGAACACAAACCACTTCATAAAGAAAAAGCTCGACAGTGAGGATAGCAGCATCGATAGACCCTTAGCCGTGTTGGTTTCAAGCCATCCCGGAAGCAGTTGTGCCTGTTCGATCAGCCAGAGGCCGCCGATGAATACCCCGTTCGCGATAAAGAGGCTGACGATTGCCTGTGTGATAAATCCTGCAAATTGTTTTTTCGTTTTATTCACGTTAAATGTGTATCTTGAATTCCAGTAGTAGCTGTTCAGGATTGCCGCTGTATAAGCGATTGTATTGAACACTGTCAAAAGTGTATTGTCTCTGGTCGGGAAAGCAAGTAACAGTCCGTTCAGCACCCCGATATCAATCAGTGCACAGCTTAATCCTATTATGCTGTAGGAAGCGAATTGTTTTGATCCGCGTCTGCCCATCTTTCCACCTGCCCATTTGTCTAAGACTTATCTTTATGAAGTCTTAGCGTTTCTTCATAATAGTCCATGAGCTGCGCTGCAGATTCGTCCCAGCCGACAGACTGGATGTCTTCATGCGCAAGCTGTCCCATTTTAGTCCGTTTTTCTGATTCTTTCAGCTGATCGGCTGCCCTGAAAAGATCTTCCGGGTCAGCAGGGTCAAAAAGCACTCCGGTCCTGCCCGCTTCAATCTGTTCTCCTGTCGGGCCGCTTTTTGCAGCAAGCACAGGAAGTCCCGCTGCCATTGCTTCCATTAGCACAAGGCCAAGCGTTTCAGTTGTGGATGGAAACGCAAAGACATCCGCTGAGGCATATGCCTGTGCAAGCTCAGCCCCATGCAGAAATCCTGTAAAAACGGTATTGGTACCCGCAAATTCCTTTTCGAGCGTCTCTCTGTTTGGTCCGTCACCAACAATGGACAGACAGAAATCATCTGACTGCTGAAGCAGCGGTTTGACTCTTTCAATTTCTTTTTCAGCTGCAAGTCTGCCTACAAACAGCAGAAGCGTTTTATCTGTTTTTCCGCCCGACAGACGCTTTCTCATATCCTCATGATAAAAGTCAGGGTGAAACTTGTTCGTATCGACTCCCCTTTTCCAAAGGTGAACGTTATGAAATCCTTTTTCCTGAAGTTCTTCAAGGACGGTCTGTGACGTGCACAGATTCAACAGCGCCCGGTTATGCAGCGTTTTGAAGTATGTCCACATCGCGGGTTTCATATAGGAAAAGTTATAGTAATCTGCATATTTCGGTACATGCGTATGATAGGAAGCCATCAGCGGCAGCTTCAGCCTTTTCGTGTAATAGATACCCGTTACACCCAGAAATGAAGGGTTCACCACATGTACGAGATCCGGGTTAAAGGTTTTGAGATATTTTTTTACTTTTTTAGAGTAAAAGGAAAACTTACGGTCTTCTTTATATAGAAAGAAGTTGTAGGCGGGAATACCGGCTACAATTGCTCCTTCGAATTCTTTGATTCCGTGGTCAGGTGCAATGACCATCACCTCGTGTCCCTGACGTCTCAGCCGGCTGATAGAGGCGCACAGTCTGGTGACCACCCCGTCTGTTGAAGGCAGAAACGTTTCTGTTATGATCGCAATTCTCATAGATTCCTCCTGCTGTCAGGTTTGGTCAGTCACAGCTTCTATTTGTACGGGTACACCTGCCTGCTGCTCCTTGGTCCATACACTGCGGGCCGGTATTTTAGACAGATCTGCTCTGTTGGCATAACGCCTCGCTACATCTGTCACCTCTTCTAAAAGACCCTTATTCAGCGTAATCGGATTCAATCCTTTAGATAAAAAAAGATCATTTTTTACATGAAGCTCATTTTCTGCGGATTCTTTTCTCGGATTCGGCACGTAAGCAATTTCGCCTCCGGTCAGTTCTTTCACCATTTTAGCGAGGTCTTCTACGCGGTGCGTTTCTGTCATCTGATTAAAAATCATGACAAGATCCCCTTCAGCAGGCGGATGCTCAATCGCCAGCTGAATACATCGGACTGTATCCTGAATGTGAATAAATGCGCGTGTCTGTCCCCCTGTACCGTGAACAGTAATCGGATAATCAAGCGCTGCCTGCATCAGGAAACGGTTCAGTACAGTGCCGTAATCCCCGTCATAGTCAAAGCGGTTGATCAGACGTTCATCGAGACTGGTTTCTTCAGTATTTGTTCCCCAGACAATTCCCTGATGAAGGTCTGTGATCCGGAGCTGGTCATTTTTATTATAGTATTGAAAAAGAAGCTGATCCTGGGATTTAGTCATATGATAGACAGAGCCCGGATTGGTGGGATACAGGATTTTCTGTTCCACTCTTTCGCCCTGTTCCGTTTTCACTTCTACATCGAGGTAACCTTCAGGAATTTTGACACCTGCTGTGCCATATCCGTATACACCCATTGTGCCGAGGTGGATAAGATGAATATCAAGCCCTGAATCAGCAATTGCACATAGAATATTATGGGTTGCATTCATGTTGTTATTGACTGTGTAGCGTTTATGCCGTGGAGATTTCATGGAGTAAGGTGCTGAGCGCTGTTCGGCAAAGTGTATCATTGCATGAGGTTTTTCGTCACAAATCGTCTGATATAGCCTGTCATAATCTGTTGCCAGATCAATATTGAGGTGGCGGATCGTCTTTCCAGTCATCTCTTTCCAGGCTTTGATTCTTTCGCCCATTGGCCTGATCGGTGTAAGAGATTCGACTTCGAGCTCATTATCAATATTCCTTCGTGAAAGGTTATCAATAATAATGACCTCATATCCCCTTTTTGACAGATGGAGGCTTGTAGGCCAGCCACAAA
Organism: Jeotgalibacillus alimentarius; assembly: GCF_000829445.1. GTDB lineage: Bacteria > Bacillota > Bacilli > Bacillales > Jeotgalibacillaceae > Jeotgalibacillus > Jeotgalibacillus alimentarius. Next base: position 173,837 of record NZ_JXRQ01000029.1, read on the forward strand.
ATCCATCCCCTCCGAGTACAAGTACTTTTTTTGGTTCGTCATGCATCTGGCTGATCTGATTCGTCACATCCATCACTCCTCATCATGATTATGTCTCTTGTAAAGTCTATTGTAGCTTGTTTGGCTTTCAATGACTAATCATTCACTATGCGGTTTGCTCCAAATGTGACCGCTCATGAAAAAACGGCCCGCTTATCGCGAACCGTTTTCCCACTCTCTTTTTAAAAGCGAATAGCTGTAGTGATCATAATATTTTCCCTGAAACAAATGTTTATCGCGGACAAGGCCTTCCTGCTTAAAACCAAGCTTTTCAAGTAATTTCATTGAAGCACTGTTTCCTTTTGCAGCATAAGCTTCAATCCGGTTCAGCTTCATATATTGAAATCCGTGTTCAATCATACCGGTAACAGTTTCCCTGCCGTAACCTTTTCCCCACTCGACAGGTGTAAGGTCATAGCCGATCTCTGCAATGTTATTGTAACGGTCCCACTGATGAAAGCCGCACGTGCCAATCACTGTCCCACTATCCTTTAACGTGATTGCCCACCGGTTATGATTCTTTTTCAGGTGATAGGCGTTATATAAAATGAAGTTTTCAGCTTCCTCCATTTCTGTATACACTTCTTCATCCAGTAAAAACCTGCAAACCACCGGATCTGAAAAGTGATCAAAAATAAATTGTGTATGTTCTTTTGTCAGTGTGATCAAAGCTAACCTTTCAGTTTCAAACTCATCAAAAGGATTCATTTCTTCAGTCCTGCCTCAGGGTTTTTCTCGAGTTCAATGCGCTTTTGTTTTCTAATCCAGAACATACCGCAGACAGCAACCACAAAAAATAATATATAAATACCAAGCTCTACATTACTGACAGTCTGCATCGTAATATCATCGATCATGAGCACATTAATCAGACGGAAGTTCAGCCCTAAAGCGCCACCGATCAGCAGTCCGAGGAAAATTTTTTCGCGGGATTTTAATACGTCCATACGTGATGGTTCAGTTGAATGTTTCATTAAAATCGTTCCTTTCAAATCTGTTTTATTTTCACTTTAACAAATGATGATGTCTTTCACCTGATCCAGTAACGCCTGATCAGTACGCCATTTTCTTTTTCATCTCGCGGGTCTCTTACCCCTCCATTTGATTCAATCGCTTTGTATGAACCCGGGTTATCGTCATCGCATGTTATAAGTACCTCGCTAATACCAAATTTCTCAATTTCATTCAGTGCCTGCTGCAAAATTGTTGTTGCGTAGCCTTTTCTTCTTTCATCCGGTCTGATGCCATAACCGATATGACCGCCTAGTTTCATCAGCGCTTCAGTCAGTTCGTGGCGGATATGTACAGCACCGAGTATTTTATGATCTTCATTCATTAAAAAGTAGAGAGAGCTGCTGACCCAGCCTGCCGGAAGATCCACTCCAAGCTCTTCGTTTTTCCATTGATGCACCTGCTCTTCAAAGCTTTCTTTTCCCGGAGCAGAGGCCACAGGAATGATTTTCTCTCCTGCTGCTTTCCAGTCATTTATATAAGACCAGTACGATTTTTCACTGATCGCTTCCGGTTTAACCAATTGAATACCTGCCATACAAACACCAGCTTTCTGATTTTTCCGATGATTCATTGAGTCTATGTTATCTTTAAATGGAAGTGAAGAAAAGATATTTTAAGAAAGTGGAGGACAAATATCATGACAAGAAGACTTGCGCTTGTAACCGGTGTTGGCAGAAAAGCAGGAATTGGTGCTTCTATTGCTGAAAAGCTTGCCTCGGATGGGATGGATATTTTATTTACATTTTGGCATGCCTATGACCGTGACGTTTCATCACATACGGAAAGTGAAGATCCGGATGATGTGCTCGCTGCCTGCAGAGCTCACGGGGTCCAGGCGGAAATGATTGAACTGAACCTGGCTGAAGTTCACTCGATCGATGAACTGTTTTCGTTCTGTCAGGCTGCTTTCGGCCGGTATCCGGATATATTGATTCAAAGCGCGGCTGTTTCGATCAATGATTCTATTGAAACCATTTCAGCTGATCAGCTCGACCAGCATTATGCGATCAATACGAGAGCTGTGACACTGCTCACTCAAAAATTCCTCCGGCACTTTGACAGTGAGACCGGCAGAGTGATCTGCCTGACAACCGGATGGGCACAAGGACCAATGCCGAATGAGCTCTCTTATGCACTGACCAAGTCAGCCATTGATACGCTCGTTTATACAATTTCACCTGTCCTGGCTGAGCGGAAAATTACGATCAACTCGATCAACCCGGGCCCGACGGATAGCGGCTGGATGAATGATGAAGTAAAAAAAGCGCTGCTTCCTCTTTCACCGCAGGGACGGCTGGGAATGCCTGCTGATGCTGCAAACCTGGTGTCATTCCTTGCAAGTGAACAGGCCCAGTGGATTACAGGACAGACGATTCATTCTGAAGGCGGGTTTATTAATTTCAGATAGAATTTCATTTTTGGGTTGGGTAAATGCCTCTTTTGTGCAGAGGCATTTTTCTATAGTAGGAAATTGAGCTGGTGGAGAGGTATAGGGGTAGACAACACGCGGACGCTTTTCCCTCAATGGAGACATTCATTCCTTCAGAAGGATAAACGATTTCCTTCAATTTGAAAATATTCCCTTCAGTAGTAGATTTAATTCCTTCACTCAAATTGAAGAGCGTCAAATTCCCTTCACAAGTGGCCATAATCCCTTCACATGATTCGGTATTTCCATCAGAAAGTAACTAATTCCCTTCATCCTAATTTTTAGAATTACCCTCGCCCTATACAGATAGAGTGAGTTCCTCAAACGCTCTGTGACTATTAAACTAAATCTTTAGTTTAGCGAAAAAATTATTATTATAATATTTACACAATTCAATCTATATCCTATGATGGTACATGACATTGAAAATGCTTACATATACTTTATTACCAAATATCACATTACATATTTAAGGGGGACAACTGAATGAATGCAATTGCTTTAGCGGCGGTTGGGGTGTTCATCTTCGTGCTGGGCTACAGATTTTATTCGAAATTTGTTGCTGAGAAGATCTACAGACTTGATCCGAATTATGTTACACCTGCACACCGCTATAAGGACGGCGTCGATTTCGTACCGACGAACAAGTTTGTGTTATGGGGACACCACTTTACCTCAGTAGCCGGTGCTGCACCGATCCTTGGACCAGCTATTGCTGTGTATTGGGGCTGGCTGCCTGCAGTTCTGTGGGTGGTTTTCGGAACTGTGTTCGCTGCAGGAGTACACGACTTTGGTACACTTGTTGTGTCTGTCAGAAATAAAGGACAGTCTATGGGAACACTTGCAAATAAATTAGTCGGCCAGCGTGCAAAGATTTTGTTCTTATTCATTATTTTAATTCTTGTACTGATGGTTAACGCAGTATTTGCATGGGTAATCGCTAATTTATTTATCACTTTCCCATCAAGCGTACTGCCTGTATTTATTCAGATTCCACTTGCGATCTGGATTGGGCATGCGGTGTATAAACGAAATGTTAAAATGCTTGTACCATCACTGGTTGCACTGGCGGTTATGTATATTTTCGCAGTGCTTGCTGCAGAGTATCAATTCCTGCAGATTGACCTTGTCCGCTATATGGGCGGAGAAGACGGAGCGGGCATATTCGGACTTGGCGCAGTTTCAAGTGCCTTCTTTATCTGGATTGCGATTTTAATGATTTATGTCTATATCGCATCAACACTCCCAGTATGGAAGCTGCTTCAGCCGCGTGATTTTATTAACTCTCACCAGCTGGTAGTCGGGCTTGGGATTTTATATCTTGGCCTGTTATTCACAAACCCTGAAATTACGGCACCAATTACAAATCCTGACGCAACTGACCAGTCATGGTTCCCGCTGCTGTTCATCACTATTGCCTGCGGTGCGATTTCCGGATTCCACGGACTGGTATCTTCAGGTACATCTTCAAAGCAGCTGAATAAAGAAACCGACGCACGCTTTGTAGGATATGCAGGTGCTGTTGGTGAAGGTGTCCTTGCGCTGATCTCAATTATCGCAGTTATTACACTCTTCCCTTCAGCTGATGCATTCAAAGAAGCATATAACAGCTTTGGCGCTGCAAGCGGCGGCGGTCTTGGGAACTTCGTACTTGGTGCGAGTCAGCTTGCAAGCGGCCTTGGTATTCCGGAAGAAGTTGCAGCCACAATTGTATCTATTATTGTAGTTAGCTTTGCTGCTACGACACTTGATACATCAGTGCGTCTGATGCGATATATCATCTCTGAACTTGGTACTGAATATAAAGTGCCTGCGCTTGAGAAAACGCATGTTGCAACAACCATTGCCGTTGTATCAAGTGCTGCGCTTGTACTGATTCCGGAAGGCCCGAACGGATTTGGTTCAGGTGGTTACCTGCTATGGCCGCTGTTTGGTACATCCAACCAGCTGCTTGCCGGTATTAACCTTCTCCTCATTTCAATCTGGCTGAAGAGACTCGGCAGAAATTACTTAATTACCCTGATCCCGATGATCTTCCTGATGTTCATGACGCTTTATGCAATGATCAGTCAGGTATTCACCGAGTGGGCGTGGTGGAATGAGCAATCGAGTACACTGCTGTTTGTATTTGGTGCCTTGATCCTTGGGTTTGCACTATGGATCTGTGTCACTGCAGCTTCTGCACTGCTGAATAAAAATCTGCCAAAGATCGATCCGAACGATTAATGATGATGCAGGAAAGGGCGTTGGCTCTTTCCTGTATTTTATAGAAAAGCGGAAGGCGCTCGTTCAGCTCCGACAGGCATAAGACGCGCAGCGGAAAACGGGCGGTTTTCCCCGGTTACCGCTGCGTGGCTTATGACCCGAGGAGCTAGCGCCTGGAGCTGGACACAGAAAGGCGGAAGCAGGCGTTTAGGGGCGTATGCGCTGGACTGAAGCGAATGAAGATAAAGGAAACACAACGAACGTAGTGAGTTGATGTTGACTTATCTTTAGGAGCTGAGGGAAGCGCACTAGCCCCTGCCTGCTGAAGCTGGACACAGAAAGGCGTAGTGACCGGTAAATATCCATTTGTGACCCTAAAACACGGGGAAGTGACCCATAAATCCCGGACTCTGACCCGTAAAAAGCTGATTGTGATCCATACATTCGCATTCACTAAACTTAAGGAGGCTGCTATACATGCTCGGCCACATCAAAAAACTCATCGCCTATTACGAAGAAGTACTCAGTATGCCTCACCGTCAGGAAATTGCGCGCGAACTAAGAAACGAGGATGACCTGTTTTTGCTCATGCTATATTCAGAAATGATTGGCATTCCGAATCCGGTATACTATTACACGCTCGAGCTTTATCCTCATATGATTGAAAAATTTCACGACTGGCATTTGCGGATGGGAATGGAGAAGTCTCCTCTCTCAGGAATCCGCTGCTGCTGATAAAGGAGTCTTTTGATGAAAATCCTGAAGAATAATATTTTGTTTGTCGGTGGAAAAGGCGGTGTCGGCAAATCCACGTCTGCTGCTGCGATCGCCTGGAAAGCGGCGGCGCAGGGTTACCGCACACTGCTTGTCTCAACCGACCCTGCACACAATGTCGGGGATATTTTCAATCGTAAAATCGGTGGAAAGAACACTGAAATTGCACCGAACTTATTTGCACTTGAGATTGACCCTGAAATTGAGACAGCCAATTATATTAAAGGCGTGAAAGCGAATATTAAAGGCGTCGTTCATGCAGGAATGATGGAAGAAGTACACAGACAGCTTGATACAGCAAAATCCTCACCGGGTGCTGATGAGGCTGCTCTGTTTGATAAACTGATTTCAATCGTTTTAGAGGAACGTGAGAAGTTTGATAAAATCGTTTTCGATACAGCGCCTACAGGCCACACGATCAGACTGCTGACATTGCCTGAACTGATGGGGATCTGGATTGAAGGACTGCTTGAAAAGCGCAGAAAAACAAATGAGAATTATGCCGCCCTTTTAAATGACGGCGAGCCTGTTGAAGATCCGATCTATGATGTGCTCAGAACCCGTCAGGACCGTTTCTCACGCGCAAGGGAGATTCTTCTTGATCCTAAGGAAACCGGGTTTGTATTTGTTTTAAACCCTGAGAGGCTGCCGATTCTCGAGACGGAGAAAGCGTTGCAGCTGCTTGATCAATACGATCTGCACGTGAAGACACTGATCGTGAATAAGGTGCTTCCTGAAGATGTGGATGGCACGTTTATGCAGGAGCGTAAAAAGCATGAGAAGCCGCACTTGGAAAAGATTAAAGACACATTTAAAAAGCAGGAACTGATCTATGTTCCATTTTCATCACAGGATATAGTAAATAAGGATTTGCTGGAGTGGTTCAGCGGTCAGCTTGATCAGACATAAAAAGAGGCTGGGACATTATAAAAATTGTCTCAGCCTCTAATCGTTTCACTGCGCTTCAGGCGGAAGCTTTCCGGACGGTGGACCGTTTTGTGGTCCGATATGGCCTCCTCGCCTTCGGCTGTGGGGGTCTCAGCTGTCCCGCTAATCGTCCCGGAGTCACCGCCTTACGCTCCGTTCCACTAAGATTTTATTTCAATAAAAAGTAATTCAAACAACAAATATCATCGTTTTTATCTCAGGCTCTTTTTATTTACTATTATGAAAACAATTCAGGCAGCTGATTAATCATCGTGTAACCGCCAAGGTAAGCCATGACAACAACAATTAAGATCCCAAAGCCTGTTAACCACTTCGGATGATTGTATTCACCAACAATTTTCTTATTATGTGCTGCAAGCAAGATCACACCAAGTGAAATTGGCAGAATCAGCCCATTTAATGCACCTGCAAGGATGAGCAATGTAACCGGCTGACCAATTGATGTAAAGATGGCTGTTGATACGGTAATAAAACCGACAATCAGAAACTTTTCGTATTTTGCCAACACCGGACTGAAAGTTTTGATAAAGGAAACTGATGTATAAGCGGCACCGATTACTGAACTAATCGCGGCAGACCACATCACAACACCAAAAATTTTATAACCGATATTCCCTGCTGCGAGCTGGAATACGGATGCCGGTGGATTTTCCGGATTAATGTCAAGACCCTGTGCCACTACACCAAGTGTCGCGAGGAATAAGAAAATTCTTATGATTGAAGCAAGTCCAATCGCAGACACTGCACTTTTATTAACTTCAGGTATATTTTTCATACCGCTTAGTCCTGCATCAAGCAGTCTGTGTCCTCCTGCAAAAGTGATATACCCGCCGACTGTACCTCCGACCAGCGTGACAATTGCCAGGAAGTCTAGCGTTTCAGGTATAAAAGAACGTATAATCGCTTCTCCAACGGGCGGCTGGGACTGGAACATAACAAATACAGTGAGCCCAATCATAAGAAAGCCCAGCACCTGGATAAAGCGATCCATAATGCGGGCAGCTTCCCGTACCAGGAAGATCCCGATTGCAATCAGACCGCTGAACAGGGCGCCCATCTCAGGTGAGACGCCGAAAAGTACGTTCGTACCAAGACCCGCTCCCCCGATATTTCCGATATTAAACGCAAGCCCGCCAAGCACAACGAGCGCTGCGAGGAAGATGCCAAGACCCGGAAGCACTTCATTTGCGATTTCCTGCGCGCGTTTACCTGATACGGTAATAATCCGCCAGATATTCATCTGTACGCCAATATCAATAATAATAGAAATTAAAATAACAAAACCAAAGCTTGCTGCAAGTGTCTGGGTAAATGTGGTCGTCTGTGTTAAGAAGCCCGGCCCGACAGCTGAGGTTGCCATCAGGAATGCAGCGCCGAGCAGTATACTGCGGTTAGATTCCGGTTTTTTCATCGTTGTCTATTCCTTTCCTGATGTTCTTTAAGCTCCTGATGCCTTTAGATGGCATCTCCTGCTATCTAAAGGCATCATGGGCTTTTATTAAGTTACTTAAAACTTTTGATCAAAATACTTTCTTCTTTCAGCCTGCTGTTAATTTTCTCAGCAAAAGCCAGTGCATGTGCGCCATCTCCATGAATACAAACGGTGTCAGCTTCAATGCTGACGTCTTCTCCATTTACATCCCGCACTAATCCGTCTTTTACCATACGGACAACCTGTGATACGGCAGTTTCGTCATCTTCAATTAAAGCGTTTGACTGGGTGCGCGGTGTGAGTGAACCGTCAGGCTGATAGGTTCTGTCAGCAAACACTTCTGAAGCTGTCTGAAGGCCGATGTTTCTGCCGGCCTGGATCAGTTCTCCACCGGACAGACCAAATAATATCATCTTAGGATCCAGGTCGTAAACCGCTTTTGCAATTGCGCCTGCAAGTTTTGCATCCTTCGCAGCCGCATTGTACAGTGCGCCATGCGGTTTTACATGCTGAAGTCTGCCACCCTGCGCCTTCACAAAGCCGTAAAGGGCACCAATCTGATAAAGCGTGAGGTCGTAAGCCTCTTCCTCTGTGACAGTCATATTGCGTCTGCCAAATCCGCCAAGGTCGGGAAATCCGGGGTGCGCGCCAATGCCGGTTCCATTTTCAAGCGCGAGCTCAACTGTTCTTCTCATGACAGTCGGATCTCCTGCATGATACCCGCAGGCAATGTTTGCAGAAGTAACAAACTTCAGCACCTCCGCATCGTTCCCCATTTTATAGGCGCCAAAGCTCTCTCCCATATCACAGTTCAGATCGATCTTAACCATCCAATCCCTCCAAGCTCGCAGTAATCATCCACTTCAATTCCTGCCATTCTTTCTCACGTTCTCTAAATAATTCCTGAGCTTTTTGTATTGAAATCTCTTCAAAATGAATTGATTCACCGGGCTTTTTCTGAATCAGTGCCGGTAGATCCACTGATGCAACCTGGCCAATCTTCGGGTAGCCGCCAAGTGTCTGTCTGTCAGCAAGCAGGATGATCGGCTGTCCATCTGCAGGAACCTGCACCGTTCCGAACGCTACACCCTCAGAGAGCATATTTCCCTGCAGGCCGCATTCAAGGTTGTCACCATCAAGCCTGAAGCCCATCCGGTCAGAGTGCTTTGAGATTTTATAGGCCTGATCGAAAAAGCACTCTCTGCTTTCTTCTGTGAATGCTTCATACTGCTTCCCCGGGATCACCCGCATCACTGAACGGTCATACACCTCTTCTGTATAAGCACGCGATACAGACCACTGCGCAGGTTTGTTCAGCACATTCTGATAAATACGCTCTGAGTCACTATTTCGCGTACCAACTGAGATCAGGTCCTCCTTTTCAAGACCTCGCCCTTTAAAGCCGCCGATCCCTGCTCTCAGATACGTAGATTTACTTCCGAGTACTTCAGGGACATTAAAGCCTCCCCCGACTGCAATCACACCTCTGCAGCCTGTTTTAGAAAATTTCATATGTAGTGTACTGCCTTTTTTCACTGCAACCGGACGCCATAATGGAGCGGGCTGATCATCAATAACTGCTGAAAAATCAGCACCACAGATTGCAATCAGCTGATCTTCCTGAAATTCGATTGTCGGACCTGTTAAAGTGATTTCAAGCACGGCTTCATTTTCATCATTGCCGACAAGCGTATTAGCGATGCGCATAGAGAAGATATCCATCACACCTGATATAATCATGCCCGATTCCTGATGTCCCCGCCGTCCGTTATCCTGAATTGAAGATAGCAGTCCGGGTTCTATTACATGTATCATTGCTGCCACTCCTCAAATTCTTTTTGTGTAATTGAATAAAACTCAATTCTGTCACCTGCGCGCAAAAGAAATGACTTTTCTCTCCGCAGGTCAAACAGCTTTTCCGGCGTCCGTCCGATAATCTGCCAGCCCCCAGGTGTTTCAATTGAATAGACCCCTGTCTGTTCACCGGCAATCCCGACTGAACCTGCTGGAATCGCGGTCCGGGGGTTATTTTTACGAGGCGCCGCGATAGTAGGGTCCAGGCCGCCGATATACGGGAATCCCGGCGCAAAGCCAAGCATATAGACTGTATAATCTCCATGTTGATGCCTTTTAATCACTTCTTCTGCTGAAATGCCTGCGTGTTCAGCAACTTCTTCGAGGTCAGGTCCAAGTTCTCCGCCATAGCAAACAGGAACTTTTACAGTACGCTGTTTGAAACCGTCACTGCTTTTTACCGTTTCAGCTTTTTCTTTTAAATAGGTAAGAACTGCTTCATAAGGGTCCTGCTCATGAATCAGCTGAACCAGGTCATAATGAACCGCAAGTGAGGCATATCCGGGAACTGCTTCAAATAGCCATTCAGGCTGGTCCTCCTGTATCGCCCGCTTCAGATTCTGTACTTCTGCAAGCACTTCACGGCTTACTTCCTGCTTGAAATGGATCAGTACGGCCTGATCGCCAAGCGGATGATACGTGATATTCATCTAATCTCTCCTTTTAACAAAATGCGATATTAGATTTGTGTGAAAATTCAGCTCTTAGGCATTAGATTATCGCACTGACTGCTTTCCTGCAAACCTTCTATTATACTAGATACCTTTTGGCGCATGGGTTTAAGCCTCTAAAAAAAGAGACTGTGACGATATTGTCTCAGTCTCTTAACCGGTTCACTACGCTCCAGGCGGATGCTTTCCGGACGGCGGTCGCTGAGCCTCCTCGGCTTCGCCTGTGGGGTCTCAGCTATCCCGCTAATCGTCCCGGAGTCACCACCTTCCGCTTCGTTCACCTTAAGGTGTAGTCATATTTAAGTAGTCACACTAAATTTTGATGCTTTATCTCAGTCTCTCTTCAACATTTTAATGATTTTCAACACGAGCCAGGTAATGATATAAACAATGATCCCGCCGGCTGTGTTCATGATGAGGTCATCGACGTTGAAGCCTCTGATCCACGTGATGCCGAGGAAGGAAAGTACAAGCTGTGTTGTTTCGATCAACAGGCTTGAAAAGAACAGAACAAACACTGATGTGAAGAACCCTCTTTTAAAATAGGCCAGGAAAAAGCCGTATGGCATAAACATAATAAAATTGTAAACTGTCAGACTGGCATTCTGAAAAAATGATTCGCTGTACAGGTTTCGATAGGTCGCCCATTCATCGAGAAAATAAAACGGCTCCAGCTGGACTCTGACGGGCGATCCGATATCCGGTGGGAACTGAAGCGTACCCAGCGTGACATGGACAACGGCTGTCACATAGATCCAGAACAGAACCACCATTGTACGATTGACAGATGTGCGTTTTTTCTTCCGTCCATCTTTTATCATGATAATGAAGCCGGCCAACACAGCTATTAATGCTGCCGGCAATGCAAACGAAGTCATAGATTTCCCTCACTTTAATCGTCTAATCCTATCCTATTTGATTTACCCAAAAAAATAAATCAAAACTTTTTTCAGAAAATACGAAACCTTTTTCCTTTTTTTAACGTCTAATACATATAACTGGATTTCAGGAGGGAGAATGATGGTTCAATCTGCTGGTAAATGGTCGGTTTACATATTATTTTTCACTGCTATTTTCATATGTACTGTGTTGATTTTCGCGTTTTTGTTCCGCGGGGAATTCATGGATCTGGTCATTGGAATTTTCCAGTCGCCGGTAACGGATGAAGAGCAGGGAATAGCTGATTTGGTGAGGTTTTATGCATATGTGTGAGTTATTGGTAATGAAGAAAATCCCTTGATGTCCTTCACATGAATGTGATGGAGATCAAGGGGTTTTTGGTTTTTTGACGGGTTTGGATGGGATGGGGTGTGGCGGGATTCCTTCAGCCAAGGCGATATTTCCATCAGGTTGAAATTTATTCCATCAATTTTCTAGATGATTCTTTCTATCCTGAAGATGATTCCATCAGCCTCGCTTATTTCCATCAATCTGAAAAATAATTCCATCATCTATTAAGATTATTCCTTCACCCCGCACCGTTTTTCCATCAGCCCTACTTGGGGCAATCGCGACCCCAGTTGCCTCATCCAGCCTTTCTAAGAAACCGGATCACGCCCCGGTTTCTTTTTCATCTAAATACTTCTGATACGCTTCAGCCACCCGGTCTTTTGGTGCCTGCTCCTCTGCACCTTTACTCATCTGGACTGTAAATAATAAAGCAAATGCTATGACGCCGCCGACGATCGGACCGGCAATCATAAAGATTAAGGTCGCTATCGCTAATCCTGAGAGAAAATATCCTGCTACTTTCAAGCCTATCGCCTCCTGTGAGTATCTTACTGTTTTCAGATCATTCAGAACATATAGTCACAGAATGTTCACTAGTGCGATTGATGCGTTTTGTGCAACTTTTTTGCAAACGCTTTCAATCAGGCTATTCTCACCTTATAATGCTAACCATACCAAATATAAGGAGGAATGTATGTGAATCACAGAAAGTTTTTAGCAGGGTGGATGGCATTACTATTAATTATTTCTTTATTGCCGATTGCGCAACCGATTGCATCAAATGTTGCACAAGCTGAAAGCAATACATATTCAACGCTGATTGTGCATTATCAGGAAAATGCTGATGTGCAGAAAGACTGGAACTTATGGGTGTGGCCAGAAGGCGGTGACGGCCAGGTCCATGAGTTTACAGGAGAAGATGAATTCGGAAAGATCGCAACGGTTGATCTGGCAGGCTCACATGATCGTATTGGATTTATTGTAAGAACTGATACATGGGAAAAAGATGGCGGTGATCGCTGGGCTGAGACTGAAGCAGGCGTTGCTGAAGTATGGATTAAGTCCGGCGATGACACAGTTTACACCTCACCTCCGGATGGAGAATACCGTGATTTCCCTGAATTTAATGAAGTCGATGTCACGCTGCACTATTACCGTTTTGATGGTAACTATGAAGGCTGGAACCTATGGGCATGGCCTGGAGATGGTGACGGACAGGAGGTTCAGTTCACAGGACAGGATGATTTCGGTCTAACTGCGAACTTTACTGTCTCAAGCGATGATCTTTTTAATAAAGTCGGATTTATTGTAAAAAAGACAGAAGGCGATAATGCGTGGGCTGACCGCGAAAACGGTGACCGTTTCATTACGAAAATCAATGAAGACGGTACAGCCGAAGTCTGGATTGTACAGAGCGATAGCGGCGTCTATTATGATTCAAAATATATTGATTCAACACCGCGTATCGTTAGTGCAACGATTGATGAAATCAATGAAATTACATTAACAACGAATCTCCCTATTGATACTGCTTCTGAAAACCCTGGCATTACGTTAAATGGGCTGACAATTGCAGATATCCGCCCGTTTGAAGGAACGGATCCGGTCACCAACAAAGTGACGATCGAAACAGTTGAAGACATTGATCTGACAAAAACCTATACGATCGAAACTGAATTTTTCGGTGATGCAACAGTACAAGTCGGAAAAGTGATCCGTTCTGAGTCATTTGATGACATGTATTTTTATGATGGCGATGATCTCGGAAACACGTATGCTGAAGAAAAAACTGACTTCCGCCTCTGGGCTCCTACTGCAAGCGAAGCTCGGCTTGTGCTGTATGACACATGGGATGCAACTGAGGGTGAAGAAATTGTGATGGACGCTTCAGAAAAAGGAACGTGGACATCAACAGTTGAAGGCGATCTTCACAACCAGCTTTATACGTACAAAGTAAAGATTGGTGATGAGTGGCGTGAAGCGGTTGACCCTTACGTCCGTTCCACTTCAGTTAACGGGGATAAAGGTGCTGTGATTGACCTTGACCGCACGAATCCTGAAGGCTGGGAAGAGTTTTCTAAAGGAGAAAATCCTGAAGATGCCATTATCTATGAGCTGCATGTCCGAGACCTTTCGATCCAGCCTGAAAGCGGAATCGAAAACAAGGGTAAGTATCTTGGCGTTACTGAAAAAGGAACAACAGGTCCTGAAGGCTATGCAACAGGTCTTGACCATATTTTAAATCTTGGCGTTTCGCACGTTCAGTTCCTGCCAATTTATGATTACCGTACAGTTGATGAAACCAATCTGGATACCCCTCAATTTAACTGGGGCTATGATCCGAAAAACTATAATACACCTGAAGGCTCTTATGCAACTGACCCATATGATCCTGTTGTCAGAGTCAAAGAGCTGAAGGAAATGATCCACACACTGCACGATGAAGACCTTGGTGTGATTATGGATGTGGTCTATAATCATATGTATGCTGTGAATGAATCGAATTTCAACCAGCTTGTGCCGGGCTATTATTTCCGCTATAACGAGGATGGTTCACTTGCTAACGGGACAGGCGTTGGAAATGATACAGCTTCCGAGCGCAAAATGATGCAGAAATTTATCGTGGATTCTGTTTCATACTGGGCTGAAGAATACGATATGGACGGCTTCCGTTTTGACCTGATGGGTATTCATGATACAGATACAATGAATGAAGTCCGTGAAGCGCTGGATGAAATCGACCCGTCTATCATTGTTCTTGGAGAGGGCTGGGACCTGAATACACCACTTGACCCTGAACTGAAAGCGAACCAGAAAAACGCTGAGGATATGGAGCGAGTTGCCCATTTCAACGATACAATGCGGGACGGGGCTAAAGGAAGCGTATGGGAAGATACTGACCCTGGCTTTATCAACGGGAAACAGGGCATGGAAGACATCATGCGTCAAAGTGTAGCAGGCGGTCTTGACTATAACGACAGCTTTGCCACTTACCGCGACCCGGATCAGGTTGTGCAATACGTTGAGGCGCACGACAACCTGACGCTATGGGATAAGCTCGAGAAGACAAATCCTGATGCAACGGAAGACGAGATGAAGGCTATGCACAAACTCGGCTCATCCATCGTCCTCACGTCCCAGGGGATCTCATTTATCCACGCGGGACAGGAATTTATGCGCACAAAGGGCGGCGATCACAACAGCTATCAGTCTCCTGACAGTGTGAATCAACTGGACTGGGAGCGCCGTGCTGCGTTTAATGAGGAAGTATCTTATATGAAAGGACTCATTGACCTGCGCCAGAGATATGAGGCATTCAGGTTAACAGATGCAAAAGAAATTGAAGAACGTCTGTCATTTATTGCTTCTCCTGCCAACACAATTGCTTACACACTGCAGGAGAAAAAGAATCGCCACCTGTTTGTGATTCATAACGCAAATAAAGAAGCGGTTTCCGTTGCACTCCCTGGTAAAGGGCCATGGAAAGTGCTTGTGAACGATGATAAAGCAGGCACCAGCATCCTTACAGTCGAAAAAGGAAAAACAATTAAAGTTGACGGATTAAGCAGTATGGTACTGCTGAAAGATGGAAAACTGAAATAATGCCTCACCCCTGCTCCGCGCTTGCCGGATCAGGGGTGTTTTAAAATAAACAGTGTATAAAATTTGTGAAAATATTCACAAATAAAGCTTTATCGTATATAATAAAATCAGAACATCATTCTACTTGAAAAGGTGTGTTGTGAAAATGGGAAAAGGTAATCGCGTAGCACTGATTGGAACAGGTTTTGTCGGCTCAAGTTATGCATTCGGATTATTGAATCAGGGTGTAGCTGATGAGCTGATTATGATTGATCTGAATGAAGAGAAAGCTAAAGGTGATGTACTGGACCTGAATCATGGTAAAGTATTTGCCCAGCAATCACTCAATATTTCATTTGGCACATATGAAGACTGCAAAGATGTTGATCTGGTTGTCATCTGTGCAGGCGCTAACCAGAAGCCTGGTGAGACCAGACTTCAGCTTGTAGAGAAAAACCTTAAGATCTTTCATTCAATCGTTACCCAGGTCACAGACAGTGGATTCGATGGCATTTTCCTGGTCGCGACCAACCCGGTAGATGTCCTGACGTATGCGGTCTGGAAGTATAGCGGATTTCCAAAAGAGCGCGTGATTGGCTCAGGTACTATTTTAGATACAGCACGCTTCCGCTTCCTGCTTGGCGAATACTTTCAGGTTGCACCCCAAAACGTACACGGTTATATTATCGGCGAACACGGTGACAGCGAACTGCCTGTCTACAGCTCAGTAGATGTCGGCGGCGTGGCCGTGCTTGATATGATCAAAAAGCATCCTGAATATACGCAGGAAGACCTTGATGAGATCTTTGTTAATGTCCGAGATGCCGCCTACCAGATCATTAACAGTAAAGGCGCGACCTACTACGGCATTGCAATGGGGCTTGTGCGGATTACCAGAGCGATTTTGCATAATGAAAATAGTATTTTAACGGTTTCTGCACTGATGGAAGGTGAATACGGTGAGGAAGATGTGTATATCGGAGTGCCTGCTATTATCAACCGTGACGGCGTGCGAGAGGTTGTGGAGCTGAACTTGAGTGATCAGGAAAAAGAGCAGTTTGCTAAGAGTGCAGATGTGCTGAGAGATATATTAAAGCCCCATTTTTAAACGAGAAACCCAGCTGGTGCAGGGCATCAGCTGGGTTTTTGGTGTGTGGCGGGTTTGGGATTGGGACGGCGGCCGTAAAATGGCTTCCCGGGCATAGGTCTAATTACACGAAGTGGCGAACATGTCTGGTTTTGCGTCGAACATGACTCGGTGAAAGGCGAATATGAACTATTTTACGCCGAACCCAGATTATTTCCCATCGAACATTCATTATTTCCCGCCGAACCCGAACCGCAAGCAGCCCAGACAAACCCTATCCCCTACACCTGCTCATACTGCACGCGATGCAGATTCGCAAAAATTCCATCCTGCTCCAGCAGCTCAGCGTGCGTACCGTCTTCAGCAATTCCCTCTTCTGTTACAACCACAACGCGGTCTGCTTTACGGATCGTTGCGAGCCTGTGAGCGATCACGAGTGTCGTGCGGCCTTTTGCCAGTTCTTCAATCGCCGTCTGGATCAGCGCTTCTGTTTCTGTATCAAGTGCTGATGTGGCTTCATCAAGAATTAAAATCGCAGGATCCTTCAGAAACATTCTCGCAATCGCAATACGCTGCTTCTGACCGCCTGATAGCTTTAATCCGCGCTCCCCTATCTGAGTGTTGTAGCCGAGCGGCAATCCATCCACCACTGACTGCAGGTTGGCTTTACGTGCGGCTTCCTGAATTTCTTCCTCTGTTGCATCCAGTTTTCCGTAGGCAATATTTTCACGCAGCGTACCGGTAAAGAGGAACACGTCCTGCTGCACGATGCCAATCTGGCTTCTCAGAGACTCTTTAGTCATATCACGGATATCCATCCCATCGATTTTAATGGCGCCATCTGTGACATCATAAAACCTTGGAATCAGCGAACAGATCGTTGTCTTCCCCGCTCCCGAAGGCCCGACAAAGGCAACTGTCTCCCCTTTTCGAAGCTTCAGTGAAATGTCATTTAATACATCCTTTTGTTCATCATAGCTGAAGGATACATGGTCAAATTCAATTTCCCCTTCCAAATGATCTACCACTTTTGCATCAGGACGGTTCGTAATAACCGGTGCCTGGTCAAGAAGATCTGTAAACCGTTTGAAACCCGCCATGCCTTTTGGATACATTTCAAGCAGTGCACTGATTTTATCAATCGGCTTGAAAAGGACATTAATATATAAAACAAATGCGACAAGCTCTCCATAAGACAATTCATTATTAAGGCTCAGGTATGCACCAAACACAAGTACAACGAGTACAATCAGACGTGTCATGATATACATGCCCGACAAGCTGAACGCCATTACTTTGTAGGCGCCGACTTTTGACTCGCGGTAATGACGGTTGTCCGCAGTAAAACGCTTAATCTCATGCTTTTCATTTGTAAATGACTGAACAACGCGCGCTCCAGACACACTATCCTCTACACGCGCATTCACTTCAGCGATATTGCCATACATCGCTTTCCAGGCTGTATTCATCTTAATATTCGCATACGTAATGAGCCAGATCAGAAACGGTACAACAATAATCGCGACAAGCGCCAGCTCAACATTGATCGTCAGCATAATCCAAAACGCCCCGAAAAATGTCATAACTGCAATAAACAAATCTTCCGGCCCATGGTGAGCCATCTCGCCGATATCAAAAAGATCATTTGTAATCCGGCTCATGATATGACCTGTCTTCGTGTTATCGAAGAAAGAAAACGACTGACGCTGCACATGTTCAAACAGCTCCTGACGCATGTCGGTTTCAATATTAATTCCAAGTTTGTGACCCCAATAGTTTACAACGTATTGAAGAGAGGTACTTGAGAGATAGAGAAACAGGAGGAGAAAGCTGACCCATGTAATCGCCTGCCAGTTCCCTTCCGGCAGCAGCGTATCAATGAACCATGATACAGCAAGCGGGAAGCCGAGCTCCAGAATTCCGACAATCACCGCACAGCTGAAATCCGCTGCAAAAAGCTTTTTATGCGGTTTGTAATAAGAAAAGAATCTTTTTAGCATCATCTGTACTCCCTTGTGAAATATGTAACTATTATTTTACATCAAACAATAAAATGCGCCACACATTTTTTCGCTTGACGAAACAAATTGACTTCAGAATTGTCTGATATATTATTTTGCTCTATAATCACTCTATTAAGTTGTAGCTTTGAAGTTATTAGAACAAAACCAGCGAAACCTTGAAGTGCGGGACGGAGACTACCTCCCCAGGAAGAGACAGGTGAGACCCCGGAGAGCGAAGCTCGAGGAGGCTCACCGCCCGGGGCAGGAAAGCGCAGTCCCGCACGGAAAGGTTTCGCGTTATTAAAATACTGATTAATTTAAGAGGAGGAATTCACGTGGAAAGAAATCACACTATGCTTCAATTCTTTGAGTGGCACGTTGCTGCAGACGGCGATCACTGGAAAAGACTAAAGGATGCAGCACCTGAGTTAAAAGCAAGCGGAATTGACGCAGTCTGGATTCCTCCGGTGACAAAAGGTGAATCACCTGATGACAACGGTTACGGTGTCTATGACCTGTATGACCTTGGTGAATTTGACCAAAAAGGTGACGTCAGAACAAAATACGGAACAAAAGATGAGCTTCATGAAGCCATTCGGGCCTGTCACGAAAACGGTATTCAGGTATACGTTGATGTGGTCATGAATCATAAGGCCGGAGCTGATGAGAAAGAAACGTTCCAGGTCATTGAAGTAGATGCAGAAAACCGTCTTGAAGAGATTTCTGAGCCGTTTGAGATTGAAGGATGGACAAAGTTCACCTTCCCCGGTCGTGATGGCAAGTACTCTGATTTCCAGTGGAACTTTGACCACTTTAATGGGACTGATTACGATGCCCGCGAAGAACGCACCGGCTTTTTCAAAATCGTCGGCGAAGGTAAGAGCTGGAATGATCAGGTTGATGACGAGTTCGGAAACTATGATTATTTAATGTTTGCAAACCTGGATTACAATCATCCTGAAGTCCGCGATGAAATGATCAGCTGGGGTAAATGGATGTCTGATACGCTTGACGCTGACGGATATCGTCTTGATGCAATTAAGCATATCAGCCATGAGTTCATTGATGATTTTATCCGTCAGGTAAAAGAACACCGGGATGGCAACTTTTATATGGTAGGCGAATACTGGAATGAGGACATTGAAGCGTGTGGCAGCTTCCTTGAAGCCACTGATTTTCAGCTCGATCTGTTTGACGTTCAGCTCCATTATAAGCTGCATCGTATTTCAGAAGATGGGCGTGACGCCGATCTTTCAACGCTGTTCGATGGTACGCTTGTCGGGGAATTCCCGATGAATGCAGTGACGTTCGTGGATAACCATGATTCCCAGCCTGGTGAGTCTCTTGAATCCTGGGTGCAGGACTGGTTTAAGCAGAGTGCTTACGCATTGGTTCTACTGCGTGCAGATGGATATCCGTGCGTATTTTATGGAGATTACTTCGGTATTGACGGTGAAAATCCGATTGAGGATAAGCGAGAGGCGATTGACCCGCTGATCTATGCGCGCTTCCACCGTGCATACGGTGAGCAGGACGATTATTTTGACCATCCGGCAACGATTGGCTGGGTACGCCGCGGCGTTGAAGAAATCGAAGGTTCCGGCTGTGCGGTTGTTGTAACAGTTGGTGACGCAGGTGAGAAGCGTATGTTTGTCGGCGAACATCGCGCTGGTGAAGAGTGGACCGACTATACGAATTCGATTGATGAGCCGGTTGTGATTGATGATGAAGGGTATGGCACGTTCCCTGTGGAGGCAGGCAGTGTGTCTGTGTGGGCTCTGCCAGCTGAGTAAACATGTAGAAAGCTTCTGCCGGATTTTCTGGCAGAAGCTTTTTTGTTAGAAATTAGTCCTGAATCAGGCGATAAAGCGAAGGTGGGCTGTTTTGCGTCGAAGTTCACAGGTTTTACGCCGAACACACAAGTGTAAGTGGCGAACCACACGCATAAAGCTGAGAACCTCAACATCCATCAAACTTCCTGCCCGACCTCAGCCGGAAAATAAATATGGTAAAGGCTCTGTACTGCACGTTCTACGTCTTCTACATTTACCCCGAACATCATACTGACTTCACTTGATCCCTGGTTAATCATTTTGATATTAGCGCCTGCCTGAGCGAGGGCCTGTGTTGCTTTTGAGGCGATACCGATTGTCTGGTTCATGCCTTCGCCCACCACCATAATCATTGCCAGGTCACGCTCGACGTATAGCTCATCGACCTGCAGTTCTTCACGGATGCGGTTCAACACGCGCGCTTCCTGTCCGTTATAAAGCTGATGGGATCTCACAATGACAGACATGTTATCAATTCCTGATGGCGTATGCTCATATGAAACGCCTTCGTCCTCTAAGATGGCAAGGAGTCTGCGACCAAAGCCAAGCTCTCTGTTCATCAGATATTTCGTCATGTTGATACTGCAGAAGCCTTCGTCACTGGCAATCCCGATTACAGGACGGCCGTCGAGTTCACGACTGGCAACAATTCTTGTCCCTCTTGCTTCCGGACGATTTGTATTTTTGACACAGACCGGAATCTTTTTGTGCACAACCGGCTGGAGAGCTTCATCGTGAAATACTGAAAAGCCCGAGTATGCAAGCTCACGCATTTCCCGGTAAGTCAGCTCTTTTAATTCACGCGGCTTGTCTACCATTTTCGGGCTGACACAGTAGATTGAATCTACATCTGTAAAGTTTTCATATTCCGTTGCGTCGAGACCTGCTGCGATAATCGACCCTGTAATATCAGAACCGCCGCGCGGGAATGTCACAATGTTGCCTTCATAGGAATATCCGAAAAATCCGGGGATCACAAGGAGCCCTTCTATGTCACGAAGCTTTGCAATCTCCGGATAGGCTTCCGGCAGAATCTGCGCATTTCCCGGTTCATCCGTGACGATCATGCCGGCTTTTTTCGGTGAAATATATGTCGCTTTTCTACCGAGTGATTGCAGGTAGGCTGTCATGACTTTAGCATTCAGGTCTTCCCCGCTCGCCTTCAGACCATCAAGCAGACGGTCTTTTGATTGCCGGTACATTGAAATGACTTCATGAAGGTGTCCTTCCACTTCAGTCATCAGTGAGGAATCCAGCTCAAGCTCTTCTATAATGTCGCGGTATCTTTTCAGGACTGCCTGAAAAGCCTCTTCATTGAAGTCCCGCTCACCGACACTGTCAGCCAGCCGGATTAATAGATCGGTTGTTTTCGTATCTTCCGCATGGCGCTTACCCGGTGCTGAGACGATGACTGCTTTCCGCTCAGGATCTGCAGCAAGAATGGATGCAACTTTTTTATACTGAGTGGCGCTTGCGACTGAACTGCCGCCAAATTTTACAACTTTCATGAAGGCAAAACTCCTTTGTATTTGGTTCTACTGATTATATAAATGCGCGCTTCTGCGGGAAGGGTTTGCTGCAGCCGAAGCGACGTTCATCGCAACTGCGACCCAGCTTACTGCAATCGCTCCACAATACATTCCCCTCAGTGCCCTCCCAAAAGACAACTGTACTTCATATAAAAACACTTGTATTTTTCAGAAAGAATTTTAATGACAAGTATACAAGGTTCATTGGGATGTGTCACCCTTATTTTCTGATTGTTTCATTTGATAACGCTTACAATTTAATTTTTTTCAAAATGCGGGTTGCAATGCTTTAAAAAGGGAAAGGTACAAGCATGACAATAACAGGAAGGCAGTGAAATCATCATGGGTAAAGTATTATTAACAGGTGCTTCAGGCGGTCTTGGCACTGTGCTGGCACATGCACTGAAAGAGGATTTTGACCTTGTACTGACCAACCGTTCTTCTTCAGATGAACTTCCGGAGGATCTGCCGTTTATTAAAGCGGACTTAAATGATTACACAGCGATTGAACAGATTTTTAAAGAGCATGATATTGAAACGGTGCTTCACTTCGGAGGACTGCCTGTGGAAAATGAGTTCGAGGACATTCTTGATGCAAATATCCGCGGTACTTATCATATTTATGAAGCTGCAAGACAGCATGGCGTGAAGAGAATCGTCTATGCAAGCAGCATTCATGCTGTCGGTTTCCTGCCGGCAGATGGAGCGCCGTATGATACAACAACAGAAACCAGACCCGATACGTTTTATGGACTGAGCAAAGTCTATAATGAAGATCTCGGAAAGCTTTACCATGATAAGTTTGGCATGGAAGTGGTGAACCTGCGAATCTGTGGCTGCGTGGAAAAGCCTGATTCAAGAGAACATCTGATGATCTGGCTCAGCTATGCTGATCTGACACAACTTGTGCGCAAATCGATCACAGCTGATATCAGAGAAGTGGTAACGATCTATGGTATTTCAAATAACAAACAGAGCTTCTTTACGGTGGATCCTGATAATCCACTCGGCTATGCTCCTGTGGACGATGCGAATGAATATCTGGAAGACCTGCCGGATTCATTCGGTCATCCGGACGACTATAAGTATGTCGGCGGTCATGAATTTGTAAAAAAAGACGCTGCAGACGATTAAAAAAGCTGTCGGGGATCTACCCCGACAGCTTTTCCTTATGACAGAAGCAGTCTCAGCTGCCTTCCCTCTTCACTGTAGTTTCCTTTAAAGTGTCCGATGCCTGGAATATCCACTGCACCAGGACCCACGATCGGCTTTTCATTCAGATTCAGCTGCAGTTTATCTGCATGAAGAATCGAATGGCCATAATAAGTTAGAGCGGGCTGATTGATCAAATATTCCTGCTCCTGAATCTGCATCGTAACGAAATACTGATGCAGCAGCTGATGATCCACATTCACCATATTCATCGGATCAAAAAATACCGCTCTCATCGGCCCTTCAATTGTCAGCTGATAACCTTCAAACTCTGAGAATGACTGAATCTTCTTCAGCCTCGATTCCTGTACCAGTCTGTAAATCCTTGCCGCCTCACTCTGCGTTTCCCAATCACAGTTGTAAAGTGTCGGCTGGTCCTGGCCTGACATTTCTTTCAGACAGTCATATAGCGTACATTCTTCTGCGAAATACCGGTGTTTCCAGTCAGGCAGCAAATCATCAAGCAGCAGGCACATGGCAAGGCCTGAGCTATAGCAGCTTCTTCTCAAGTGGAGCCCTGCTTCTTCATGATTCAGCAGCTTTTGTTTGTAACAACTCTCACTTTTAATATCATCATGAAGCGATGCATAGGCTTTCATTTCAACGTACCACGCAGGGCCTTCAATCGTTTCAATCAGGTTTTCATATTCAAGTGTGTCACCAAGCAGCTCTCTTCTTTTTTCTCTTAGTGAAACGAAATGCCTGAGATGCTGTTGCCGCTCTTCACCCTGTGCTTCGAGCGCTTCACTCAGTACGGAACGTTCTTCAAGACGAAACCCGATATTTTCTTGTGACAGTGGATACTGCACACCCAGTAACTCATCCGGGAACCTTTTTTCATCCATCAGTGTCTGATAGCCGTGAAAAAGCTCATGGACTAAAACAGGATAAGTCTCCTCGAATCTGCCCGGGTTTTCAACATAGACAATCGCTGTAGGGACATCTTCAAATAAGATCAGCGTATTCCCTACAAATCGCTTATCCCAGGCAAAAATTAATGGTTCTTCCTTTTCACCGCAGACAGGATGATTAAATAAATACACAGATTCACGATTATAAAGTGCATAAGCGGTCAGTCTGAAACCGGGCCAGAACTGATTCAGATCAGCTGCTTCAAGTTTTTCTTTCAATTTTCTTGTAAAAGGAATCACTGGGCACACCTCCATTTCTGTCAGTCCTCATCTTTCACATCATAACTTTCAGGAATCGGTTCATTCTTCCACTCTTCGATGAGTTCTTTGACCTTTTCCATCTGTTTTAAATGCTGATTAAACTGCTCTTTATTCACTATATATTGCTGTCCATCCCAGACAGCTCTGATTTTATTTTCATAGATCAGCTGAAGAATCAGCTGTTCAGACATATCCAAATAGGCTGCTAATTCTTTTGTTGTAAGGTACATATTTTACACCCTTCATATGTCACGTATATTCCTATCATACACATAGGTAATTATACACTCTATCCGCTAAAATATCATCTTTTAAATTTTGGGGCTGTATGACAGACACATGACAAAATCACTATTTTCCCAAATATTAAGGCTTTGTTGAGATTGGCTGTTAATTTCCGCTCTAGGGGGATGCTTTCCGCAGGGCCGGCGGTAAGCATCCTCGTGCTTCGCACTGCGGAGTCTCACATGTCCGGCTTCTCCAGCTGGAGTCACCCCCTTGCGCTCCAGTTAACAGCTGCGGCAAAATCATATCAGACCTTAACATTTCAAATTTAAAAGCAGAGGTTCGCTGTGTATGTTGAAACAGCGCCCTCTGCCTGTATTCCCGCTATTCATAAGAATAACCATCTTATGATTTACCGCTCAATAATGCAACAGTTTTTTCCCATGTTTCCTGAATAAAATGCTGGTATGGCGTCTCCGGCAAATCAGCTACAGCAGTCATTGCTTTTTCAGCAGATGCAAGTGCTGCTTCCTGGTCACCTTTTTCAATTAGACAGAGTGCCACATAAGCATCTGCAGTTGCCATCATAGACAAATCGAATGGATGGTGGGCAAATCCTGTATCTTTAAACTGTATGAGTTCTTCATACGCTTCCTCGTATTTCCCAAGTCCATAAAGTGCACTTCCCCGTTCCAGATGAAAATACCCATCATCATCCATCGACATATTTTTTTCATCATTTACCAGTTCATTAATCATATTCAGCGCTTCTTGATGTTGTTTTAAATAAAAGTTTTTATAATGAATTTCAACAAATATACTGCTGAAAAGACCATCATGATTTTCTGTAAACTCTGCAAACTGTCTAGATTTCTTAAGTGTATACTGCCTCTTTTCTTCATCTCCATTTAACAAAGCATGAAAAGAAGCCAGACGGTAGATATCATCCATCAGGTAATAAATATTCTTTCTTTTTGAAAATGAAATAATCTCTTCAAGCAGGTTTTCTGCTTCTGTATATTTTCCGACTCCAGACAAAAGCGCCGCTTCTAAATGATCTGATTCGATTTGGACGAGGGGATCAGCAAGCAGCTCCTTCTTTTCATATTCATGTTTATATGCGATCAGCTGCTCAAGAGCGTATTCATATTTATGTTCCCTGAAATGCTCCATCACAGTTCTGAGCTGCACCTTATAGACATTGTGATTAAGTCCGAGTGCCTGGTAATCATTCATTGCAAGCTGAAGGTACGCCATTCCCTTTTCGATCTGTCTTCGGTTTTGATAAATCCTTCCCGTCAGTTCATACACCCTTGCTGTCTCGTAAGTTTTTGGAAGCTCTTTGTTCACGATGTTTTCCAGTTCTTTTTGAATCCCCTTCAATTGAAGCTCATATTCCTCTAACGAAACGGCATGATAAGCCTTATGTATCTCTTCTTCGATTTCCACAAGTTTCTTCTTCATCTCTTCGCTTGATTCTTCAGTCAGCAGTACCTGAACATTCACACCAAGCTGCTTTGCAATATGCTGAAGGCTTTCCATCGACGGGTTGGACCGCCCATTTTCAATCAGACTCAGCATTCCTTTGGACATTGCTTCTCCTGCAACATCTACAAGTGTCAATTTCTTTTCTTTCCGTAACTTCCGTATGCGTTCACCCAGGCTGCTCATATGTTTCATCCTCTGCAATGTTCTTTTGTTTAATTATATTAAACTTTTCTGTTGATTACCAGAAAAAAGCATGTTATGATTTGTTTAATTAAATTAAACTTTTGAAAAGAGGGGTTTGTATGACTGATCAGCAGCGTCTTCAAAAAGCAACCCGCAATATGTTTTTCTTTACCGGGGGCGAATTCATCGGTACCATCGGCGCACAGATTTATCTGTTTGGTATCAGCTTCTTCGTTTTGACATTGACCGGCTCAGCTTCAAGTTTCGCATTAACCATTTTATGTTCAATGGTGCCAAGAATCATTTTATCTCCGATTGCCGGGCACGTGTTGGACCGGCTGCCGAGAAAACAGGTTGTCATCGTATCGCATGCTCTGATGACTGCGATGATGTTGTCTGTATTCTTTTATACAATGTTCTTTGGGCTCAATCTGCCAGTCATTTATATCACAGCAGCCTTCCTTGCAGCTTTCTCAACTTTTGCAGGCCTCGGACTGACTGCGTCGATTGCCAATTTTGTTGATGAAGCACGTATTCAGCGGGCCATATCACTGACGCAATCCTCGACCTCACTTGCCGCTATTTTAGGTCCTGTCCTTGGCGGGCTGATGTATGGATTTCTTTCAATAGAAGCTTTCTTTCTGATCCATGCCCTTGCATATGCGACGGCTCTGATCTGTGAAATCAATATTGATTTTTCTTTATATAAAAGAGAATCAGGCGATGTTCAAAAAGACGAACCAATGCTTGCCAGTCTGAAAGCCGGAGCCATTTATGTAAAAGAACATCGTATTCTGCTGCCGATTATGCTTGTCGCACTTTGGGTAAATTTCTTCTTTATGGGTTCTGTGGTTGGCTTACCATATATTACGATTGAAGTACTTGGTGCCACATCGGATCAGTTCGGATTGATAGAAGCTATGTTCGGGGTTGGTACACTCGTGCTCTCTATCTATATTTCCACCCGCAAAGATTTCAAAAAACCGATCCGCACAATGCGATTTGGTATGCTGAGTATCGGATTATTGTTTGCGCTGCTTGCACTTCCGCTGCTGGTAACAATGGGTTCTCCCGGATTTATTATCTTTTATATGATACTCGGCTTTACGTTCGGCGGGACAATGATGATTATTAATACACCGATTATGGTGCTGATGCAAAAAACGACCCCTGAGCACTACCGGGGGAGAGTCTTCGGCCTGCTTGAAATGGTTGCTTCAGGCATTTCACCGATCGGACTTGTACTGTTTGGATTTCTGTATGATATTGCTTCACCTTCTCTGATTATCCTGGTTACAGCCGGTCTACTGGCTGCGGTGACAGTGATCGGTCTCAGACCATCAAAAGTGGATGATGAAGTTGCTGCTGATGAAGTCATCAAGGAAGACACGGTTGCAGCCCGTGCTTAAAGGTCATGAAAAAAGCCCGGACATTGTCCGGACTTTTTTCTATAGACAGCTTGCGGCGCTTCAGACAGCGCCACCCCGGACTCAGTCTCTCCCGGGATCCACGATGGCCGCTTCTTCAGGATTATGTTCACCGTGCAGCATTTCACAAAGCATTTTGGCACCGAGCTTGCTGTAGACAGTGCCGTTGCCGCCGAATCCGAGGCAGTAGTAGATGCCCTCCTGCTCAGGGTCTTTTCCGATGAATGGCAGACCATCCTCTGATTCACCAAAAGCAGCAGACCATGTATATTCAGCGTGAATATCAAGGTCCGGGAAATGTTCTTTGATGCGCTCAACCAGTCTTGCACCGCGGTCATGCAGCTTTTCATCGCTCACATCTGCATCCATTTTATCTTCATCCAGCCCGCCGGCAATAATTCTCCCTTCTTCAGTCGTTCTCATATAAAAGTAAGGACGCTTCGTTTCCCAGATTAATGCGCGGTAAATCCATGATTCCAGATCATCCACCTGATTCGTCGCGATCGCATAGGTGCGGTTGAGTTCACCGCCAAATCGGTCAGCCAGTGATTTTGCTTCATAACCCGTGCAGTAAATAATATGATCTGCGGTTATTTTTCCATTTGCAGTTTCTACAACGAATTTCCCGTCCTCATTTTTTTGCGGACGATCAACGGATGTATTTTCATAAATCTGTACCCCTCTCGTCTCAGCACTTTCAAACAGTGACCTGATCAGACGAAACGGATTTACTTCCGCATCCCCATGCGTCATCAGCGCTGCGGGCTTTCTGAATCCATACAGCTCTTCAATTTTGTCAGCATCAAAATATTCCACTTCAAACCCATGCTCTGTCAATGCTTCATA
Source organism: Jeotgalibacillus alimentarius (assembly GCF_000829445.1). Taxonomy (GTDB): domain Bacteria; phylum Bacillota; class Bacilli; order Bacillales; family Jeotgalibacillaceae; genus Jeotgalibacillus; species Jeotgalibacillus alimentarius. Next base: position 202,019 of record NZ_JXRQ01000029.1, read on the forward strand.
TTCTTTCTCCAATTTTTCAATATCAGCTTCATCTGACGCATAATAAAGGCTCGGGCGTCTGACAAAGTCCACTTTCCCGGGCAGAGTACCTGCTACTTTCTGTAATTCCTCTACTGCTTCAAGGCACATCTTATAAAACGTTACAGCTTTTTCCTCACCGATCTGTTCGATGAACTCATGCAGCATTTTATCGTTAGAATACTGCAGCAGTCCGGTATTGGCTGACGAACTGCCTTCACCGACCCGTCTTTTATCTACGACTGCCACTGACATTCTTGTATGCGATAACTCTTCTGCACAGAGCGCACCTGCCATGCCACCGCCTACAATCAGCACATTGCAATGTATGTCTTTATTCAATTCCGGAAATGTCACATCTCTTTCTGCAGTTTCCGGCCAGTATAGTTGTCCATTATGTAATTCACTCATATCCTGCACTTCCTCTCTGTCTGTATTTATTCCCCGTTACTCAGCACTGCAAAACCGGATGAAAAAAATAAGCACAACACTGTGCTTATTTTTCCGGCAGTTTAAACATATTTTTTCCATTGTCCTTGGCACTGTATAATGCCTCATCAGCTTCCTTAATCAGCTCACGTTTATTTTTTCCATGAAGCGGATAGATCGATATCCCGACACTTGAAGTCACATCAAGTTCATGCCCGCTGATTCTGTATGGTTTTCTGAGTGAATTCAGGACTTGTTCAGCTTTTTGAACAGCACCATCCTCACACGCACCTGGCAGCAGGACAAGAAATTCATCCCCACCGAGACGAGCAACCATTTCCTCATCTGAAAGTTCATGACGGATACGGTTTGCAAAAAGCTTCAGAAGATCGTCCCCTGCATCATGACCAAACGTATCGTTAATTTCTTTGAAGTGATCCATATCAATGTAAAGCAACGCAAATTTACTCTGATTTTTCTTCGCTGCAGCTATGGTATCATCAATTTTCTCTGTAATATAGCGTCGGTTTGGCAGTCCTGTCAGACTATCACTGAACGCCATTTTCTTAAGCGCCCGCTGTGCACGATTACGAAGCGTTACATCCTGCCCTACTTCATAGATCCCGATTGTTTCACCATTCACACTGATCGGCAGTGTTTTTATTTTCAGCTCTACTTTTTTACCTGTTTTATGTGTCAGGCTTGCAGTGTATTCGACTGATTCACCTTCAAGCGTCTTTTTCAGCGCATCCTCATAACTGATATGTGAGTCAGTATGATTTGTGAGAAGATGGTGATCCATGTTCAGGATCTCTTCTCTTGTATATCCGAGTATGTCTAATGCAGCCGCATTCACATCTTCCACCTGACCATGCGCATTAATAGCCCAGATGATATCGGGATTCGCATCAAATAAAGATTTAAATCTTTCTTCCCGTTCTTTTGCCTGTCTTTCAGCTTTTTTCAGCTGGGTGACTTCTTTATACATCACAATTGCGTAAGCTCTTCCATTCAGCTGAACGGGTCTGTATGAAGCCAGCACTTCGATGATACGGCCATCCTTACGCACCCGCTGACGTTCCATATTCTCAAATGCTGAGCCCCCAAACAGTTTTGATAAAAAAGCTTCATGTTTTTCCTGATTGTGAGCAGTGAAAAATGGAGGGATCAATACCCCTTGCACCTCACCTTCATGATACCCAAGCATTTCCTCAAAAGCTCGGTTCACCCGGTAAATCGAACCGTCTTCATTCATGAAAAAAATGGCATCAGAAGCATGATCCCATACAAGCCCAAGCTCCGCTGAAGTTTTTGCGAGATCCGATTCAAGCGCTTTCCGCTCAGTGATATCTCTTGTAATCGAAAGAATATGTGTGACCTCATTGTCAACATTTATAATAGGATTCAATGTCGTTTCTCCGATCCAGCCATCGTCACCTGTCAGTTCGAAATGAGTATGATTTTTTGAATTCATCACTTTAATATATTGATTTTTTATATAATCAGCCCGCTTTTGCGGATAAATATCGCCAAAACTCTTACCCAGTATGGTTTCATTCAGTCCGAGAACCTGTTTACCCTGCTCATTAATGAACTCATAAACGAATTCGGGGCCCGGCAGTACTTCGAGTATAAATACAATGTCAGATATCCTGTCCATCATTGTGATAAAGGGGTGTATGCTGTCTTCGTATTTTTGTTTCATTCTTCTGACCTCCACTTATCTGACATAGTACTTTTATCATACCACCGTTTCATAAAAGTTAAGCATGCCGATATGCTCAAATCACCTTCTTATAAAAAAGCTTTGTTAAAGGTGGCTGTTGATTTCCGCTCCAGGGGGAACGCTTTTCGCATGAGCCGTCTTTTGGCTCCGATTCAATCGGACCTCCTCAGCGCGGGGCGCTTGCGGGGTCTCACCTGTCACGCTTCTCCTGCTGGAGTCGTCCCCCCTTCCGCTGCAATCAACAGCTGTGCTAAAACAACATTGGGCTTTAACATAGCCATTAGGAGAAAATTTGAATAATAACTAGCAGAACTCAGCGCTTTAACCCAATAAAAAACGCCCCGACATCAGGGCGCCTTTAAATAGGTTTTTAGCATGCTCTATGCTTTTTGGAATTGCTCAGCCTCTGTGGATCCTGACAGGGCAGTTGTAGAAGAAGTACCGCCCGAGATAACCATAGACACCTCATCAAAGTACCCTGTACCAACTTCACGCTGGTGGCGTGTGGCAGTATAGCCGTTCTCTTCTGCGTCAAACTCTGCCTGCTGCAGTTCAGAGTAAGCACCCATGCCGCGTGCTTTATAACCGCGCGCCAGCTCAAACATGCCATAGTTCAGTGAATGGAAGCCTGCAAGTGTAACGAACTGGAACTTATACCCCATCTTACCAAGCTCCTGCTGGAATGTTTCAATCGTTTCATCATCCAGCTTCTTTTTCCAGTTAAATGACGGTGAGCAGTTATATGCAAGAAGTTTGCCCGGGAACTTTTCGTGAATCGCTTCAGCAAAGCGTCTTGCTTCATCAAGATTCGGTTCTGACGTCTCACACCAGATCAGATCAGCATAAGGCGCATATGCAAGACCTCTTGCAATTGCCTGATCAAGTCCGTCGTTTGTGCGGAAGAACCCTTCAGGTGTGCGCTCTCCAGTGATGAATGCATGATCATATGGATCAACGTCACTTGTAATGAGGTTTGCTGCATTTGCATCTGTGCGGGCAATAATGACAGTCGGTACCCCCATCACATCAGCTGCGAGTCTTGCAGAAATCAGGTTCTTTACGGCTGTCTGTGTCGGCAGCAGTACTTTTCCGCCAAGGTGACCGCATTTCTTTTCAGAAGAAAGCTGGTCTTCTAAGTGGACGCCGCCTGCACCTGCTTCAATCATTGCTTTTGTCAGTTCAAATACGTTCAGGTTGCCCCCAAAGCCAGCTTCCATATCTGCTACAATTGGGGCGAACCAGTATGTATCGCCCTTTCCTTCAGCCTGTTGAATCTGATCTGCACGCTGAAGCGTCTGGTTAATTCTTTTTACGACCTGTGGTACGCTGTTGGCCGGATATAGACTCTGATCCGGATACATATGTCCTGAAAGATTGGCATCTGCTGCAACCTGCCAGCCGCTAAGGTAAATGGCTTTCAGTCCCGCTTTCACCTGCTGCATGGCCTGATTCCCTGTCAGTGCACCAAGTGCGTTAATATAATCCTCTTCATGCATCAGCTTCCAAAGTCTTTCAGCACCCATTCTTGCAAGCGTCTGTTCTATGACAACTGATCCTCTGAGTTTAATCACATCTTCCGGAGAGTAAGGGCGCTGAACCCCTTCCCAGCGCTCCCCCTGCCAGTTTTGCTGAATTTCCTCAATGTGCTGATTTGTGTTTGACATAACGTCCATCCCCTTTTGTATTATTACAATACTATAATTTTATTTTTTGTTATATAACACAATGTCCAAAAAAATTTAGTCAACGTCTGAACAGCATTCAATTGCATCTTTAAATGTGTCATACTCCATGCCACATGCTCTGCAATGGTTCAGTTCAATCGGCTCTTCAGGCTTTCTGAATACAACTACATCTGAGATCTGTTCCGGTACGATTTCAATTTCGCCTGTCGGATGATGATGAAGGCGGTGCACCTCATTCCCATACACGAAAAGTGTACCATCCATCTCGCGGTTCGTTTTGCCATTCATCAGCTGCTGAGTTACCCACTTTTCAATCAGTTCCTGGTTGGTTGTACCTGTCATTTGCGTTTGCATTTGTCATCCCTCCAAATGGATTTGATTTCCTTTGATTGATTTTAATATATAACAGTTTATTTTATTTTGCAACTGTTTTATAACAGAAAATTTAAATTTTTTTGAAAATGATTTAACTGCCCGCGTTTGCCGGGGCTGATTGTTGTATGTTGAGCTCCAGTTGTAGTGTTTTACGCCTCAGCTGTAGTGTTTTGGTGCTCCAGCTGCAGGATACACCCGGATTGATTGACGTGTCCGCACATCTTGTTGCAGTATCCCATCAGCTGATTGCAGTGTGACTGGGGACATATCACTGCCCCCGTCACACCCTCTTTATTCCTTCACAGCAAGCATTTTTTCCTTATACTCAAGCCGTCTCTTATGCAGAATCGGTTCTGTATAACCGCTCGGCTGACTTGTACCCTGGAAGATCAGATCGCAGGCTGCCTGGAAAGCAATGGACTGTTCAAAGTCTTCGCTCATCGGCTGATAGGCAGGGTCCTGTGCATTTTGTTCATCTACTACTTTCGCCATTTTCTTAAGCACATTCATCACCTGTTCTTCAGAGCAGATACCGTGCTGCAGCCAGTTTGTCATATGCTGACTGGAGATGCGCAGTGTAGCACGGTCTTCCATCAGGCCAACGTTATGAATATCAGGAACTTTAGAGCAGCCGACTCCATGCTCGACCCAGCGGACAACGTAGCCTAAGAGGCCCTGTGCGTTATTTTCAAGTTCCTGTTCGATTTCTTCATGCGACCACTGACGGTCTGAAAGCGGAAGAGTTAACAGTTCCTGCTCACGGTTCATCACCTCTTCACGCAGCGAAGCCTGGATGCTTTCCACTTCGTATTCGTGATAGTGCAGCGCATGAAGAGTGGCAGCTATTGGAGACGGAACCCACGCTGTGTTACCGCCTGCTTTCAAATGACCGGTCTTTTGCTCCATCATGTCTTTCATTCTGTCAGGCATTGCCCACATCCCTTTTCCGATCTGCGCTTTGCCCGGCAGGCCGCATAAAAGGCCATTGTCTACATTTGATTTTTCATACGCGTTCAGCCAGACAGACTGTTTCATCTCACCTTTACGAATCATCGGGCCCGCCTGCATAGAGGTATGGATTTCATCTCCCGTACGATCAAGGAAGCCTGTATTGATAAAGACAATTCTGTCTTTTACTGCATGAATACAGTTTTTCAGATTCAGCGTGGTTCTGCGCTCTTCATCCATCACTCCGATTTTGATTGTATGACGATCAAGTCCAAGAAGGTCCTCCACAGCATTGAACAGCCGGTTTGAAAAAGCGACTTCTTCTGATCCGTGCATCTTCGGCTTTACAATATAGATAGAGCCTTCAGTGGAGTTTGAACGTTTGCCGTTCAGGTCGTGCACAGCAATGAGGCTCGTGATCACAGCATCCGCAATGCCTTCAGGGACTTCATTCCCATCGCGGTCAAGCAGCATGCTGTTCGTCATAAGATGGCCGACATTTCTGATCAGCAGCAGTGACCGGCCCTTGAGCTTCAGGTCATCTCCATTTGTACCGGTATAATAACGGTCATGACAGAGCGTGCGGTGAACGGTCTCTCCTCCTTTAGCAAACTTTTCAGTGAGGTTGCCCTTCATCAGCCCAAGCCAGTTGCGGTAGATCAGCACTTTATCCTCGGCATCTACTGCTGTTACCGAGTCCTCACAATCCATAATGGTCGTCAATGCAGCTTCCACTACCACATCTTTTACACCCGCCCGGTCTGTTTTTCCAATTGGATGGGAAGCATCAATCCGGATATCAATATGAAGACCGTGGTGCTGTAATAGTACAGCTGACGGCCGGTCTGCTGATCCCTGATGACCCTTGAAAGCTTCCAGTTCCTGAAGTCCGGTTTTCCCGTCCTGCATCTGTGCCACCAACGTGCCATTTTCAATATAATAGCGTGTGACGTCTGAGTGAGAACATCCTTCAAGAGGTACAGTCTCATCCAGGAATTTCTTTGCATAAGCAATTACTTTTTCTCCGCGCACCGGATTATAAGACGTACCTTTCTCTGCCCCGTTGTCCCCGCTGATTACATCTGTTCCGTATAGCGCGTCATATAAGCTGCCCCACCTCGCATTTGCAGCATTAAGCGCATAGCGGGCATTGTTGACTGGAACGACAAGCTGAGGCCCGGCCTGACGTGCAATTTCAGGATCAACGTGCTGCGTTGTAATCTGAAAATCCTCCACCTGTTCTTCCAGGTAACCGATCTCCCGTAAAAAAGCTTCGTAATCTTTGCGTTCTTCCTGCCACTTATGCTTTTTGTGCCAATCATCCATCTTTTGCTGAATGACTTCCCTTTTATGTAACAGTTTTTGATTATCAGGCATAAATGAATGAACGATTTCACTAAAACCCTGCCAGAACGTTTCACTTTCATAACCTGACCCCGGCAGCACTTCCTTTTCAATAAATGAATACAGCTCAGTGTTAACTTGAAGATCTGCTTTGTTAATCATATCAACACTCCTTTGTTATATAACAGTTTATTTAAATTAATATTATTATATAACATGAAAATATTATTTCAAGCAGGAATTAAAAAAACTCCAGTTTTTACTGGAGCCTGTTCTATTCTTCATGATAGTCCCGACGATATTGCAGATAGATTTGAAACTCAGTAAATTCTTTTTTTGACATGCCCTTACTTACACCTTTTTCGAGCAGGTCCATCCATTCCTCATCGATCATTGTTTTTTCAAGCTGCTCTCCCGCAACCAGTTCGTCTACAGAAGAACCCAGCGTCGCAGCGATTCTTGATAAGACAATAATTGAGGGGTTATTCTTTTTATTATTTTCAAGGTCGGATAAATAGGATTTGGATACCCGGGCTTTTGCTGCAAGCTGTGAAATGGAGTAACCCTTTTTCTGCCTGAGCACCTTGATTTTTTGACCAATCATTCTCATTTCCCCTTTACCGCGCAGCTTTACGCATAGCGGATAGTGTGTGCCATGATTTTCACCTCTTCAATTCATTTATACTTTTCACTTTCAGACTGTTTATTTAATAGAAAAACTTGCTATTTTATAGCGCTTATCACCTCTGTCTGTGTCCATTTCGAGTTTCACTCCAGGATCTCCGCTTAACGGGTCGTTAATAGCGACCAGGACTGAATAATCTCCTCTTTTCAGATGAGCGGGCAGATTAATCACATACGTTTCAGCTGTTTCACCCGGCAGCCATTTTCTGATATCTGTGTCGGCTCTTTCCCGGTGAACAATATGCCCATCGCGATTTATAATTAAAAGCTCAAGCGGCCAATCAAAATAAAATGGAGCAGTACCGTTATTTTGCCAGACGACATTTAATTTCAATTTTTTTGTAAAACGCAGATTCGGACGATATTTAACCTGTTTCACTTTTAAGTGATAGCCCATTTTCCCAAGAAAACTATCGATCTGCCGGTCATATTGACTGTTTTCTTCATATAACGGATTATATGGACCAAGCCAGCTGAGGTGGGAGAGTTCAAGCTGTTTCATAATACCCTGGAACTGTTCCTCTCCGAATATGTCTTCCCAGCTTTTCGTCGGATCAAATTCTCCTCCTGCAGGTGCTGTTTTCCAGAAATCCTGCATGGCAGGCTTATTTTCACCTGTCAGCCAGAGTGTATAACCTTCGTTCACCCATTTCAAAAAGTCACCTGTGCTTTTCTCATCACCGAACATATCATTGTATAACCCGATATTATTTTCTGCAGCAACCCGATGAGGCCTCCTCATCATGAGCATTTTACGGTCAAGAAAATCGAGATAATGATTCACATACTGAGTTGTTACGCTTCTGTCGGGAAACGGAATATAGATCTCATCGTTCTGAATCGTATGCCACTCTCCCCAGTGACCTATACTGCCAAGCTGAATGAATGCGATATATTGGTCATCATTATAGCGTTCACCAAAAGCTTTCAGCAGCTCTTTATGACGTTCAATCAGCACACGATTGCTGTAATTCGGACTAAAACCTTTACCATAGTCACCGTCATACCAGGTCCCGTCCTGTCCAATTTCTTCATACAGCCATTCCGGTATTTCCATGGTGGCTTCCTGATCAGGCTTATCCATAATAATTCTTAGAATGAACCTGACATTTCTTTCTTTCCAGTAGTCAATTTTATATTTTTTTTCAATATTGCCAAACTCGTATACACCTTTACTGCTCTCGAGTTCTGACCAGGGTATATTTGCGTATACGAGTGAGTGATCTCTTGAATATGGCCCCCCTTCAGCCATAGGGGCGAAACCGGTAAATGGGTTCAATGTAACTTCACCACTTTCAGACGGGTAATCAGTGATGACTTCTATCTGTTCAGTATAAAGGGCCGAAATCGACCCAGTCAGTATAATGATCAGACCAATAACGATCACTGTTTTCCTTTTGATTTTCATGTGTACGTCTTATGCTGCGTAGTCGCCGTTGTAGTTAATCAGCGCAACATCCTTCACACCATTTACCATTTGAATCTGTCTCATAAATGCTGTGTTGTCTCCTTTAATTTTCAGTTCAACTGTCAGTTCGATTTCATCACTGCGGACAATTTTGGATTTGATGCTGTGCTTAATTTTTGATAGCTGGACCTTAACATGATCTGTTGCATCTTCATCATAGTGAACAACGAGAAGGAAAGTTTGTTCCCTGCTTCTGTTTCTTGTCATGATATACATGACCAGTCCGATAAAAAGAGATCCGACAATAGACAGAATGTAAATGCCCGCTCCTGTGGTGATGCCGATTCCGACTGACCAGAACATAAAGATGACATCAAGCGGATCTTTAATGGCTGTTCTGAAACGGACGATGCTGAGTGCCCCAACCATGCCGAGAGAAAGAACAATATTCGTACTGATCGTCATAATAATTAAGGTTGTTATCATACACATCAAAATCAGTGTGACATTGAAATTGTGACTGTAAATGACGCCACGAAACGTTTTCTTATAGACAAAGAAGATAAAAAGACCGACGACAAATGCAACGAACATGCTGATAAAGATGTTTTCAAATGAAATCCTGTCAAACATATTAAAGCTCAGCATATCCGGACTGAAAATATCAGTAAAATTAATTTGTCCAAGCATGAGGAATCACTCCTTTAATTGTTGGTTATTAAGATGAAAAGTGTCTGATGCTTTCTTCACGGCAGATCACATATTTCGAGATGGCTGACCTGCTGTGTGAAGAAAGCTGCAGGATATTTCTGATATGCGTCGGCAGATAGCTGTTATATTTGATCTCAAGGACCATCTGCGGCTGGCGGATCGCATTGACGGTGACGACATTCGGATCAAAGATATCAAATGTGTTAACTCCTGCTTTCAATCTTTTGTCGAATGTGATTCTGACATCACCATACTGATAGGCGTATGCTTCCCTGATATAATCAACAATGACCTTAGGCTCCATTTTTCCAAGCGTGCTCTTCAGGTAAAATGCTCGTGCAACCGGTGAATCTTTTTTCTGAAGAAAATCATAATCACCGTCCATCATCGTTTCATATTCACACCTGGTTAACGTGACCGAATCCTTAGAAATAAAGTCGTTATATTTACTTTTTCTTTCAAGCTTAATCACGCGGTCACATTCGTTATAGATACGGATTCTGTATTTATCCCTTCTGAACACACCCCAGTTTTTTTCATGAAGTGCAAGATCTGTGACGTTATCAAAGTACAGGCTTCTGATATGATATCCATCGTCATTAATGGAGTGTTTGTCACGTTGAACTGTCATGCGCAGACGCTGTCTGAGCAGTTCAAATTCATAATAAGTAATATAATATTTAAGCTCGTGCCTCATTTTTTTATTCTGATAGTACATTCAGGATCCCCCCTGCTGATATTGATTCAACAGCTCATCAATATGCTGTGTGATATAGTCATTTCTCTCACGTGCAAATGATTTTAATGCCTGAACTTCAGCTTCCCACTTCCCGGTGTCACCGTCCCATTTTTCGAGGTGACGTACCATTTCCGGCCTGATGTCAGCTGCCAGCCTTTCAATGACAGCTTCGATATGATCCGAAGAAAGCGTGCTGCTGTAAAGTTCTTCTGACCTTTCTTTAAAACGCTCCCTGAATTGCTCATTTTTCAGCAGTTCCCGGAACAGATAAGAGCTGTAAAGCTTATCGTCACCTTTCCCTTTATAATCATAAAACCGCTGAACGGTATTTTCCGTTGCATCCTGAAAGCTCACATCACTGTCGTAGACAATCCATTTCCATTTTGTCTCCGGATTCGTATTTTTCCAGAATCTGATATTATGACTCGGCCAGTCTGTATTACCGATATATAATTCTGTCAGTATATAATCAATAAAATTTTCAACATCCATTTCTTCTTCAATCACCCTGTAAACTTCTGGTTCAGCGGGGTCATTTGATTGAATATAAGCGATCATCCCGATATAGGATTCATCTGACCCTTCTTTTTCCTCGGCATCAGCTTCAAGGAGAACGAGGTCATCCCGCTTTACCTGATGGTGCCTTGAAAAGTAATGGTGATCAATTCTTTCCCTTAAGTCATACAGGCCCCAGTACGCACCATTCAGGTATAATACGACTGGCTGATAGACTTGCGCATCCAGCCCGATTTCAGCTGCAAGAGTGGATACAAGTGCGTCAAGCATATGAGTCTTTTCAAAATCCTGTCCTCCATTACGCAGGATAATGGATTCATATGAGCTGTATGGCAGGCTGTCGAAGAATGGGTAAAGCAGCTCACTGTTCCCGTACTCACTTTCTGCATCGATCATGAAAGACCGCTGAGGCTTCGTTCTCGTCTCTCCTCCAAAGATCTCCATATCAGCAAGCGATGAGTAGACTGACTCCTGATTCTTCAGATACTCCATCTGAACGGTAATTTTCCAGTCCATCCAGTAATTCGCCCCTTCATATGGATACTCATCTGATGCCCCAGGTCCTTCAACATATATCCCTTTTTCCTCTGACCAGAGATCTTCCGGCTCAGCTGCAACAGAGATCACCGGCAGATCATTCGGCTCCGTGAGATAGGTCTGCATGTAAGGGGGCGTCAATGTACCGTCCTCCAACTTCGCTGCAGCCCTGATCACGGTTGTATCACTGATCTGTAACGGTGCTGTATAACGGGTACTTTGCTCTGTTGGTTCACTGCCATCCAGGGTATAAAAGATGTCTTCCGCATCCGCTGCCAGACTGATGTCAGTTCCTTCTTCATATAGGCCGGAGGGCAATGAAAAGCTGATCACCCCAGTATTGTTTTGTCCGCTCAGACTGTTCTGCAACACTTCTCCACTGCTTTTTCCATTCAAAAGTGACGCAACCCAGGCTGCCCCGAGCATCATACAGGCGACGCCCACAACCGAAAGTGCAAACGACCATTTTTTCACTGCCACCCCTCCTTATCCGTCCACGAAGAATTCTTTTAATCCGTTATAAAAAATATCATTCCGGTAGATACGGTCAAAAGCTTCCTGTGTATTTCCTTTTTCATCTGTAATGATGATCCGCCAGTAATTTTCCCCTTTGCGGAGGCCTTTGAGCGGAATCGTTAACTCAGTTTTTTCAATCCCCTTCTTTGAATAGTAGATGTCTGTAAAATCAATTGTTTTGCTGATTTCCAGCGTATATGTCAGATCGTCTCCCTGAAGATCATAGGACGTACCCCAGGTGAAGTTCATCTGATCTTTCGCCTGCACAGGATCACCTAAGAATACCGGCATCGGGTTATCCATATTTTCATAAAAGAGGCTGGACTTTTCTTCAGGTGCATAGATCAAGTCCTGGTATAATCCATCAAATGTTTCAACTCTGACACTCAATCCTGCTAAATCAGGGTTTTGTCTGACAGCACTGCTGACAATTGGATAGTAGCTGTCGATTAACTCCTGTGTTCTTTCCGGTGTAATAATCTCTAATAAGTCTGAGACTTTTTCTTCTATTGCTGCAAGGTTATCCGGATTTTTCAGGAAACGCTGATGAAGCACACTGCCCCAATAATTACTGATTCCACGGTTCCATTTTGTAACATCTCCCGCATCTGTTCCTTCATTATTCGCTTCGAGCTTCCATGCATCATCATAGTCCCACGGCAGGAAGTAAAACTTTTTTGCGTTGATTGGGTTATACAGAAAAAAGTTCTGTGTCGTCGTATCTGTATTCCCCATCAGAATATTGACTGCCATCCAGGTCAGATAGTTGTCTCTGTCAAAATACTCTTCGATTACGTCGTTAATATTTTTTGAGTAATCATTGACCGCTTCAAGCATTTCAATCAGATTAGTATGGTCTTCACCTGTTCTGATTTGCAGAATTTCTTCAAATTTTGCTTTATCATACTCCGGATCATCTGCGAGCTTAATGTGATCGGGATATCTGAAAAACTCGAAGAAATTAGCTTTATACAGGTTACCGTTCGGGTCCAGTCCATGAGAGAACAGGAACCTCTTATTCGGCTGCTCGATATGAGTATATAATCCGTAGTCAGTAAAACCGTTATCCTTCCCCTCTGACAAATCTTTAACATACAGCTTTACAAATTGCGTTCTCATACTTGTGAAGTCAGGAATTTCTTCAAAGTAATCAAAGCTCAGTTTATTTCTGACTCTTGTATAGTCATACGGATGCTTATTTAAATTCAAAATCGTCTGCCCTTTCCACAGCCCTGCCTGTTCTTCAAGCTTTATCTGATACGATTTCTGTCTGGCAAGCCGGGTGGTGTTACCACGGAGCTCTACCGTACTATTGGCAAGTTCCTGATCTCCCTGAAACATATCAGGCGAAGGACCGTTTTCGTCCCCTTCCTGAATAATTGCCTTTAACGGTTGTGGATTAAGGGTCAGATCCTGCTGCATATCGTAAAAGTGGTTCAAATCATAAAATGTGTATTCTTCCTCCTGTTCGAGCACTGTTAAATATAAATGAACAACACTGCTGTCATCGTCCTGTTCGTATACTTTCCGATCTTCTACCAATTTGTCCAAATAAGGAATTGAGTTGACAATATCCTGTGTGGAACCCGCCACTGCTTCCCTGTATTCCTGGTCTTCTGCTGCCGGCTGCGCCAGATAAGAACATCCCGGCATGAGCAGGATGAGGCATAGCAACCAAAAAATATTATTTTTTCGTCTCATAATCACTTCCAGCTCCATTTAGAGAATTTAGTCTGCTGACTATACCTTCCACCTTTTCTTTATGCTTTTTCATCATGACCGGTTGAGAACAGAACGTATAATAGCCAAATGTTTTGCTAATATGCTGTAATCTCAGCAGGGCAACCGCCAGGCCAATGACGCCTGCTATAAAACATGAAAGTCCAAAGTTATCAAAAGCTACTGTGAATGGCGTGATAATCAAAAGTCCTGCTGTATAACTTCCCATTGCTGCTGCCGCACCTTTTCGATCATCAAAGTACAGAAGAACCAGCATCAGAATAAACATCGTGATAAAAAAGTACCCGCCTACTGTCACAATGTTAAAAATATCAACCTGTGATCTGGTAATAGGTAATATTTTGCCACCGAATACAAGTGCACTGATTGTAAAAAACAGCTGAAATTCCATTACAAACGTGATTTCCCTGCTCAATATGCCGAACATTCTATCCTGCGCATGCCTGATCTCCTTCAATGTCGAAGAACCGAGTACCACTTTGTAAAAACGCTGATAGTGCGGATAGAAAGCAGTTTCAAGTGAAACCACGAAAACAATCATTGCTGGTAAAATTGTCAGATAAGCATAAAAAACAGGAACATCATAAAGCGGAGCCATACGGTAAGTACCTGCCACCGTAATACCCGCACTGCTCATCCAGACAATAAAGTTGTGTCCAAACAATCCCAGCGTATATAGAAAACCGATCAGAATCAGAACCGGATAGCGCGCAGCATATGAAAGAAATTCAAAATACTTTCCGTTATTAACAGGAAACCTCTTTTTGATCTCAATAAAGAACAAAAAGAGTATAGTAAAAAATCCTGCATTCAGTGTAACAAGCAGGTCGACAGCAGAGGTCATGTCAAAAAGCTGGTAGCCTGTAAAAATTGCAAGAATAGAAACGATGACCCCTGTTAGAAATCCATATACGATTTTTCTATACTCTTTTAATGCTGAGATATAAATCGTCTGGATCCATATGATCATGAGCTGCATAAAAAGCATGTAAGCAAAAAACTTAAAGAGAAGTGGCAGCGGAGAGAAGGAATAAAAAATCATTCCTGTCATGCCGCCAGCGATTAACACAGTAATCATTACACCGTATAAAGATGATAGGATACTGTTCTCTTCACGACTGTAGATCCGGTCAGATAAATACCTTGCAAGCAATAAAACAAAACCGCCGGCAGCAAGCTGTGAGAAAATAAAACTGTATTGAACAGCACCAAGAAACAGCTCTCTCTCTGTAAAAGGCGCTTCGATATACCTCAGGAACAGCTGTGAGGCAGTGATAATCAGGACACATAAAAGCAGTGGTCCTGCGATGACAATCGTTGATGCTGCATATGCTCTTCCTCTGTAGAATAAACTCTTCTCAGAAAACAATTTTTTCAGTTCAAACCCTATGCCTGCCACTGCAATACACCTCTGCTTTCATAGATCTGTCTATAGCTGCTGATAAACTGATCTTTTGTATAATGTCTCATCACCCGTTTTCTCCCATTCTCACCCATAGCCAGTCTCAACTTTTCATCCTGGCCGATCTCAATAATCGCTTCTGCCATCTTTTCATAGTGCATGACAGGCACTACTCTTCCTGCAGGCCCAATCCCGTCATCTGACCCATACAACAGTTCTCTGCAGGATCCAACATCAGTTGAGACAAAGGGCTTTCCGGCGGCCAGTCCTTCGAGGATTGCGAGTGGCTGACCTTCGCTGATGCTCGACAAAACAAGCAAATCCATTTTTCCCAGATAGTCTCTTACTGCAATCTGGCCTGTAAAAATAATATCCTCTGTTCCCAGTGAACGGACAAGGTCCCTGCACTCTCTGTAATATTCAGGATCTTCATCATAAGGACCAAAAATATAGAACACGGCATGCGGGATATACCGCTTTACAATGTCAAAGCTCTGGATCATTGTCTTGATATCTTTAATCGGTACTACTCTTACGATGGCGCCAACCAGCAGCTGATTGATCTGATTATTCTCTTTTGTTTTCAGCTGAAGAAATTCCTCAGGATGAACTCCGTTTGGAATGATAGAAATTTTACCGCTGTCACATCCGATCTCTTCCTGAATCAGACGGTTTCTATTGAACAGACTGATCACCTGGTCGGAAGCTTTATAGGCACACATGGATAAAGAGTGGAAGTAGGCGATCCATAGATCTTTAAAGTTCCCTTTGATCCAGTCTGCTTTAATAATTTCTTCTTCACGCTCTCTCGTATAAATGCCGTGTTCAGTAAGGATATAAGGCTTTTCATATAAATACTGACCGTATGCACCAACGACTCCCCCATATCCGGTTGCTACACTATGATAGAGATCTGCCTCCGGAACCTTATGTTTTAACAGGGCAAGTAAAGGAAGCAGCATGGATCTGACAGACCAGAAAAACTCGGTAAACGGAATTTGCTGATAATGCTCTTCACACACTTCCCGGACGATATCAAACAGATCTCTGCTGGATACAAACCCGCTTACTGAATCTATTCTCTGATCAGTAAACAGCGAAAACAATTGATTCCAGTCGGTGTCACGGTTGGTTAATAAGGATTTGACTGCTTCCTTCTCTTTTTCAGAAAGCTTATAATTCCGGTGCAGACCTGCCTCTTCATCATGAAATGAATCGAGAAATACTTCCTGTATCTCAAGCAGATTAGGCGGAAGATCATACTTAAACTGACCTTTCATCGCCTTCTCTGCTCCAATGGCATAGATGACAAATTCATGATCCGGCATGGCATTCATCAGCATCTGAATCCAGCTTGATACACCGCCCATTACATATGGGTATGAACCTTCAGCAATCAGGCAGATCTTCATCTTGATTCCCCCAATTCAATTTTGATTGTATCGGACGTTGCAGTCACCAGATAATGCCGGTCACTGATTTTTTCAGCAAAAGCTCCGGAGATATCAGCAGGTTTTTGATCGGAATTCAGCAAAAAAGTATACGAGCCTGTGAAGTTATTGAGCCACACTTCTATTTGTATATCTTCCGCTTTCATAAACACGTCAGTATTTTCATAGTTGACCAGGCTGACAGCACTTTCAGAAGCAGTTTCATTTTTCATCCAAGGGTATTTTTCAAGGTGGTCATCCATCATGGTTGTGAATTGTTTTCGCATCTCTGACCATGAATCATTATTACTGCGCTTATAATCAATCAGGTCATCCGGATGCAGGAAGTGAGAAAATACACCTAAAAGCGTAGCCATGTTAGACAATATCCATTTATTTTCATCAGAATAATGAAAACCTGACGATATTCTCGGCATTTCTATAAAGGAGTCTTTTTGTTGAAACTCCTGCGTATACTCGAGTCCTTTTAAATCTTTATGATAAAGAGAAGCAATAATATCCATTGAAGGAATTACTTGTTTCATTGCTTCTTTTCCTTCCTCGCTTAGTACATTCGATGGCGGCACATATGTTTTTAACTCATAATTAGGGAAGATTGATTTGAAATAGGCATCAGCTTCTTCGAGACCCTGCACCATTTCATCCTTTGATGGCCAGTTATTATACTCATAATGTTTTGATACTTCATGATCCGGTGTCAGGGACTGGTGGTTGTAACCGTGAAGTCCGATTTCGCCACCCATATTAATCAATTCCCTGCCATAGATTCTCAGGTTTTCTTCCCCAACCCTCTCTTTAAACGGCCCTTCCACCCGGTCATTATATGTCTCAATAAATGCACCTGTATATTTCAGCCCATTCTCTCTGGCAATCTGCTGCATCTCAGGCCACCAGATGTCTCTGAAGAATGTAGGGAGATCCCTGTTGTACTCTGCATAGATTCCTTCGTGCCTCCCTGTCGGAAAAGGAGCCGGAAAGTCATCAATATAAAACACTTTTGAATTGATGATGGGATACATGAATGGACCTGCCAGGTGACTGAGTCCACCGGCAATGATGCCCCTGTGCATCTTACTAATGAGCATCGTTCCGTTAAAAAACATCACCCTGCCCTCTCCTAACGAATGACTCCACATTAACGGAATTCCTTCTTCTGATCGTGCGTGCAGTTCTGTATCACTATTGATCTGCAGCAGCAGTGCAGAGTTGCTGAAGAACTCATCTTCTACTTTTAATCCTTTGGCATTTACTAATAAATCTGACGTCATTATGATACTTTCAATCTGCTTATATTCACCTGAAAGCTCATAAATCCCAAGCTTTCTGTAGATTTTTTCGAAAATCGGAGAAATATCAGGACGTATCGCGAAAAAAAGGTTTCCTCCCTCTTCGACATAAGAGATGATGTTTTCAAAGTCCTCAATTGAGTCTATTTTTTCCGTTGCGAGCGTAATGGATTTATACTGGCTTAAATCTTCAGGGACCTCTTCCGTACCAACCGGTTCACCGGTACGCTTCATATAACTGAGCGTCTGCATCACCTGGTTTTTGATTAACTCCGAATGCCCTCCTGCCTCACTGTATACAATGAGATGCTTTTCATGTGAAAAAGCTGATGCTTCAGTTTCACTGAGTGCTGAAGACATTTCCACATTTTCAGTCATACCTTTAACAGGATCCTCATGTGTCTGAAGAAAATAACTGGCTCTTGGCAGCTGAACAAGGGGTCCAGCCACAAGCAGAAAAAGAATAATAAAAATGGTGCTTTTACTTAAAATAAATCTGTACCCCATGTCAGGTAACCTCCTCAATTCCAGAACCGTACAATGTCAGCTCCTTCAGTCGTAAGAAATATACGATTGCGTCTGATCTGTTTAAGCATTTGCCTGATACCTAATTCGTTGTTTGTCGCATAATATACTTTCATTGCTGTGAGATATGCCTGTTCTTCAGATGGATATTGGTCCAGAAAAAAAGATGATGCTGCCTCTGCTTCCTGATATCGTTTTAATTCAAGTTCAGTTTCCACTTTTATTTTGCAGTGCCAGGGAAGTGCCTCTCCTGACTCAAGCAACTGATTCAGTGCAGTCGATAACTTCTCTCTGTATTTATGCTTCGTTATGTCATCAAGAAATCCGCTGTCCATATATTGTTTGATTGCCTGGACATATTCTGAAAGTAAGTCTGATGTCTCTTCTCTGCTAAGAGAATCTTCTACTTTTTTTATATGGTTCAATCTTTTTCTTTTCATTTCCACAATGGCTGAAGCTGCGTAGTGGGAAGTCTCTGAATCTTCATTTTCAAGTGCTTTTTGTAAGACAAGCATATTGGTCATCGTATTTTCTTTCAGAGAATGGATCAGCATTTTCCGTTTGATATCATTATGATTTAATATCAATGCATCCTGAATCGGGATTACATTGGTCTCTTCCTCAATGTCTACTTTCATAAAAACAGCTGACAAATCCTCTGTTGAACCATTGCTTTCTTCAGTGTTAAACATGGTTAATTCACCAGTTGAACGCAGTAAAGCATATAGCACAAACCACCCCACAAGAGGTAGAAAACAGACTGTTGCTATTTTAAGCAGCCTATTCTCTTTGGCTTTCTTCAGCAAAATCGCTAATATGAGTAAAGACACGATATAGTAGAAAACTAAGACCTCAGCCATAATACTTCTCCTCTTGCGTGACATTCAGCTCAAAGCCTGAGTTCTCAAGCAGTTTTAAAAACTGTTCCACCTTATTTTCCTGGTCATTGAAGATCAGAAAGCATAAATGTCCGTCCTGATCGAGTCCCATGAATTCATTCTCTTCAAGTGCCGGTTCAAATACACCGGATAATTCTTCGAGGCTGATATGTTCATGCACGACGGTTATGAGCGTTTGAGGAGCCTGAAATGGATTGGCAACAAATTCCCTGTTTTCAAGCAGTTCTGTAAAGAATGAAGGCTTTAGTACTGAAGTGCCCTTGATATAACGGTCTGAATCAACAGCACGCTGATATTGAATGGCTTTATCAAGAGCAGATGCAGTCATTTTTGACGCGATTAGCAGCAGATTCTGATAAAATAACGAATACTTTTCAAAAGGCAGATGGTAGACACCAAGCACGCCATATTCATGTCCACTTACCTTTATTGGCGCCATCATGGAAGGAAGGCTGGAATCGAAGTTCTTATTAACGAACACTCTTCCCGCACGAAGACTGTCTGACGCTGCTTCGGGCAATTCAAACGATTGCATAGCAGGGAGCAGATCAGATTTAGCAGCAACAGTTAAAGTCCCTTCTGTGTTTACTTTAAACAATGCGACTTCACTGTTATTCATCAGCTTTTCTGTCATACTGACTGACCCCCAAAGCAGATCAGATTCATGAAGACTGTCGAGCGCTTTAACAATTTCATAGATCGTCCCGTGGCTATGATTCGTATAAAGTACCTGCTCCTGCAGCTCATTTTTCACATGAAGCGTATCATTATACACAGCATGCAGCGAATCATACTTTTCACTCAGTGTCTGATATTCAACCTGTGTATACTCGATTGCTTTCTCTTTTCTGTCAATGACGTAGCCCAGTGTAAGACCTACAAAAACATAAAGTCCCATAAGAATTAAAGCATTCATATCGACTAACATAGAGATTGGTTCACGGCCGTTTGAAATATTGACGAATAAAAACCACGACAGTCCAAGACCAATTGAGAGAAGGGATTGACTACGGCCAAAAATTGAAGCGGCAATGACAATGTAAAAAAGAATAAAATCAATCATAAAAAAAGTATCCTGCAGCAATATACTTCCTGCGATCGCTAAAGCGAACAGAAAAAAGTTTTCTGCATATGGAATCACAGGCCCCATCCGGCTGATTTTTTCTGCAAAAGGAATAGATTCTTTCTTTCTTCTCTTAAACTCGGTATTTTCCTGAAACCATTCGAAAGTTTTTTCAAAACCTTCACTGAAAGTATGAAGCGGAACCCAGTCGAGTTCACGTTTCACCCTTGTATTATCAAGTCTGGAATGCTTAATATCACCGGGGGCTTCATCTGTATACACGACATCTTCAAGGTCTGCATACCGGGTTAATTCGTCTATCAGGTCATTTACACTGGTCTGTGTATTGGCTGAAAGATTGTACATACCGGTAATATTTGATTCCATCGCTTTTAAAATGGCCTCAGCTACATCTTCTACATAGATGAAATCTCTCGTTTGTTCACCATCTCCATAGACAGTCAGAGGCTCATGCCGGAGTGCCCGTGTGATGAATTTTGATACAACGCCGCCTTCCCCACTCATTCCCTGACGAGGTCCATACACGTTTGAAAAGCGGAAAGTAACTGTATCAAGGTTATAGATTGATCCCCACTTCTCACAGTACATCTCGCCGACATACTTATTCACTCCATAAGTTGAAATAGGGTCACACACCTCGCTCTCCTGCAGTGGAATGTGCTCATTTAATCCATACACCGCTGCTGAAGAAGCAAAAAATACTTTTTTGACACCATGCTTTTTGGAAAGCTGCAGAATATTTGCCAGTCCGAGTACATTTGACTCGGAATCTTTATACGGATCCTGCATTGAAATGCCAACATCCACCTGGGCAGCTAAATGAACGACTGCATCAAACTTTTTTGAATCAAATACTTTATCACAGGCATGATCTTTCACATCCATCTCATAAAACGTGTGTTTGAATGAAATGTTCTCTTCAGAGCCGGTGCTCAGGTTATCAATAATGGTAACGTCATGACCTTCCCTGTAAAAGAATTCGGCTGTGTGGGACCCAATAAACCCATAACCGCCAGTAACTAATACCCTCATCCTCTCACCCCTCAGTTCTGTTCTTTTTGTCCAGCATACATTTGACTTTTACCTCTGCTGTTGTGCCGGCCTCTGCGGAAAAAGCCTGATTCATATATGGACATCTGTGTTATTTGAATCAGGAAACACCAGAGAATATGTACATTATAAAGAATTATTTGTTCTTTGTAAAGAACACTTTAATAGTTTGTATTTTTTTATTTAGCTCTGTAAAAGGAGGCTGTTGATTTCCGCTGCAAGGGGAACGCTTTCCGCTCCAATCACCAGCTGTGCTAAAACAACATTGGCCTTTAACATAGCCTTTTATTTAAAGCCTTACATATGCGTACCAGATCCGGCAGCGGGATTTATATTCCCGCTCAATAACAGAAGAACGCTGAATGGTCAGCGTTCTTCTGTTATTTGCAACTTTATATATATGATGTATCAATGGAAATGATGCAACATTTTTTGTTTTAACATCATATTTCTGATTTGCCAACCGGGTTTCTATGAACATCAGTCATGTTTTTTCTGAATTTCAAATACTGGTGGAACGCTGAAAAGTCTTCTTTAGACATGCCTTCTTTTATGCTTTCTTCTATCAGTGTCAGCCACTCCGGGTCAAGATGCCTCTTTTCAAAGTCCATTTCTTTATCTACCAGGTATTCTACTGATACCTCAAGTGTATGGGCAATCTTTGAAAGGATGAATAATGACGGGTTGTTTTTCTTATTGTTTTCGAGATTTGACAGATAGGATTTTGAAACATTTGATCTGGATGCCAGATGAGAGACGGAGTATCCTTTTTTCAGTCTCAAGTATTTAATTTTGTCCCCAATCATTTTCACTTCCCCTTTAATTGATTTAGACGCCTAATATATGCCCTCAGGGTTAATATGTCACTGTATTTCTTGGTTCAATCGTGCGGATCACTTCTTTCAGATACTGTTCAAACTCACGTTTAATGGATGTATCATTTAATGCAAATTCAATCGTTGTTTTCAGGAAACCAAGCGTTTCTCCAACATCATAACGGATGCCCTCGAACTCATATGCGTATACTTCCTGTAAGTGGTTGAGCTTTTCGATTGCGTCAGTTAACTGGACTTCTCCGCCTGCCCCAGTCTCCTGATTTTCAAGCAGGCTGAAGATTTCCGGTGTCAGGATGTACCGGCCAAGAATGGCATAATTTGATGGTGCAGTGCCAGGCAGCGGTTTTTCCACAAACCCTTCAACATGAATCAGCCGCTGATCTCTGCCTGCCGGATTGATGATGCCATAACGGTGCGTTTCTTCTTCTTTTACCTGCTGGACGCCAATGATTGATGTGCCGGTCTGTTCAAATTGATTCATCAGCTGCTTGATACAAGGCACGCCGCTCTTTACAATGTCGTCACCCAGCAAGACGGCAAACGGTTCATTACCGATGAACTGACGCGCACACCAGACAGCATGTCCCAGTCCTTTTGGTTCTTTCTGTCGGATATAATGAATATTCGCTAAATTTGATGTGAATTTCACCTTTGCAAGTAAATCAAACTTCTCTTTTTCGATCAGATTCCTCTCAAGTTCTGATGCATAATCAAAGTGATCTTCAATCGCTCTTTTTCCTTTACCGGTTACAATGATAATATCCTCAATTCCTGCAGCCACCGCTTCTTCTACGATATATTGAATGGTCGGCTTATCAACAATCGGCAGCATTTCTTTTGGCATTGCCTTCGTAGCCGGTAAAAATCTTGTTCCAAGACCCGCAGCCGGGATAATCGCTTTTTTCACTTTTTGCATCTTCATTTCCTCCCCTTCTAAGTGTCTTCTCCACTCTTAGAAACTTCCTGCCATTCATACCCATCCCGCGTTCCAACGCAGATATAGACTTTATCGCCTTCGCCATGTTTTACCAGAATCATCTTGCCTCTCCAGACTGCTGATGGTTCCGGAAGCGCTCCAGCTGGGTAAGCACCCATTCCGTCAAAATAACTTTGATCATTCAATCTGGTCAGTACCGGCGTGCCATCCTGATTCAGCAGGAACTGGTTTTGCAGCAGTTCATCTTTATCTGTTTTAAAACCTGTTAATTCAAGGCGTCCCTCTGTACTGTCTTCGGTACGCAGCAGCGAAAGCGTGCCGCCTGTTTCTGTATTGGATTCTGTATAAAATGTATCTGCTGATACCATTGAGTTCCATTTCATCGTAAAAATAGATGAATCTGTTTCAATTTCGTTGTCATATGCACGCCCGCCAATAATTTTTATGTTCGAGTCGTTAATATCAAAAAATGTACTGTTTTCATTTCGCAGGTTATTCCCTTCGAGATGGGGACTGATGACGACAACGTTAAAGCAGTAGTCGAATTGAAATGCAGTGTCCATATTTGCCCACTCGGCATTCAGCTGAATCAGCGTCATTTCACTGGCACGCTCAAAGACAAAAGGAACGACGTCCGCTTCGTAACGGTTATCTCTAAGACCGTTGGATGTGTAAATATTTTCTATCACGCTTCCTGTATTACCGCCCTGTGGCGGCACAAGATGAATGGCATTTTTAGCGTACTGATACACATAGATATTTCTCATATTCACTGAGAATGCATAATTTTCTTTGTCCTGTGCGATGTAAAAGCCTCTGTAGACTGATACCATATGAATACTTTCAAAGACTGAGTTGGCAACCTGTTCTTCAAACTGGATGGCGTTGCGCTTTGTATATTCACGCTGATCCCAGCCTTCATAACTGAGTCCAAGGTTTCTGACATCATTTTTTGAACCGGTAATTCTGAAAATCGGCTCATTTGCAGTACTGTGAATCACAGCTGTATCCATTCCTGACCCTTCCACTCTTTTTGAGTCCACTTCAATTGAACCGGTGATTAAGTAAGTACCTGTCGGAAAATAGATATGGTCATTTTCCTCGATCGCTGTTCTGATCGCTTCTGTATCATCATGCTCACCGTCTCCAACTGCCCCGTATTCCTTCACATTCACATAAGCAGTATCTGCGCTTTCCGGTCTGGGATCTATTGTGCCATGTGTTTTTTCATCCTCCGGCCAAAGAGAGATCAGCGCAATCATTCCGCCTAACGAAACCAGCGTAATCATTAATTTTTTCATTTACTCGCCGCCTTATATTGATTCAGCACTTTCTTTTCCGTCTCAAGCCAGGCGTTAAGTGCTGTCGTTTCTTCGATATAGACATCCTTCATTGTGATCAGCTGGCCTTCTTCTATATCATTGAGCAGTACTGCATTTTCAAACAGGCCGATCGGCAAATGCCCCTCATGATCTTTAATTCTTACCGCTTCTCCTCTGATATCAAAGCTGCCGTTGGCTGATTGAATCTTTTCTCCTTTACTGATCGCTCTTTTAGCGATTGAACCTACACTGACTGAAGGAAGGGAAGAGTTGTTAAGAAGCACGCCCCCGCCATTCATGACACGTCTGATGGTTTTAACAATCTCAAGGTGACACAGGTGATAATTCTGGACGAGCGTGTAAAATGGACCGGGACCAAGCTTCAGATATTCAAGTGCTCCCTGCTGGTCCTCTTCATGCTCAGCTGTAATAAAAACGCCTGCAGGACCTTTTGGACATAAGACATAATCACTGATCGGTGCGCCATGCTGCTTTGCTTTTTCAGCGAGGTATTCACCGCCTGATTTGATATCTTCAGCAGAAGGTCCCAGCAACCCATCCTGATAAATATCCGCTGCAAGACCATTTGAAATGAGGGCCTGCTCAATCTGAACTTTTGTCCCGTCAGTGAATGAAGTCACTTTCGGAAGGCTCAAGTTATTGCGTTTACTCCAATACATCATTTCTTCACGTTCCGGATTCAAGTTGATAAAGCCTTTAATGTTACCGTATACAAGCGGTTTAAAGCCCATTTGTATAATATCTTCACGCAGAGCCGCAATACATCCCGGCTGATCTCCTTCAGCTTCAGTAATAAACCCTCTTTCAGATAAGTAGGAGCCTGACGTGACGTGCAGCTCAGCGTTCATCGTAACTACAGGAAGTCCGGCCGCGAAAGCCCGTAATACAACTTCTGTTCCGTAGATCGGATCACCGCTGCACTCTACAATCAAGTCTGAACTGGCTACCAGTCTGTCTATTTCGTTTGTCAGCTTGTCCTGATAAGGGAATGAATGAAAGTCATTCAGATTTCTTCTCGTCAGCACACTCGTTACTGTCATATCTTTTTGCAGATGAAGCGCCCTGATTAATCCCGATGCGATAAACCCAGTCCCTGCAATTCCTACTCTTGTTTGTAAGTACATCTTCTACACCCCTCGATTGTTAATGATCCTGCACGGTTTACACCAGTTTTCTTGCAGGTCTGATTCTGACAATTTCTTTTCTGACCAGGCTGTATATACCTGTGAAGTCTGCATAGCCTTTCATGCTCAGCGCCCGGTATACGCTGATCATCATATAGATTTGCGCCAGGGTTCCCGGTATTAAAAATCCAAGCGCTACTCCCGTTCCTCCATAATGCTGACCTGCCCAGGCAGCTGCAGCCATAGAGATGAATCCTGTGATGATCGTAATCATCATCAGTTTTCTCTGATAACCGGTCATGGCCAGCAGGTTCGCTGCTGTACCGCTCCAGATCATCAGCAGATGCTTTAAAGCCAGAAGGAACAGAATCAGTGCGCCGCTTCCAAATACTTCAGAACCGAAAATAAGTTGTAACAGAACATCTCCAAAAAGTACGAATATTATAAAAAGCAGGAATGCCGGAATGAAAGCTAATGCCGTGACAGTCCTGAGCGTTTTTTCAAATTCTTTTATTCTGCCGGCTGCGAATTTACTCGCAATCATCGGCTGTGTGACAGAGTTCAATATAATAAAAGGCATCGACATCAGAATCGCCAGTTTTGCTGCTGCTCCGTAGATCGCGATATCATGCTGGCTGCCGATCAGACTGATTATCCAGATATCAGCCTGGGTAATAAAAAAGTAGCTGAGTGCTGTAATCATGAATGGCAATGTCACCGGCATAATCTTTTTCAATGTGAGTGTCGGTTTGCCACTGAAGTGCTGATCTGCTTTAAGAACTGAAAGTTTTTTGATCAGTACAGCCAGACCAAGCACATTGGATATTGAGATGGCAATGACCCACAGGACGATGACAGAGTGGATGGATAAGCTGTACCAGTCAAACCGGCTGATACATGTGAGCAGAGCAATAAAAATAACTGTGGATGATAGTCCACCAAAGATCGTAGCGAATTTAATATTCTGGAATCCTCTGAATGACTCTCCTATAAGTACCTGAAAACCATTGGAAATCATCCAGAAAATCAGTACCAGTGTAATAGCTGTCAATCCTTCAATGTTGAAAATGACCGATGCAACCAATTCAGAACTGAGGAAGTATAACATTCCGACTGCTGCTGATCCGGCAAGGGTGCCAAAGAATGCTGTTCTAATCATGTACAGTACGTTTTCTGGTCTGTTCTGAGCCAGATTATCTGCTACGTACTTTACCACTGTCTGTTCAAAGCCGGCGGTTGCTACGTAGGCGCCGAAGATCGCGATATTAAATACCAGAAAGTATAAACCAAGCTCTTCTGTCAGCAGGATCCTTGCAAGTGTCGCATTGATCACCAGTGTCATAATTGAAGTAGAAAACTTTCCGAGAAACGCCCATATGCCGCCTGATCTGATCGTTCTGCTGTCTGTTTCTGTCGCCACGTCCGCTCACCGCCTTTTTCCATTCCTTAGTCAATTTTTGCTTTAATTACTTTTAATTGATGCCAGGGCTCATAGACATTTTCAGCATCCTGCTCCTTTTTTTCGAGACTGTTTTTCACCGCCAGTGTGCCGAGTATAAAACATACATAAATGGTTGTTGTCTGAAGGAGAGAAGCCGTCAGAAACGAATAATTGATGAATAGTGCCAGTGTTAAGATCTTGTGATGCGTAATTGAAAAGAACGTATAGACAATAAAGATGGTGAAAAGAATTCCGCCGATGATTCCGTATTCAACGAGCAGCTTTATATAGGCAATCGGATGAGCTGTAATATGCGAAGGAGATAACTCATCAAACGTATAGTTAGCTGAATAATATTCCTGTACACTTCCTGCTCCATAACCAAAAACGACTGTTGAAGTATCTTCTGTACGAAAGAACTCCCCGTAAGCCTGCCATGGTGCGATGAATCTGACGTGTCCGCTTGTTCTTGGTGTATTAAACTCTTCCAGCCGTTCGACAAAAATTTCACCAAACCCCTGGGCGAACATGATGTAGACTGACACACCGCAGATCAGTGTAATCAGAAAAAACTGGACAGGCTTCATTTTAATCAGCAGCGGAACTGCCACAATCGCCAGGATAATGAACCCTGTACCCGAAAAGGCCAGCAGCATCCCGACAAAGAACAGCAACATCACTGTGACCCGCCGTCTTGTGATAAATTCAATAACCAGCCCGATTGCCAGCATTTTCGAAAAAAATGACGCTTCAAGCATGAACATGCCATTTGCTTTAATAATCGGTGAATCCCAGGACATCGGGTTCAACGTATTGTAATCCTGCAGAATGAACTGTTCAGGAAGCGACTCAAGCGGATCATAAAATCCTGCGCCTGTGAACTGGGCTGCATATTGACCGATCCCGATGATGGCAATGATGATCATCATCGCCTGATAAGTAGAAAGAATATAATCCAGGCTGCCTCTCTTGCGGTTAATAAAAAGCAGCGGTAAGTAAAAAACGATGACAGAGAGCAGGGAGGCCACACCTACTGATCTGAGTTCCATCAGTGCATAAAGACTGACCAGGCTCAATCCGCTGACTGCCAATAGAAACAATGTCAGTCTCCGCTGATCTATTTCGATTGTGTTGAGTACATATAGCACTGTGATCGAGAGCAGTGATAATAAAAAGACCGGGGAAAGTTGAATGTCACCTACTGTAATGGCAAATCTCTGTAAGAATATTAAACTGAATAAGATTAAAAAGATAAAAAATTTTTCCTTATTGGAGATCACCGTTTCATTCATACTTTCCCCTCCTCACCGTTAATCTGAAAACTGACCGATCTGATTCTTCAGCCCGTGCAAGGCGCCTTTAAAAATCATTCTGCTGCGTTTTAACTTATGATCTTTATTCAACACATAGAGCAGATGGAATTTTACGATCCTGTAAGCCATATAAAGAAGTGCGATCACTTTGTATTTCGGGTTGTTCCTTTTGACGAACAAGTAACCATTCCGCATCAGGTAGTAAGCATAATGCGGAGATAATTCCTCCGACTTAGTGGAGCTCGATTCCTTGTGATAGATCAGCGAATCCGGTACGTAGACAATTTTCATACCCGCTTTTTTTGCTTTCAGATTCCAGTCAGTATCCTCATAATAGATAAAATAATCTTCATTCAGCCAGCCGATTAATTCGATTAGTTCCCTGCGAAACAGCATACTGCATCCAACGACAAAACCCACTTCTTTTCTCGTATTGAACTTTTCTGACTCCTCCTGATCGATGCCGTAGGGTGTGCTTGTCCCAAGGTATTGATTAATTGAACCGCCTGCAAACCATACAAGATTATTATTCATATTGATGATCTTTGAACCGACAATCCCGATTTGATGATCTGTTTCCATTTCTTCTACCAGCCTGGTGAGCGAATGCTGATCAACGATCGTATCGTTGTTAAGCATCCATAAGTATTCGTATCCCTGCTCATAAGCTGCTTTCATGCCGACATTATTTCCGCCGGCACAGCCCATATTGCTTCCTGACTGAATGATCGTCAGCGGGAGACTGAATGTGCCTGAAAGCTGATCTGCTCTCAGCTTTTCATAAGACTGATCTTTGGAGTCATTGTCTACAAGAAACACATGAAAGTTCTGATAGACCAGTTTTTCAAGAGAATGCAGACATTCTACCGTGTCATTGTAAGCATTCCAGTTCAATAGGATAATCGCGACTGACTTTTCGTCCACGGGACGGTTCACCTCACTTAAATGTCATTTGTTTTTTATAAAGAACGTTTAGACCGTGGCGATCTTCAGCTGTTTTGCCGGAGCAGATACTTCATGCTCTGTATCCTGCAGATCGATCACGATATTTTCAACGATTTTATTCGCACGGGCCAGTGATTCATGTGTACCTGCATCAATCCAGTCACCGTCTACGATGCCAAACTGCAGTTCATTCATATTGATATACGCATTGTTCACATCAGTAATCTCAAGCTCACCGCGTCCTGACGGCTGGAGTGTTTTGATGATGTTAAATACTCTTGCGTCATACATATAAAATCCAGTCACTGCATAATTTGATTTTGGATGTTTCGGTTTTTCTTCAATCGACACGATATGATCCTGCTTCACTTCTGCCACTCCAAAGCGCTCCGGATCGCTGACTTCCTTCATCAGAATCTTTGCCCCTCTTCCCTGCTTTTTGAATTCTGCTACATAAGGCGTAATATCAGTCGTAAAGATGTTATCTCCCAGAATCACAGCCATCAGGTCATTGCCGACAAACTCTTCAGCCAGGTCAAGTGCCTCAGCGATCCCACCTGCCTGATCCTGGACTCTGTAAGTAAGCTTTAATCCCATCTCAGATCCGCTGCCCAGCAGGTTGATAATATCTCCTGCATGATGTCTACCGGTGACGATCATCATGTCAGTAATACCAGCCTGCTTCAATTTTGCAATTGAGTAAAAAATCATTGGATATTTTCCTACTGGAAGTAAGTGTTTATTGGTCACCTTTGTTAATGGATTCAGCCTTGAACCTGTGCCACCTGCTAAAATAATTCCTTTCATTCCGCTCACTCCTCAAGTTTTATTCTTAATAAAGAACATTCCGGTTAAAAAAATGTGACTTTTTCAGTTTTCTTTTATCCAGGACAACAGTTCCGACAAATTGTGAACTTCCCTTTTTCAGGTTTTCTTTTGCTTTCAGTGCTTTGTCTTTTTTTGTCTTACCAAATCTGATGACCATGACAGATGCATCTGAGCAGCTTGTGATAATTTGTGCATTCGCATTTTCCACAGCAGGCGGACAATCGATTAAAATGACATCATAGATTCGCTTAAACTTTTCAAGTAACACTGTAAATTGTTCAGTAATGAGGTCAATCCCCATTCCTTTTTGTGATCCGGAAGTCAGTATACTCAACCCTTCAACAGAAGTTGGAAGTATATATTCAGTTGTTCTCATATGCGGATCAGCCAGAATGTCTGTAAGTCCGTACTGATTTTTCTTTCTGAAGAACAGATGCAGTGCCGGTTTTCTTATATTTCCATCAATCAAAAGCATTTTTTTCCCCCTCTGCGCCATAACAACACCGAGATTGACCAGCGATGTTGTTGTTCCCTGTTCTTTATCAGCTGAAGTGACTGCAATTGTTTTCATCGACGTACGCTGCGTCAACAATTCCAGGTTGGTTCTGATCACCCTGTATTGTTCACTGTAAGGTGACATTGGCTGCTGCTGTGTAATGATGAATCTCTTTTCAGCTTTGTGCTTTTTAGCAGGTAAGCTCATTCAGCCTCCCTCCCCAGGTTTTTATAGGTGGAATAAACGCGCTGGGCGTCTTTTGCTCCTGTCATCTCTTTCATTTGTTTATGACGTTCTTTAGAGACTGTACCAAGCACAGGCCCCTCAAGCAGTGTCACCGCTTCTTTTTCTGAATCTATTGTTGTACTGAAAAGTTTTTGAACAAATGCGATTGAAAGGCCAATCCCGACACCTGCTACCATTCCCACTACGATAAATAGCATTGTTCCCGGACTGCTGGACTCTGCGTTCGCTTTTATTTCAGCCGGCGGGAAGAGCATGACGTTGTCGAGTCTCATAATTTCTTTTACACGGTTCTGGAAGACTGTGGCTGTCGCATTGACGATCTTTACGGCTCTTTCATAATCAGCATCTTTTACTGTAATTGTAATAACCTGCGATTCATTTTTACTTGTGACATCAATCTGCTTTTCAAGCTCCTTGACTGAAGTATCAAGACTCAGGTCACTGATCACTTTTTCAAGCACTACTTCAGAGTAGATGAAATCACTATACGTATTAGCGTATTGAAAATTGGTCATGACTGTATTGTAATCAAGCTGCTCCGCCTGATTATTAACAACGATTTTTCTCGACGCTTCATATGACGGGTCTACCATATACGCAGAAATTGCACCGCCCAGCAAAGCGAAGATGATTCCTGCCACCATGATAAAAATGATTCTGCTTTTGATCACTGACCAGAATTCCCGGATTTTAAGTGACTGCTCCACTTTAGTAGGCCCCTTTTCTCTGCAAAACATATAGTATGCTTTTTACTAGGATTTTCACATCCAGTGTCAGGGATTGATGGTGAATATAGTAGAGTTCAATATCCACCCGTTCAGGGTATCCTACTTCACTCCGGCCGCATACCTGCCAGTAACCGGTTACGCCCGGCTCTACAGATAGAAACTCCCCGGAACGGTCTCCGTATTTTTTCAGTTCCTCTTCTACAACCGGTCTTGGTCCGACCAGACTCATTTCTCCTTTGAGCACGTTAATCAACTGAGGAAGCTCATCCAGGCTCGTCTTTCTGAGAAATCTGCCGATGCGTGTGATTCTAGGATCATCCTCAGGTTCGAGCTTGAAGTTGTTTTCAAGATATTTTTTATAAAGAATATCATTATTTTTCAAGTATTCTTCCGCATTCATCACCATTGACCGGAACTTATAAATATAGAATTCCTTTCCGTTTTTTCCGAGTCTGCGCTGTTTGAAGAATACAGGGCCTTTTCCTTCTCCGAAAAGATACGTTGCCGCAATGCACAATAGCAGAGGGGATAAAATGATTAATCCCGCTATCGCGCCCATCACATCAATGATCCTTTTAACCAACAGGTAGGTCTTATGCTTATTCAGTAAGTGAACATTTTTTCTGACTGGTGTTTTATAAGGGACTGCAATTGGTGCAGGTACTTCTCTTTCTCTATCCATTCTCATGATCTTCACCCTCTCTGACAATATTTTCTTATGAAGAGATCAAATAATGGGTCAGAAATTCTTCCAGTGCTTCGCTCCAGCGCCTGACCTCTGCAAAACCATTCTCTCTCCAACTGCCATGGTCGAGAATTGAATACGAAGGACGTTTTGCCGGACTTTTAAAGTCTTCGGTTTTGCAAGGTGTAACAGAGACGTCTTTACCCGCAAGATAGAAGATCTCCTGAGCAAATTCATACCAGGAACAGCTTCCTGAGTTCGATAGATGATAAAGGCCGAATTGGTCTGTGACGATCAGCTTTGCAATCGCATCTGCCAGATCACCTGTATAAGTCGGTGAGCCGAACTGATCATTGACGACTGTGACTGTCTGTGTAAGATCACCTGCTTCAAGTATTTTTTTCACAAAATTATTGCCATACCTTCCGTAAAGCCATGAAGTCCGGACAATGAAGTAGTCGCTGAGAATGTCTCTGACGTATTCTTCACCCTTAAGTTTGGACTCTCCGTAGATACTTAGCGGATTCGGTGTTTCCTCTTCACTGATTGGGTGTTGTGAGGTTCCGTCGAACACATAATCCGTGCTGATATATACCATTTTTGCCCCGATTTCTTTCACTGCCAGTGCCACATTTTTTGTTCCAACTGCGTTCACCTGAAACGCTTTTTCAGGCTCCTGCTCAGCACGATTTACATCTGTGTAAGCTGCAGCATGAATGACTATATCCGGTTTGCAGCTAGTGAATATATGTTGAACTTCAATAGGATTAGTAACATCAAGTTCAAGCCGGCTGAACCCTGTTACTTCATGTCCTTCATTCATCAGCACGTGACATAATTCCTGTCCCAGCTGACCTTTACTGCCGGTCACAATCACTTTTAATGGGCGCATAACTGATCACCGGATTTCTTTGGATGATAGGTTACGTATGAGCCATTCATTATATTTTTCCACCATCCTTCGTTTTCCAGATACCATTCTACCGTTTCTTTCAGACCCTCTTCGAAATAGTAGGAAGGTTTCCATCCGAGCTCTGTTGTAATCTTCGTTGGATCGATTGCATAGCGCTTGTCATGACCGGGACGATCCGCCACGTATGTGATCAGATCCTTTGACACATTCAGCTGATCAGTAATCATCTGAACAATCTCGTTATTTGTTTTTTCATTGTGTCCGCCGATGTTGTATACTTCACCCGGTCTGCCTTTATGAACGACGAGATCTATTGCCTGGCAGTGATCTCTGACATGGAGCCAGTCCCGGACATTACTGCCATCACCGTAGATCGGCAGTTCTTTCCCCTGCAGCGCATTTGTGATTAATAGTGGAATCAGTTTTTCAGGAAAGTGATTAGGTCCGTAATTGTTTGAGCATCTTGTAATATTTACATTCATGCCGTATGTTTCGTGATAGGCTTTAACGAGTAAGTCCGCTGCTGTTTTACTGGCTGAATAAGGACTGCTTGGTGCAAGAGGTGTTTCTTCAGTAAAGTACCCCGTTTCTCCAAGACTTCCATATACCTCATCAGTGGAGACCTGAACGAATTTGCTGATACCATATGCTCTTGCTGCATCAAGCAGACATTGCGTACCCAGGACATTCGTTTTGACGAATACGTCCGGTCCTGTAATACTCCTGTCTACATGAGACTCAGCTGCAAAGTTAACAATGGTATCAATGCTGTACTGCTCAAGGATCAGATCCACCAGTTCTCTATTTGCAATGCTGCCTTTTACAAATACATAGTTTGCATGTCCCTCCACCTCTTCAAGATTGTAGAGGTTCCCTGCATAAGTGAGTACATCAAGATTGACTACAAAATGATCTGACTCCCCGCTCATCAGGTGTTTGACAAAGTTACTTCCAATAAAACCTGCTCCGCCGGTAACAAGATATCTCATGACTTAACCCCCTCCCAAGTGAAATCATATTCTGCCTGATCGAATAATGGATGGTTCCTGTCTTTATCTGATAAAACAGGCTTCGATACAGGCCAGCTGATGCCAATTAACGGATCATTCCACACAAACCCTCTATCGTGTTCTCCTGAGTACACTTCATCGACCTTATATTGAACTTCAGTATCAGGTACCAGTGTACAAAATCCGTGAGCAAATCCCTTTGGCACCAAAAGCTGTCTCTTATTTTCCGCAGTAAGTATATATCCCTCCCACTCTCCGAAAGTCGGGGAGTTCTTTCTGATATCCACAATGACATCGAAAATTGCTCCATTTGTAACTCTTAATAATTTTGCCTGCGCTTTTGGTTTCAATTGATAATGCATACCCCGGATCGTTCCGGCATGTCTGGAAAGCGAATGATTTTCCTGTACAACATCCATCACCACCCCATGTTCTTCAAGCAGCT
Source organism: Jeotgalibacillus alimentarius (assembly GCF_000829445.1). GTDB lineage: Bacteria > Bacillota > Bacilli > Bacillales > Jeotgalibacillaceae > Jeotgalibacillus > Jeotgalibacillus alimentarius. The sequence goes on from NZ_JXRQ01000029.1 coordinate 236,382, forward strand.
TTTTTTTATAACTCTCCATGAAATACCCTCTGCTGTCCTGAAACAGATCAGGTTCAACCAGCAGTGCGTCTTCAAACTTTGTCTTTATCACTTTCATTGGATGACTCTCCCCTCACTTCACACGCATCATGCTGTGGATTGAATGTTTTTTGCCAAAAAAGATTTCATGCAGCCAATCGTCCAGTGAATACTTTTCGTATACTTCTTCAGGAGGTTTCACGTACTCCTGATAAATAAATAACGGGTCAATGACAGGTGCGTGACGATCTATAATCGACATATTTTCAGCGTTATACAGATCATAGTTTTTGATTGATTCATTTGTTGTGATCAATTTTTTATGCGCTCCGAACACTTCAATTGTTCTCATTGTCAGACCGTTTTGCTTTGGCCTTTCAATATCAGCAATAACTCTGGATCTGTTAAAGAGCTGAGTGATCTCTTCTTTAGACAACTTGTCGTATTTCAGTTCAGCCTTACCATATTTTCTGATATCCCTGTCACCCAGCCGCTTTAAGTAATACAGTTTTTTGCTCGGATAATAATGATAAAAGTAAAAATTCAGATTTTTCTCTTTAAGCTGACGTTCAATGCGCTTTAACACACTGAATCTGTCCGTATGCACAGTACCGATAAAGAGAACGTCAATGTCCTGAATCACCTTTGTCTCAGCTGACTTTCTGTATTCATCAATGAAAAACAAAGGCCGGAACTGCATGTCCCCGTATTGTTCAGCATCACTTTTATCGAATGTATAAACCGCATCAAAGCTGTTTTTAATTACTTTGGAGTTCGGTGAGTAATTTAACGCATCCCATAAATACAGAATGAATTTTGCCTGTTTATGTGCCTGTCTCAAACGTTCTATATGAACGTTTGAAATGACTTCCCCTTTAATGACAAAGATAAAATCATAATTCCGGTGTTTCGTTTTTTCTATTATATTGTTGTAATATGCGTTGTTCTTTGGTGCGAGCAGCTTGCGATTCACTCTGATCAATGACTTTGTCAGAAAATCATTTTCAGGGCGCTCATCAAAGTAATCCACTTCACAGCCAAAGGATTCAAGCTTCTGGCGGATCTCTTTTTCATAACCGAAGAAGCTGGCTGAAATCATCAGGATTTTTTTACCTCTGTAGAGCGCATTCATTTGTATAATCCCTTTTCTTTCATTTCCAGCATCGCATGCTCATAGCGATCCTCTTCTACTTCCTGACTGTTCACCCACTCTGTAAACTTTTTAATTCCTTCATTAAAAGAATACGAAGGCGTGAATGAAAGAGCTCCTGTCACTTTATTTAAGTCAGCGAAATTATGACGGATATCACCAAGTCTGTAATGACCGCTCACCTGATAGGTCACATCTGACCCGTAATGGTGAAGCAGTGCACGCGCGACCTCTGTCACACTGACCGCTCGTCCGGTTCCTACGTTGAATACCTGATGATTTGCTTCTTCACGTTCAATCGCTTTAACAGTAGCTTCTGTCACATCATCAATATAGACAAAGTCCCGGCTTTCTTCTCCATCTTCAAAGATCATAAGGTTATTGCCATTTTTAATTCTTGTTGAGAAGATAGACAAAATTCCTGTATACGGATTTTTAAGTGATTGACCAGGTCCGTATACATTCTGATATCTGAGTGCAACAGCCGGAATACTGAGTGATTTTCCTGTCAGCATGACCAGGTTTTCCTGTCCGAACTTTGTAAAACCATAGATGGAAAGCGGATTAATCCGTGAATCTTCAGAAGTGGCAAGAACTGTTACATCGCGTGAACACTTAGGACACTTTGCTGAAAAATCACCTTTTGCCAGATCTTCATCAGAGCGGCTGTCCGGGAATACTTCCCCGTGTTCTTCACAGACATATTTGCCTTCACCGTAAATCGCTCTTGATGACGCTACGACAATTTTTTTCACCTGATGCTGATTTTCAGCAATCACATTCAATAAGTTCACCGTACCGTTAATATTCACATCAATATATTTCTCCACTTCATACATTGACTGTCCTGTGCCTGTTTCAGCAGCAAGGTGGACGACTACATCTACATCCTTCACAGCTAATTGAAGATCTTCTTTGTTACGTACATCTCCAAAGATGAATTCCACACGGTTTTTGATCCGCTGGAATAATTCAGACTTCTGAGGATCGTCTCCATGAATCTGTGGTGAAAGATTATCTATGACCCTCACCCTGTATCCTTTCTCTAATAATTTCATAGATAATGAACTGCCAATGAATCCCGCTCCACCTGTAATTAATATTCGCATGTCTGTCCCTCCACTCGTTATTCTCAATAAAGAACATTAGGGGTAAAAAATAAATCCATTTGTGTCGGATATTTCGTTCTTTAAAAAGAACATTTTTCATATTGTAAACCGATTTTTTTATAAATGCAACATGATTACGCAATTTTTTTCTTAATCTTTCTTTTTATTTCCTTTTGACTGTCATTGTGTCGCTTTTTATCTATAAAACTTTCTTTATCAGTACGATCAGCAGTACCCAAAACGGCGCTGTAAATATCACACCAAGTACGCACCCCTTTGAAAAACCGGATTTTTCACTCATATTTTGTGTCCTCCTGACAGCATCCAATCTTATGTAATTTGATTCTAGTGTAATTCATTTGAAGAAAAAATACTATACCATTCGTTCTTTATGTAGAATATTTCTGTAAAAGACTTCTTTTTTTTAGCTTTATTCTTTATAATGAACAAAATAGTTACATTACAAGGAGTGATTTGATGAAAATACTGTTGCTTGGCGTACAAAAAATCAAATTTATGCCCTACATCGACTTTTACCTGAGTAATCTGGACACCGAACAACACGATATTCACTTATTGTACTGGAACCGTGACAAACAGGAGGATGTCGCAATTACTGAAAATATCACGCTTCATGAATTCTCTCACGTGCAGGAAGATGAAGTGTCGAAGATCAGAAAGATAAAAGGATTCATTAAATATCGCAGGCGCGCACTTGAACTGATCAGAAAAGAACGGTTTGATTTTATTATTGTACTTAATACAGCTACGGGTTTTCTCGTACAGGATCTTTTATGGAGCACTTACCGTAAGAAATATATTTATGACTACAGAGACCCTACTCATGAGAACTTATTCTGGTACAAGTGGCTGGTAGGAAGAATCGCGAGGCATTCTCACGTAACTTTTGTAAGCTCGGACGGCTTCCGAAAATTTCTGCCTCTATACGAGCACATTCACACTTCACATAACCTGATTTCTGAAGCACTGCTTAAAAGAGAGATCAGAAACCAGCAGCAGAGAACACAAAACCCTATCAGAATAAGATATTGGGGCATGATCAGAGATGAGGAAATGAACAAGGCGCTGATCAATAAACTTGCGAACGACCTCAGGTTTGAATTGCATTACAATGGGCGTATGCAGAAAACAGGTAAAAACCTCCAGAATTTTTGCAGAGAGCAGCAGATCAACAATGTGTTTTTTCACGGCTCCTATCTGCCTGATGAGCGATATCAGTTTATAGAAGAAACAGATATTCTTCATAATGTATATAAAGAAGATAAACTGCTGTCCCAGGCGATGGGGAATAAGTTTTATGATGGAGTTATTCATTATATTCCTCAGATCCTCACTGCGGGTTCCTTCATGGGAGCAAAAGGTTCAGAAAGTGGAACGGGAATTGAGTATGACCCTCAGGACCCTGATTTTGCTGACAAACTGTATCACTATTACACTTCAATGAACTGGAACGAATTTATCCGGAATTGCGACAGCTGCCTGGATCAGATTCTGACGGAGTATTCACAGGGACAGCAAATGTTGTGGAATATATTTGATACTCACCCTGAACCAGTACAGCATTCAAAGGCAACATCGTAAATAGAAATGCTGAAGGCGCTTGTTCAGCTCCGACAGGCATAAGTCGCACATAAAAAGGGCCGGGACATTTTCGTCTCAGCCCTTTTCCTATTAGTCTATATACTGATCGAAAAACGCCAGCACTTCCTCATATACTTTCATTTCATTTGCTTTCTTTGAGAAGCCATGCCCCTCGTCATCGAGCACGAGGTATTGCACGTCTCTTCCCTTCCCTTTCAGCGCTTCAACAATCTGATCCGATTCAGCTTTCACAACACGCGGATCTTTTGCACCCTGAATGACAAACATCGGTTTTGTCATTGAATCCAGGTATTCAATCGGTGAGTCTTCAGTCAGCTTTTCTTTATCCTCAACCGGATCTCCCACCCACTGCTTCATGACAGGCTTCCAGTGCTCCGGTACTGACTCGATAAAGCTGAACAGGTTACATGGTCCGAAGATATCAACGACTGCTTTAAAATAATCAGCATGACGGCCGTGCAGCAGCAGCGCCATATATCCGCCATAGCTACCGCCCATCAGCAATACTTTATCACGGTCAGCAAGTCCTTTTTTGAACAGGTACTCAAGACCCTCGATATTATCCAGGCGCGGCCCGTGACCCCAGTCACCTTCAACCATTTTGGAGAATTTCAGACCATATCCGGTTGACCCTCTGAAGTTAGGTGTGAAAATGCTGTAGCCACGGTAGACAAGGAACTGGAACAGTGAACGGAACGTCGCACGCTCTGCAGCCTGCGGTCCGCCGTGAGGCCATAGGATCACATGACCATTGCTATTTTCAGGCTTTGCTTTGAAAAACTGCGCTTCAATTTCAAGTCCGTCAAATGACTTGTATGTATGCAGCTCAGGTTCTGCCATATCTTCCTCTTTCACACCCGGCACATTATACTTTGTCAGCTGCTTCCATTGTCCGTCTTTTCTCATATAAAGGTTTGCCGGTCTGACAGCTGTTCTCCCTGCTAAATACAGGTTACCTGAATCAGCCACCTTTAATTCGGCAATCTCAGTTGTCGGAATGTCAATTTCATTCAGCGATTCTTCCTTCAGGTCGAACTGATACAGCTTATCTTTGACTCCTTTTTCAGCGCGGATATACAAACTGTTTGATGACTGATCATAATAGACTGAATCAAAATCCTCTTTCTCAATGGCAGCCACTTTTTCAAATGACTCATTTTCGAGGTTAAAGCGTGCCAGGTAAGAGAAATCTTCACCGTAGTTTGTTGTGAAATAGATCAGTGTGTCTGATACAAATTCCACACCTGAGACTGTATGCTGTTCTTCACGATCCGGTGTCAGATACACTTCCTGACCATCTTTTTTCACAAAAGCAAGCACGTAGGTGTTAGCATAATGTTTTACATAGACAAACGACTGTTCATCAGGACTTTTTGCAGTAAGATAGGTTGCTGCGTCCCCGCCTTCATGAATCACCTTTTCTTCTTTTTCCTTCATATCATAGCAGTAGGATTTCAAGTATGTCTGATCTTCTTTTGTTGATGTATAATACAGTCTTTCTCCGTCTTTACTGAGATCAAGTCCCATATGACGGGCACCTTCATGTGTACGAACCGGCTCAAGACTGCCACCCTGGGGCGGGACAGCGTATATTTGTCCATTTTCGTCCCCGTCATTGTCCATAACTGCGAGAAGATAGCGTCCCTGCTTATCATAAGCCAGCTGTGAACAGCTCTGGTTATGAAAACTGAGCGGATAAGGAAAAGCATTCGGCAGATCCATCGCCCAAAGATTGTATTTCCCATTCAGATTCGTGCTGAATACCAGCTGCGACTCTTCCTTGTTCACTGTAAATGTCTGAATCCCGAATGTCTGGAAAAAGTTCTCCACATCCGGCTGTCTGAATTGAATCATATGATTTAATCCTCCCTGTTTGTTTCGTCCTCCGTAATATTCTATTTGTTGGGGTAAAAGTCCTTTTTTTGCCGAAAATTAGTTTTGCTTATGGCAGTTCTTGCAGCAGAATGTGCGGATACGACCTTCGATTTTGCATACGCGACCTTCACGGGCGAATATACGACCGTCAACCCACCATCGCGAAGTGTAATACGACCTTCGGCAATCGACACACCCTCTTAATGCACTTCGGAAACAGGCCCTTCAGTTTCTTAGAGGCATGAAGAGGGTGTGCTAGTGCAGCCTTGGCGGTTGATACTACAGCTGATTCCAGTCTTACTACAGTTGGAGGGCATTTCATTACAGCGAACCCGGGTGTATCCTGCAATTGCGGAGCAAAATACTACAACAGACAGCAATCTCACTACAACCGGCATCTCTCCTGCCCCCCCAAAACTTTTAAATTGAATAACTATTCACTCTACGCTATACTAAAATCCTAAACTAAATATCGTTCCATCTTCAGGGCAGGGTGAAATTCCCGACCGGCGGTAAATGTAAGAGTGAGCCCGCGAGCGAATAGGGAGCTATTTGCTGACTCCGTGAAAACCGGAGGCCGACAGTATAGTCTGGATGGGAGAAGATGGAGGCATGTAAAGGATCTGTGTAAAAGCGACCCTTTATTTCGTGCTGAATTCTCCCTGCTGATTGCGCCGAATCTGCAGGGTTTATTTGTGTACGACGCCGAAACTTCTGTGTGGAACGAGGACAGGAGCTACTCATGTTAAAAAACACACAACTTTTAGTTAAGCTGTCAATGCTTAGCGCTGTGGCATTTTTACTGATGATGCTCAATTTTCCACTTCCGTTTTTACCGGAATTTCTGAAAATTGACTTCAGTGATGTGCCTGCATTACTAGCAGCGATTCTCTTCTCACCAATGGCAGGTGTTGTTGTAGAAGCGCTGAAAAACATTCTGTATTATCTTTTCAAAGGGAGCGGCGTCCCGATCGGGGAACTCTCAAACTTTATCGCAGGCTGTGCATTTATCCTGCCTGTCGCGTTTTTCTATCATAAGCGCAAAACAAAAGGTGCACTGGCAAAAGGACTGATCGCAGGAACTGTTCTAATGGTACTGTTGCTTGCAGTATTGAATTACTTCTTGATTCTGCCTGCATATGCATGGTTCTTCGGAATGGATTACATGCTTGATCCAGCTGTAAAACTGGGTCTGACAACCGGCGCAATTATTCCTTTTAACCTGATTAAATCAGCCTGTGTAGCAGCACTCTTTATTCCTTTATTCGTCAAATTGAAACCATGGATCCGTCAGCAATCACTGCAGACCGGACCAATATCATAATGAAAGCACCGGCAGCCCATTAGGCTGACCGGTGCTTTTTCATGTATAATAAAATAAAAATCCAGGAGGCATTCTCATGCAACAGAAATTAATGGACCGCTTGATTACATATGCAAAAATTGATACACAGTCTAACCCGGACTCTCCTTCGACACCTTCAACGGAAAAGCAGTGGGATCTGCTGCGTCATTTGGAAACTGAGTTAAAAGAAATCGGCCTTGAAGAAGTGGAAGTGGATGACCACGGCTACCTGATGGCTACACTTCCTGCAAATACAGAAGGCGACATTCCAACAATCGGCTTCCTGGCTCACGTTGATACCGCAACTGACTTCACTGGTACGAACGTCAATCCGCAGGTTGTTCAATATGAAGGCGGCGACATTCCTTTAAATGATAAAGTAACGATGTCACCGGCTGAATTTCCTGAGCTGAGCAAATATAAAGGGCATACACTGATTACAACTGACGGCACGACCCTTCTAGGTGCAGATAATAAAGCAGGAATCGCTGAAATCATGACTGCAATGGAGCACCTGATCCAAAACCCTGAAATCAAACACGGAAAAATCCGCGTAGCATTTACTCCGGATGAAGAGATTGGACGCGGACCGCATAAGTTTGATGTAGAACGCTTTGGCGCAGATTATGCCTATACAATTGACGGCGGCCCCCTCGGCGAACTACAATATGAAAGCTTCAACGCTGCAGGTGCTAAGCTGATCATTCATGGGACTAACGTTCACCCGGGTACAGCAAAAAATAAAATGGTCAACTCTCTGAAGATTGCCATGGAACTCAACCAATCGCTTCCACTTGATGAAGCACCTGAGTTCACTTCAGGCTATGAAGGCTTCTTTCATTTAATGCAAATGAATGGTGACGTTGAAAAAACAGAACTACAGTACATTATTCGTGACCACGACCGCGAAAAGTTTGAAAAGCGTAAATCCACACTGCAGCGGATTGCTGATGAAGTGAATGCAAAGCATGGCGATGGAACAGTTGAACTGACGATTGAAGATCAGTACTATAACATGCGCGAAAAAATTGAGCCTGTCAGCTTTATTGTCGATACAGCTGAAGAAGCAATGAAATCTCTTGATATTAAAGCGATTATTGAACCAATTCGTGGTGGAACTGACGGCTCTCAACTGTCTTATATGGGACTGCCGACACCTAATGTATTTACTGGCGGTGAGAACTTCCACGGTAAGTTTGAGTATATCTCTGTGGATAACATGGAAAAAGCTGCACAAGTCATCGTGGAAATCGCAAAACGTTTTCCACATGTGGATAAGTAATTAAGAAAGGGGAACATTGTGGACTTAAGAAAACTTGATTTAATTTTAAGCGTTGTTTTACTCATTAATTCGGTCCGGATATTCTATCTAATCGTAACGAATGATGATCCGGTACCGTTTGATTATATGGTCCTTTTCTTCTCTACAGTCGGAGCTGTGATTTTATTCATGAACAGCCGCCGCAGAAAAATGAAAGAAGAAGGCCGACTGGAAGAGTAACGGTGATTTTAAATATTTTTAAAACGAGAGTGAGACATTACATGTCCATTCTCGTTTTATTTTTTCGCTCTATAAAAGGTTGCTGTTGATTTCCGTTATAATCACCATCTGTGCAATAACAACGTCAGGCTTTAACTTAATATATTTTTTAATTAAATACAATTATATGTAAATTAATTAAAATTAAAAAGGAACCTATTCCAATAGATTCCTTTTTAATCATTTATTTATTCATTTTGTCTAAGAAACTTCCTAATAAATCATCTAAATCCTCTTCTTTATCTTCCTGAACTTCTTCACGCTCAATTTGAATAGAATCAATCTGGTCCAAATCATCAAATTCCGGTTGTTGTTGTGGTTCAGAATTAAGTTTAGTCTCAACAGGCGGTTCATCTTCCTGAAGATACAGCGCTTCATCCACAGATAAAGATGTGCTGTTCATTGATGCCAAAATAGCTGTTGCTCTGACAGGATCGTTGAGCAGCTGATAGACGATATTGCCAAGCAGTGCCTCTGAATGTGCATGCCTGAGCCATGAACGCTGCTCTTTAGAGAGCTGCTTGGGGAGAGGAACAGTAATTGTCTCTCTTTCTTTTTGACTGTTTTTACCCAGGCCTTCAAGTGCAAACTCAGCAACTTTGCTTGAAAAGTTACGTTTTTCGCTTTCTTTGAGCCTTTGCAGTTCACGCAGTAAATGATCTGGTGTATCAGAAGGGAGGCGAAATGTAATCGCCTGTCCCTTCTTGATGGAACCACTCATTTAATACACCTTATTTGGAAGCTGCTTTCGCTTCTGGCTTTTTCTGAGCAGCTTCCTTACTGTTTTTGCGTACAAAATCACTGATTAGCTTGTGGTAAGCGTTAGCCATCATCCAGATGCTTTCCTTTTCATCCTCGAAGAAGTCGATATTATACCCATCCAGGTTGTTATTAAGCGTCTTAAGATAGTCTTTTAACACCATCGAACCACCGCCAACGAAGTAGCAGATCTCTGTCTGTGAGTTCTTCGCCCAGACATTGCGAAGGTGACGGTATTCTTTCTTTGCAAGGTCCAGAAGAATACGGTCTGTGATGTCGTGTACGCTTGTACGTGACCCCTTCACCATGATATGGTTGCGATCATTTTTCTTTGTAATGATATCTACTACATCACGTCGGGTATCAAGCTCGACCCCGTGACGTGAACGGATTTCCTCACGAATTGCTTCAAGTGATTCAGATACGCCAAGGTTAAAGCCCTGAGCCTTATCATCATCTACATTACGGTTTCTGATTACAGCAATATCAGTAGAAAGTCCTCCTATATCCTGGATCAGGATCTGCTTGTCAATCAGGTCACGGTTAATGATTTTGCCTTCGTTATCCATTACGAGGTTAATAAATGCCGCAAAACCTTCCGGGTATACTTTTACTTCTTCAAACTTAATATTTACTTTTTTACCCTGAAACTTAGGTGTAACAAGGAATTCAACCTGATGTACAGAGCCTAAAAGCTGTGAACGGAAGCCAACGTCTTTCCCTTCTTTTACTTCTCTTAACGGAAGCCCCGTACCAAGTGTATAGGTTGCATCTACTACGTTATTTTTCGCTTCAAAACCACTGTCTTCACGTGCTGCATCAAGGGCAATGCTTGCAAATAACATTACGAGTGACTGGTCCTCTTCAGACTTGCTGCTTCCCGGGTCAAGTTCTGTTGCGTTATCACTCTTAGTCGCAAGGTTACCTACGCGGTAGATTGCGTTGTTGTCCTGCAGGGCAGGGGAGTGAACACGGATATGTAAGCCATCAAGTGGATCCTTCTGATGAAGATCCTCGATTCCGATAACCGGACGATCTTCACGGTCTCTTGCAATCACATTAGGAATATTTAGTTCGTAATCAGATTTCCCAAATAATGCTTTCACTGAATCATTACCAACATCTACTGCTGCAATTCTTGTATTATTCATAATATCCTCCTGGTACTTAAAATGTCTACGGGATCCCCGTTCCCACTTACTTTATATAAGAGAGGTCGAAACGTCAATCAATCATAAGTACTGAAAAATCAGAACAGTTGTATACAAAAATGTATACATGAATACAAACATGTACACATGCCTTTACACCAACATGTATACGTATTTGTATACATGTACACGTTATTGTAAACATAATGTATACAAAATGTTTACATGTGTACGAAAATGTATACATGTCATTATTTATCTAAAATACGGAAAAACATGAAACCAAATACCAGTGTAAATCGTATGAATAATGAAGAGGAAAGGAGCATGAAAATGAATCCGATTATTTCAGTGTGGCGCGAGCCGAAGAAAACAACGCAGTATATGCTCGACCATAATAAATCAACCTTTTCATTAATTTTATTTGCGATATCAGGAATAGGGATTGTACTGAATGCACTTCAGGAGAGTGGAACAATGAATGATGTTCCATTATTGTATGTAGTTTTAATATTTCTGGCAGGGGCTCCAATAGCAGGTATACTATCGTTTTATATCAATGTTGGGTTAAATACAATCGTCGGGAGATGGCTTGGAGGTACAGCTAATGCGAAAAGAATGAAAAAGGCTGTAGGTGTCACTGTTATACCAAACCTTTATTTAACGGCTATTACAGCAGTATTTGCAATCATTTATGGACCACAGTTTTTCGAAACACCAGGGTTTCAGGAGATATCATCACTGCCTACTACTGCTGCTGTAGTCCTTGGCGCATTCACTCTCCTCATCAGTATCTGGCAGCTGATCGTAACAAGTAAAGCGTTAGGCGTAATTCATGAATTTTCAAGCTGGAGAGGATTTGGTGTAACGTTAATCGGCGGGATATTAATCGCTGCAATCATTATCCCTATTGTTACTGCTATTGTTCTTACAAGTATGTAAAAAAAGCCTGGGCTACCAGGCTTTTTTAATGATTATTTCTTCGCAGGGTATACTTTGAGCTTCTTCCCTTTGATTGTAGTCTCTTTTAGTGCAGCAATTACTTTATGTCCTTTACCATTATGAATTTCAATGAAAGAACAGGTCGGTTCGATCGTAATAATGCCTATATCTTCAGCATCAACGCCGCTTATCGCAGTAATTGTACCGACAAAGTCCCCTGCTCTCAGCTTTTTCTTTTTACCACCGTTCACATAAATCTTCAGGATATCCTCACTGACCTTTTCAATCGCTGCAGTTTTTCTTTCCTGCTGTTCGTCCATTTTAGCCCAAAATGCAGCAATATCAGCGGGCGGCACTGCGTCCATTTCAATCAGATTCGCATTGGAATAGTCAATAATCGATGCAAGACGCTCTTCTTCACGTCCTGCCTCTACAAACGATACAACTTTTCCGCTCTTCCCTGCCCTGCCTGTTCTGCCGCTTCTATGCGTATAAGCAGGCAGCTCCAATGGCAGATCATAGTTTACAACCAGCGAGACATTCGCTACATCAATTCCCCTTGCAGCGATATCTGTTGCAATCAGATAACGGAAGTCTCCTCTTTTGAATTCATTCATCACATCAAAACGCTCTTCCTGTACCATTCCCCCATGTATTTTATCGCATGAATAGCCTGCGCGGTCGAGCCGTTCAGTCAGCTCATCCGTACGATCCTGCGTCCGGCAGAAAATCATACACGTATCAGGGTTTTCACTCATCGTGACCTGTTTTAAAAGTTCAAACTTCTGCTTTTCATCTGTTTTCATATAAAGATGCTGAATCAAATCCTCCACTTTGTGCTCAGAAGCGATCTCGAAGCGCTCAGGCGATTTCAGCCACTTTGCAGCCAATGACTCTACTTCTTCAGAAAAAGTTGCTGAGAAGAGCGCTGTGACCCTCTCTTTTGGCATAAATGCCATAATCGATTCCACCTGCTCAACAAATCCTCTGTTAAACAGCTCATCTGCTTCATCAATGATGACGTATTTAAGTTTTGAAGGATCAAATGTCCCTTTTTCTAAATGATCGAGCAGTCTGCCTGGCGTACCGGAAATGATATGCGTTTTTTGTTTCAGTTCAAGCTTCTGCTTAGCAAATGGCTGTCTCCCGTATAAAGCAGTGGCTTTTATACGTTTGAACCGGCCGATTGCAAGTGCATCAAGGCGCACCTGGTCAGCGAGTTCACGTGTCGGCGTAATAATCAGGGCCTGCGGTTTATTTTCTTCCCAGTCAATCTGATCACATAGCGGTATCGCATAAGCGGCTGTCTTTCCGCTCCCTGTCTGCGCTTTAGCCATCAGGTCACGCCCTTTAGTCAGAGCCGGGATTACCTGCTCCTGCACCTCTGTGGGTGATATATATGAAAGTTTCTCAAGTGAGTCCTGAATAGAGGGACTAAGGTTAAATTGTTGCCAGTTTTTCGTCATGTGGTACTCCTTTAAAAGTGATTCTGTTAGTATACCACGGACCCAAAAGAAAAAACTGCCCGGCGCCGGAATAGCGCTGAGCAGTTTTTGTTAAAACAATTAAATTATACTTCTCTGTTCCAGTGACGGTGTGCTTTGATTGCTTCAATAAATGAATGAGTGAAGCTGTCTGCATCATTGCCGTGAACAACACCCGGGCTGTCTGCAATATCATTGGCTTCAAGCCACTTTGTACCTTCATGGGTGGCACCAATCGGCTTGAAGTGCATGAACGCTTCATTCAGGAAGTAAGAAGTGGTCTGTACAAACTTTTTGCTCAGATCCTTACCGCCTACAGCGTAAAGTGCATCATAGAGCACAGAGTCAGCTGTCAGGAAGGTCTGATCCACTTTAAGTTCAGAACCATCTGACCCCTTCAGCATGCCCATAGATTCACTGACCACTTCTACTTCAGCACCTTCTGCTTCAAGCTTTTCAATGATTGAAGGTACATTACCTTCAAAACCATCTCCGGCGATCAGCAATACCTTACGTGTTGCTGCAGATTTAACCGTATTCTCCTGACTTAGTGCAGGTGAGGATTTTGTTACGCCTGTATCACTGCCTGTCGGAGCTTCAACACCAATGTTTTTCGCCACTTCAGTTGCAAGTTCCATGCTTACATTCGCGAACATATCCACTACCTGTCGGCGCACTGACTCGCTCTTACACTTCCCAAGCTCAAAACTGAATGCATTTTTGATATGTTCCTTTTCAGGTGCACTCATACTGTTCCAGAAAAGTGTAGCTTGTGAAAAGTGATCCTTAAAGCTGTCACTCCGCGCACGGACTTTACGCCCTTCCATTTTCTCCTGATAATGTTCAAAGCCGCCTTCTTCAGGCGTGGCAGGCTCAGGCGTGTTATTTGCAAGTGAGTTTTTATGATAACTTACCTGACCCTTATTAATCGTCTGTCTGCCATAACCATCACGCTGGTTATTATGGAATGGACATACAGGGCGGTTAATTGGGATTTCATGAAAGTTAGGTCCACCCAGACGGATCAATTGTGTATCTGTGTATGAGAACAGACGCCCCTGAAGTAATGGATCATTGGTGAAATCAATCCCCGGCACAAGATGACCAGGATGGAATGCCACCTGCTCCGTCTCAGCAAAGAAGTTATCCGGGTTACGGTTCAGTGTCATTTTACCAACAATGCGTACCGGTACATCTTCCTCCGGCCAAAGCTTCGTAGGGTCTAATACGTCAAAATCAAACTTGAATTCACCTTCCTCAGAAACCAGCTGAACGCCCAGCTCAAATTCAGGATAGTCTCCGTTTTCAATAGATTCAAAAAGGTCAGCTTTATGGAAGTCAGGATTTTTACCATTTAGTTTCTGTGCCTCATCCCATACAACTGAATGCGTACCGAGTACTGGCTTCCAGTGGAATTTGACAAAATGTGCTTTTCCTTCTGCGTTAACAAAACGGAAAGTATGAACACCGAAGCCTTCCATCATCCGCAGGCTTCGCGGAATCGCACGGTCAGACATTGTCCACATGACCATGTGGGCAGATTCCTGGTTATTTGCTACGAAATCCCAGAATGTATCGTGAGCTGAAGCTGCCTGCGGAATTTCATTGTGCGGCTCAGGCTTCACTGCATGTACAAGATCCGGAAATTTAATCGCATCCTGAATAAAGAATACCGGGATGTTATTTCCTACAAGGTCATAGTTCCCTTCTTCTGTGTAAAACTTCGTAGAGAACCCTCTTGCGTCACGTGCAAGGTCTGCTGAACCTTTAGATCCTGCAACGGTTGAGAAACGGACGAATACAGGTGTTTTTCTCGAAGTATCTGTTAAAAATCCTGCTTTCGTTACATCTTCAAGTGATTCATATAATTCAAATTCACCGTGGGCACCAGATCCTCTAGCATGCACAATTCGCTCAGGAATACGCTCATGGTCAAAGTGCGTCATTTTTTCTCTGAACTGAAAGTCTTCAAGAAGGGTTGGTCCTCTTACCCCTGCCTTTAGTGAAAATTCGTCTTCTGATATTTTAAGCCCCTGATTGGTTGTCATCTTTTTACCGGAGTCGTCTGTTGTAAACTGTTCGAGCTGTTGTTGTTTCTTATTCGGGTTTTCGTTGCTCAATGTTATTCCTCCTTATGTAAATATGTGATGAAACTGCCTTTATCTGTTTCCCTGTTAGTTGTTTCGACAAACAGTTTTTTCCGAAAAATTTCGAAAATAAAAGAACCCGGACAAAAGTCTCAGGTTCTTAATCGTTTCGCTACGCTTCAGGCGGACGCTTTCCGCATGGGTGCGCCGGTTTGTGGCGCCATCCCGCCTCCTCGGCTTCGCCTGCGGGGTCTCACCTGTCCGACTTATCCTGCTGGAGTCGCCGCCTTCCGCTCCGCTGCACTTAGACTTCAATAAATAAACTGTTTAACTCAATAAAATAGACTGGCTTGGTCACAACTTATTTAAGAAACTCCAACCAATTCGCTTTAAACAGAAAGAAGATAAAGCTCGTATGATTGATGAGCTTTACCTTCTTGTTTAATCAAAATTTTATTATCATACCTAGGTTCATTGGAACGGAAGGCGGGTGACTCCGGGACGATTAGAGGGAAGCTGAGACCCCGCAACCGAAGGTGAGGAGGCTCAGCAACCTCCGTCCGGAAAGCCTCCCGCCTGAAGCGGAAATGAACCGGTTTAGATATACATTACAGTGTTTTAAGGTAATACTGTCGCGCCCATCAGGTAGCGGTCGCATTCACGTGCTGCTTCACGGCCTTCGTTGATTGCCCAGACAATCAGACTCTGTCCGCGTCTCATGTCACCTGCTGAGAAGACGCCTTCAACGTTGGTACGGTAGTCTCCGTATTCAGCTTTAACAGTAGAGCGCTCTGTTGTCTCAAGCTCAAGCTGCTTGATCAGGCCCTGTTCCGGTCCGCTGAATCCGATCGCAAGCAGGACAAGGTCTGCTTTCCAAACCTTTTCAGTACCTGGAATCGTTTCACGGATACGGTTACCGTTTTCATCAATGCGAAGCTTTACGTTAATCGTGTGTACTTCCTTGACATTGCCATTTTCATCGCCAACAAACTTAGTTGTCTGTACGGCAAATGCACGCGGGTCAGAACCGAACTTTGCAGCTCCTTCTTTCTGACCGTACTCAATGCGGTGAACGATCGGGTACTGCGGCCATGGGTTGCCCATTGCATCACGGATTGACCCTTTTTTGTCGTAAATATCAAACTGAGTCAGGCTGTTACACTCGTGACGGATTGCAGTTGCCAGACAGTCAGTTCCTGTATCACCGCCGCCGATGACAATGACGTCTTTTCCTTTAGCGGAAATGTAGTTGCCATCTTCAAGGTTCGTGTCAAGAAGGCTCTTCGTGTTGGCATGAAGGAAGTCCATTGCGTAATGAATCCCTTTCAGGTCACGGCCTTCAACCGGAATGTTTCGGTGCACCTGCGCGCCTCCGCAAAGAATAATAGAGTCAAATTCGTCACGCAGTTTTTGAACCGGTACGTTTCCGCCGATTTCAGCATTTGTTTCGAATTGAATCCCTTCTTCTTTCAGGATATTGACGCGTCTTTCAACAACTGCATATGGCAGTTTCATTTCTGGAATTCCGTATGTCAGAAGACCACCTACGCGGTCACTCTTTTCAAATACAGTCACCCAGTGGCCTGCTTTATTCAGCTGAGCTGCAGCTGCAAGGCCAGCAGGACCTGAACCGACAACAGCAACCTTTTTACCAGTACGCTGCTCAGGTGGTTCCGGCACAACCCATCCCTCGTCAAAACCGCGTTCGATAATTGAACGCTCTACCGTACGGATCGCTACAGGGTCTTCGTTAATTCCGAGTACACATGCACCTTCACATGGTGCAGGGCAGGCAATACCTGTGAACTCAGGGAAATTGTTTTTCTCATGTTCACGCTCAAGTGCTTCTTTCCACTTACCCTGATAGACAAGGTCATTCCACTCAGGGATTAAGTGGTTAACAGGACATCCTGTAGTCTGACCGTTGATTTCTGTTCCTGTGTGGCAGGTAGGCACGCCGCAGTCCATGCAGCGCGCTCCCTCAAGTTTCACTTCTTCTTCAGGCATCCGGGCAGTGTAATCTTTCCAATCCTTAATTCGTTCTTTAGGATCGCGTTCACGCTGCGAATGACGGTTATATTCCATGAATCCAGTTGCTTTCCCCATCAAATCCCTCCTTAACGATTATTGTGTAACGGCCTCACGCTTACTCTCTTCAAATGCAGTCATTTCTGCATCTTCTTTTGAAGCGCCGCCTTCAATTAGTTTCTGAATGCGCGTATTAATCTTCAGGTAAGCTTTTGGTACAACGCGGATAAACTGTTCTGAGTACTTCTCCCAGTAAGTCAGAATCCGCTTGCCGTGGCCGCTTTCTGTATAGTCAACATGCTTTTCGATCATGCGATAGACGTCCTGTTTTTCCTTTTCATCTGTCAGACTCTCAACCAGAACAAGCTCTTCATTACAGCGTTCTCTGAAGGAGCCGCTCTCATCAAAGATGTATGCGACACCGCCGGACATTCCTGCTGCAAAGTTACGGCCGGTCTCACCAAGTACGACGACACGTCCGCCAGTCATATATTCACACGCGTGGTCTCCGACACCTTCAACAACTACTTCTGCCCCGCTGTTACGGACGCAGAAACGTTCTCCTGCTACACCGTGAATATAAGCTTCACCATCAGATGCACCATAAAAGGCAACGTTCCCGATGATAATGTTCTTTTCAGGCGGGAATGTGACAACAGGATCCGGGTGAACGATAATCTTTCCGCCGGATAGACCTTTCCCAACAAAGTCATTGGCGTCTCCAACCAGGCGCAGCGTCATACCTTTAGGGATAAATGCACCAAAGCTCTGACCTGCTGACCCTTTAAACGTAAAGTTAATTGTATCTTCAGGAAGCCCTTCAGCACCGTAGCGGCGGCTGATCTCACTGCCGAGCATTGATCCGGTTACACGGTTAATGTTACGGATTGCTGTTGTGAAGAAGACTTTTTCACCTTCTTCAATCGCTTTTCTCGCCTGTGGAATTAGTTCCTGATAATCAAGTGTTTTCTCAAGTCCGTGATCCTGATTCTGCATATGATAACGGCCTACTTTTGCCGGAAGATCCGGTGAGTAAAGCAGTGGTGACAAATCAATGTCTCCAGCCTTCCAGTGTTCAATATCAGGGTTGCGCTCAAGGAAATCTGTGCGTCCGATCATCTCGTTCACTGTTCTGAACCCGAGCTCTGCCATGATTTCACGTGTTTCCATTGCGATAAAACGCATAAAGTTCGCTACGTGCTCAGCATCTCCTGTGAACTTTTTACGAAGCTCAGGGTTTTGAGTAGCAACACCAACCGGGCATGTATCCAGGTGGCAGACACGCATCATGATACAACCAAGTACAACAAGCGGCGCTGTTGAGAAGCCGTATTCTTCTGCACCAAGCAGTGAAGCCATCACGACGTCACGGCCGGTCATCATCTTCCCGTCTGTTTCAATCACGATCCGGTCACGAAGGCCGTTCAGCAGAAGGGTCTGGTGTGTTTCGGCAAGACCGATCTCCCAAGGCAGGCCTGTATGCTTCAGACTTGTTCTTGGAGCAGCACCCGTCCCGCCATCATATCCGCTGATCAGTACAAGGTCAGCCCGTCCTTTAGCCACACCGGCAGCGATTGTGCCAACGCCGACAGCTGATACAAGCTTCACACTGATACGTGCACTTGGATTGGCATTCTTCAGGTTATGAATCAGCTCAGCAAGATCTTCAATCGAGTAAATATCGTGATGCGGCGGTGGTGAAATCAGTTCTACACCTGTTGTAGAGCCACGTACTTCTGCAATCCATGGATATACTTTCTTCCCTGGGAGATGTCCGCCTTCACCCGGCTTCGCACCCTGCGCTACCTTAATCTGGATCTCATCAGCATTCACAAGATAGTGACTTGTTACGCCAAACCGTCCTGATGCAACCTGCTTGATTGCACTTCTGCGTGAATCGCCGTTTGGTGACGGCTTAAAGCGTTCCGGCGATTCCCCGCCTTCACCTGAGTTACTGCGTCCGCCGATACGGTTCATCGCAATCGCAAGTGCCTCATGCGCTTCCTGGGAAATCGATCCGTAACTCATCGCACCTGTTTTGAATCTGCGGCAGATTGCCTCTACCGATTCCACTTCTTCGATCGGGATCGACTGTCCCTTTTTAAATCTCATCAGTCCTCTCAGTGACTGAAGGTTAGCACCTTCACCTGAAAGCAGCTTTGAGTATTTTTTAAATGTCGCATAGTCATTTGTTCTGCAGGCATGCTGCAGTGTGTGGATCGTGCTTGGATTGTACGTGTGATCCTCACCATTGGCACGATACTGGTACTCATCGCCTGACTCGAGGCTTGGTGTGCCTGCACGCTTGTCTTTATATGCGCGCTCATGACGAATAAGCACTTCTTTTTCAATCATATTCATCTTTATGCCACCGATTCTTGACGGTGTTCTTGTAAAGTATTTATCTACTACTTCAGGGTGAATACCGAACGCTTCAAAGATTTGAGCACCTCTGTAACTCTGAATAGTAGAGATCCCGATCTTAGACAGGACCTTAATGACACCATCGGTTGCAGCGTTAATATAGTTTTCTACTGCTTCGCCATATGTCTTGCCTTCAATTTCACCCGTTTTAATCAGATCGCGTACTGTCTCAAACGCAAGGTATGGATTGATTCCTTCAGCACCATAACCAAGAAGTGTCGCGAAATGATGTACTTCGCGCGGCTCTCCGGACTCAATCAGAATACTGACTTTTGTACGTGTACCCTGACGGATCAAATGGTGATGCACACCTGCTACTGCAAGCAGTGCTGGAATCGCCGCTTCACTTGAAGACACACCGCGGTCAGAGAGGATCAGCAATACCTTTCCATCTGCTACTGCCTGATCAGCCTTTTCAAAAATCGCATCAAGAGCTGGCTCAAGACCGCCTTCTTTCGCATCAAACAGTGTGGAAATCGTCACTGCTCCAAAACCATCTAGATTCTGCTGACGCAGCGATTCAAGCTGTTTGTTGTTTAGAATTGGTGTTTTCAGACGGATATGCTTACAGCTTTCAGGTCCCGGCTGTACAAGGTTTCCTTCAGGCCCGATTGTTGTCTCAACCATCGTGATCAGCTTCTCGCGGATCGCATCAATCGCCGGATTCGTTACCTGGGCAAACAGCTGTTTGAAATAGTTATATAAAAGCTGCGGCTTTTTAGACAGCACAGCAATCGGTGAATCATAGCCCATTGAACCGACCGGGTCTTTACCTTCTGACACAAGCGGCTTAATGATTTTATTCAGTTCTTCACGTGTATAACCAAAAGCAACCTGCTGTTCTGCAAGCGGTTCGCCTGTAATTTCAGGTGCCACTTCTGCAGGCTCATCAAGCTCTTCAAGGTCCTTCATATTGGTCAGCCATTCTTTATACGGCTGCTCTGAAGCAATCTGAAGCTTCACTTCCTCATCAGGAATAATCGTGCCTTTTTCAAGGTCAACAAGCAGCATCTTACCTGGTGTCAGACGCTCTTTGTACTCAATATCATCAGCAAAAATATCAAGTGCTCCGACCTCTGAACCTAACACGATCATGCCGCTCTTTGTTACGTAATAACGGGCAGGACGCAGACCATTACGGTCAAGGAACGCACAGATCTGATTACCATCTGTCGTAACCAGTGCCGCCGGGCCGTCCCAAGGCTCCATCAGCGTGCTGTGATACTGATAAAAGTCACGCTTTTCTTCACGAATCGTACTGTCATTTGACCATGGTTCAGGCACCATCATCATGGCAGTATGCGCTAAAGAGCGTCCTGACAGATGAAGGAATTCGAATGCATTGTCAAACATAGATGAATCACTTCCGTCATCATCAATAACAGGAAGAATTTTTTGCAGTTCATCTTCTTTAAAGTAGTCTGAAGCGCACATTTTTTCCCGTGCACGCATCCAGTTCACATTTCCCCTGAGCGTATTAAATTCTCCATTATGGATGGTGTAACGATTCGGGTGAGAACGTTTCCAGCTTGGGAAGGTGTTCGTACTGAAACGTGAGTGGACTAGCGCAAGCGCGGATTTGAAGTCTGGGTGATTCAAGTCAATGTAGAAAGAATCCAGCTGTTCAGGGATCAGCATCCCTTTATACACGATGGTTCTTGTTGAAAGACTGCTCACATAAACATCTTCAAAACCTTCAATGACCGGCAGTTCACGTTCGATCCTTCTGCGGATCACAAAAAGCTTGCGTTCAAAATCCATTTGATCCTTCAGATCGTCAGAAGCTTCAACAAATACCTGGCGGATAGCCGGTTTTGATTTTGTTGCAACTTTACCAACAAAAGAATCATTGATCGGTACAGGTCTCCAGCCTAAGAATCCCTGGCCTTCTTCCTCGATAATCTTTTCAATCATTTCTTTACTTTGCATCCGGGTGTTATGTTCCTGTGGAAGGAATACCATCCCTACGCCATAACGGCCTGAGTCAGGAAGGAATATATTTTCTTTTTCACATTGTTTTTGAAAAAAGCGGTGTGGGATCTGTGTCAGGATTCCGGCTCCGTCACCGGTACTTGTATCGGCTGACTGACCTCCACGGTGTTCGAGGTTACATAGAATGTTAATCGCATTCTGAACGATATTATGCGTTTTTTCCCCATTGATATTGGCAATCATACCAATACCGCATGCTTCATGTTCTAGTTCCGGGCTGTAAAGGCCCTGCGGATCCGGATAACCAGTCTTTTTCATCTAAACGTCCCCTCTCTTTTTTAAAAGTGTGAAAGTCGTTCTTCATCCGATGTGAAGAGAGGCATTTGCCCAAAGTACTTTCATTTTCGAACAAGTATATCACGAAAATAGCATTCACATAAAATTCTGATAACAAATTTTATTGCATTTTTATGAATAAAAATGAATGAAAACGCTATCATTGATAGGTTTGACATATACATTTTTACGTTTCGTCCCTTGCTATAACTGAATTTCTTTTAAATATGGAGAAAAATTCGAAAAAATTATGATTTTTTATAAAAAATCATAATCTGACATGAGAATTGCCTGTTTACTTTCCTGATGATGTCAGGTTTATGGATATCATCGGAATGAGTCTGCGCGTTTTCAGAAGGTCAAAAGTGCGTTCTATTTTCAGGTTTGCTATGCTAAAGAAAGCGAAGAAATATTAGGAGGGTATACATATGAACCAGGCTTATGATTATATGGTCCGTAAAACAAATGGAGATCTGATGTCACTTGATGCTTATAAAGGTCAGCCGCTCTTGATCGTTAATACTGCAAGTAAGTGTGGCTATACGCCGCAGTTTAAGGGGTTACAGGAACTTCATGAGACCTTCCACGACAAAGGGCTCGTTGTACTCGGTTTCCCATGTGATCAGTTTGCAAATCAGGAGTTTGAGAATATTGAAGAAACGACTGAATTCTGTCAGGTCAATTATGGTGTAACATTCCCGCTGATGGCGAAGGTGAAAGTAAACGGTGACGGGGCTGATAATCTCTTTAACTTTTTGAAAGACGAAAAAGGCGGAGAAATTAAGTGGAACTTTACAAAGTTTCTCGTTGATAAAAATGGGCATGTAAAAGAGCGTTATGAACCGGCTGTAGAGCCTGCTGATATGAAGGCTGATATTGAGAAAGTATTGTAATTTTAGCTCTGTGAAATTTGGCTGTTGATTTCCGCTCCAGGGGGAACGCTTTCCGCATGAGCCGTCTTTTGGCTCCGATTCAATCGGACCTCCTCAGCGCGGGGCGCTTGCGGGGTCTCACCTGTCACGCTTCTCCTGCTGGAGTCGTCCCCCTTCCGCTCCAATCAACAGCTGTGCTAAAACAATATTGGTCTTTAACAAAGCCGTAAATAAAGAACGGAGGCACCGGTTATGCGGCCCTCCGTTTTTTGATTATCATTATTTAATCCTTCACTACCTGGATGTCTTCCTCTACCGGCCATCTTGAAAAGTCTGTGATGATGCCATCCACATCGTAGGAGACAGCTTTTTGGATGAGCCGCTTATCCTTTTTGGACCAGACCAGTACTTTTCCGCCGCGTTTGTGCACTTCATCAATCGTTCTTTTTGATACGGCTGATATATTAAAATTAATGTAGGTTGCAAATGAGGTGAGTTCATCTAACTGCCAGAGTGATACTGGTACAAATGAGGCTTTCATGAGGACTGCGATTTGGAGGTCCGGGTCCAGTTCATGGATGCGCTTCAGTGAATCAATATCAAAAGATTGAACAATCACACTGTCTGTTGCGGGATACTGCGATAGTACTTCTGCCACTTTCTCTTCAATTCCCGGATAAAGCGCCGGGTGCTTGATTTCTATTAAAAGACCCACCTGACCGTAAAACGATTCCATTAATTCGTTCAGCGTAATGATTGGTTCTCCGTAATAATCCGGGTGAAAATGCGAGCCGGCTTCGAGAGTCTTTAACTCTTCAAGCGTCATATCCCTGATCTGACCGGTACCGTTTGTTGTCCTGTTCACTGTTTCATCGTGCATGATGATCAGTTCCCCATCCTTAGAAAGGTGAACATCTGCTTCAATGAAATCAGCGCCAAGCTCTATTCCCTTTTGAAATGCCGCATGTGTATTTTCAGGTGCATAACTGGCGGCGCCGCGGTGTGCAACTGAGATCATCCCTTCAACATCTACGTCCTTTACAGGCTGACTGATATACCCCACCAGTAAAATTAAACAGGCGCCGAGGAAAGCAATAAAGGCAATACGCCTTCGTTTCCATCCCCTTATCATAACCATTTCCCCCTCATTCAAAAAGTTCTGAATTTTCTATTTATATAATCAGTATATCATATTTTTGTGAGGGTGTGGGGGGTATTTGTCTATGAAACTGTATTTTAATACCCCTGCAGCATTTTAGCTGCAGGGGTATTGATTTAGAATGATGAAATATTGAATCCAACCTTCCCAAGCTGCTCTGCTTTTTCAATCCGCTCAAAAGCCTGCTCGTAATCCTCTAATTTATATACCTTATCCATCACCGGATGAATGTTGTGCTTTTCGATGAATGCAATCATTTCATTAAGTTCTTCAGCACTTCCCATTGTGGAACCCAGCAGATTTTGCTGGCCGTAAAAGAAGTCGCGGAGGTTGATCGTCACTTCATCTCCGGCAGAAGCACCAAAGGTTACAATCGTGCCGCCTTTTCTTAACTGCTTTAATGACTTATTAAAGGTTGCAGCCCCGACACATTCGATCACCAGATCCATTTTTGTACCGTCTACTGCTTCTTCCCAGTCCCCTTCACTGTCAATTGCGTAGTCAGCACCGAGTTCCAGTGCTTTTTTGCGCTTTTCTTCTGACCGTGATGTTACATACACTGTAGCACCTGCCGCCTTTGCAAACTGCAATAGAAAAGTTGCTACACCGCTTCCGATCCCCGGAATCAGCACGTTCATCCCCTCTTTTATCTGTCCGCGTGTAAACAATGCACGGTATGCTGTGAGGCCTGCAAGTGCCAGCACACCTGATTCCTCCCAGCTGAGGTGATCAGGCTTTTTCACTGCATTCTCTGCAGGCAGCACAATGCTTTCAGCAAAAGTACCGTGACCAGGCAGACCGACAATATCAAATTCAGGTGGCGGCGCGTCAGTATTATGCTTCCAGTTAATCCCCGGATTAATAATCACTTCATCGCCTTTTTGAACATTTGTTACACCTTCTCCTGTTTCTTCGACGATTCCGGCACCATCTGACCCCACTACAAGCGCAGGATCTTCTTCTCCATGACGCGTCAGCACGAACAGGTCACGGTGATTCAGACCGGCAGTTTTCAGTTTAATCCGGACTTCTCCTGCCTGAACCTGAGCGTGATCCAGGTCTCCATATGTAAGTCCCTCCATTCCTTTTGGTCCTTTATGATAGACAGCTTTCATAAGTAAAAAACTCCTTTCAGCATTATATTTTCTTTTCAATCGTCAGGCATTCTTTCCCTTTACGGATAACCGACTTCCCGTCTGCAAATGTGTACGGCCCACCACGGCCGTCAACAGTCATAATTAATACCCGTCCTGTTCCGTAATCAAGCTCTACCAGATCAAATTCAGCTGATAGCTGCGGCCTTGTTTCTTCAAAAACCCGCTGATGAAAATAGGCAATATCCAGATGATCCGGCACACCAAGAATGGTTTTACTATGTCCTTTCACACCGTCTGCAATACCGAATACAACACTGCCTCCGCCGCCATTTGCCATGCAAATCGCATATTCGACCATCTTACGTATATTATCCTCTGTTTTCAGACTCCACTGTTTAAAGTCTAGATCCTGCCCTTCGAAATCATCTGCAACATGAGCGTCTAAACGTCCGATCAACTGCATAATCTGATGAATGGATTTTATGATGATCACCCTCAGCCGTTTAAAATAAGAGCATTTATAAGTTCTCCCTTCTATCTTAACAAAATACATTCAGATTTTTCAGTAAAATGAGTTATGATAGAAGAAATTCAAATAAAGGAGTGGAGACAGAGTGAATAATCATGAAATTGATTACAAGCTTTACGGTGATGACATGCAGTTTGTAGAAGTGGAACTGGACCCTCAGGAGACAGTAATTGCAGAGGCAGGCAGCCTGATGATGATGGATGATGCGATCAGAATGGAAACCATTTTCGGAGACGGTGCGGAATCTTCAGGCGGCCTGATGGGTAAGCTACTTGGCGCCGGCAAACGTGTGCTGACAGGTGAAAGCATGTTTATGACTGCTTTTACGAATGAAGGCACTGGAAAAAAACATGTCAGCTTTGCTTCTCCTTATCCAGGCAAAATTATTCCGCTTGACCTCAGTACGATTGACGGGAAACTGATCTGCCAGAAGGATGCTTTCTTAGCTGCAGCAAAAGGCGTATCAATCGGCATTGAGTTTCAGCGTAAAGTAGGTACCGGCTTCTTTGGCGGTGAAGGGTTCATTATGCAAAAGCTTGAGGGGGACGGAATGGCCTTTGTTCATGCTGGCGGCACGATTCACAAAAAAGAGCTGGCTGCGGGAGAAGTACTGCGTCTTGATACAGGGTGTCTGGTCGCGATGACAGGCGGGATTGATTATAACATTGAGATGGTCGGCGGAATTAAAACGGCTATGTTCGGCGGCGAGGGATTATTCCTTGCGACACTGCGCGGTCCCGGTACTGTCTGGGTTCAGTCATTGCCGTTCAGCCGTCTTGCCAGCCGCGTATTTTCAGCGATGCCGCGTAATGGCGGGTCTAAAGGTGAAGGTAGTGCTGCAAGCGGACTTTTTGATATTTTGGGTGGTGACAGACGTTAAAAAAAGCCGGGACAAATGTCTCAGCCTTTACTATAGTAACCGGTTCACTGCGCTCCAGGCGGTGCTTTCCGGACGGTGGTCGCTGAGCCTCCTCACCTTCGGTTGCGGGGTCTCAGCTGTCTCACTAATCGTCCCGGAGTCACCACCTTCCGCTTCGTTCACCTTAATGTTTTCCTCACCAAACTTATATCATTCACCATAAATCTCTTTGTATGCAAGGACCTTCAGTGCTTTCAATTCTTCTTCGGACAGGGATGATTCAAGTTTTTGAATGACTTCCTGTTCAGAAAGGTTGCCCGCTTCTGCATCT
Source organism: Jeotgalibacillus alimentarius (assembly GCF_000829445.1). Classification (GTDB taxonomy): domain Bacteria; phylum Bacillota; class Bacilli; order Bacillales; family Jeotgalibacillaceae; genus Jeotgalibacillus; species Jeotgalibacillus alimentarius. The sequence continues at coordinate 263,032 of NZ_JXRQ01000029.1, forward strand.
GCCTGAATCTGGCGCAGCTCTCCGATTCCCACCTTCTGAATCATCACACGGGTAGCTTCAGCACGCGTTGTGAATACAAGGTTTTCATCATCTTTCGCCGCCTCTGCTTCTTCTAGATAGCTGCTTAAAACAGGATCCTGTTCAATATAGGTTTTTACCTGATCCATCTGACCATTTGTTTTCATATCGGCTGTAACGGACTCAACTACCTGATCCGCCGCCACTTCTGTACCAAAATAATAAACAGCATATAACCCTCCGCCTATCAGCAGGATGAGGGTGAATAATCCAATTAACAGTTTCTTCATATTTTCACCTCAGCACTTATTATACATAGGGAGAACGATTTCTGCATGTTTTTAAATAATGATTAAAGTGAATAGTAGAATGACAGAACAAAATGAAAGGATGTTTTGCATGCAATCATTAAAAGGAAAAAAAGCAATCATTACAGGAGGCAGCCGCGGAATCGGTGCTGCTACAGCTTTAGAGCTGGCTAAAGAGGGTGTTAACCTTGGGATCGTCGGACGATCTGAGGAAAACCTGAATCAAATCAAAGAAAAATTAAGTCAATATGATGTGAACGTATTTACCGCTAAAGCTGATGTCAGATATGAATCAGATATTACCCAGGCCATTAAAGAACTGACTGATCAACTGGGCCATGTTGATATTCTGATTAACAATGCCGGGATGGGCGCATACGGAGAGTTTCTGGAGCTCACAACTGAAGATTGGAATAAGGTACTTCAGACAAATGTGATGGGAATTGTGCATACGACGAAAGCTGTACTCCCGGGTATGATCGATCGTAAAACAGGTGATATCATTAATATTTCTTCTATGTCCGGCTTAAAAGGTACGAAAGGGTCCAGCGCATACAGTGCGTCCAAGTTCGCTGTGAACGGCCTCACAGAGTCACTTATGCAGGAGGTCCGTCCGCATAATATCCGTGTTTCCACGATCACTCCAAGCCTTGTAGAGACAGATCTGACACGCGGTGAAGACGGGGAACGCAATCCGGATAAGTTCACTCAGGCAGAAGATCTCGCAGAGTATATGGTGAGTCTGTTGAAGCTTGAACAACGGTCATTCATCAAAACATCTGCCATCTGGGCAACAAACCCATTTTAAAAAGCAGGCGCATGCCTGCTTTTTTCATGTCTTATATTCAAAAATGACAAATCGTTCATTATTGTTATTTTCAACTAGCCCCGGAATGGGAATCTGCCGGACAAGCATGAACGCTGTTTTTTCCTCAAGGTGGTGAATATATTCCACAGTCGGATAATATAAGATCACCACTGCATCCCGCTCCTTCTGCTCAAGAGAAACAGCAATCCGGTTCATGACCGCAGCGAAAATCTGCACAGAAAACGGATTAAAGAAATAAAAAACATCCTGCTCTTCATTCACTTCATATTTCTCAGCAAAAGCATGTTCGAACTGCAGGCTGCCTCTTCCAAGCTTTCGCTTAGCAAGGTAGGATGCCTGGTTTTGCAGTGCTTCCTGGTACAACCTCGGATTCATCTCCACGCCGGTTACGTTAAGGCCGAACCTGTGATGAAAATAAAACGAGACACGTCCCTTGCCGCATCCGTAATCCACCAGGCCATTGTAGCGACGCAACGGGTACAATTCGCTCAACACTTCGAGACCTTCATAAGGGGTTGCTTCATAGCGGTTATGATGGATCGATGAACTGACTGTCTCAAGCAGACTGTCAGTTTTAATTGATAGCTGATGATCGTTCATCATATACCTCTTTTCGTATTATTCTGCCTGTTTCATGTCTTTGAACTGCATTTTCCTGAATACTTCATCTCTTATTTCATCCAGCGTGTCAGGATGACTCGCGAGATATGAGCTGATGATCAGGTATTCCTTACCTGACAGGTGTGATTCAGAAGATAACCGGTCAAGAGAAGGGAGCCTGAAGTCTTTGATCGGCAGGTAAGCCAGGTTATACGGATATTTCCCTTTCGTTATGATGACTTTAACACCTTTTAGCCGCGGGAAAAACATTGAATGGTAATCCAGCTTGAGACAGATATCCTCTTTCTTTGCCTGCTTAAGCTGTGGAAGATGGCTTGGGAGCGCAGTGAAAAAGACCATTTGCTCATAAGAATAGACCAGCTTATGAAGAGAGAGTCCGAGCCTGTCAGCTATTTTAACCGCCTTTACTTTAAGCGACCTTATATACAGCGGTCTGGTAGTGACTAGAAACACTGTCGTAAACACAATCACATTGAGTAATAACCATGCGTACTCCATCTTTACATCCCCACTTTCACTGCCACGCGGTTCTTTCCGCTTTCTTTTGCTTCATACAGTGCCTGATCTGCAAACTCAACTGTGTCAAAAGGATCCGCAGTACCATCTGATTCGGCGACGCCAAGACTCACTGTCAGCTTTCCTTCAGGCTGCAGTTCTCCTTTAGGAAAAGCAGTTTCTTCTACTCTTTTGCGAATACGTTCCGCCACTTTAATCGCCTGGTCTCGTGGTGTATGCGGCAGCAGAATCACAAACTCTTCCCCGCCAAATCGATACGCCAGATCATCCCCGCGAAGACTTTTTGTAATCACGCCTGCCAGCTGCACGAGTACTTCATTTCCAAGCATATGACCATTCGTGTCATTGTAATTTTTAAAAAAATCAATATCTAAAAGAATAATAGAAAAAGGCCGCGCACAAAAATCATCAGATAAAGACTGCTGAAATGCACGCTGATTATACAGATTTGTCAGCCCGTCTTTTAACGCCATCCGCTCTACTGATTCATATTGACTCGCCTGCTGAAGGGCAATCGCCGCCTGGGTAGCAAGCGGTGTGATTATATCCACGTCATGCATATTCAGCGGTTTTTGATTGACCAGATTATCAATGATCACGACACCTGACTTTACGCCCTGATGAAGCAGTGGAATCACGACAAATTCTTTCAGACCCAATGTATGATAAAAGCGCATCATTAAGCCATCGTGAGTATCTGCTTCTTTTATCAGCAGCGGGTACCCTGATTCCATCACATCTCTTAAGAAACTTTTTTCCTGAAGCGGAATGGTCATATCCTGTACGATTTCGTTGAGTTGCTGGTCAGATTTTTCCGCTTCTTTTTTATCAATTAAATCTGTTAAGCCGTATCGGTTGGCAGTGATATCCTCCCAGATCTTAAACCCTTCTTCCGCTCTTACAGGTCCTGTTGCCATAATTCCTTTCAGAGAGTTGCCGTCTTCGCTGAGTAAAAAGATCATTGCCCGGTTATAACCGAGCCCATGCCCGGCTGTCATTGAGGTCAAAATCGTCTCTAGCAGTCTTTTAGTGTTGAAGGTCTCCTGCATTGCCTGACTGACATCTTTTGTGACGTTCAGCTGCTTTGAGTTGAATGTCAGGATCTCAAGCCAGCGGTCACGCTGCTGACGGATTTTTCTCACATAATATCTGATCGCATATACACTTCCTGCAAATAAGAAGTAGGCAGCATATACGCTCGGTTCCATTGCTCCGGTTGTGATCCACAGGTACCAGGATGATAGTGCAGCAGCGATCATTCCGCCGCTGAAATGAAAGCTCACCACTGTAGCTGCAATCGCAAATAGTAATAGCCAGGATGTATGTGACGGTGTGGCAAACCATTGCTCTAACAAAACAAGCAGCACTGTCGACATGACAAATATTAATCTGTTTATGTATCCGTTTGCGTAAAAACGAAAAGTATTTGCTATGAATGCCACAAACACAAATGCCGCCGTTAAGAATAGGCCCTCCATCACCGTTCCTCCTAATAGGTAAATTGTCACAAATTAATTATAATACATGGAAGCGTTATATTTCAATAGAAATGCACGATGAATTTAAGGCATAGAAAAAGCCCGGGTTTTGATCTCCGGGCTCAAGTTTATACAGCTGATTTTTTGATCTGCTTACTGCGCAGCTGACCACATGCTGCATCAATGTCTGTACCATGTTCCTGACGTACAACACAGTTGATGCCGCCTTTTTTCAGCGTATCATAAAATTTCATGATATTGTCCTGTTTGCTTCGCTCATACTGGATATGCTCATCAACCGGGTTATACGGAATCAGGTTCACATATGCCAGGTGACGCTTATTATAAAGCATTTTTGCAAGCTGTTCTGCTTCTTCCACGTGATCATTCACGTCATGCAGCAGAATATACTCAAATGTAATCCGGCGGTTTGTTTTCTCAAGATAGTAATCGATCGCCTTCATTAGCGGCTCGATCGGATATGCACGGTTAATCTTCATAATGCGCGTACGCAGTTCATCATTCGGCGCATGCAGAGATAGTGCAAGATTTACCTGAAGATCCTCATCAGCAAAGTCATAGATACGGTTCGCAAGACCACTTGTTGAAACAGTGATATGACGGGCACCAATGCCAAGACCTTTTGCTGAATTCACTACACGCAGGAAGCTCATCAGGTTATCATAGTTATCAAACGGCTCTCCGATACCCATGACAACGATATGGCTGACGCGGTCTCCCTCGCCTTTTTCATCCATATACTTCTGCACACGCATGATCTGTTCAACGACTTCTCCACTTGAAAGGTCGCGGCTCTTCTTTAACAGACCGCTGGCACAGAATGTACAGCCGATATTACAGCCTACCTGAGTTGTCACACATACTGACTGACCATATTTCTGTCTCATCAATACAGTTTCAATCAGGTTGCCGTCCTGCAGCTTAAACAGGAATTTTACAGTACCATCCTGTGAATCCTGACGAATCTGAAGATCGAGTGTCTCGATCACAAAGTTCTCTTCAAGTAATTCACGGCATTCTTTATTGACGTTCTTCATATCTTCAAAGCTTGTGACTCTCTTACGATAAAGCCAGTCCCAAATCTGTTCTGCACGAAATTTCTTTTGACCATGTTCCATAAGCCAGGCAATAAGTTGCTCTAACGTTAATCCATAAATGGAAGTTTTCATTTTTACCCTCATTTCGAAAATGACATTCATTCTTCATTGTACGACGGGTTACCTGTAAATTGCAAGGGGATAACGGAAAACAAATCACAAAAATTCTACTTTTTCAAGTGGAATTTGACCAAAATCAGAAATTTCTTTTTAATGCAGGGGATCCTGCTACAATGGAGGGAACTTAACTTACAGTCGTTACGGGGGCTCACTACACCTGCGGGCCGTTTTACAACAGCAAACCCGGGTGTATCTTACAGCAGCGGGGCTAAACACTGCGGCTGCCAGCAAAAACACAACAGCTGCAGCACAATATACCTCAACAGCCAGATTTAACAAAGCTAATCTAAAAAGGAGCTGATCACATGAAAATTGTACTTGCACCGGATTCATTTAAAGGAAGCCTGAGTGCTGCTGAGGCTGCGCTTGCAATGAAAGAAGGGATTCAATCTGTCATACCTGAAGCTGAATGCGTCATGATTCCGATGGCTGATGGCGGCGAAGGTATGCTCGAACCATTTATATTTAAAAAAGGACTTATCCCTGCTGAAGTGAATGTTCTGAATACATACGGCAAGCCTAAACGAGCTTTGATCTGCATCGATGGAGACACGGCTTATATTGAATCTGCTCAGGCTGTCGGACTGCCGGATTTTACTCCTGATGAACTCATGCCGATCCACTCCACTTCCTACGGGGTTGGAGAGATGATTCGTTTTGCATTAGATCAGGGCTGCAAAAAAGTATTGATCGGACTCGGCGGCAGCGCAGTCAATGATGGCGGAGCAGGACTGCTTGAAGCACTGGGTGCAGCCTACACTTATACAGATGAAGTCAGCGGTCCTGTCACACTCGGCAAGCTCCAGGCGATCCAAAGAGTTGATCTGACAACGCTTGACCCCAGACTGAATGACATTGAACTGATGATCGCATCCGATGTAAATAATCCTTTAACCGGTTCAGAAGGTGCAACAGCGATTTTTGGTCCTCAAAAAGGGGTACTTCCAGAAGATATCACCCGATACGATAGATGGATTGAACAATTTGCTGCCCTTACAGCTGCTGAAATAATCTCAGCACCAGGTGCAGGTGCTGCAGGAGGAATGGGTTTTGCCTTATTGGCTGCAGGCGGCAAATTCGCACAGGGCGCCAGCATCATTGGTGAAGAAATGGAGCTTCCCGAGGCGATCAGTGAATGTGACCTTGTTATTACAGGTGAAGGGAGAAGTGATGAGCAGACGCTTTATGGAAAGGTTGCACATTATGTGGCCGGGCAAGCTACGCACAATCAAAAACCCGTTATTCTGTTGTCAGGCAGTCTTGACCATGAGGCTGATGAGCTCCTGGACCTTTTTACTGCGAGTTTTTCAGTCATGCACAGCCCGTGTACGCTGGACTACGCCATTAAAAACGCTAAGACACTGACGATTAAAAGAACTGCAGAAATCGCAAAACTTATACAGCTTCAACTGTGAATAAGCATACCTCATGCATCCCGCCCTGCTTGCATGGCATAATTGAATCATCAAGTCCAAGGAGGAGTCAGTTATGAAGCTCGGGATATTAGATCAGGTACCAATGCCTGCAGGTGCTGACCCGAACGAAGTTCTGAATCAGACCGTTGCACTGGCTCAGTTTGCTGAAAATGCCGGATATCAGCGGTACTGGCTCGCTGAACACCATAATACAAACGGTCTGTTAAGTGCAGCCCCTGAAATTCTGATGACACGAATTGCATCATCTACCGATTCAATAAAAGTGGGCTCAGGCGGTGTGCTGCTGCCTCAATACAGCCCTTTAAAAGTCGCTGAAACCTTCAAGACGATGGAAGCATTATTCCCCGGCCGGATAGACTTAGGCGTCGGCAGATCTCCCGGCGGTACGGAGCGGACGCGGGCTGCACTGACAGACAGCCGAGAAAGCATGATGAGTGCCTTCCCGCGTCATCTGGATGAACTATACGGATTTATGCACAATGAGCTGCCTAAACAGCATGAATACAGAATGGTTAAGGTTACACCGAGAACCGGCAGTGCACCGCCTGTCTGGATACTCGGACTCTCACCCCGCAGCGCAAAGCTTGCAGCAGAACGCGGGATGGGTCTGACATTCGGTCATTTTATCAATCCTGATAAATGGGAAGAAACGCTTCGTATCTATCGTGACAACTTTACACCCGGTCAATTTGATCAGCCTACAGTCAATGTATGTGTGTTTGTTGTCTGTGCAGATACCCAGAAAGAAGCTGAGCGGCTGGCACTGTCACAGGATATGTGGCTGCTGGGCATTGAAAAAGGAGATTCACAGGTCCATTCCCCTGACGCGCTGAGAAAACGGGGTGTTTCCTCTGCTGAACTCGAAAAGATCCGTCATAATCGCAGAAGAATGATCATTGGAACGCCACAAAAGATAAAAGCTGAACTTGAGAAGCTCAGCAAACGCTACAACACTGATGATTTTCTGCTGATTACAAATATATACGACCCTCAAGATAAAAAAAGATCTTACGAGTTAATTGCCCGGGAAATGAATCATTCATTTTTATAAAAAATGATGAGTGTGTGAAAGAAAAGCAGCACTTTAAACAAAGAATATATAGGATCACTAGAGCGCTGACCTCTTTATCACCGGTCAGCGCTTTTTTAACTGTATTTTTATACTTGACACTTTTTGGTTTACCCCCTAAACTAAAATTACGATAGTTTAGGGGGTAAACCATTTTGGATAAAAGGCTGATAGAGGCTGTTGAGTTATTTGAAGACGTTATGGTATTTGGAACTGAACGGGTTTTAAAGAACGTCAAAGCAGACATTTGGCAGGAATATTCAAGGGAGCAGCTGCAGGTGCTTAAAATCCTTCACAAAAACGGGCCGTTGTCTGCAGGCACACTTGCTGAACTGCAACACGTGCATAAAAGTGCAATTTCCGGACGCTTAAAAAAATTGGAAGAAAAAAAGCTGATTGAAATTATAAAGTCACCGGAAGACCAGCGCTCAAAGTTAATTAAACTGACTGAACAGGGTGCAAATGTTGTACAAGAATCAGATCAGGCTGTATATGACTATATTGAAACGCTTTTTGCGGATCAGGTTAATGATCAGGAACTCGAACAGTTCGTTACGATGTTTAAAAAAATCAGATCTATTTTAAGACTGGAGGGTCCAACACATGAATCAGATACTGAAATTTAAATGGCCGATCACGATTGGCCTCATTGTGCTGACTATTGCACTTTTTCTGATCGCCCCAAACCTGACTCAGCAGGCAGAGGAAGCTGGTACATTTCAACTTCCCGGGGATGCCCCTTCCCAACGTGCTGCAGATATACTAAATGATGCAGGGGCAGGAGAAGAAACGATTTCTCTCGTTTATGAACTTGATAGCGAAGCAGAACAGGCTGTGCGCGATGAGATCTCTGATACTGCACAGCAAATAGAAGAGGTTGGCGATCCTGTATCCTCAGTATTAGATCCTTTCGAAAGCCCGGAGCTTGAAGAACAACTTGTGTCTGAAGATGGTAAGACGATACTGGTACCTGTCACAGTCGACGGAAGTCAGGAGGAGATTATCTCACTTTCTGAAGAAATTAAAACCAGTATCATTCAGGACAATCAAGAAGTTTACATTACCGGTGAGTCCATTATTAATAACGATGTGAATAAAAGTGCACAGGATGGATTGAAGCGGACTGAGATTATAACAGTGGTGTTGATATTCGGGTTACTGCTGGCAGTATTCCGTTCCATTGTGACACCTTTCATTCCTCTTGTTGCAGTTGGAATTACTTATCTCTTGAGTCAGTCGATTGTTGCCTTTTTTATTGAGTGGTTTAATTTCCCTGTCTCGAATTATACTCAGATTTTCCTGGTGGCGATTCTTTTCGGTATCGGGACAGATTACTGTATTTTATTATTGAGCCGGTATAAAGAAGAGCTGGGTGCCGGTCACTCTGTCAACGAATCTATAGTTAATACTTATAAAACCGCAGGCCGCACTCTATATATCAGCGGGCTTGCAGTATTTGTCGGCTTTTTTGCAATTGGTTTTGCGGACTTTCCAATCTTTAAGTCTGCTGTGGCTGTTGCAGTCGGGATTGCTGTGCTGCTGCTCGTCTTAAGTACAATTGTCCCGTTTTTCATGGCACTTTTAAAAGAGAAGTTATTCTGGCCATCGAAGAAGTCAGCTTCCCACAGTGACAGTAAACTCTGGTCATTAATGAGCAGGTTGTCTGTTGCACGACCACTGACATCCATGCTGGTTGTTGCTGCAATTACAGTTCCGCTGTTATTTACTTATGATGAGGCATTGTCCTTTAACACAGTCGATGAAATCGGAGACAATTACGAATCTGTGAAAGGACTGAGAGCAATTGAGGACGGGTTCGGTCAGGGCGATTCACTTCCTGTTAACGTCATTCTGTCAGATGAAGAATCTCTTGTGACAGAAAATATTGTTCCTTATATCGAGAAAATAAGTAAGGAACTTGAAAACACTGAAGGCGTTGATTCAGTCCGGGCCATCACACGTCCAACAGGTGCTCCTCTTGAAGACTTATACGCCGATACTCAGCTTGGACTCATATCAGATGGTTTGAATGAAGCAGTGAATGGTCTCAATGACGTTCAGGCCGGACTCTCAGAGATTACAAGCGGCCTCGATAATATTGTCAGTCAGGTACCTGATTCGTCCTCTGCTTCCGGGATTGGTGAGGCTGCAGCAGGAATTGCTCAGGTCAACACTCAGCTGGTACAGGTCACACAAGGACTTCAGCAAAGCGGTAATATTCAGCAGGCTGCCAGACAGCTGAATGCACTCAGTCAGGGTCTCACTGAAATTGAGCAGGGACTAAGCGGGGCTGCCGGACAAATAGAAGCCGCCTCCGGTCAGACAGCTGAACTCAGTGACGGGCTGACTCAGCTTTCAGAAGGCGTCAGTTCTTCTAACGAAGGGTTAGCGCAAATCGCTGAGGGATTGACCTCAGCAGCAGATCAGCTCGCACAAATGAGTGAAAGTGAAACAATCAGGGATACCGGTGTGTTTATCCCTGAAGGAACATTGGAGAACGAAGATTTTAACCAGGTAATTGAACGCTACGCATTCGATGAAAATAGCGGCGTTAAAATTGAAGTGATTCTAACAGATGATCCATATTCTCCTGTTGCAATTGAAACGGTAGAGCGGATTGAAGAGACCGTACAGAGAGCAATCACTGATACTCCTCTTGATCAGTCAGAGGTGGCAATCAGCGGTGTTTCAAGTATTAATCGTGACCTGAACAATATATCGACTAATGATTTTTCTCAGACTGTCACGATAATGCTCATTAGTCTCTTTGTCATCCTTGCGATTATTTTCCGCTCAGTGATTATGCCACTTTATATGATTGGCTCTTTGCTGCTCACATACTTCACTAGTGTAGCGATTGCTGAGCTCATTTTCGTCAATGGTTTCGGTTATGATGGCATTTCATGGGCAGTGCCATTCTTTGGATTTGTGATGCTTGTCGCACTTGGTGTGGATTACTCAATCTTCCTGCTCGACCGCTTTAGAGAGGAAACAGCTCAATATTCTGTCAGTGAAGCTTTGAAGGTATCCATGGCCAAAATGGGTACTGTCATTATTACCGCTGCAATTATTCTTGCAGGTACTTTCGGTGCGATGATTCCATCAGGTGTTCTCAGCCTTGTCCAGATTGCAACAATTGTCATTACAGGACTGCTGCTATATGGTCTGATCATTTTGCCGCTGCTTATTCCAGCAGTCACTGTTTCATTTGGCAAAGGAATCTGGTGGCCTTTTAAGACGAAGCAATAAAAAGTGGGTTTTGTTAAGGGCAGCGGTGGGTTTTTACTGCCAGTGGTGAACCGAAACATTCACCCGCCTCTTTAGAAGTCAAAATAAAAGTCCTGATGAAGCAAACCTTCATCAGGACTTTCTTATTCAAACATGATTAAGACTTAAGAAGCTTTCTTACCGTGTCCTTTACCCTTACCTTTTCCTTTACCAGGCTTTTCATCATCAAGCTCGATTTCATTGCCTTCTGAATCATACAGCTCTACTCCAGCATGCTTTGCTGAGCCGCGAAGCTCAAGCTTTTGAATGTTTTCAGCTCCATAGATCGCTTCGACATTCTTATGCTGTACAATGACTTTCTTTACTTCGGTTCCTTCAAAGTCGTAAGCTGAACCTGCTTCTTTTGCGTGCAGCGTAACTTCAAGGTCTTCAAGCCCTTCTCCTTCAAAGCTCACGTTAGAACCGCGAACCATGATTTTATCAGCCTTGATTCCTTTTTCAGCTACAATGTGTACGTCATCTTCAAAAATGTTTACTTTTTTCTGCTTATAATCAGCAAGGTTTATCACTTTCTTCTCAGGCTGTGGCTCTTCCACATCTGCTTCAAAGCTGATCTGTGCTAAAAGCGGATCGTGGTCAGATGCACGGCCGTGTACTTCCATGAAATCAGAATTGATATGCACGATATCAAACGCTGTACGCTCCGCAAGATTGTTACTCACAAGAATGTGATCAAGCACCTGCGCGTTTCCTTCATAGTTATACGTATAGCGATCTTCTTTTTCCACTCCGTCAATCAGATTCGTCAGCTCTTCACCTTTTAACGCTTCAAGCGGTGCTGAGAATTCGAAATCATTCATATCACCAGCTACAACAATGTTCGCGTCAGGCGTGTCTGCCTGCACTTCCTGAACAAAGTCATTGATAATGCCCGCAAGTTCAATACGTTCAGCTTCACTGCCTAGGAATGGCGGCTGATTCTGACCGAACAGCGGCTGGTCTCCACCTTTAGAGTTCAGGTGAGTGCCGACTACAATCACTTCTTCACCGTTAAATTCAAATTCAGCTACAACCGGTTTACGTGTATTCGGGAATTCTGATGGTGCGATACGTCCAGGATTGAGCGTCAGTTCGCCGTCCACGACTTCAATCGCATCATTAGCTCCGCCCTGCACACCTTCAGTCAGCTGAACACGTTCAGGATTGTAAAGGAAACCGTTACGGATATTACCGCCAGGCTGTCCACCGTCCTGCTTATCTTCAGGAATCACTTCGGTGTAAGCATATTCCGGTCCGCCAAGCGCAACAATTTCATTGATCAGGCGCTGGTAGCTTTCTTCACCTGAAACTGTACCGTCATCAGTTGGTCCATTGCTGTCCTGTACTTCTGTCAGCGCAATAATATCAGGTGATCCAAGATCGTTAATAAATGAATCAGCAAGACGCTGCGCTTTCTCGTCACTTGTATTTGACGTGTTCGCTGAGAAGTTCTCAATATTATAAGAAGCAATCGTCAGCTCATTTTCTTTGTGTTCTATCGTTGTTGTATCAGGCTCAAGTCCGCCATCTGTGAATGCTGGCAGCTGACCTTCACCTGCAAGTACTTTATATTTACCAAAGCCATAGCTCATTACACCAATAGCTGATGTTGAAAGCTCGTCTCCAGTTTTCACAACAAAGTCCTCATCCTCAACATCAATAAATACGCGCTCAGGGTTAAAGTCATCAGGCTTTACAATTGCTCCGCCAGCCTGCGTGTATACTTCGTCACCCTTATTTGGAATTACTGCAACTTCACCATACTTCTGAGGGCCGCTTGCTGTCCCACCGGCTACCTCAACGCGCATACCTTCAATGCTTTCATAAAAATCAATGCCGTCTTCTTCAGGGTCAAACTGTGCAAAGTTATCGTTATCAATGACTTCTGTCGGCACTTCAATGCCATTCTCTCCACCAATTACGATTGGTTCAGGAAGCTCAAGTCCTTCAGCAAGTTCATTAATATTGGTTGATTCAATCTGTGTCACAGGAAGATCATTATCAAAACGGTCTCCGTAGCCTTCCACGTAATACTCAAGCACTGTTCCGCTTACTTCTACGTGATCACCTTCAGTAAGGCCGTGATTTCTCTGATACACTAGAATACCTTCTGACGTGCGTGAGTCTTCATCCGGCGTCAGTGACTGCATATAGAAGCTGCTGCTGTTTACTACATACGTTACGACACCTTCTACATTAGGAACAGTCAGCCCTTCATACGGTGAAAAGTGCTCTGCTGCCTGGATATCATGAATCTCAATATCGTCTGTCTGAATCACATAAGTGAATTCAGCCACATCGCTTGTTGTCATACCGTCTTTTACAGCGACTGCTTTAAGGTTAGTGTTTTCAGTAATTGTTACGCCGTCTTCATAAAGCGTGCTGTCTGCTGTCGGCTCAGAACCGTCAGTTGTATAATAAATCGACGCGCCTTCAGTTTCAGTAGACAGTTCAACAGTACCGCCTTCTTCAACAAATCCGCCTGCAGGATTCGCTTTTACAGGACGAACCTGATTTGTATCAAAAATAATATCGTCTGCTGAACGAGGAACGATCTGGTATGTGCCGTTGAATTCTCCAACAACGCCATTTACCACCTCATACGTACGGCCAGTCTGAATATCCATTTCTGTTGCCGGACGAATCACAATCTCGTTGCCAAATTCATCAGTTCCGTAGTAGTTACCGCTGCCTGATGAAGCAATATTCACATTTGCAACGGATACAAGTGTTCCTTCAAGTGCTTCACTTAATCCTGTCTCCGGAATCGGCTGTGGTGCAGGTGCTTCTTCCTGTCCTGTTACAACTACGTCTTCAGCTTCAGCTGCGATCTGCGCAAGCCCATTGTAATCCTGAAGCTCGCCATAGACAGAAATGATATCGCCAGGTGCTGCATCTGCTGCTGTTCTGACAACAATACCAGTACCTGCATTCTGGATGTAAATGTTGTTTGCGCCACCCTGATTAAAAACAGCGCTGACTGTACCCGTTGTAGAAACAATTGAGCCAGGCTCCTGATTTCTTACATCTGCAATACTGTCTTCTGTTACGATTGAGTATTCATACGATCTGACGTCGCTGTCATCAAGGCCGTCAGCCGTTGCATACACGTCAAACGTTGTATCTTCTGTTAAGGTAAATGGAGCCGTATATGCCTCATAAGCTCCCCCGTTTTGTGAAACAAAGATCTCAGCGTCAGCCGTTGAAGTTGAAAAAGCAACTTCTGTCCCTTCAGCTACCTGCCCTGCAGGAACGCTTGACTGGACTGCTGATACTTTTGTCGGATCTTCGTAGGAAGTCCATGTGATGTTGTCGACAGTCAGCTGTCTTTCAGACCCTACCTTTTTTAAAACAAGTGTAAATGGACCTTCAACATCAATATCACCATAGTTGAAAGTTACTGCATCTCCACCAATGGCTACATCATCTGTTGTACCAATCAGCTCATCATTGATATAAACTTCAAACTGACGGACACCAGCTGAGGTGAAGTCAGCCTTTGTCTGAAATGTCAGTGATGAAATCCCTCCATCAATTTCAGAAGAAGTTAATGTACTACCCGAATCACGGAACATCATTCCCTTCCCGTCAATCGAAGTCGATGCTCTTCCACCAGTGTAATCCCATGTCACACCATTATTCCCTTCGAACGAACCATCAAGATATGATGTTCCTCCCTGTGTCCAGTTATCAAACGTCTCGGTGAAGCTTTCCGCCGCTTTTGACACAGATGCAAAAGGTGTCAGCAGGCTTAAAACCATGACCAAAGCTACAAAAACTGAAAAATGCTTTTTGACATGCTGCATGTACGTATTACCTCCTGGTTATGTAATCGTGCACAATTAATAGTAAAAGAAAACTTTGGATTTCTCTACAACATTTAGAATCTTTACAAATAATTAATACGAAAGACATTGTAAGCGCATACAATATACGTTCTTTTTACTTATATAACATCTCCTTTTCATAAGATTTCTATTAATGTTCATTCATGTATAAGATTACGATAGATACATCCAGGTTTTGGGGGTAGGAAAGAAGGTTATGGAATATAAGATTATTTTTTAATAGAAAAGGAGAATCAAACATATGGCTGACTTAACAGCAATTATGAACTGGACTTTTATCGAAGAAGTAGCGGTACCCGCAGACCTTGAAAAGTTATTTGTCGAAGGAGAGGAAGCTAAAGTAGCTTATAAGACAATCCGTGACACAGCCGTGATCACGAACAAACGTCTTTTGATCGCTGACAAACAGGGGCTGACTGGAAAAAAGGTTGAAATTTACACCATTCCTTTCAAATCCATCGACATGTACTCCTCAGAAAACGGCGGCACATTCGATACGAATGCTGAACTTGAACTCTGGACACGCTCAGGCAGATTCAAGCTGAATGTGAATAAAAAAGTAGACATCAGAAAACTGGACCGGATTCTCGCTGAAGCCATTTTATAAGATAAGCCCCGGCACTCATACGCCGGGGCTATTTTCTACACTATTTCTTTCCCATTACGCCATAAAAGAAAATATTCGTAATATCCTCAGTAAGAGGAAGAATCTTTTCATACACATCTTCCCGCTGGACATAATCCTTCAGCATTTGAATATAGAAAATAATCGCTTCATTGGACAGATTCTGGTCCACGTATCCCTTCTTCTTCCCCTCATCAAACAATTGGATAAAGTAAGGCAGCGCCTTTTCGATATAAATCTTCTCGATATAGTTACCTTCTTCTGTGTACTCTTTCATTAAGTACTGGTAGAACTCTGGATGAATATTTGAAGAGACCTGTTTTTTATTAAAAATGATCATCTTCACCTTTTCAGGAAAAGGCTGATCGCTGTGTACGATCCCCTCGAACTGGTTCGATGCCTGATCTACATAATAAATAAACACGTCATGAATTAAATTATGCTTACTTTCAAAATAATTATAGATTGTTACCTGCGATACCTGGGCCTTCCTTGCAATATCAGCAATTGATACCTTCTGAATGCCAAGTTCACTAAAAAGCTCCATAGCCGCCTGTAAAATATGCTGTTTTTTTAATTCTCGCCTGCGCTCGAATCCATTCATGCTGTCACCTCTTTAATCATCACTCTCTTTTCAGTTTAATCAAAAATATGAAATTTAACAAACTTTTCGGTTCATAAAGTATTGTTTTTAAAGATAAATGAGTATATTATGAAATATATAAACCAAAATAGTTTAAAACTTTTAAAAGGAGGGTCTCACATGACCGTTCTTCACATTGACCATTTATCAAAACGATTTGGAAAGTTTCAGGCGTTAAAGGATGTCACCTTTACAATTAAAAAAGGTGAAATTTTCGGGTTTATCGGACCAAACGGTGCTGGTAAATCAACGACAATCCGGACGCTGCTCGGGATTCTGAAGCCTTCTTCCGGCAGTGCCTCTATATTCGGTATGGATGTATGGAAGGAATCTGTCGCTATACACGAAAAAATTGCTTATGTACCGGGGGATGCAAACCTGTGGCCGAACCTGACTGGCGGAGAAGTCATTGATCTGTTTTTGAAATTGAGAGGCAGCCACAGGCCTGAGAAGAAACAGGAGCTGATTGACCGCTTTCAGCTTGATCCTTCTAAGAAATGCCGTACTTATTCAAAAGGAAACCGCCAGAAGGTGGCACTTGTGGCTGCATTTGCTTCTGACGCTGAACTGTTCATTCTCGATGAACCGACTTCAGGACTCGATCCGCTGATGGAGCGCGTGTTTCAGGAATACGTGCTGGAGGCCAAGGCCCAAGGCAAGAGCGTATTGCTTTCAAGTCATATTCTCTCGGAAGTTGAACGCCTGTGTGACCGTGTGGCGATCATCAGACAGGGAGAAATCATAGAATCAGGGTCACTCGAGGAAATGCGCCATCTTACAAGAACAAACTTAGTGATCGAAACGAAGGAACCGTTGAATGGCATCAGTAACATGTCCGGGGTGCACACAGTCAAAGAAACTGAAAAAGGAACTGCTCTGCAGGTGGATGCTGAAGCATTGGATGAAGTGATTAAGAAGGTAAGTACGCTTGGTATTATCAGGCTTGAGAGCACTCCACCGACACTTGAAGATCTGTTTATGCGTCATTATGAAGGGACAGGAAGTGATCAGACATGAGCCTTAAACCATTTTATCAGACAGGGTCACTCATTAAGTTCTATTTGCGGACAGATATTTCCAAAATACTGATCTGGACGTTTTCAATTACAGCTCTGACTATGTTGACCGCCTGGGCATTTGAAGATCTTTATCCTTCTGAAGCGGAGCGGCTTGCGATTGCTGAAACCATGAAGAATCCCGCAATGACTGCAATGGTTGGGCCGGGATATGGTATTGAGAATTATACCACCGGCGCAATGATGGCCCATCAGATGCTATTATTTACAGCGATCCTTGCTGCTGTCATGACTATACTGATGACAGCGAAGCACACACGGGGAGATGAAGAGGATGGAATGGCTGAGATGATCAGTTCGCTTCCTGCAGGACGCCTGGCACCACTTACTTCTGTTCTTGCAGTGGTTGGTCTGTCACAGCTTTTACTGGCTGTTTCAATTGGCACAGCTTTGAGTGGACTGAATATAGAATCAATGCCGCCGGGTGCTTCATTTTTATATGGAGCAGCGATTGGTGGAACCGGGTTATTTTTCGCAGGTGTGACGGCAGTATTTGCCCAACTAAGTGAGAGTAGCCGCGGAACATCCGGTTTTGCGTTTCTCATACTGGGCTTGTCTTATCTTGTAAGAGCTATCGGAGACGTCAGTATGGAAACTCTGTCCTGGCTCTCACCACTTGGGTGGGCATTAAAAACAGAAGTTTTCGTCAGTAATCTGGTCTCCCCTCTGGTCCTGCTGACTGCAGGAAGCTCAGCACTGACCCTGACTGCATTCGGACTGATGTTAAAAAGGGACCTTGGCAGCGGGATGCTTCCGTCTAAACCAGGACGCAGCAATGCTTCTCCCCTGTTACTCAGCCCGTTCGGACTTGCCCTGCGATTGCTGAGAACCAGTGTGATTGTATGGGCAGTCGCTCTGATGGCAATTGGCGCATCATACGGGTCGGTACTTGGCGACCTGGAATCATTTTTTTCCAGCAACGAGATGCTCAGTAATATGGTGAATGCGACTGGCGGACTCAGCTTAACAGAGCAGTTCATTTCCATGCTGATGGCGATTATGTCGATGATGGCTGCAGTACCGGCGCTGATGTTTTTCTACAAGTTAAAATCTGAAGAAAACAAAAGTCGGATGGAGAACATTTATGCACGTGCCGTTTCAAGACAAAACGTGTTTTTAAGCTATCTTGCAGCCGCTGTCCTGTTCGGTTCACTCATGATGGTCATTGCGACTGTGAGCCTGTGGGGCGCTTCAGTGCCTGTGATGGAAGAACCGTTAGCCTTTGCTGTCGTATTAAAATCCGGCCTTGTCTATCTGCCTGCGATCTGGGTCATGATCGGCATCGGTGCAGTATTTACAGGGATCAAACCAGGTTTAACCGGCCTTGCCTGGGGATATTTAATTTATTCTTTTCTTGTCGTATATCTCGGTAGACTGCTCCAGCTTCCCGATTGGCCGGGCCAGCTGTCACCGTTTGGCCATGTGCCTAAGATCCCGGGGGAAGAAATCAGCTGGCTGTCGCTGATGATGCTGACAATGATTTCATTAGCCTTGACGATCGTTGGCTTAAAAGGTTATCAGCAAAGAGATTTAAAGGGTTAAACCAAACGCCATGCGTTTGGTTTTTCCTTGTTTTATACAGTCTTTCGTCCTATTATTAAGCTAAACAATTAAAATAGGAGTGCAGTCAGTGAAAAAAATGATTCTGTTTATTATTTTACCTTTGATTCTTTTTGTACCGCTGGCGATTTGGTTTATCTCTTCCTTTCAATTTAATAATACTCCGGCCCAGGCAGAGCATAACGGTATAAAATACCCGGCGAGAATTACCGGTGAGTCCTACGAAGTGTACCGTGACGATCAATGGGAACCCATGACAATCAAGGGTGTCAATATGGGGATGGCTAAGCCGGGAACATTTCCCGGTCAAGCCGGCATTACAAGAGAAGAGTATGATCGCTGGTTTGAGATGATTGGTGAGATGAATGCGAATACGATTCGCGTTTATACGCTTCACCCTCCTGCTTTTTATGATGCGCTGGCAGAGTATAATGCAGCTGCCGAGAAGCCTCTTTACGTGATCCACGGCGTATGGGCTGATGAAGAGCCGCTCGTTGAAACACTTGACGCTTTTAACACAGAAAGTACGGAATCTTTCCAGAGAGAGATCAGACAGATTGCAGATGTCATCCATGGTAATGCTGAGATCGAACCTGAACCGGGACATGCTTCAGGAACATATGAAAGCGATGTTTCTCCTTATGTCATCGGCTGGATGATCGGAATCGAGTGGTATCCGCTGATGGTCGACAATATGAAACAGGTGTACCCGGACCTGCCACAATTCAGCGGAGAGCATATCGTTACTGAAAATGCAGAACCAATGGAGATATGGCTTGCGGAGCAATTTGAGTTTTTAGCAGACTATGAAATCAATGAATATCAGAGTATGAGACCACTCAGCTTTACCAACTGGGTAACAACTGATAACATTGATCAGCCTGCTGAGCCTTCTGCTGAAGAAGATATGGCTACGGTTGACCCTAATTTAATCAATGTAACTGGTGATATAGCAGAGGCCGGGATGTTCGCCTCTTATCACGTCTATCCGTATTATCCTGATTTTTTGAATCTGGAGGAGCGCTATACGGAGTATATAGATCACAGGGGTGAAAGAAATAACTATGCCGGTTATCTGAATGATCTAAAAGAAAGTCATACCCTGCCAATTCTTATTTCTGAATTCGGCATACCTGCATCAAGAGGCATGACGCACAAAAATCCTTTTGGATGGAATCAGGGCTTTATTGAGGAGAAAGAACAGGGTGAGATTCTGACGCGATTATATGAGGATATGATGGAGCTTGATATGCTCGGCGGGCTCGTATTTACCTGGCAGGATGAATGGTTCAAGCGTACCTGGAATACAATGGATTACGATAACCCTGACAGACGTCCTTTCTGGTCAAATGCGCAGACAAATGAGCAGCAGTTCGGACTGTTGAGTTTTGACCGCCATCTTGGAAAAGTCAATGGAAAGCGTGATGAAGAAGCAGTACTCCTCGGAGATTATAACGGTGCAGTAGAGGAGCTCAGCGTTTTACATGATGAGCGTTATCTATATGTGCAGCTATCCTTACCCGATCTGTCAGAAGATTTCTGGCAGGAGCAGTCACTCGATCTTTATTTCAGTATTCGTTCTGATCAGGGAATAGAAACTGAAGAAGGGCAAGCAGACTTCAGGGCACGGATTAACGGACAGGAAGGTAAGTTTGAAGTAGCAGGTGATTATGATTCATTCTACTTTGATTATGCTGAAAGACTGAATATGATTCCGGCTAATGAACCGCTGGATGAGTTTCACCCAATCAGGCTGGCTTTGAATAGAGAATTTATAAGACCGGATACGAATGAAGTTATGGCATTTGAAAGTTATGAAACAGGCATACTGAAATTTGGCATCGGAGACCCTAATGATGAAGCATACAATTCATTGGCTGATTATTATTATACTGATGAAGGCGTGTTTGAGATCAGAATTCCATGGATGTTACTGAATGCGCGGGACCCAAGCCAAAGGGAATTTATTGGGGATATGCGTAAAGACGGAATTTCTGCATCAATGACAGTGGAGAGTATCCGGTTGTCAGCGGCAGTTATTCGAAACGACGGCCAGGCTGTCATTGAACAGACACCTTTTAATTCTTATTCCTGGGAACAATGGGATCTGCCTCAATATAAAGAGCGCCTCAAGCGTTCGTATGATATATTAAAAGATTTTTTCAACACAATCGATTAAAAAACCTGAAGCGCATGCGCTTCAGGTTTTTTTAAGCTGCTTCTTCTTCAGAAATTCCTTTACGCTGCATATTTCCCCATGAACCTTTTTTACGAATTGCTGCGATCAGGCCACTGCACCGCCACACTACAGTTAAAGGACGATACCAAAAAGCCTCTGTCAGTGACCATATAAATAATGTCAGCAGACTTTTAACATCAGGATATTTGTGATAGGTCCACTCCTCAAGCAGGACAGCCAGACTGGATATAAGAGAGCCGTATACAACTGTTGCTATAAACATCACCAGTGTGATTTCCCAGGAAATAAAGGAGAATAATAATCCACCTATTATGATGATATAGCCAAGCAGTTCAAAAACAGCACTTAACAGTTCAACCACCAGGTAATAAGGTAGTGCGAACAGCCCAATTCCCTTGTATTTCGGATTCAGCAGCATTGTCTTGTGTGTCCACAGCGTTTCAGCGAGCCCTCTTTGCCATCTCCTCCGCTGGGCACTTAGCGCACTGACTGATGAAGGTGCTTCAGTCCAGCAGACGGGGTCCTGGATATACTCAATCCGCTGATTCGTCTGATCGTCTTTGATCGACTTGTGAATCCTGACAATCAGCTCCATATCCTCCCCGACTGTATCGACCTTATAACCGCCTGCTTTAATCACACGATTTTTCTCAAAGACGCCAAAAGCACCGGATACAATCAGCAGCATATTCATTCTGCTCAGGCCAAGCCGTCCAATTAAAAACGCTCTGAAATACTCAATGATCTGCATCAGTACAAGCGGTGTTCTCGGCAATGAGATTTTTTCCACTTCACTTCTGATGATTCTTGAGCCATTTGCAATTCTGACTGTTCCGCCTGTTGCAGTGACTTTTCCGTTAGAGTCAATTATCGGCTTCATCGTTTTTAACAGTGCATCACGATCAAGCAGAGAATCCCCGTCAATCGCTGCAAAATACGGGTATCTAGAGAAATTAATACCGGCATTCAACGCATCAGCTTTCCCCCCATTGTGCTTTTGAACAAGAAAAAGATTAGGGAATAATGTCGACTGATATGCCCGCTCCACAGGAGCAGTATCAAAGTGCCTGCGGATAGCCAGATCAATTTCCTTCATTCTGAATTCAGTAATCACTTTTTCACTCGTCTGATCTGATGAGCCGTCATCAATGACAATTA
Source organism: Jeotgalibacillus alimentarius (assembly GCF_000829445.1). Taxonomy (GTDB): domain Bacteria; phylum Bacillota; class Bacilli; order Bacillales; family Jeotgalibacillaceae; genus Jeotgalibacillus; species Jeotgalibacillus alimentarius. Next base: position 284,922 of record NZ_JXRQ01000029.1, read on the forward strand.
CTTCAAATTGAGGATAGTTCAGCGCAAGCATTGAGCGAGCGGTACTGACAACTCCAACCTCTTCATTGTAAGCGGGCACGAGTACAGAAACCGGGAATGTGTCCTTGTTCATTGCGATTTCTTCGATATTAGCTTCTCTGTTCAGCTGCCGTTCCTTTTTAATTCTGGGTCCGGCTACAAAGAACATGCCAATATATAAAAGTGAAACACCCGTCATATAGACAATAATCATGACTGCTACTGTATTAATGATCCAACCGATCCATTCCATTATCGCATCACTCCAGTCTTCATCGTCTGAAGCTGTCTGGCCATATCTCTTGCATATGAATCTTCATGACCTTCAGCAGCAAATGTCAGCAGAATTTCTCCGTCCGGCATTTGTTTCAATGCTTCACAGGCGGCGAACCTGACCCACCAGTTCGGATCCCCTGCAAGCTTCATCAGCGAAGTTGAATAACGGGTAAGCTGAAGGATACCTGCGAGGCGCGCACCATACATTCTCTCTTCCCACTGCTCGGAAGTGAGAAATCCTGAAATTTTTTCAGCTGAAGAAATATACCTGTATTGGCAAAGTGCAGCAATGGCTTTCAGACGGATTTCTTTTTCAACATGTACAAGATGCTTTTCCACGTATGGCAGATGTTCGTAGTGTCCTGTCTCTCCAAAGTATGACAGCATGCTGGTCTTCACGATGACAGGCAGATCTTTTGCCTGCTTTAGCTGTTCCACTGAATCTGATGGAAGTCTTCTCAACAATTCTTTGATAAAACCGGTAGAGAATGCCTCATCCCTTTTTAATAACTGAATCAGCATTTCATCTCCAAAGCCCGCAAGCACACGCAGGGACTGACGGTATTCTTCATCTCTGTCCCGCAGATCCAGAAAGTGAGTTTTCACTTCTATCTGAAGCGAATCCATTTTAAAATCCTCAATATAGTAGAGGACGTTGACCCGCTCTGCCCAGCTTCCCTTTTTAAGAATCCGGCGGTAATAATCAGATAGATGCTGTTGCGCAGCCTGTTTCAGCCTCATCTCCTGTTCAGCACCTTTAATATTCGAAGCATAACCAAGCAGCAGCTTTTCCATCACACTGATCCTCACCATTTCTTCTGAAGGCAGGGACGGTTCGCGGTCAGATTCTCCTGACAAATAAGTCAGATAAGGGTTTAATATGTCTGTATAATTGCTGTCAATAAGCCTTTCTCTCTGTATGCCACGGTGCTTCGAAAATGACAAATATGCCAAAAGAATGACCTGCAACAGCAGAAACATACCTGCAACCCACAAAACAGCTGTGATCATTAACTGAACATCCTTTCCATCATCCGGTCAATTCTTGAGGCCACTTCCCTCACGTTAAAAGGCTTAACCATATAATCATCCGCACCCAGTCCAAGCGCTCTCTCAACCTCATGATCTCCCTGCCTCGCTGTCAGCATAGAAACCAATATGTTTTTTGTTCCATAGTTTTCTCTCAGCTTAGCAAGCACTTCGATTCCGTCCATCTTAGGCATCATGCCATCTAACAGAATCATATATTTCCGGCCTGTTTCAAACCAGTCGCCATGAAGAAAGTCTACACCGTTCGTGTAAGTCTTCACTTTCACTGACCGGCCACCGACTTTTCCACGTCTCTCGAAATGATCCTTCAGCATTTCCCTCACAAGCTCATCATCATCGACTACGACCAACACAATCTGTTCTTCAGCCAGCTGCAGACGGATCACATCTGAGTAGCGCACTGTACAATTACGACCTTTTTCTTTGGCGTAATAAAGTGATTGATCTGCATGCTCAATCAATTCCTTTACATGAACAGGACCGTTCCATTCTGTGAGACCGGCTGAAAACTGAACTTTAAATTCCTGTTCCCCTGCCGCAAACACATATGCATTGAAGACATCACGCCATCTCTGAATCTTCTTTTCCGCTTCCTGATATGTCACATCAGGCATGACAACTGAGAACTCTTCCCCTCCGAAACGGATCAGTCTGTCACCCGGGCCTTTCATCTTGAGAATGATTTTAGCAAACGTTTTCAGAACTCCGTCTCCTGCCGGGTGCCCATATGAGTCATTAACAGCCTTAAAATGATCCAGGTCAATCATCGCAAAAACAGCTGAAGTCATTTTCCCCTCAAGTATCTTACGGGTAGCCTGCACAATCTCCTTTTCAAGACAATCTCTTTTAAGAGCGCCAGTTAAAAAGTCATTTCTGATTTGACTGAGCAGCATATTCCGTTGAAATAATCTGTTTTTCAAAAATGGTACAATAATATTTTCATTAATCGGTTTGCCAATTACATCAAGCACACCCTGATCATAAGCAGCAATTCTTTTTTCATCTGTGAGCTCATCACTGACTAAGATAATAGGTGTCAGGTCTTTCCTGGCTTTTTTCATCATTTCTTTAATAGGCTGATCTCCAGCCTCAGATAATAGGCTCAGATCAACTAGAAGTAAATCTGGAGAAAGATCGTAGTAGTGCTCGAGACCCTTTGAGATTCCCATTGCGGTAAGGACCTGAAAATCCTGCTCTTCAAGAAAACTTTTCATCTTTTTGATGAATTCGATATCTCTTTCAATCATCAGCACAAAAGGGACTTCTGACTGCTTAAATACAGCTTCTTCCTGCACTTCAACGAATTGTTCAATGGATGCTGCTGTTTCAGCCTGCGTGCTTTCCAGTGTGTGCGTGAAAAATCTCCGCCATTCCTCCTTGATAAATACACGATTCCCATCTTCATTCAATAAGGCCAATACTTCCTCAGCCTGCTCAGATAAATGCTGTAAGCCGACCGTGCCTGCCGTTCCTTTTAATCCGTGAAAAAAACGATAACATTCATCTTCAGTGACAGCTTCTCTTGCATTCCATGCTGCTACAGTTTCCTCTATTTTCCGATTTAACATTTCCTGATAATTCGTGCTCATCCGCCCCACATCCTAAGTTTATTACTCGTATCTATTAACCTTTTCCGATCTTTTTCCCTATTATACTATTCTTTTAACACTTAAAAAGAACTTTCCCAATTTAGAGGAAAAGTTCTTCATGTCATTATGGATGCATTATTTTCCAGCTGTCAAAATGATGAATAGCAAAACCGCTGAAGCTGCTGTAGGACTTTACTTGCTCATATACTTGATCAAGTTCTCTATCCATCACGGCCTCACCTTCCTGATAAAACGAAAGATAATCACCTTCGTCAGTCTCACCAGTCTCTACACCAATCGTGACAGATTTAGAAAGCTTTTCGCCAACAGCTAATTCATGAAGGGAAAACGAAGTAATAAAGTCTGACGTATCCCTGTATGCCATGATCGTAATGCCATCTGTCTGTTTTTGAACCCAGTCAGATAATAATCCGGTTCCATATGCATTTTTGTACTTGATTTCATCAAACCAGAATGGCAGGTCTGCTTCAATATGAATATTCAATTGTTTCGTTTTCACTGAAGCTTCTGTGATGAGTGATTGATATGCTTTGATCACTGTCTCACGCTTCGTATTCCATCCACTGTAAAGATAAGGCTCGACATCAAGGTGTACACCCTTAAAAGCTGCTTCCCCGGAAGATGTTTTCTGATATTGTTCCACCCAGTCCAATAGTTGACGCAGCTGCAGGTAACCTTTTGGTGCAGCCCAATCCGGCGCTCCGTCCAGCGCATATACATCAATTCCAAGTTCAGCTGCGTCTGTAATAAAAGAGCGGTAGACATCTGCAGACAATTCCCGGTCAATTTGTACGTATACTTTCGTCACCTGTTTGTCAGTTAAAAACTCCAGCGTCTCCTGACTGCCATGAACCAGTGACCATGGATTCCACAGCCAGGTAGCCTTTTCAATATTCTCTGCTTTTGCCGGCACGGCCATGCTGCACATCACGCCAATCATAAGTAGTAATAGTGCAGAACCAAACATTTTCTTCACTTCGTCCTCCATTCTATAAGGTAGGCCCTCATAGAATGAGAACCCGGCAGCCAGACAACCATATGATAAACACTCAGGCTCACGGCTTTGCGTCCTTCCCTTTCGGAGAAGTTTGCCCTTATCAGATTCATTTTTAAATATTATATGACCATTTCCAAAAAGCGTCTATGCAAAAAAATTTTGCCTTAAGAGAAAGTTATTGTTTCTCAGGCTTCAATAATTGCATCCGCTCATTAAACAATGTCGGATAAGATAAAAATCCAAGCATCGCACTTGTCACAACAGCTGTTGTCAGCAGAAGGAATATAATCAGAAGCTGAAACATAACCGCCTGCAGCGGATCTGCCCCCGCTATAATCTGACCACTCATCATTCCCGGCAGCTGCACAAGACCAATTGTCTTCTGACTTTCAATTGTAGGAATCGTACTTGCCTGAATAGAAGAAATCAACGGCCGGTGAATCGCCTGCTTCGGTGTACCGCCAAGCGATAGAATTAATTCAGTCTCAGCTTCACGGGATTCAATTTCAGAAGTAAAACGGTTTAAAAACAGGATTGATAATACCATTGAGTTCCCGATCACCATTCCGCTGATTGGGATAATGTATTGTGCAGTAGCCGGGGTAATGTTGAGCCCAAGAAGAATTCCCTGGGTCAGCACCTCAATAAACACAAATGTCACGATCAACTTCCAGGTGATACCCTGAATCGATACACCTTTTTTACGTGCATTCTGAACAGCCGCTCCTATAATCAGAACAACCATTAAAAAGATATAGAAAAAGTTCTCTGCATCAAATACAAATTGTATGATATAACCGACTGCAAGCAGCTGAATGATTGCCCTGATGGTAGCTACGACCGCATCTTTTTCAAGGCCGAGATTCAGAGTTTTTGACAATATGAGGGGAATTAACACGAAAATCAGTGATAAACCGAGTAATAAAAAACTCATTCTGATTCCCCCTTTACAAACGTCTGTACTCTCGGATTCTGAGGATCTTTCAGCAGGCTGCTTTCACCTGTTTCCACCAGCTCCCCGTCCATCATGACCCAAGTATATTCCCCGATTGACAAGGCTTGCTTCAGGTTATGTGTAATCCACATAATCGTGGTCTGGTAGGTCTCGTTAATTCTGATGATCAGCTCTTCTATTTCCTGCTGTGATACGCGGTCAAGTGAAGATGTGATTTCATCAAGCAGGAGAATCTCAGGCTTCATCACAAGCGTCCTTGCAATCGACACCTTCTGCCGCTGTCCGCCTGATAAATCTTTTGCATTGCGGTCAAGAAAACGTTCATCAAGCCCAACCAGCCTGATCATTTCTTTCGCTGTCTCCTCCGGCAGTTCTTCTCCCTGAAGTTCAACAGGCAAGGCAAGATTCTTTCTGACTGTACCCGGGACCATGACTGCCTGCTGGAGTGCAATGCCTACTTTTCTTCTGAGGGTCACCGGTTCATAGGATGAGATTTTTTGATCGTCAATATAGATTTCTCCCGAATCAGGGGAAATCAATCCATTACATAATCTGAAAAGAGTTGTTTTTCCTGCTCCTGAAGGGCCGACAAGCGTAGTAATATGATTTTTGGGAAACCATCCTGTAATGTCATTCAGTATTTTTGTATCACCTGATTGATAATGAACATGGCTGAACTGAATCGCAGCCTGTGTATCTCTACTCATATGATTTTACTTCCTTTTCTCTTATTTATAATAATTACAATGTAATAATAATAATAAATAATACGAAAAAAGGCAAGCTCAGCCTGCCTAATTTTCAAATATACCTGTCATTTTAGTTAAAGATACTCTGAATTCATCTACTCTAATAAAACGGGCCTCTCTCAGCAGTTCTTTCCCCTCTGAAAAGATCAGCACGACCGGAACTGTGAAGATATTCAACTCACCCGCAACCTCTTCATATTCGTCTACTGTCACATGTCCAAATGATACTTCAGGGAAATCCTCCATTACGTGCTGAATTTTTGGCAGAAGGGCATGACAGACACTGCATCCTGTCCTCGAAATATACAGCACACTTAACTTTCTATTCATGAGATGATTTAATTCTTTACTTGTAACAATATTTATATAGTCTCTCATCCATTGATCTCCTCACATAGCTGCAAATGGTGATGCTTACATTTGCTGTTTTTTTCCTGTATGATTAAATTACCCATCTGTCACAATTATACACAGTTTCTACATACAGACTGTCTGCTCAACCAGTGCGTCAGTATTTTTTATCAGGAGGCTAAGCATGTCTGACGAATATAATTTAAATAATACTCAGTACCCATCTCTATATGAAGCATCCCAGACACTCTTTCGAATCATTAGTGAACGGCTCAATGTGAACACTGCTTATGTCACGCGAAGAGGCAAAAATGAAATGACAGTATTAAGTTCTTTTAACGACCGGGAAGACATTATTCCTGAAGGATATTCTGTAGAGTACGGCGGCACCTATTGCAGAATGATCATTTCCGATGAAAACAGTGCAATGACTACACCTGACCTGACGAAAAACCTGCTCACAAGTCAATTGGAAGTGACGGACCAGCTCGGTGTAAAAGGGTTTTTGGGTGTAACATTGAGAGATAGAGAGGGAGGGGTTTTCGGGACTTTGTGTGTCATGGATCAGGATGAAAGATCTTTTTCTGAGGAAGACATTCAATACCTCCATTCTCTGTCAGGTGTTCTATCCCATATGATCGAACTTGATCAAGTGAGTTATAATATGGCGTATTTGAATGTGCCAATTATACCGATCACGCCCGGCGTTTCGGTTTTATCCGTTCAAGGTATTGTAGACAGCAGAAGATCTGACATTATATTAAGTCATGTACTTCAATATTGTACAGACCACCAGGTACATACGTTTATTATTGATTTATCTGGGCTTGTTATTTTAAATGACCAGCTGCCACAGGCGCTTTCCGATCTCGCGCAGGCGCTTAGAGTAATGGGGATCAGGCCGATCATTACCGGCATCACACCCGAGATTGCAAAGCATGATTTAAAGCATGCACAGCTGACCACCCTTCATATTGAAACAGCGAGAAGCCTCGAACAGGCAATGGCGTTAATTGGATTCTCTTTAACCGAAACAACAAATTGACAGTCGATTAAGAAAGATGCGCTCAGACTGTCTTGACTAACTTATAAAAGCATCCGCTCTCATTGGGCGGATGCTTCTCTTATTTTTTCAGCGTAACGTGTCTTGCAGTTATCCAAAGTACGATTTGTATCACACCCATCGTCACGATGATTGCTGCCATTCCATACAGAGCCACGGTGTAGCTCCCTGTAAAATCATATACAGCACCAACTCCAAGCGGCCCAAGCGCTGAAATCACATAACCGCCACCCTGAGACATTGCCGCCCAGGCGCTCGCTTCCTGATACGTATTGGTTTCTATAATCGGCAGCATTAAGGCCAGCGGGAACAGACCGCCTGCGCCAAGACCGATCAAAAGCATGGCAATCAGCGGATGACCGCCTGAAATCAGCAGAAAAATACCGCCAAGCTCGATCACCGTACAGCCGATTAAGGTTGGAAATACATATCCGTATTTCGCAACAAGGCTTGGAATAATAAAAGATGACGGGATCTGAATCAATACAAATGCTGTTAACATTGAACCGGCAACGACAGAATTATAGCCCATGCTCTGAATAATTGGTGCGCCCCATGCAGTCACTGAATAAAAAATGCTCGACATCAGCCCAAAGAATACCAGAATCAGCCAGGCTCTCCCACTCCCCCATGGTAAAGCTGACTTCTCAGGAAGGTCCGCCTTCTTTTTACCAGGAAAACGAATCCACACCACCATCGCAGCAACACCGAGCAGTGCCCAAATCGCAAGTGCGGGCTCCCAGTTTCCGGCGGCCTGATAGATCGGCGCTGACAAACCGGTTGCACTGGCTGCACCGATTGCCATAGATACCGTATACACACCGACAACACCGGGCTTAGTAGGAAAATACTGCTTGATAAAGCCGGATACGAGCGGACCCGCCACTCCAATACCCACGCCTGCCAGAAAAGCAGTCACGATTAACAGTGGAACTGTTCCAAAGAAGCCTCTTAATGCGGTTGCAATGGTAATGAGAAGAAGCGAATAAAAGAGTCCACGCTCAAGACCGACGCGCCCGCTGATTTTTGTCGCAAGCGGCGCAAAAATCCCCATACACAATACAGGGAGTGTGGTCAGCAGCCCGGCAGTCGTACCACTCATCCCGAGATCCTGCTGAATTGTATCTAAAAGCGGTGCGACTGATGTAATCGCAGGCCGCAGATTAATAGATATTAAAAATAGTGCAATGATTAAATACCAGACTTTCATTTTGTCACCTTCTCATATATTAATAGGATCTGCACCGCATCAAGCAGTGTCTAATCCTCTCAGGTTATCATACCAGGCGCACAAAAGGACATTTGCCCTCTTACATATATGAAGTTTTTTCTGACACTGATAAGATAAGAGAAATACTTTTATAAGGGGTGAGTTACTTGATCGTTATAGGAATTGACTTGTCAGGTCCATCTAATCACAAAGATACGGTTGCAGCTGCGTTTTCAGTGAAAGAAAACCGGTTGTCATTTATAGAATCAATCAATGTCGCTTCAGATCAGGATATTTTGTCGCTTGCAGGGCGTTATCTCGGAAAAGAAAAGGTGGTCATTGGTATTGATGCTCCTTTATCTTATCAGGACGGCGGAGGGGACAGAGTGCAGGATAAAGCGCTCAGAGGTGTGCTGAAAGAAGGTGGATTAAACGGCAGCTCCATTATGACGCCAACGATGACACGTATGGTGTATATCACACTGAGAGGCATTCAGCTGAGCCGGATGCTGCAAAACCTGCATGGCGATGCTGAAATCGTGGAGGTGCACCCGGGTGCGGCTATAGGCCTGAGGATGCCTGCACCTGAACTCGCATTAACTTACAAAAAAGATACAGCAGCACGAACAGCCGTTTTCAACTGGCTGACAGAACAATACTTCTCAGAGCTGCCGGACACAACCGCTGACACGACGCACGCGATTGACGCATGCGGTGCTGCTCTTGCAGCTTGGTATTACGCTGCGCCTGACAAGAATTCCATATGGGTCTATGAAAAAACATCAGCAGCCCATCCGTTTGTGATGTGCTGCTGACTAAGAAATCGTATCTATTTTATCATCATTCATTTTGCCAATGACTTTATAAACAATCAGCAGCATCATAAATAAAACTGCTGTACCATACCAGGGCAGTTCATGAATCGCTCCGCCAAATGCAGTATAAATGACGGCAGGTGCGATGACGCCAATCATGGAATAAAACATATACTCTTTTCGTGTATCAGTCATCTCCATCAGATAGAAAGAAAGCAGATGAAAATGAACAAATGGCATGATCCGCAACACCATGATCTGTCCAACTGATAATTGGCGGTCAGGCAGCACTTTATCTTTTAATTTTGACAGCTTATCTTTAAATGACGGAAAACGATAGATGAGTACATAAGAGACAAAGCTCATCAGGGTCATGCCGATAAATGAGAGGATGGCCCCTTCAACAAACCCAAACAGCAGTCCGCCTGCTACACAGACTAAAATAACCGGTAAAAATAACAATGGTCTTAATAAATGCAATAATACAAACAGAGCAGGACCGAGCCAGCCGGATTCTTCAATGAAATGCTGTACTTGTGACAATTCGTCCATTCGGTCGCCCCCCTGTTTTAAACGTAATTAGATTTATCATATAACCTTTTAAGTTAATTTGCACCATGAAAAACCGGACCTGCAGATCAGACCCGGTTACTCTTATATTATGAAGTTTTCATACCTGTTTTTTCAAGTGATCTCTCCCGCAGCACATATTTTTGTATCTTACCGGAAGCCGTCATTGGGTAGGCATCAGTGAATTCAATATACTTTGGAATTTTATGATGTGATATTTTGCCACGGCAATAAGACCTCAGTTCTTCTTCAGTTAGTGCAGATCCTTCTTTTAAAATGATCCATGCCATCAGCTCCTCACCATACTTCGCGTCAGGTACACCAACGACCTGAACGTCCTGAATCGCAGGATGCTGATAGAGAAATTCTTCAATTTCGCGCGGATAAATGTTTTCCCCTCCACGGATAATCATATCTTTTATTCTGCCGGTAATCGCAATATAACCATCTTCATCCATGACAGCAATATCACCGGTATGAAGCCAGCCTTCCTGATCGATCGCAGCTTCAGTCGCTTCATCATTATTATAATAACCTTTCATAATCAGATAGCCTCTTGTACACAGCTCGCCCGGTTCCCCGGAAGCAACTTCCTGACCTGTTAACGGATCAATGATTTTCACCTCAACCCCCGGATGCGGCTTACCAACTGTTGCCACACGCTTTTCGATTGCATCATCAGGTCTGGTCTGCGTAATCACAGGTGACGATTCTGTCTGACCGTAGCAGATTGTAATTTCATCAGCACCCATATCATGAATCACTTTTTTCATGACCTCGATCGGACACGGTGACCCTGCCATGATCCCTGTGCGCAGCGAAGATGTATCAAACGTATGGTACTCAGGATGGTTCAGCTCTGCGATAAACATGGTTGGCACCCCGTGAAGCGCCGTACACTTTTCATCCTGTACGGCACGCAGTACTTTCAGTGGATCAAACTGTTCGAGCAGCACCATTGTAGCGCCGTGCGTGACAGCTGCTAGCGTGCCAAGCACACACCCAAAACAGTGGAAAAACGGCACAGGTATACAGACACGGTCTTTCTCCGTCAGCTTCATATAGTCCCCGATCAGCTGCGCATTGTTGACAATATTGGAATGAGTGAGCATGACGCCCTTTGGGAATCCAGTCGTCCCTGATGTGTACTGAATATTAATTACATCATCTATATGCAAAGAAGCGAACTGTTCTTCAAGTGTTTGATCCGAGACCTGTTCTGCATAAGCTGCGAATTCACTCCACGTAAAAATACCCGGATAGTCATTGTCACTCATCACAATCACACGCTTCAGATGCGGCAGTTTACTGTTTTGCAGGTTGCCCTTTTCAGAAGCAGAAAGCTCCGGACAGATTGCATTGATGATTTCTATGTAGGAAGTTCCTTTGAATTCCTCTCCTAAGATCAGTGTAGTGGCATCTGACTGTTCAAGCAGATATGTCAGCTCAGCCTGCTGGTAATTGGTATTGACGGTGACGAGTACGGCACCCATTTTACCTGTGGCATACTGACTCAGCAGCCACTCCCGCTTATTATCAGACCAGATTGCGACATGTTCCCCTTTGCGAATGCCAAGACCAATAAACGCTTTTGCTAAGTCGTCTGTTTCCTGGTCAAACTCTCTGTAGGTCTTGCGAATCTGATGTTCCGGATAGACGTACGCCTCCACATCCCCATATGAATGCGCCATATCACGGACGATTTGACCAACCGTTTTCTCAATCATGGTTAAAACCCCTTTCTCCCATATGTTCCCTTCTATATTATCATAATGTTCAGAAAATATGGATCACATGGTGAAATTGGGTTTTTGGGTGGTTGAGGGGGGGCAGATGGCACTTGGTGAAGGGATGTGGCTCGGCAGTGGGGTGATGTGTACGGTTGGGTGAGGGAGATGGGCGACGGGGGGAAGGTGGAATTCCATCAGTTTCAGGCATATTTCCTTCAGCGGTTGAACGTATTCCGTCAATCTGAATTGTATTACATTAGTGTGAATTTTTATTCCTTCAGGCAGGCTGACGAGGCGATTATTCCCTTCAGAAGCCACGTTAATTCCTTCATTGAGGTATCTATTTCCATCAGCGGATCACACAATTCCTTCACCGCAGAGTAGACGCTAAGCGGCCATCCACTACCATACCGAAAACAAAAAAAGAGCTGGCATATTCGCTCCAGCTCCATTAGAATCATACCTTCTCCACAATATAAGCACGTTTCGTCTGGTAGGAAGGACCGTGACTATGATAGCCCTCATACCAGGACACCACTCTGTACTCGCGTGATGAATCAGTAAATAACTGGTCTTCATTTGACGATAGTAACAGAATATCCTCTTTTGAGATGATGTCCTTCAATTCTTCGCCGCTATAATTTCTGCCGGGTTCAAGTGTCTGTGTCATCGTACCACTCCTTTTTTGCGAATTGGTACGTCTTTTCCCATTATCTGCTTACTTAAACCAGTCAGAGCCCACGCTCTGTCTGCAGTCTGTGAATGTATTCCTGTGCTTCAGACTGATTCAGGCCCGTCTCATCCCTGACAAAGCCCACGATAATGTCCTGATCCTGATGACTGCGGATCAGATTCACTACCTGCTGCTCGAGCTTTTTGTCATGAACAAGCCTTTCTGAAATACTCTGATGGCTCTTTTTATTATGATGGATAAGGACCCCGATAATTAATACGAGCATCATCCCCGTCATAATGAATGCGACATAAACCATTTAAAAAACACCCTCCCTGCATGTTATTTTACAACAGGGAAGGTGTTCTCGGCATGCTATTTTACTTCAACAGTCCAATTGAATTCATCAGGTCGTCTGCCCGTCTGAATGCCTGTAATGGTATCGTAAAGCTTCTGGGACAGTTCGCCGATTTCATGATTGTTAATGACCATTTTCTTATCTCCCCAGTTGAGCTCTCCTACAGGTGAGATCACAGCTGCAGTCCCGGTTCCGAATGCTTCCTGGATCAGTCCCTGCTCATAAAGGTCATACAGTTCATCAATTGCAATCCGGCGCTCGATCACCGGTACACCCCAGCTATTCAGAACTTCAAGAATCGACATACGGGTAACACCTTTTAAGATACTGCCGCTCAGTGCAGGTGTTACAACCTCACCGCCGATTTTAAAGAAAATATTCATACTCCCCACTTCTTCAATGTAGCGCTTTTCAATTCCATCCAGCCAGAGAACGTCAGCATTACCGGACTTTTTCGCGCCGGCCTGTGCCTGGTACCCTGAAGAATAGTTCCCCGCTGTCTTCGCCATACCCGTGCCGCCTTTTACAGCACGTGTGAATTCCTGTTCCACGTGAATCGTGACAGGCTTGAGGCCGCCGGGAAAATACGGGCCCACTGGTGAAAGAAGCACCATCATCCGGTACGTTTTTGAAGGACTGACTGCAAGGTTCGGTTCAGTCGCAATAATAAACGGGCGTATATAAAGTGAGTGTCCAGGTTCTGCCGGCACCCAGTCTTTTTCGAGTTCAATCAGTGTTTTTAAATGCTCGAGTACCTGCTCTTCATCAACCGGAGGAATGCTCAGACGTGCACCGGAGAGATTCAGCCGCTCAAAGTTCTTCTCAGGACGGAATAAAAGGATACGGTTATCCTCAGTCCGGTAAGCTTTTAATCCTTCGAAAATAGTTTGTCCATAGTGAAAAATCATTGCAGCCGGATCGAGCGTAATGGGTGAATAAGGTGTGATTCTGGCATCATGCCAGCCCTTTTCCTCTTCATACTCCATGATGAACATATGATCAGTAAATGTCGTGCCAAAAGGAACCCCCGCAGATGGCTTTGCTTTCAGCTGCTGGCTTTTTACAATTTCAAGTGTTTGTGTCTTCATCTGTCATAACTCCTTTTTGGTTGTTTATTTGAATTATTGTAACAGAAGTTTTACTGATTGAAAGTGTTAAAGTGAAAAAATTCAGAAATTATTGTTTTTTGGGATGGGTGGGGGTTCGCGTTATAAGGTGGCGTGTTCGGTGTATTTGTTGTGTGGTTCGGCACTTAACATGTGAACTTCGACACGCACAGCCGCATGTTCAACACTCACACCGGAATGTTCGCCACTTCAGGACTATTGCCCCTCACCCACTCAAATAAAAAAAGACAACAGCACAACGCTGTCATCTTCTTCTCAAAACTTAGTCATTCCCTATCAGAATCGTATCAATGAATTCTTTCAGCACCCGCGCTGTAAGCCCCCAGATCACGCGGCCATTATAGTGATAAAAGTACTCTGTGTACTGCCTTGTCTGCCATTTATACTCACGGCCGTTTGCGATCAGGTCATACGGAAAGCCATCGTCAGGCTTTACTTCCACGCGGATAATATGTTCGTCCGGCTGCTCATTCAGGAAAAATGACAGGGGCACTGTGAAGACCTCTTCCACTTCCGCCGGGTTCGGTTCAATTTCTGATTCATTATCCAAAAATCCGACGTAGGTACTGATCGTCATGCCAAATGGTGAGACCAGCTTTCCAAAAGAATAGACACGGCTGATAGAGGTCTCACAAAGGCCAAGCTCTTCACGGGCTTCGCGGACTGCTGCTCCTTTTGCGCTGTCATCATCGCTGTCTACCCTGCCGCCCGGAAAACAGATTTCCCCCGGCTGTCTGCGCATTGTAAGGGAGCGGACCTCAAAAAGCAGATGCAGCCCATCATCCTTTTTGATAAAAGGAATCATGATGGAATAATTTTTGACGGTTTCTTCTCCAAGAATGATCGGCTCATGTGCCTGCAGCCGTTCGATAATTTTATGTTCTTCCATGTCACCAGCCCCGTTGTTTTTTTCTTAACTATAACAGAGTTCTTGAACGATCTGACTGTTGACTACTTTTTAAGTATGCTCTAAAAAGTACCCCGTTTGAAGAAAATGGTGGATAAGCTTTGCAGTTTCCGGGCGATGATGAATTTGTTTGTGATGGTATGGAAGGATTAAATAATCTTTCAGCTCCGGTATCCAGACAGAAGATGTCTCAACGCGGCCATCATTTCGTTGTCTCAGCATCTTACCAAGTAAAAGTCCGGCTCGGTCTCCGGCAGTCGCTCCAATTTCCACATCTGATTTGAAAAATTGATACTGTGTAATAAACGTGGGTGTAATGGAAAACAGAGTTTTGTAAACAAAAGTAAATGGACGTATCCAGTGAGCTAACCCTGCCAGACTGCTTTCCTGATTTGGTGTTGCAACCAATACGACACGCATCACTTTACTGGCACATAATGGATCTGAAAGTACTTTGCGAATCACAATTCCACCAGTACTGTGCCCGATTAAAAACACTTTTTCACCATTTCTTATTTTTTCATTTATCTGAGCAGCCAGGATGGCAGCCGCTTCTTCAAATGAATGAAATGTCAGTTGAAATGAGAGATTGATACAGTTATAGCCCATTTGCCCGAGATATTGCTCAAGCGGATACATATCAGATGCAGCTTTATTAAAACCGTGAATGAGAAATACTTTGTGATCCACTTGCCTTCTCTCCTTCGCAACATATCAAGATGATTCTTCATCTTCGTGGCCTGCTTCAAGCCATGCACCAGGCTGGTGTGTTAAGTAAGAAATTGAATAGTAATTGATGCCAAGGAAATCAATTGCTGCTGACATCGTCTCAAGGTCGCCCTCTTTTATGAAGGAAAAATCAGTGTATTGACGGTAGTAATCAAGCAGATCGGCCGGATATTGTCCTTTAAATACCGGATCAAGGAACCAGCGATTCAGGAATCCGTCCCATCTGACAGCTACTTCTTTTGATGAAGCGCTTTCATCAAATGCATAAGATGAGTTCAGATTTAATGTAATACCAATCTCACCTGCAAGCTGTCTTTCTCTGAAACGTTTCGTAACCATTCCATGTGACAGCAGAACGTGGTGAGCTGCTTTTAGAAACGCCGGAATATCACGATAGCCTGGTGCATGTTCACCTGAACCGTATCCAAGCCAGCTGACAACCCAAGGTTCATTATGAGTAATCCAGTTAGAGACTCTGTCTCCAAAACGGTCAAAGATCACGTCACAGTAATGAACGAATTCGTCAACGATGCTTCGGTTCATCCATCCAGCCTGATATATCGGTATTTCCCGAGGGAGTCGTCCCCCTGCAGCGAGAATCACCAGCTGTGCTAAAACTACATTTATCTTTATCAAAACTTTCCTTTTAAAAAACACTCTTTTACCTTAGAAAATGACTGTTTCAACTCATGGGACATAAATAGCAGCGACGGCAATATGACACCTTAAGATGTCTGTAACGACAAAAAAGACTGAGACATATGCTGTCCCAGCCTGATTGGATCATGGTGCTTCTTAAGATAAGTTGTATTTCTTATTAAATCTTTCAGCGCGTCCATCCTTATCAGCAAACTTCTGTCTGCCAGTATAAAACGGATGCGTATCAGAACTTACTTCCACTTTTAATAATGGATACGTGTTGCCGTCTTCCCACTCAATTGTTTCATTAGATGACTTTGTAGAACCAGTCAGGAATTTAAAGCCGCTGTTTGTATCCATAAATACTACTTTGCGATATTCCGGATGTGTATTTTGTCTCATTATATATAACCTCCAATTAATTAAATCGTAAGCATTACGTTTTATATTTAATCATGTTTTCACCGTGCATGCAAACATTAAGGTTCAACATAATCATCATGAGACTGATATTGTTAAATTTGTGCTAAACTAATAGGAAATGATTTGATTTGAAAGGTTGATCATAATGACAAACACAATAAAATTAACTTCACTCTCTTCTAAAGGCGGGTGCGGCTGTAAAATCGGTCCTGCAGATCTTTCACAGGTTTTGAAGAACCTTCCGCAGGCTGCTGCTGACCCTAACTTACTCGTTGGACTCGACACAAGCGATGATGCGGGTGTGTATAAGATTAATGAAGAAACAGCACTTGTTCAGACACTTGATTTCTTTACACCGATCGTTGACGATCCTTATGATTTCGGACAAATTGCAGCAGCTAATGCAATCAGTGACGTATACGCGATGGGCGGTACCCCGCTGACTGCACTGAATATCGTTGCCTTCCCTATCTCAACGCTTGATAAAAGCATCCTGACAGATATTCTTCGCGGCGCAGGCGATAAGTTAAAAGAAGCAGGCGTGACACTTGTAGGCGGGCATTCTATTGATGACCAGGAGCCAAAATTCGGTCTTGCTGTGACAGGAACGGTCCATCCGGATAAAGTCAGAGCGAATAACGGTGCAAAACCCGGTGATAAACTGATTCTGACGAAGCCGATTGGGGTCGGTATTTCAACTACAGCACTAAAAAACGGCCTGCTTAGTGAGGAAGAAAAGCAAAACGTTACAAAAGTGATGGCTACATTGAATAAAAAGGCAGCTGAAACAATGGCAGGCTTCGATGTCCACGCCGCAACAGATGTAACAGGCTTCGGCCTGCTCGGACATGCTTCAGAAATGGCGGCAGGAAGTGAGGCAGGAATACGTATATACAGCAGCCAGGTTCCTGTCCTTCCACGCGTTCGTGAATTAGCGGAGAGCGGAACGATTCCGGGTGGAACGAAAAACAACTATGCGCACTTAGATGGAAAAGTATCCTTCCCTGATGAAATGGATCAGATCGACCGCTATATTTTATGTGATGCTGTAACATCAGGCGGGCTGTTGATTTCTGTAGGCGAAAATGAATCAGATGAACTGCTTGCGAAGCTGCGTGATCAGCAGGTGGATGCTCATCTGATTGGAGAAGTTGTCAGTGACCATAGCGGGAAAATCAGTGTTCAATCATAAGTCGGAAGGTGAACAGTTGTGACAAGAGAAATCAGCTTACATGATTTGATGAAGGCTCATGAGAATAACGATAGAATCCTGGTGGATGTCCGCTCACCCGGTGAGTTTGAAGAAGGCTCGATTCCCGGCAGCGTGAATATACCGGTTTTTGATAACGAAGAGCGTGCAGAAATCGGTACGATCTATAAGCAGGTTGGACAGGAAGCAGCAAAAGAGCGCGGACTTGAAATTTTCTCGGCCAAGCTTCCTTCATTTGTTAAGCAGTTCCAAGACCTCGGCGGCCCTGTCTCAGTCTTCTGCTGGCGCGGCGGTATGAGAAGTAAAACTGCGGCTACCACTACTGAGCTGATGGGTGTTGATGTGAACAGACTGACAGGGGGAATCCGCACATACAGACAGTGGGTTGTGCAATCCCTTGAGGAGTATGCATTCACACCCGACCTACTCGTATTGAACGGTTATACAGGCTCAGGTAAAACAGTGATTTTGAACCGGTTAAAGGAAGCTGGGTACCCGGTGATTGATCTTGAGAAAATGGCTGGGCACAGAGGCTCGATCTTTGGTCAGATCGGTCTAAATCCAAGCAACCAGAAAAAGTTCGACTCCCTTCTGGTGACTGAGCTTAGAAAATTGAAAAATTCTCCATATATTTTAATTGAAGGAGAAAGCAGAAGAATTGGCCGCGTGCATATGCCGGACTTCCTTCATGAGAAAAAGGAGCAGGCACCTCAGCTGTTTCTTGACCTTCCTGCTGATGTACGGGTGCAAAATATCCTTGAGGACTATCAGCCGGAGGAGATGCCTGAACAATTCATGGAGGCTTTCGAAAGAATTGAGCGCAGGCTGCATACACCGATTTCCCGGGAAATACGCGAGCTGTTGACAAACGGTGATTATGAGAAAGCTGTACACCTTTTACTCATTCATTATTACGATCCAAGATACGAGCACTCAATCAGTTCTCAGGATGGCTCTCATATGTTTATTAAAGCTGCATCAATGGATGAGGCTTATGAGAAAGTAAAAAAAGCAGCGGATTCTTTCCGTTATTCAGCAAGCCGCCAGAATTAATGGCGGCTTCTGTGTCTTTTTCAGACTTATATTCAAAGGATGATGTCCATGAATCTGTTATGGGTTGGCCTGGGCGGGGCTGCAGGTGTACTCCTCCGATCCGCAGCCGGCGTCTATATACAAAGCAGTTTTCCCTTTTCCACATTAATTGTGAACCTTCTTGGCTCTTTTTTACTCGGATTGCTTTCCACTGCTCCGCTTAAAATCAGCAGCAGTGTCAGGCTCGCAGTTACAACGGGACTGCTCGGCTCGTTTACGACTCTGTCAGCTGTCAGTGCGGAGCTTTTCAGCTTTCTGCAGGAAGGCCAATATGTATTCGCACTGATCTATCTTCTAATCAGCTTAACAGGCGGTTTTATACTTGCTTATTATGGCATGAAAACCGGCAGGAAAGCAGGTGGAATGTGATGACTCTTTTGATGCTCGGTGTTGGGGGTTTTTTGGGTGCAACCTCGCGTTATCTGATATCAACGTACGGCAACAAAGCCTTTCCAGTCATTCCTTTTGGGACGCTGCTGGTTAACCTGCTTGGCTCTTTTCTGCTTGGCATGGTCATAGCGCTTGAATTATCTTCTGCTTTCAATGCGCTGTTTGCAACAGGCTTTCTTAGTGCATTTACAACCTTTTCAACGATGCAGACAGAAGCGGTTAAGCTTTTTGAAGAAGATCAGCGGGTCAGAGCGCTCCTGTATTTATTGCTGACATTTTTGGCTGGAACACTTTTTGCCTCTCTCGGCTTTATAGTGATGATCTGAAAAAGATGCTTATATACGCGAAAAAATCTCCGGCTGTCACCAGAGATGTCCGCAATTTATATGGGTGGGGAAGAATATATGCTGTCTTAATCGCCAATTCGGGTGGTTGGATCCTTTTCTTTAAGAAAGCCGCTGTCTTCCCGGCAGTCACTACAATGCAGCAAAATAGCGGTCCTTTGATCCGCCACTCCACCGTTGATTTACGTGGTCACAAGGAATATTTACCCCGTGTTTTTAACATTGAAACCACCCTGAACACATTGAGCATATTCTCCCGGATTTGCAGTTTAGATAACCATTAATATAAAGGAGCTGATGACATGAACCAGAAAGAAATAGAAGCTTATATTATTCAGAAGTATCAGGAAGATGAGCAGTTGATGGTCCGCATATTTGTAGAATGGTGTCATGAAAATAATCTGGATCCCGAAAAATTATATCAGGAAGCATATCCCGCACAGCCGCCTAATACGCTGCTTAAGCAGTTGAACGCAGAACGCGAACCCTTTGATATGACCGTAGACGCTGGGACCCTTATCAATGTGCTTCAAATCTTCGGTAATGACGATCTTGCACATATTGTTTCAGTCTATGCAAACAAGTGAAAAGCAGGCTGCTTTAAGGAAGCAGCCTGAACACATTTCCCCACTCATCAGGCAGCTGATCAATCCCAATCTCACGGAAGATTTCACGATCTGTCGTCATGACTACCTGCCAGTGAAGGCATGCCTGATCAATTTCAATGGCTGTCCTGTTTTTTAATGTACTGATATTTAAGTGAAGAAGCTTCTCTCTTACTCTCTCCCTTTCCTCTTCATTCATCATTACCGGCTTAAAGTCTATTTTTTCATCGTTTATTACACTGGTTCTCAATACGTGGCTTTTCTCAAAATTAACAATCGTTCTATAGGATTTTCCAATCAAATCTGAGATCTCGATTTCGAGCTGTCTGAGTTCTTCTTTTTTCATACATATCCCCCACTCTAAAGGATTTTTTTATCTTCATTTTACCATCCTGACTTTATTTAGCGGAAGGATAAAATGAAGTCCTTTAGACTTGCATCAATATGTATCTTTTTACACCTTTATGACAATATAATCGTGACATACGTCACTAATCGTTTTATGATAGAAATAATTAATGATTTCTTATGTTAGCTGTTCTGAATGATGAGGAGGAGAATGCATGAGTCACCTGAAAGCGGATCCCCACTATTTATTTGATTTTTTTACCGGGCTTTATAAAATGGTTTTCCTGATGGAAGTAGATACGCAAGGATATAAATACAGAAATGTAACACCTGAAGCTGTCCGTCTTGCCTCACTCCCCGACGACTGGAAAGGCCGCTATCTTCATGAGATCTATGATGAAAAAGTTGCAGCTCCTTTAATTACACAATACGATGCTGCGACTTCAACCGGTCAGCCGGTTTTTTATTCTGATCAGATGAATAAGCTTTCCAATATCTCGGAATATGCAGCTTCTGCCCTTATGCCCATTACTGATGAGCGCGGCTGTGTTCGATATATTATCGGGTTAACCAATGACCTGTCAGACTCCACATCAGCAAAGCTGCTCGCTTCTATAGAAAATATCGATTACCTGACCGGACTGCCAAGTCTTTTACAGGTGAAATCTGAGCTTGCAACAATAGAAGATCAGCATATATCCGTTTTATATTTAAATATAGACCGCTTTAAGCTGATTAATGAATGGCTGGGAATTGAAGCAACGAATGTTCTCTTAAAGAAAATTGCCAAACAGACAGCTGGGCTCTTACCGTCCGGATCGATTCTCGGGCGAATAGATGGAGATGAATTCATTATTGCAGTGATGGATCATACAGAAGGTGCTGCAAGGGCACTTGCCGAAAGAATTCTTGATTCCTTATCTGTCTTCACTTATGAAGTGAATGGTGTATCGATTCCCGTGACTGGATGCGTGGGAATCTGCAGCATTCCCGGTCATCCGAACTCAATGATTACGAACGCCTGTGCAGCGATGGTCGAAGCGAAAAGAGAAGGAAGAAATTCAATCCGGCTTTTCATAAAAGAAGGACATCTGCAGGAGCATATTGACGAAGCCATTATGGAAGCTGAATTATATAAAGCACTTCAGGAAGATGAACTCACAGTGTATTATCAGCCAAAGTTAAACACACTGACAAATCAGGTTCATTATGAAGCACTCGTACGCTGGTTCAGCCCTGTGCTTGGCACCGTGCCGCCCCTGAAGTTTATTCCAGTGGCTGAGAAAACAACGCTGATTCACGAGATCACCAGGACGGTTGTACGTAAAGTCTGTCATGATCTGAGAACCCGTCCTGAACTTTTTAACAATTCCAGAACATCAATTAACCTGTCTGCGTGTCTTTTTGAGCCGGAGCTGATTGATACACACTTTGTACAGGTGATTAATGAATATAAAGCTGACCCTACTAAAATTGAGATTGAGATCACAGAAAATATCCTGATGAAAAATCCGACGAAAGGAATCGAACTCGTTAATTATCTGAAAGAGCTCGGTTTCAGGGTTGTGATTGATGATTTTGGTGTCAGCTATTCATCCTTAAATTATTTACGAAACTTTTCGCTCGATGGAATCAAAATTGACCGGTCGTTCATTTCACAAATTGATCAGATGAACAGCGAGAAGGATATCAGCATTGTCCATTTTATTATTCAGCTTGCCCGTAAATTGAATCTTTACGTGACAGCTGAAGGGGTCGAAACAAAGGAACAATTCGACATTTTAACAAGTTTGGGCTGTCATGAGATTCAGGGATATTACTTCAGCAGACCGCTTCCCGTTGAAAAACTTGAACAGGCGCTTGAGCATTTCTTCAGTTATACACTTACAGAAGCTGTGCAAGGTCAGCAGGAGGTCGCTGCAACCGGTCTGAGTGCTGAAGATAAGCGCCTGAAAGAAGTGGAACAGCTGCAGATTCTTGATACCCCGGAAGAAGAACGCTTTGATCGGATTACACGGATGATCAAAGAGGCTTTTCATGCGCCTGTTTGCTTTATTTCAATCATTGATGACCATAGGCAGTGGTTCAAATCCTGCATCGGTCTGCCCGAACCGGTTCAGACGATCAGGGAAGTGCCACGGGAACTGTCACTTTGTGATCATGTGATCAGACAGAAGCAACCATTGATTATTGAAAACATCTCTGAGCACCCTGATGAGTCTATACAGGCTCTTTTTGAAGGGAGCGGCATGCAGTTTTATGCCGGTTTTCCTATTTCATCACAGGGAGAAATGGTTGGTACATTATGTATCACTGATTATCTTCCGCGCATTTTCAATGCACAGCAGATGCAAATGATGCTTGATTATTCAAAGTGGGTTGAGTCAGAGCTGGAGTTACACCGCCTTGGAGTGAATGGATGTAAAAACTGAAACAGAGGCTGAGACAATGATGATGTCTCAGCCTCTGCCTGTAATCAACCTGTCGTTTTGATCTCATATACGCGGGCTTCATAAGGTTTTAAGTCAATCTTTTCAGGCAGATTGTTCCTTGCCTCCGCACCAACCTGAACATTGCCGATCACAAGCCGGGTTTTCGCACCGGAGAATTCACGCGGGCAATCAGCTGTAATGGAGGCGTCTGAGTGATTCAATGCAACAAGCCACGTTACATTCTGATAACTTCTTCTGTACATATACAGCGGCTCCTGCCCTTTCGACAGATCTTCATAGTCACCGTAAACCATGACCGGATGCTCTTTTCTGAGCTCGATTAAGTTCTGATACGTGTAAAATACTGAGCTTTGATCTTCAAGCGCCTGTTCCACATTGATGTCCGGATAATTCGGATTCAGTTTGATCCATGGTGTGCCGCTTGTAAAACCTGCATGCTCTTCGCTGTTCCAGTGCATCGGTGTACGGGAATTATCACGGCTGAGCAACAGCAGATCTTCAAACACTTCCTGTGGATCTCTCCCTTTTTCCACTTCTTCTTTATACTTATTTTTCATTGCAATATCATTGTAATCATCGATTGAATCAAATCTCACACCAGTCATGCCAAGCTCTTCTCCCTGGTAGATATAAGGCATACCGGGCAGCGTATGAAGCATAATAGCAAGCATCTTTGCTGATTCAACGCGGTACTGTCCGTCATTTCCGTAGCGGGTTACCTGACGGGTATGGTCATGATTATTCAGAAACTGTGAGTTCCACCCCTTTTCAAAGACGCCCTTATACCAGCTTTCCTGAATTTCCTTGTAACGCATCAGATCCATCACCGGCATTTCATCTGCCACCTGAAAATGAAATAGCGTATTCAGTTCATGACGGTCTTCATGCACGTATAAAAGACCCGTCTCAGGATTGACGAAAGGAATCTCTCCCACTGTCATCACGTCATAATGAGACAGCACTTCACGATTCATCTCCTGCAGATAATCATGGATACCCGGGTTATCAGCGAGGTAATTGATATGCTCAGGACGCTCGGCATCCGGAAAACCCTCCTGCTTTGCCAGCAGATTAATGACATCCATTCTGAAACCGTCAATCCCAAGGTCCAGCCATGATCTCATCATCCGGTAAATTTCATTTCTAACCTCAGCGTTTTCCCAGTTCAGGTCAGGCTGCTCTTTTGCAAATGAGTGAAAATAATATTCTCCTGTCTGCTCATCCTTCGTCCAAGTTGAAGGTTCAAAATAGGAGCGCCAATTGTTCGGAGGTCCGCCTTCTTTGCCTTCACGCCAGATATACCAGTCACGCTTCGGATGATCCTCAGATGATTTTGAATCAAGAAACCATGGGTGCTGATCTGAAGTATGATTCACTACAAGATCCATGATGACTTTCATCCCTTTAGCGTGAATGGCTGCAAGCAGCTCTTTAAACGTGTCCATATCCCCCGCTTTCTCCATAACAGCCTCATAATCGGAAATATCATAGCCGTTATCACGATCAGGTGATTCATAAAACGGATTCAGCCAGATGACATCCACACCAAGCTTCTTTATGTAGTCCAGCTTTTCAATTACACCTCTAAGGTCCCCATATCCATCACCATTACTGTCATAAAAGCTGCGCCAGTAGACCTGATAGACGACCGCTTCTTTCCACCAAGTTTTTTTCATGAGAATCCCTCCAGTCTTCAATGTAGATTCATTATAACCGCTTACATGTGAGAATACTGCTGAGAACCATTATACTTTTCATAAGGAGTGATCGAATGAACCCGTGGGATAGAAGATTTCAAAACGAGACATATATTTATGGAAAAGCACCGAATGAATTTATCGTCAGCGCACAGAAAAAGCTGAATCTGACAAAAGGAAAGCTGCTGGCAGTTGCAGAGGGTGAAGGAAGAAATGCTGTCTACTTTGCTGAAAAGGGCATGAGCGTAACCGCATGGGATTATGCGGAAGAAGGCCTGAAAAAGACCCGGAAGCTTGCCGAGGAACGCCACGTACAGGTTGAAACCGCCCTTGCTGATCTGACAAATGCCACATGGACACCCGAAACATTTGACGCCGTGATCAACGTCTTCGGTCATATCGATCCAGCCGGCAGAGAGCATATGCTGAGCGGAATTAAGAACACCATCAAACCGGGCGGCTACTACATCAGCGAAGTCTACTCAAAGCACCAGCTGCCGTACAAATCAGGAGGCCCGCCAAAAGAGGAATTCCTTTATGACGCCAAAGAAATGCTTGAAGCCTTCGAAAACTGGAAAATCATCCACTTCTACACAGGTGAAGTGATCAGACAGGAAGGAAAACTGCATAATGGCCTATCACACATAATCCAAATCATTGCACAAAAAACCTGAAAATGTTTCACGTGGAACAATGAAAAGTGGAAGCAGGCGTTTAGGGGCGTATGCGGTGGACTAAGGTGGATTGAGATAAAGGAAACACGGTGAACGAAGTGAGCCGATGTTGACTTATCTTAAGGAACCGAGGGAACCGCACTAGCCCCTGCCTGCTGGAACTGGATCTCATGAAAAGTGGAAACGTCCGTTTAGGCCCGACAGGCATAAGACGCGAAGCGGAAAACGGGTGCACTTTCCCGTTTACCGATGCGCAGCTTATGACCCGAGGAGCTAGCGCCTGGAGCTGGATCTCATGAAAAGCGGAAGGCGCTTGATCAGCTCCGACAAGCATAAGACGCGGTGAGAGAAATAGGCGACCTTCCCCATTTTCTCACCGTGGCTTATGACCCGAGGGACTAGGCGTTGGAGCTGGAGCTGTTTCCAAAAAGCGTTCATTTCAATATGAAGTGAACGCTAAATATTCAACGTTTTTCAAACAGTTGCATTAACCAGCTTTTTATAACGTTCAAAAATTTTCATATATTCTTGATGCTGACCCTGAGCAGGCTCTATACGTTCACCTAAAGGGATGTTTTCTTTAATTTGTTTCAACGATTCCTTTTCACCTAGAGCCGTTAACACTAACCAGGCTGCTCCCCAGGCTGCACTGTGATGACTCTCTGTGCGCTGAACGGGCTTATTAAATATATCTGAAAGCAGCTGAACCCACAGCGTTGATCTTGATAATCCTCCATTGACGTAAATTAATTCTGCTGCTTCTCCATCGGCGCCAAGAGAAAGATAGATCTGATACAGGTTGAAGGTGATCCCTTCGAGCACAGCTCTGGCATACTGCGGGACCCCATGCGAAATTGAAAGGCCAATCAGGCTCCCTCTGGCCTCCTGATCCCACAACGGCGCCCGTTCCCCGTTAATATAAGGTAAGAAGATTAATCCGTCTGCTCCAGGTGGGGCTGTTTCTGCTGATAGAATTAATTCTTCATATGTACCAGCATAATTCAAGGTTTTTTTCAGCCAGTCTATCGCCACTCCTCCATTATTTGTAGGACCTCCTGCAATATAATGATCTGGTGTGAACGCATAACAAAACACTTCCTGACTTTCGCTGACAGTAAAGCTGTTTGTCCATTTACGTACCGCTCCGCTCGTACCGGCTGAAATCGTTAGGCAGTTTTCCTCAAGTCCACTGCTGCCAAGATTCGCAAGCTGTCCATCAGCAGATCCTGCGATAAAAGGAAGATTCTGCGGAATTTTTAAGTAACTTGCAATGATAGGATTCAGCTCCCCCAGTCGATAATCGGAAGAAACCGGTAGTCCGAGCTGCCCTTCATGTATACCTGCTTTTTCAATTATCTCATTATCCCAGTACAATGTCCGTCCATCCATCATTCCAGTTGCTGCTGCCATCGCATAATCAGTTACTCTCTCGTTAAACCATTGATAGATGATGTATTCTTTAATCGACATCATATACTTGGCTTTCTGGTAAGGAGCATAATCTGTTTCCTTCATCCACAGCAGTTTTGTTAGAGGCGACATAGGATGAATCGGTGTACCAGTCCGTTTGTAGAAAACAGGACCTTCAGACTCCATCAATTCTTTTGTCTGGCGACCGCTTCTGCCATCTGCCCAAATGATCGCCTTAGACAGCGCGCGTCCTTCCACGTCTACACAGATCAAAGAATGCATGGCACTTGAAAAACCGATACCGATGATCTTTTCCGCATCAGTCCCCGCCTTATCCAATACATTTTTTAACGCGAATACAGCTGATGACACAATTACATCCGGATCCTGCTCTGCATAACCGCCTTTGGAATAAAACGTTTTGATCAACTGTTCTGTTTCAGCTTTTACTTTTCCATCCTTTGTAAACATGACTGCTTTTACACTGGTTGTACCGAGATCAAGACCAATTACAAACTCTTTCATATCATCTCTTCCTTTATCAGACTCATTTTTTAGTGACAGCATATAGATTTTTATGGCATTAAGCATATCATAAATATATTTGTGAAATATTGAACATAATACTTGCATTTCATTCGAGACCGTCGTATACTTAAGTCAAATAGAAATTGTGAATTTTTTCACAAGTAAAAATCAGGAGGAATTTTTACATGAAAATCGCAGTCATCGGAAGTACTCACGCTGGGACAGCAGCTGTAACGAATATGGCCAATATGTATCCTGAAGCAGATATAACAGTCTATGAGAAAAACGATAATGTGTCATTTCTTTCATGTGGTTTAGCATTATATGTAGGTGGAGTAGTTGAAGATCCGCAGGGACTCTTTTACAGCTCACCTGAACAGCTGAGAAGTCTCGGTGTAACAATGAAAATGCAGCACGCTGTACAGGAAATTGATACTGCGCGTAAGCAGATCAAAGCATTAAATCTGGTTACAGGTGAAGAAATAAATGACAGCTATGATAAGCTCGTGATGTCAACAGGGTCATGGCCGATCATTCCGCCAATCGATGGAATTAAGCTGGATAACATCCTTCTTGCGAAGAACTTTAACCAGGCCAATACCATTATTGAAAAATCACGCGAGGTCAAACACGTGACGATCGTTGGTGCAGGCTATATCGGCGTTGAGCTTGTAGAGGCATTCCAGCAGGCGGGAAAGAAAGTAACACTCATTGACGGTGTGGACCGAATTTTGAATAAATATCTTGATGAGGAATTTACAGATCAGGTTGAGCAGGCATTTATTGATCGCGGGGTAGAACTGCGACTTGGCGAAACGGTTACCCGTTTTGAAGGTGAAAATACTGTGGAAGCCGTTGTAACGAATGCAGGACGCGTTGAGACTGATCTTGTCATTATGTGTGTCGGCTTCCGTCCAAACACTGAGCTTTTAAAAGGAAAAGTGGATATGCTGCCAAACGGGGCAATCAAAGTGGATGATTATATGCGCACAAGCAACCCTGATATTCTTGCAGCCGGCGACTGCTGTGCAGTGAAATACAATCCGACTAGAAAAGCTGCTTATATTCCGCTTGCAACAAACGCTGTCAGAATGGGTACACTCGTTGCCCGTAACCTGATCGATCCAGTCATGAAAAACGTTGGTACACAAGGAACGTCAGGCCTTCACATTTATGATTTGAATATGGCATCTACAGGCCTAACTGAAACGAGCGCACAAGCGATGGACATTCATGTGAAAAATATCACAATCAATGAAAAGCACCGTCCGGAATTCATGCCGACTGCTGAAGATGTCATGCTGAAAGTCAGCTACCTGCCTGAAAGCCGTAAAATTATCGGCGCACAGGTATTATCAAAAGCGGACGTAACTCAATCAATCAATACACTCAGTGTCTGCATTCAGACAGGCATGACGATTGATGAACTCGGCTTTGTAGACTTCTTCTTCCAGCCGCACTTCAATCAGCCATGGAATTTCCTCAATAAAGCCGGGCTCGCAGCGGCTGAAACACGTAAAGTGGAGCTTGTCTGATTTTAAAAACACAAAAAGCCCGATCTGATCGGGCTTTTTACAACCTCTGTTAGTACCCAACGCCTTCCTCATCAACAAACACTGTTTCAACCACCGTCCGCTGAAATGTCCGGCCTGAAGGTGTTTTACCTTCCACCTCCACAGTCATATGATAGGACCCTTCTCTAGATGGAATTCTCACCCTCTTACCACTTTGTTTTAAGTGGATTTCCTGTTGCTCAAAGCGTTCGTTTCCCTGTCCATCACCAGGTTTAAAATTGATTTCTGTAGACATTTCCACTGCAGCATGGCGGTTTGCTTTAGATCTCGGGGGAAAGTTTGTTTTTAATGTCCACTTCTTTTTGTCCTCATCAGGCTCCAATATCAGCTTGTCATTCAGGGAAGAGGTGAACGTGACTATCAATGCATACGCAGACGCTTCTTCTGTAGTTGTTTGAATCATCCACTTACCAGGTGCGGGATCTGTGATGTCAATCGTGTGATGATAGGCACCTTGAAAAAACATCGTATGATCCGGGACTGCCGCTACTTCATACTCCTTTTTCTTTCCGTCTGGAGGTGTGATCGTGACTGTATCATGAGGTGCTGCACTCAGCCAGTTCAGCTCTAGGTTTTCAGCTTCCTCCTCCACGTAGAAGTGCTCAGCCGCTTCACCGTGCTGTACGCCTCCCCGCAAGAGCGTATCAAGAGGTTCAACTATATCTTCTGCTGATCCCATTGCTTGAAGCGTCGGGAAATGGGATGCCCGCTGCGATGTTAAATAAGGCTGAAAAATTGAAAATGAGTGATAGCCCTTATTGATCTCCCTGTGATTCCAGTTCCCAACGCCAAGACTTCTGCTATAAGGCAGACTGGCGTTTTTAACAGATACTACACCATCATTTGGACCGGAAATAAACCCATTGCCAAGCCAGTAGCTGCTAAAAAGCGGCCCCGTACGTGTGCCTGCAAGTGAAAAATAACTGTTTTGAAATGCTTCAACCCTGCTGTCAGTGATGGAACGGAAATAATTCATCATTCCAGTCTGCAGGCTTTGTGTTCCCTCACTATTTTCCCCGATCAGATCAGCGAGCCAGCCAACAGACGTACTATTTGCAAGGTCAGCAAGCTCACTGCCATAATGAGGCGATCCAAGCGTAATGACATTGGATACCAGCGGATATTTCCCTTCATGAATCAGCGCCACCTGCGTATCAATTCCTCCCTTACTGAAAGCAACGATCACAAGCTTCTTCCCGCCAAAATGGGCAGAAATCTTCTCAAGCTGACCTGCAAGCATCGCACCATTGTCCCAATAGCTTTTCGATGCACCCCCGGAATCATACAGCTCAACAAAAGCAGTCTCATAACCTGCTGAAACGGCACGGCTGTACATATCATTTTCATCCATCCAGATCGTTGAATCATTGTTCAGGCCCTGGACAAACACAATCACCGGTTTTTCAGGATCTATGTAAGCAGGTGCAGCACCAAAACTGATCGTGCCCGGCACCAGCGAGCGTCCAGGCGGGTTAAGTTCTTCAGATTGAACGGCAGTTGGCAGTGACAGAAGCAGTAATATCATGATTAACGGGAAAAATGATTTTTTCATCTGGCTCTCTCCTATCAGGGTTGTATCGGGCAGTGGCGATACACGCGGATACTGGTAGCTTTCCCTTTTTAAGATGTAGCGATACGATACAGTTCAGGTAGTGATTCCACACTTTTGATGACCCTTTGCCGAACTTTTATGTCGTGTTGAGGGTTTCGTTGGTGACCGGTAAATGAAGGAAAGTGACCGCTAAAACCAATAATCTGACCTGTAAAGTGACTGATGCGACCCGTAAATACCCCGTTGTGACCGATAAACCAATCGATATGACCCGTAACCCACCCGCTTGCTTCCCCACCACAATAAAAAACCGGATACCCGCTCATCAGATATCCGGCTCACACTCGCTATTCTTTTTTGAAAGTCTTCGTACTTCTCACCGTATCAATCGGGCGTACTTTCTGCTCGATTTCTTCACGCTTCGGCTCCAGAAATGGAGGCAGCGACAGCTTTTCTCCCAGTGTCTCATAAGGCTCATCACCCATAAAACCGGGACCATCCGTTGCAAATTCAAACAAAATCTGCGGTGCCACTCTTGCATACAGCGACTTGAAGAAGAAACGGTCAACAAAGCCTGACGTTTGGAAGCCAAAACTCCTCATCCGCTCATCCCACGCATCAAGCATGTCCTTATCCTCGAGTCTGAAGGCTGCGTGGTGAACAGTGCCAAACCCCTGCTGCGCCTGAGGTAAAAAGGTGTTGTGCTCCACAATAACACTTGCGCCATTGCCTCCCTCTCCAACCTCAAATAAGTGAAATGACTTTTCATTGGCAGTTTCCCGGAATAGCAGCACTTTTTCAAGCATTTCCTTAAAATAATCAAAGCGGTCAACACGGACAAACAGTGGTCCGAGCCCTGTAATGGCATATTCAAGCGGAACCGGTCCATGTTGCCATGGCGTTCCTGCTTCAACTCCGCTGTCCTGTTCATCAGAAATCAGCTGATACTGCTGATCATCGAAATCGACAAAGGAAATTGTCTTTTTACCAAACTGCTCCTGCACACCTTTATGCTTCACATTCAAGCGGTCAAAACGTGCTGCCCAGTAGTCAATCGCCGCATCACTCGGCACACGGAATGACGTTTTAGAGATTTCATTTGTTCCGTGATTCCCTTTTGGAATACCCGGAAAATCAAAAAATGTCATATCAGTTCCCGGACTTCCTGTATCATCAGCGAAAAACAGGTGATACGTCTGAATATCATCCTGGTTTACCGTTTTCTTAACCAGTCTCATACCCAGTACATGTGTAAAAAACTCATAATTCTTCTCCGCGCTGCTTGTAATCGCAGTCACGTGATGGATCCCTTTCAGTTCCTTGATTGACATAGGAAAATCCTCCTTTAAATACAAGCTCATATTCATAGCATCTAACGATTAGGATTGAAATGCAAGAATCCTGACTGCACAAGTGTTAAAAATGACAATCCACCTCACATTCCTTCATAATAGTAGGTAACAATACAGAGAGGAGGAGCAAAGATATGAGCATTCCTAAAGTCGATTTTTACTTTGGAGCCCTGTTGTCACACCTGGTAAGTCGCGGATTTTCTCCGGTGATGAAAGAAGGCGGGCAGGACCGGAGAATCTATGCACTCAAAAATGAAGTAGACAGCTACCTGATCTACGCCAAATACTCTTTCACGCCCCGCTTTAAAAAAGAGTCGCGTATCTGGACCTTCTCCTTTTACGATACTGAAATGGAAAAGACGCTCAGAAGCAGGTATGACAGCCAATACCTCTTCGCTTTTATCTGTGGAGAAGAAGACCTTGAGAACACTGAAATTATTCTGCTCACAGCGAGTGAAGTATCTGAGTGTATTAAAACCTCAGAAGCCGGACGGAAGTGGCTGACCATTGAAATGGCTGACCGCAAAAGAACGCTCACCGTCAGAGGCAGCGCACACACCGGACCGGGCTACTCCCTGAAAATCACGCGCAGCACCGACCAGAGACTTGAAGAGCTCCCGACGATGCTTTTTTAAGTAAGCTCTGTTAAAGTTGGCTGTTGATTTCCGCTTCAGGGGGAACGCTTTCCGCAGGGCGTGCGGTGAGCCTCCTCGACGCTTCGCGTCTGCGGGGTCTCACCTGTCACGCTTCTCCTGCTGGAGTCGTCCCCCTTTCGCTCCAATCACCAGCTGCGCTAAAATAACATTCGACTTTAACAAAGCCTTTAAGAAAAAAGGAGGAACATAATCATGAAAAGCGATTTGCCTTCTAACTTAAGTAAACCTTCACAGCGTGCATTTACAACGGCAGGCATCCAGACGATGAATGACATCAGAAAATATACTGAGAAAGAGCTTCTAGCCCTTCACGGAGTCGGTCCGAAAACAATTCGGCAGCTGAGGGAAGCCGGCGGACCTGATACGTTTAAAAGCAATTAAAAGGAGACGGCGCATATGATGACGATCATTCTGATCCTTTTCGTGTTTTTTGTTACGTTCTGTATCAGCGCACTGATGAATATTTTGAATGGCACTGTTCAGGGACGGCATTGGTTTTACTCCGTCTTATTCAGTTTTGTCATTGCGGTGATCGGTGTACTTATTTTCGACCCTCGGGAATAACATATGAACAAAAAGTAAATAAATGGTTTAAATTAGTTTTTCAGGTGTTGCGTATTCCACTTCCTGGTGATATAGTGGTCGTGCACAGAAAAACTACATACCGTTATCTGCACTAGGGGTGCGATTTAGCTGAGATGTGAGCATTTGCTCCGATCCCTTATGACTCGATCAGGATAATACCTGCGTGAGGAAGTGTAGTGACTTCTCTTTTACGTTTCAGGAGCAGTGGCTACATCTTTCGCGGATGTGGTCTTTTTTTGTGTAAAAACTGCTCAGGGGGAATTGAAAATGGAATGTGGAACAAGCAAAATTGTCGGATGCCGTTTTTCGCTGCATCCGATGACCGGAGATTTTATTTCAGTCATTAAAGGCGCGCTGGAGGCAACAGACCTCACGGGTGTCTGGAAGCATACAGATGATGTATCAACTGTAATTCGCGGTCAGGAACAGCACGTTTTTAATGTGATAAAGGCCATTACACTGCATGCTGCAAAAACTGGTGAACATGTAGCGATGAATGCAACTTTTTCAGCAGGATGTCCGGGTGATACTGCAGGAGATTCCTATATGGAAGCAGACTCGAATATTCATAATCATGATGAGACAAAGCAATATGTATCGTCACAGTTTGCGCTGTATCCGATGAATCACCCGGATTATATGAATGTCATTTACCGTGAAGTGGACCGTGCAAAGGAACGCGGGGTTTTCAATGATTCTATGCATTATGCAAGCGGTATTCATGGGGATATTCATGAGGTATTCGATTTTTATGAAGAGACGTTTGGCGCTGCAAGATCAGAAGAACACCGGCATTTAGTCATGACTGTATCGATGAGTATCAATAGTCCATCTCATAAAGGTAATCATCATGCTTAAAAGCTGGAAATTAAAAGAGATCGTCCTGATGTCGCTGTTTGCAGTCGTGTTCGGGATCATTTATTTACTGTTTTTACACGTCGGAAACATCTGGGCTTCGCTTATTGGTCCAATTGCGTATGAGTGGCTCTTTGGCATCTGGTTTATTGTGTCAATTATCGTCATGTCGATTATTAGAAAACCCGGAGCCGCTGTCATTCCTGAAACGATGGCAGCAGCCATTGAGGTCATGCTTGGAAATGCAGTCGGGCCGCGGCTGATTTTAGCAGGTGTCATTCAGGGGCTTGGTGCTGAAGCAGCATTTGCTGCAACAAGGTACCGCCACTTTAATCTTGGCGTCTATATGATGGCAGGCGCCGGTGCTGCTGTATTCAGCTTTGTTTATGGTTATCTGCTCGGCGGATTTGCCGCGCTCAGCACAGAGTATGTCCTGCTGATGTTTGTCATCCGGGTGATGAGCGGGGCTGTCATTGCAGGAATAGGCGGGAAATATCTTGTAGATGCGCTGCTTGCAACAGGTTCATTAAGAGGATATGCGATTACAAAGCGTGATGCACATGCGTAATGTGATTTCGCTGCAGGATGTATCATTCCGGTTTCCTGATGATGAAATGCCTGTTTTTGAACATGTGAATTTCGATGTAAGGGCCGGTGAGCGCGTTGTCATTACCGGTCCGAGTGGCTGCGGGAAGTCGTCGCTGCTCTACCTGCTGAACAGACTTTATCCGGAGAACTGTGACGGGATTGTCTCAGGTACAGTTGAGCTTTTTGAACAACCCGCCTCAATGTATGTACCCGGTGAGATCAACAGGCGCATTGCAACAGTTTTTCAGGACCCCGACAGTCAATTTTGTATGCAGACGGTTGAAGAAGAACTCGCTTTCACACTTGAAAATATGAAAGTGCCCGCAGCTGAGATCAATGCACGAATTCAAAAAGTGCTGAAGGAAACCGGCCTGGAGTCATTCAGAGAGTCTGTCATTCAGACGTTATCCGGCGGACAGAAGCAGCGTGTTGCAACAGCCTGTGCGTGGGTTTTAGAGCCTGAAATCCTGCTGCTTGATGAACCGCTCACACATTTAGATCCGGTCACTGCACAGGATTTTGTGAAGTGGCTTAAGCACTTACATGAAAAAGGCAACCTGACTGTCATTGCGATCGATCACCAGGTTGACATGTGGGGTGATTTCTTTGACCGTGAGTGGCAGATGGTTTCCGGAAAACACCTTGAACCCGCTCTCATACGCGAGCCGCTTCGATCCGGTGAAGTGGCTATCGATGCAAAAGAACTTGCTGTCGAACCGATCGTGTCACCTGCAGCATTTACCTTAAAAAAAGGTGAAATCGCAGTGCTTGCAGGACCTAACGGAAGCGGAAAATCGACTCTTATAAAAGCACTGTGCGGACTGAAGTCCACCGGCGGATCTGTGTCGCCGGAGCGGATTGGATATGTGCCGCAGTCACCTGAATTTTTATTTATCACAAAGTCCGTCCGCGAAGAGCTCTCCTTTGGCGGAGGCAGCGGGATTGATGAAGTATTAAAGCGGCTGTATCTGGATGAAGTCAGTGAGTCAAATCCATTTGCAGTCAGTCACGGCCAGAAAAGGAGAACTGCCATTGGCGCAATGCTTTGTGACGGGCGCCCGGTCATTACAATGGATGAGCCGACTGCCGGGCAGGATGCAGCTGCCTTAAGGGAGCTCGAAAACCTGATCATTGCGCGTGCGAATGAAGGCGTGACGTTCCTCATTGCGACGCATGATATGACTTTTGCAGACCGGATTGCTGATTCACTGCTGTTGCTTTGTGCAGGCGAGCTGAGCGGTCCATATCTTCCTCAGACAGTCTGGAAGAATCACGAACTGCTTGAGCGGCATCATCTGCTCGCGCCGTCAGGAGGTGAATCATGTGATCAACCGCATGAATCCTTCGGTTAAATTTGTCATGATCACTGTCTCAATGATTGCAATGGCATTCTTTTTTAACCCATGGACACCACTCGTTTTTTTCATGGGTGTTGTACTGATTCAACTGTTATTTGCAACAGTATCGTGGAAAACCTGGAGCCTGATGATGCTTCCCTTCCTGCTCGGGGCAGTCGGCTATTTCTGGACAACCCTTGTCTTTGGTAATGAAGACAGCACGCTCGGAACAGCGCTGTCACTCAGTTTTCGTGTACTTGCCTTTTCAAGTCTGTCCCTGCTATTTGTTTTTACAACAAAGCCGGTTGAATTTATCCTGAGCCTGATGCAGCAGCTGAAGCTTTCGCCCAAAATCGCTTACAGCATTCTGGTCGGCTATCAGTTTTTGCCTGTGTTAAAGGATGAATTTTTTCAGATCCGGCAGGCCCAGCAGCTGCGCGGTGTTGAAGTGCCGAAATCCCCTGTTAAAAGGGTCACAGCTATGCGGCACTTGCTCATTCCCATGCTTGCCGGTGCCGTCCGGAAAGCTGAACGGACCGCTTTTGCAATGGAAGCACGCGGCTTTACCGGTGAAGGCGACAGAGATTTTTATCGTAAAATAACGATTGGCCGCGCTGATGCTGCGGGAAGTCTGTTAATACTGGTTCTGCTGTGTGGCAGTATGGCAGCGGGATGGTTACTGTGAAAAACAGCCGGGTCGGCCGGCTGTTTTTTTGGTTATGGCGAATAGGACTATTATCACTTTTCTACGAACATTTACGGCTTTTCTATGAACCTTTAACTCCATTCTGTGAACATCTGCTGTTTTTCTACGAACCCACTTCCCTATAAATCCTTTACTCTTCCCCCAAATAGGCATAAAATTTATATATTGTTCTAAATTTGATCGAAAAGAGGATATTTAAAATGAAAAAAACATTTCTATCTACTGCTGCCTTGATGGCTGCGATCACGCTTGCTGCCTGCAGCGCTGAAGAAAACGAGGACACAGACCAACGAAGCTCAGATGAAGAGCCTTTTACAATCGGTGTGATTCCTGCTCAGACAGAGGGCGAAATGGAAGGCGCGATGAATAAGCTTCAGGACGTGCTGACTGATGCGCTTGGAAGGGAAACTGAGATTGATGTTTATCCTGATTATAACGGCGTCGTGGAAGCGATGAACTTTGATCAGATTGATATGGCATACCTTGGGCCGCTGACATATGTCATTGCGCAGGAAAGAAGCGATGCGAAAGCAATTATTACACAGCTGGTGGGCGGTGAACCGTTTTACCATTCTTATATTATTACGCACCAGGATCAGCCCTTTGAATCGATTGAAGACCTGCTGAGTGACCCGTCAGAAATCGATTTCGCATTTGGTGATCCTAACTCAACATCAGGCTCTCTGATCCCGTCAATTGAACTGCAGGACCGCGGCGTATATGAATCAGAAGACAGCTATGAGTTCAGCACTGTCAGATTTACCGGTTCACACGATGCAACTGCACTTGCTGTACAAAATGGCCAGGTTGATGCTGGCGCGATTGACAGTGCAATCTATAATCAGCTGATTGAATCCGGAAAAATTGATGACAGCCAGCTGAAAGTCATCTGGACGTCAGAGCCTTTATTCCAATATCCGTGGGCTGTCACTGCAGGTACGGATGAAGAAACGATCTCTGTGCTGAAGGATGCATTTTTAGCAATTGAAGATCCTGAAATTCTTGATGCATTCGGTGCATCGGGCTTCACAGAAGCATCACCTGAGGATTATGACAGTATTTTAGATGCTGCTGAAAAACAGGGCATTTTAGATGCTGAATAGGGCTGACCGCTGTGTGGTTTAAGAAAAAACATATTGCGCTCGCTGTGATTCTGACCGCTTTTGTTTTTCTCAGCATGCGAATGACTGAGTTTGATCTTTCTAAGTTTCGTGACTTTGGCAACATGATTGAATTCTTAGGACAATGGTTTCCGATGGACACAACGAAGCTGCCGCTGATGCTTGAGGATGCCGGAGAAACGCTTGCGATGGCGTTTCTCGGCAGCTTTCTGGCACTTTTCATTGCACTTCCGGTCAGCTTTTTAGCTGCGAAGAACACTGCGCCTAAAGGGTTTTTCTATTTACTGAGAACGTCTCTGAGCTTTATACGCTCAGTTCCTGAAATTGTGATCGGACTGATTTTGCTGACGATGCTTGGTCTCGGTCCATTCCCGGCAGTGATTGCAATTATGATTCACAATATCGGTGTCCTTGGAAAACTGATTTCAGAACTAATTGAAGCAGCTGACCCCGGCCCGCAGGAAGCCATGCGCGCAGTAGGAGCAGGACGCTGGACTGCCCATCTGTTCGGTATTCTGCCTCAGATCTGGCCAAATGTTCTATCACACTTTTTCTATCGGTTTGAAGTCGCGATCCGTACTTCTCTCGTTCTCGGATTCATTGGAGGCGGCGGGATCGGGCAGCGATTGTTCAATGATTTTAAGACGTTTCAGTACAGTGCCGTGGCGCTTGATGTACTGATTATTATGGTGATGGTGATTATCATTGATTTTCTCACCAGCTATATCAGAAACCGTGTGATCTAAGGAGGGAACAGGATGATCGAATGTAAGAATGTGTCAGTAACGTATCCGGGTTCTCATACCAAAGCAATCCAGGCGGTTAATCTGACATTTACAAAAGGTGAATTCATCTGTGTACTCGGTAAAAGCGGTGCTGGCAAATCAACATTTATCCGCTGTCTGAATGGTCTGCAGATGCCGACTGAAGGCGATATCAGACTTCAGGGCCGTAAGCTGAATTCACTGAAAGAGGCTGAACTGCGGGAGATCCGCCGCCACACAGGTATGATCTTTCAACATTTCAATCTGATTCCCCGGCTGACAGTCATCCAGAATGTGCTCACCGGCCTGTTTGGCAGCCGCTCTTCTTTTAAAAGTGTGACAGGCCTTTTTACAAATGAAGAAAAAGAGGCTGCCAATGCTGCAATTTCAAACGTCGGATTAACAGGCTTTGAAAACCGCCGCGTCGAACAGCTCTCAGGCGGCCAAAAGCAGCGCGTGGGCATTGCCCGTGCACTCTTGCAGCAGCCTGTTGTCCTGCTTGGGGACGAGCCCGTTGCCTCCCTTGACCCTGGAACAGCAAATCAAATCTTTACACTATTACGCAATATGCATGATGACCTTGGCTTGCTGACGATCATCAACGTTCATGACCTTCAGCTCGCGAAAAAGTATGCTGACCGCGTGATTGCACTGCGTGAGGGCGAAGTGATTTTTGATGGCTTGCCGGAGGAGTTTGGGGATAATGAATATATGAAAACATATGGTGATGAATGAGATACAGCCGGAAGCAATTGTGCGCTTCCGGCTGTTTTTGTTGTCGAGGGAGTGTTGTAGTGTAAAAGTCCCTGAGTGTTGAAGTTTTGGTGGTGAACGTCGAAGGTGGGCAGGTAAACGTTGAAGTTCACATGTTTTGTGCCGAACACACATCCTTTTCCGTTGAACACCACCCATTTTACGCCGAACAAACACCGCCTATCTCAAAATTTTAACCTTTAATCATACAGGAGAGGGGTTATTCTGGATCGTATAAGTTCTCTGACGGGCACGGTACCATTGATAGCATATGAGGATAATCAATATAACATCTATCACATCACCGCCATAGTACATCAGCATCGCACCGTTTTCTCCAGCTGTCCGGCTAATTCCTTCCGGTGGATCTGCATAAATCATTTTTGAGAGGATTTTATGTCCTGCAAGTGCAAGGATCAGAACTGTTGCACGATGATAAAACGAGTAGCGGCGGGCAGTGAAGTCTACTTCCAATATGATATGTGTAAACAAATATCCTGCCAAAAATACGTGCAAATGAATAAGGATAAACAGGACGAGTGATGAATGCATCTGGTGAAACAGATCGGTCATATAAAGCAGGAATAGCCCGCCAATATTTAAACATGCTCCTGTTACAGGTAAGTGCAACAACCTGACATACCGGCTTCTTCTCACCCATACGGACAGCCGCCTGGCTTTTTTAACAGGAAGCGACCTTAACATTAATGTAAGCGGCTTAGACACCACGATTAAAAGTGGTGATAGCATCCCAAGCAACAAGTGAATAACCATATGTATAATAAAATTGCTATGGGCTTCATTTGCCAGAGGACCCGCAAGACTGATGACAGCTGTTAATACGCCTGCAGTAAAAAGTCCAAAACGATAGAGAGGCCAGTTCGACTGCTTTTCATAGGCGAGATAATAAACTGTTAATGCAGTCACGCCAATGACTATAACGGTGATTTCAAAGCCGGCTCCCGGAAAGGGCGTATGGACATGCTCCATTTCAGTTTGCTTCCCTGCTGAATGACGTTCTCTTCAACATGATGGCGCCTGCAATTAACAGAACAACCGCGAATATATTCCATGCAAGATCATACGGCAGTATATCAACGCCATAGCGGATTTGATGAATCTGCAATAATTTATGACTGACAATCCCATCAAACAATTGGAAACCACCTGCACCCAGACAGACGCTTCCACTCCATTTAATCCAGTGGATATGTACTTTTCTTCTCAGATCTGCAAATAAAAATAGTCCAAACACCGCTGCAAAGAAGCCGAATGAAGTTAATAAACCATCAGTGAGAATCCCAAATCCGGTTGTGTCACGGTCATAAAAATGATGCCACTGGAGCAACTGATGGAAAATGACTTCATCAATGATTACCATGAGACCAATTCCAAATAATACGCCTGACCAAAGATGCTGCCTCATCTTTCTCACCCCTTTTTCATCATTGCTTTTCAAGTACCCTATTACATTTTGCCAAAACTGTATTTCTCATTATTTTCCACAGAAAAACTTCAGTCTATCGGATGATTGGTTTTCACAGGTGAAATATGGTTCAGTAGTATAAGAAGGAGTGATTCAAATGACTGAAGAAAATCGTTTCAAACGGGATATAAAAGATCATTGGAGAGTTTCTTATAATCAAAACGGATACCCTCACGTTCAGCAGGGCTGGATCCTGCCGCCTGAGCGTATGAAGGAGTTTGATCCTTTTATTTTAATGGCAGATGACTGGTTTAAGCGCGGTACATTTTCCGACCATCCGCACAGAGGTTTTCAGACGATTACGTATGTAGTGGATGGACGCCTTGAGCATATTGATAACCACGGCGGACATTCCGTTCTGGATGCAGGCGACGTTCAGTATATGAATGCCGGCTGGGCTGCTCGTCACGGTGAGGAAGCAGTGGATGACGACCTGATTCACACATTCCAGCTCTGGCTCAACCTGCCACATGAGCTGCGTACAACCACAACTTCTTATCAGAATGTGTATATTGAAGATGCACCTGTAGCTGAAGTGGACGGCGGCAGTGTCCGCGTCTATTCAGGGGAAGTTGCCGGTGTGAAGGGGCCTATGGAAAGTCTTGTTCCTATTACGATGACAGAGATCCGCCTGAAAGAAGGCGCCGAATATAAACATATTATTCCGGAAAATCATAATGGATTTTTCTATGTGACAGCAGGTGAAATAGAAGCAGGAGAATCTGCTGTTCCGCTTTCAAAAACGGATGTAGGACTGCTCACGTATAAAGAAGATGGAACAGAAGCAGAAAGTGAGCTGACGATCCGCGCTAAAACACGTGCACGCCTGCTGCTTTATTCAGGTGTTCCGATCAAAGAGGAATATGTGGCACATGGACCATTTGTGATGAGCAATATGGATGAAATCCGTGATGCCATGCGTGATTTTCAGGCCGGAAAGTTTGGCAAGCCTGCAATCAAATAAAGAACTCAAAACTGGCGCCCTTGATATGCTCCCTTCAAAGTAGACAGAGAAATAATAAAACTTCTCTACTACTATGAAGGGGGCATTTTTGTGTCTAAAAGAACGACTGATTATACAATA
>NZ_JXRQ01000030.1 GCF_000829445.1 Jeotgalibacillus alimentarius
AATTAAACAACCTGGCACCGATAGAGTATCGGTACCAGGCCGTAGCGTAGTTCTAACCTTTTTTCTTTTTTACTGTCTACTTGACAGGGCGCAGTTCACCTCATCATAGAGGGTGCTTTCTTTTAGTACAAGAAATTGATACGTTATAGATAAGACACATTCTGAGAAAGGGTAACCTATGGATATTGCAATATTTATTCTCATTATTTTATTCGCTTCCATCCTGCAGACGAGCACCGGGTTCGGTTTTTCAATTATGGCTACCCCTTTTCTCCTGCTGCTATTTAATCCAGTTGAAGCAATCCAGATTAACTTAGTTTTATCTATCGTCATATCATTTGCCATGATCAGAACTATACATAAAGATATTGACTATCAATTACTAAAGCGGTTTTCCCTTGGCAGCGTAATCGGACTGCCTATTGGCATATTGATCCTGCTTTTTGTGGATGTGGATACTCTTAAAATAGGTATCGGGTTGCTCATACTCGGTCTTACTTTATTATTAATCATTCGTTTTCGCGTCAATAGAACATCAAAAAGAGATATCACAGCCGGCAGTATATCAGGAGCACTCACAAGCAGCATTGGAATGCCGGGACCGCCACTTTTGCTCTATCTGTCCGGCACTGATACTGATAAAGCCAGGCTTAGAAGCACAACACTCGCTTTTTATCTTTTGATCTATACCGTTAGTCTGGTACTGCAAATCTCCACGATTGGCACATCAATCAGCACATGGACGCTTAGTCTGTATGGACTGCCACTTGTGTTTGCAGGGCTGTATATCGGTCAAAAATTGTATCATAAAATCAACCAGCAGCAATTTCGCCTGATTACTTATATCATTTTGATTCTGACAGGCCTTTACCTATTATTTGGATCTGCTTAACGAATCCGCGGATTAGCTGTTTTAAGCGGGAACTATCATTAAGTCGCCGCGCCGCCGCCCGCACCCTGATTCCTTTTTTCAATCGCATTCACACCCATAATCACTGCAATCAGTTCATCTGCTTCAAATATGTCTGTGTGATTCGTCAGCTCATAGGCAGATGATTGAAAAAAGCCACTTACTTTGCGGAACGCGGCAACCTCTTCCTTCGCGCTGTTAAAAACCGAATACTCTTTTGAAAATGCCGGAGACTCAATATCAAACTCCTGTCCTTTCTTATAGTAGCGGTATTTTTTTGTGAAGAATGACATTGCATATTTAACAAAACCAAGGTCTTCTTCTCCTCTTTTAATGCTCCATTTGTTCGAGAAGAAACTAAAGCCGGCTTCAATCACTGTTTCTCCATAGATATCTTCAATATTAATCCCGGAAGTAAAGGCACTCTTATGATCAATCGCACCGATTTTATCCTTATTTCCATTAAAAATGTCTGTCTTACCCGCCGAAAAGAATTGGTCTGAAAAGTACATTCTGTTTTCCATT
Source organism: Jeotgalibacillus alimentarius (assembly GCF_000829445.1). Classification (GTDB taxonomy): domain Bacteria; phylum Bacillota; class Bacilli; order Bacillales; family Jeotgalibacillaceae; genus Jeotgalibacillus; species Jeotgalibacillus alimentarius. Next base: position 1,436 of record NZ_JXRQ01000030.1, read on the forward strand.
TCCCATCACTCCTTACTCATTTATACGATCATAAATGGGAAACGTTTCAAAAAGCCTCTAGCATCAGCTGAAGGCTTATAATAAGTATACTAATTCATTTCGTTATACAGCTTCATTGGATTTTCCACGTCTGCATCAAGCTCCATTTTCTTCATCTGAAGCACACGATCCTCACGCGGCTTCTGCAAATCCGCATAAATATCACCTGACTTGCCAAGCCCTGCTTCAGCTGCTTCTTCAAGGGAAGCGCAGTAATAGATGTCACTGAGTCCGGCAAATGCCATCGTGGTGAGACACATCGGACAAGGCTCACCGCTTGCATACATTGTGTACCCTGACAGATCATGAGATGCTATGTCTTTTTGAAGACGCCTGATCGCAAGCATCTCAGCATGCCCGCTTACATCATAATGCAGATGAAGCTCATTCACCCCTTCCGCTACGATCTCATCTCCCTTTGTAATTACTGCTCCAAAAGGCTGTCCGCCTTCACGCACATTATCAGCTGCTAATTCGACTGCTCTTTTCATAAATGCATCCACATTATCTACCTCCTGTTATCTGATTCATGATCAGTATAGAACAATACCACCCGCTTTCAGAATAAAACGCTTTCAAAAATGTGCAATGTCATAATTGTGTCACTTGCTCTGAAGAAGCATGGCTTGGTACACTTAACAGAACGTTTTAGAAGGAAGGTGTCACGCATGCTATTACAAGCCTTGATTATTTTTATTGCACAGCTGATTTTTGTTCCCGTACTGACCCTTCGTACAATCATGATGGTGAAAGGAATGAAAGGTAAAGCTTCTGCTCTTGGTACGCTTGAAGGCTTTATTTATGTCATTGCTCTCGGCCTCGTTTTTAGTGATCTATCAAACTATCTGAACATGGTTGCCTATGCACTTGGTTTTGGTCTTGGTGTCTACCTTGGCCAGATTCTTGAGCAGCGCCTCGCCATTGGTTTTGTTTCTATAGAAGTAAATATCATGAAGAAAAATGAAGAATTGATTCAGAATCTCCGTAACGAGGGATTCAGTGTATCAACTTCTGAAGTGGAAGGGATGAACGAAGCGCGCCGCTACAGACTCGACTGTACTGCCCGCCGTGACCGCGAACGTGAATTTATTAATATCGTCAGCACACACGAGCCGAACGCGTTTATCGTCTCTTATGAACCGCGTAACTTTAAAGGCGGATATATTACAAAAGCAATGAAGCGGAACCGCAAGCGCGGTCTGCAGAAAAAAGAAGCATTAAAAGATTCTTAAACCGGCTTTGGGCGTTTGCCCGGCCGGTTTTCTATTGCTTAAAGCTTCCGTTCAAACATCACCATATCAAGCGCACGGATTCCATGTTCATAGATTGGCGGCTCATAATCTGCAAAAAAATCTTTCTTAATAGACCCCATACGAAAGCCCGCTTTTTGATAAAATGCAAGGTTTTCAATACTTGAGTTTGCAGTGCCGACAATCATACTTTTATATCCCTGGTCACGATAGAGAACAACCGCTTTTTCTATGACAGCTCTACCTGTCCCTTTCCCTCTCCGGTTTTCTGCGAGCGCGATATTCTTTAATTCTATCTGATCTTCACTAACCGGCGTCATCAAAACCACACCTGATATGTCTTCTTCAATATAGATCAGGTAAAAATCTCCGCTTTCTATGTAGGTAAGTACCGCTTCTTTACTGTCGTCCGCTAAAAGCAGCCAGTCGATATAGTCATTACGCTTTTCAACTGGCACACGCTCTAACCTCATACCTGTTACCCCCTGAAAATAAATAAACCCCCTGATCCTAAGACCAGGGGGTTCCTCAAAATTTGCGGCGCCGGACCACGCTCCACAACGTGATAACATCCGAACGTCTTATGCAAACGAGCTCATCGCAACGTTTACTTTACGTGATCTGCGGAAAACTGTCAATCTATTTTTCCATCTTCGCGCAGCACTTCCTCAAACAAATCGACGACCGTTGCGTCATACAGAATCCCTTTGTTCTCTTTAATCTCTTCCAAAGCACTTTCCGCCGTCCAAGCTTTACGGTAAACCCTGTCTTCCGTCAGCGCATCAAAAGTATCGCTCACCGCAATAATTTTCGCTTCAATCAGGATCTCATCACCCTTCAAGCCATCAGGATAACCCGAGCCATCGAGACGTTCATGATGCTGATGAATAATCGGTGCAAGGTCTTTGTAATAGGTTTGTGCAACCATCTCAGCGCCGTCGGCCGGATGCTGCTTAATGATTTCATATTCTTCTTCAGTCAGCTTACCGGGTTTGTTGAGGATTTCTTCAGGTACATTGATTTTTCCAATATCGTGAAGGAAAGCTGCGTGCGTTAATTTATTCAAATGCGAAGTATTCATTTTCATTTTTCTGGCAATACCAACCGAATATTCAGCTACACGTTGACTATGTTTGGCAGTATAACGATCTTTTCCCTCAACCTTCTTCGCTACATTTTTTAACGATGCGAGTTTTTCACTAATGTGATGAAATGATTCTTCGTTAGAAAACACCAATAATTTTACATCTTCCAATGTTTTAAAGTGCACAGGTTCATCCAAACCTTGCGAACATATATAATCACCAGGATTGAGGTCAATTTTTTCATCATGATAATCTTCGCATCTGATCTTACCTGATAAAACATAATAAAACTCTAAAACATTTGTATGGCTTCCCGGGTAAATATAAAACATTCTATTTTTCTTAATTTCCTGATGCATAATTTCCATATTTGAAGCATTAACTAGTAAATTTATCTTGGTAAATTCATAATCAGCCTTGTCAAGAGACTGACCAGCCTTTTTAATATTAAATCCCCTCATTTCATTGCCTGACCTCCTTCTTTTCAAAATAAAACGAGCTCCGGAGAACTCGTTTTATGTCCTTTAAAGAATCAAACTTACTTTGGGCCAATACCGACAACCTGAATCGGATCAATCCACTCTCTCGTGTCACCAAAGCGTACATGCACCCAGCTGCACTCCGCCAATAATCCGTTTGCTGCAGCCTCTTGAATTCCCTGTTCCGTCAGTTCAAGTGCAATGTCATAGACTTCCTGAATCACTGCATCGCGCTCAGCTTCATAGTCAGAAGTTAATGCAAAATAGTAAGCAATGTTTTCAAAAGATTGCTGTGCTTCTGCAGCCTTTTCGAGGAGAACAGCCTGTCCATTACCTCCTGCTTTACCCGCATTCGCTGTGAAATGTTCAGCATCTTCTTTTAATTGGTCTGCCTTTACCATCAACGCTGCTTCTTCTGATTTAATGTCTTCTTCTTTATCAGAAAGTGCCGCATTCAGCGCCTCATCAGTCTGTCCTGAGGGCTCAAGTGCTATCAGAATCTCCGTCTTTTCCTGCTTCAGCTTCAGTACCTCTGCAGCTTCTTCTATCTCATTGATCTTTTTAAAATAAGTATCTCTTAATGCATCAGTGGCAGTTACGCCATTTTCAATTTCATCATAAATCTCATCGTTCTTTTGTTCTACCTTTTCTACTGCCTCAGTCAGAGAAGCGTCTCCTGAAGCAAAAGCGGGTGTTGCCAAACTTAACAGCAAAATGAATGAAAACATTGTGGTTGTCAGCCTTTTCATTACGTGATCTCTCCTGTCCTATTATTCGCAAAGCACCTACTCTAATCTTTTTTCGAAATAATATCTTCCCCGATATTATTTCTTATTTATCCCCCTTTCATTATACATGTGCTTTATTCAGAACGCTATTATTTTTAAAATATTCCGAACTTTTTTGTATGTTTATACAACTCATATACATAAAAATGAAAAAACTTCCTTTTTTACAAGGAAGTTTATTGTCGAATACTTATTATAATTCAGAAGCATATTTTTTTAACTTTATACTCATTTCTTCGATTTCATCAATGAATGAAGAGATTTCTTCAGTTGCAGAAGCCTGTTCGCGGCCAATACTTACCACGTTTTCAACCATAGACTGGATTTCCTGAATGGAGCCCTGCATTTTTTTCAAAGTAGAGCTGACCTGTTCAGTTGAAGTTAATGTGTCATTCGACAGTTTACGGATTTCTTTTGCCACAATATTAAAACCGCGGCCGTGTTCTCCGGCTCTTGCTGCTTCAATAGATGCGTTCAAGCCGAGAATATTGGTCTGACTTGCGATTTTTTTAATCATATTGATCACTTCATCAGTATTTTTCATCGCATCAGTGGCTGATGTTGTCTGTTCGAGCAGCGAAGAAGTATGGGACGCAAGACCTTCGGAACCATTATGAATAGAAGTAATACGTTCATTTGCATGATTGATCGAATTAAAGATCTGATCAGAAATCTCCTGAAGCGCTTTTTCATTCTGCTCCTGGATCTGGATTGCAATCGCCCCGGTGACGTGTCCATTTTCTATGATAGGTGCTGCAAGTCCTGTGAATGAAACACCAAAGAACTCTTCCGGCACTTCCTGCTTAATATCTTTTTGTTCCCGGATGCATACAGCAAGCGGTTCTTCGGGATCAATAGCACGTCCAGCTCTCGCACCAATATCAATTTTACTTCCCGGATAATACGTCAGCCACTTCTCAGTATCCACTATACCGATGCCGATATCCGGGAGCATCGCATGAATCGTTGGTACGACCTGTAAAAACGCTTCCAATTTGTCTGTTGTTTGTTCAGTACGATTAATAGTTTGCATATGATGTACCCCTTTTTAACGATCTCTTTATTTCTACCCCATACTTTAGAATTATAAACTAAAGACCTATTCTTTGCAGTAGTGATATGTTGCTGAATGTTTACCCCATATTTAAAAGGGAAAATTCATAGAAAATATTGTTAAAAGGAGTTTTCAACTGATGAATATACCTGAATGGACCATGCATGATGGACATAAAATTCCCGCTACAGGGCTTGGTACTTATACGTTAAAAGGAGAACAGGGCGTTGAGTCCATTACGGCCGCGATTAAAAACGGCTACCGTCTGCTTGACTCTGCGATCCGATATGATAATGAAGGTACGCTTGGCGAAGCTGTTAAGAGAGCCGGCATTGCAAGGGATGATCTGTTCCTGACCTCAAAGCTCCGGGCACAATATTATGATTACGACCGTGCACTCGAAATGATTCAGGAATCACTTTACCGGGCGAATCTCGGCTACTGGGATCTTTTTCTGCTGCACTGGCCGAACCCCAAACAGGATCAGTACGTTGAAGCGTGGAAAGCCTTAATCACGGCTCAGGAAAAAGGCTTGATCAGATCAATCGGTGTATGTAATTTCATGCCCGAACACCTCGAACGCCTTGAAAAAGAAACTGGTGTCAAACCGGTTATTAACCAGATTGAAATGCATCCTTACTTCTCACAGGAAGAGCAGCGAGTTTATAATGAAAAACATGAGATCATCACGCAGGCATGGAGTCCGCTTGAAAGAGCCGGCAGTGTCTTAAATGATGAAACACTTCAAAGCATTGCGAACCATCATAACAAATCCGTCGGACAGGTGATTCTCAGATGGATCTTCCAACTGAACACAATTTCACTGCCAAGATCCTCAAATGCGCACAGACAGCGCGAAAACCTGGAACTGTTCGACTTCGAATTATCGGATGAGGAAATCGGAAAAATCAATGGGCTGACTCGTGAAGACGGAAGAATCGCAGATCAGGACCCTCGTGAATATGAAGAATTTTAATTGGAGTCAGGTCAGCCGTTTATACAGCTGACCTGACTTTTTTAATTGAAAATTTTTCTATTTAAGGTTAGATATCCGGCTGAAAAGGGTATGGTATAGGTGGCAGTAAAACTACATATTAAAGGAGTGGAGAAAATGAATCAGGAGCAATTTGACAAGGTCAGGAACGGAAAAGGTTTTATCGCAGCACTCGACCAGAGCGGCGGCAGTACACCGAAAGCGCTGAAAGCTTACGGCGTCGAAGAAAGTGCTTACTCAAATGAAGATGAAATGTTCGACATGGTCCACGAAATGCGTACGAGAATCATCACTTCTCCTGCTTTTACATCTGAAAAAATACTCGGTGCGATCCTGTTTGAACAGACGATGGATCGTGATATCGAAGGAAAACATACTGGTGACTATCTTTGGGAAGAAAAAGGTGTTGTACCGTTTTTAAAAGTGGATAAAGGACTTGCTGATGAAAAAGACGGCGTCCAGCTGATGAAACCGATCAATGACCTGGATGAAACATTGCGCCGTGCAAACGAAAGACATATCTTCGGAACAAAAATGCGATCAGTCATTAATGAACCGAACGAAGGCGGCATCAAACAGGTAATCGAGCAGCAATTTGAAATCGGCAAGCAGATCATTGCTGCAGGACTCGTTCCGATTATTGAACCGGAAGTGAATATCCACAGCGAAAATAAAGAACAGTGTGAAGCAATCATGAAGGATGAAATCTTACATCAGCTGAATAATCTTTCTGATGACCAGCATGTGATGCTGAAGCTGTCTATCCCGACAAAAGCGAACTTCTTTAAAGAGCTTGTTGACCATCCCCGCGTTGTACGTGTAGTAGCACTTTCAGGGGGCTACTCACGTGATGAGGCGAATGAAAAGCTGAAGGAAAACGACGGTCTGATCGCAAGCTTCTCACGCGCACTGGCGTCTGATCTTCGTCATGGTCAGACTCAGGAACAATTCGATGCAGGACTGAAGGATGCGATTGACACGATTTATGATGCATCTGTGAATAAGAAGTAATATTACAGGACTGTCTGGAGCTGAGTGCAGCTTCAGGCAGTTTTTTGTTTTGAGCGGTTGATGACGTATAGGTCTTTTTGCATGATTCTAAGAAGCAAAGACATTTTTCTAAGAACCACCACGTCTATTCTGCGAACCCCCAACCTCGCTCCGAACATACAAAAACGCCACAGCACAATCAAGGCCACGGCGTTTCAATTCAATTATACAGGTGTTGTCTCTGCTTTAATCGGATCCTCAGCCAGCGCGGCCCCTGTGTTAACAAGGCCGAGCGCATCTGAAGTCGTTTTGTTAATTTCCTGAATGAGATCAGGATCATCAAGCAGATTTTTACCATATGAAGGAATCATTTCTTTAATTTTCGGCTCCCAGCCCTTCATTTCCTCAGGGAAGCAGCGGTTCAGCACATCAAGCATGACAGAAACAGATGTCGATGCTCCAGGTGAAGCACCAAGCAGTGCAGCAATCGAACCGTTCGCACCGCTGATCACCTCAGTACCGAACTGAAGTGTGCCTTTTCCACCCTGTTTTGTATCCTTAATGACCTGTACACGCTGTCCTGCCACAACAAGCTCCCAGTCTTCACTGTTTGCATTCGGCACAAATTCACGCAGTGCCTCCATGCGCTGTTCTTTAGACTGCAGCACCTGTTCGATCAGATATTTTGTCAGCGGCATATTCTTCATACCCGCTGCCATCATTGTCGTCAGGTTGTCCTTTTTCACTGAAGTAATCAGATCCATATTCGAACCTGTTTTCAGGAATTTCGGCGAAAAGCCAGCGAACGGACCGAAAAATAGTGATTCTTTTCCGTCAATCAGGCGCGTATCAAGATGTGGCACAGACATTGGCGGCGCGCCAACCGTTGCCTTTCCGTACACTTTCGCATAATGCTTTTCAACGATTTCAGGTTTTTTACACACCATAAAGAGTCCGCTGACAGGGAAACCGCCGACGTTTTTACTTTCAGGAATGCCTGACTTCTGAAGTAAATGAAGGCTTCCGCCACCCGCCCCGATAAAGACAAACTTTGCCTGATGATATTCAAGACGATCATTTTCGAGGTCACGGATCTTCAGCTCCCAGCCGCCATCTTCCGTCCGTTGCATATCATCCACCTGGTGCTTGTAATTAACAGATACACCCTCTTCAGCTAAATGGTCAAACAGCTTACGCGTCAGCGCACCGAAGTTCACATCTGTACCTGCATCAATTTTCGTCGCAGCAATTGGCTCTTTCACCTGACGATCTTCCATAATGAGCGGAATCCATTCTTTTAGCTTCTCAGGATCATCTGAATATTCCATCCCTGAAAATAACGGATTATCTGAAAGCGCTTTAAATCTATTTTTTAAGAAGTTCACGTCTTTCTCGCCATGCACAAGACTCATATGAGGAAGCGCCATAATGAATTCCTTAGGATTTTTGATCAGGCCGCTGTTTACTAAGTGTGCCCAAAACTGCTTTGACACCTGGAACTCTTCATTCACTTTATTCGCCTTCGTTACATCAATCGTCCCATCAGGCATTTCATTCGTATAATTCAGCTCACATAAAGATGAATGACCCGTTCCTGCATTATTCCATTCATTCGAGCTCTCCTCACCTGCACTACCAAGGCGTTCAAAAGCTTTAATATTCCAATCCGGAGCCAGCTCCTTCAGTAAAGAGCCCAAAGTTGCACTCATAATACCGGCGCCAATTAAGATAACGTCTGATTTAATATGTTTGTTACTCATTTTTACCGTCCTTTTGTATATTAAGATTTTATTTAAAAGCGAAGTTGCCCTGTTAAATAAAGCTTCATTCAGGACACGTATCATTTTTCGAACTATTTCTACATATTAATATTGTATCATTACAGGGGGGTGTTTTAAATGTTTATTTGGTTGATGGCAGGGTTCCCATGCTGCACACCATGTTTACGCTCAATCAACCTTCCTTTAACCTGCCAAGCACCTCAGAAACCCCGATCGCAATCGCTGCATTCAGCATAACTAAAACAGACGTAATGAATACGATACCTTCATAGTCTCCAACAAAATTCATAACGAAAAAAAATAAAGCCTCCCGCGAAAACGAGGAGACCAAATATCATCAGAAATCTTTCCATCCGGACCACCTCTTTTACTATACTGAACGTCTGCTATTCCAGCCTGTTTGCAGCACTCCGCTGTCGCTCTATCTCTTTTCTTAATTTTTCACGCTGACCTCTTAATTCACGTGTAATCACGAGCTCATCTTTTACATCAGATGTTTTCAGCTTAAGGTACTGATCAATTGCTTTCTCAAACCCTCTGCTGACTTCATCAATCGCTTCGATCAACGTTGGATGTGTAATCGGAATCTGATCCTGCCCGGAAGCCTTGTTTACCTTTTGCATTAAAATCGTCTCAGCATATAACAGATTGGCATATGTCTCAATCGAATCCTTATTCACTGCCATCTTTTTTATTTCTGCTGCCATCTCAATCGTACGCACGATCATCCCCGTCATCGCATCGGGACTCATCTTCTTTCTGATAATCTTCCTGACTTTTGTTTCACCGACGCCATTCCTTAAAGATCGCTCAAACGTCTGCAGCTCTTTCACAAACGTTGCCCGGAAACGCTGCTCATTCATATTCTTCTTCATATTTTCGAACATGGATATATTCCTCCCTGACTGAAGTGCAGGATTTTAGGCTATTATACCAAAAAGTGGGGACGAAGGTTAAAGTGTCATCTCATGACACTTTAACCTCCGTCCCCACAGTGCACAGCCATCACCTCAAAGGACAATTTCCGCAATAAGGCTGTTCCTGTCCTTCTTTAATCTGATACAACCTGCAGCACGTCTCACGGACAGGGATGATGTCCCAGCTTTCGGGGCGCTGCAGATATTTGGTGAATGGATTTTTTTCGACGCCTGTCCACTGCGCGTCCGGGTCTGTCATTTCGTTAAATAGTGCTTCAAGCTGCGCTGCCTTGTAGGTGCCCGCTTTTTTCCTGAAGACAGCCTGCAGTCGTACCGCGATGTTTTCCCAGAGTATTTTCTGAGGGATTTTACAGGTCTTCGAAAACTGCTGCACCATTGGCGTCAGGTGTTCTGCAAAGACAACCGTTTTCCAGTCGCGCTTCATTTCATGAGAGCAGTCACCTTTAAGTAAGACAAAGTGGTCAAAATGAAACTCTGCTTCTTCAAGCCAGTTTTCCTTTCCTTTATGAAGACCGTAGTATTCAAGCGAAGCTGCAGCTGTCATCACTGCATACCTTTTCATAACGAGTGAAGCTGCAGTGGATTCAAGCTTAATATCACTGACACTCGCATAGCGGCCGACGACTTCTGCAATGACCTCGGGATCTTCCAGCTGCTTAATAGGAATACCAGTTCTGCCTTCTTTTTTCTCAAATCGATATTGTTGTAAGTCCATGATTTATCTCCTTTTAAAAGCGGTATAGTCATCACGTTACTGATTTCGGTATCGAAACAACAGGTACAGGAAGAACGGTGCACCAATCGCCGCCGTGAACACGCCTGCAGGGATATCGAGGGGCAGGAACACGGTTCGCGCGACAAGGTCTGCAATGAGCACGAGAAACGCTCCAATTAAAGCGGTCAATACGGCGAGCCCCGGGAATGATCGGTGCACAAGGCGCCTTGCAATATGAGGGGCCATCAGTCCGACAAATTCAATTCCACCGGCATAAGCAGCAGCCGTCCCGGCAAGCATGACGCTGCACATTAAAAAGATAAACTGCTGCAGCTGCACGCGGATCCCTACACTGACAGAGAAGTCCTGTCCCAGCTCAGTTACATTCAACCCTCTGCCGAATACAATCAGAAACGGAATCGGAATGAGCAGCCACCATATCATGGAGGTTACTTCACTCCAGGACGCTGCATAAATGCTTCCTGTCAGCCAGATATAAGACTTTGTGGTCGTTGCCGTTTCACTCATCACCAGCATAAATGTAACGCACGCTTTCATAATCGCTGAGAGTCCTACCCCGATTAAGACTAGTCTGATCGGGGTAACACCTTTATTCCAGGAGATAAGGTAGATCAGCAAAGCTGCGAAAAGGCCGCCTCCAATTGCTGCGAGCGGCAGGTACTGCATGCTGATAACGCCTGCACCAAATGAAATAAATGTGACAGCCCCAAGAGATGCACCACTTGTAATCCCAATAATATCAGGCGATGCGAGCGGATTTCTGACAAGACTCTGAAGAATCAGCCCTGCCACTCCAAGTGCTGAGCCGACTAAAATAGCCATCATCGCACGCGGAAGGCGCAGCGTTTCTACAACAAACGCATGCTCATCAATTTGTCCGGTGACCTGCATGAACACTTCGGTGAGCGGAATCCAGTTACTGCCTGAAGACAGACTTAATAAAAAAACTGCTGTTACAGCTAACAGCCAGATACCTGTCACCATCAGCCAACGCGCTGAAAACTGAAGGGAAATACGATCATTAAAGAATCGGAATGTCCACTGCTTCATCGTTTCGACACTCCTTTTTTAGCAAGGTAAATAAAGAAAGGTCCGCCTATAAATGCGGTCATGACGCCAATTGGCACTTCCTGCGGCGCGATGACGACACGTGCAATAATATCTGCAGCGAGTAAAACAGCTGCACCTAAAAGGCCGCTGTAAGGTAAAATCCATCTGTAATCATTACCCACCAGACTTTTTGCCATGTGGGGAACGATCAGGCCGATAAAACCGACTGATCCAACGACTGCAACAGAGCCGCCTGCAAGTACAATGACAAGCATACCCATGACGAGCTTTGTCAGCCAGACCTTTTGCCCGAGCCCTTTTGCTACATCATCCCCTGATGAAAACACACCCATTGGACGCGCCATAAAAAGGCTGATAACAAGTGCGCCGAGGAGAAATGGCAGTACTGACAGCAGCATATCCAGATCACGCCCTGCAACTGACCCTGAAATCCAGAACAGCACAGTCTGAATCGATTGTTCATCAAGAACCAGCATTCCCTGGGTAAATGAGACAAATAATGCCGATAATGCTACCCCTGCAAGAATAACTTTAATGGGTGTAAGTCCGTCACGCCCAAGGCTTCCAAGAAAGAACACCGTTCCCCCGGCAATCGCTGCACCGAGGAAGGCAAACCACATGTAACCTGACAGTGAAGACACTTCAAGCCAGGTAATCGCAAATACAATAAAGAAAATCGCACCTGCATTAATGCCCAGCAGATCAGGTGCTGCAAGCGGATTTCGCGTCAGCGCCTGCACAAAAACCCCTGCAAGTGCAAGGTTCATGCCAACAACGAGTGAAATCAGGCCTCTTGATAATCGCGAGGTGCCAATAATGAGGTGATTTGTATTATTCGGATCATAGCTGATCATCGCTTCCCAGGTTTCTGACAAAGGAATTGACGTCTGTCCCACTGCGAGACTCGTCAAAAATAGAAAGATGACAGTAGCGATTAAGCTGATCAATCCAATTAGTTTTAACATCGGGGAACGTAACATCATAACGCCTCTTCTTTCATGAGAAAAAGGGGACGCAATTCGCCTCCCCCATACTCAATTCTTATTGCTCAAGCTCAAAATACTCGTACATATCATCAAGCATCAGGTTTGCAGCCTGCAATCCGCCAGCCATATTCCATGCAACTTCATCTACAGTAAATACATTTTCATTTTGAACCGCTTCCAGGTTCTGATAAAGCGGGTGAGACGTCCACTCTTCAAAGTTTTTCTGAACATCAGGCGTATCCTCCATGAACTGGAAGAACACATCTGCATTCATCTGAGGAATAGCTTCTTTATCATTCAGCATCACAATTTCTTCATTCTGCCCCTGAAGTTCAATCGGCTCTTCAAATCCTGCTTCCTGAAGAATTGAACCGGCAAAACCAGTAACATAGATACGTGCGTGATCTGCACGGTAGTTCAATACAGCAGCACTCATCGGCCAGTTTTCATTAGATGAGATCTTTTCCTGGAAGTCACCAATACGGCTATCCCAGTCAGCTAAAAGTGTTTCGACTTTTTCTTCTTCTCCAAGTGCCTGACCAATCAGGTTTGTTGTTTCTTTAAAATCATAGATTGTTTCATTCACAATCGTTGGTGCTATTTCAGAAAGCTGTTCATAAATCTCTTCATGACGGATCTGTGAAGCGAAAATCACATCTGGATCCAGTGCAGCGATTTCCTCAAGGTTAGGCTGCGTTTCCTGCCCAACATAAGTAACGTCCTGGAGGTCTTCTTTTATGTAATCATACATTGGTACCTGTACCCATGACTCAACTACGCCAACAGGTGTCACACTAAACGCTAAGACAGTATCAGTTGCTCCCTGATAAAGTGAAACGACACGTTCAGGCTTTTCTTCAAGCGTCGCAGTGCCCATTGCGTGTTCTATTTCAATTGCGCTGCTTTCCTCAGCAGATTCAGTTTCCTCTGCAGCGTTAGAGCCGCTATCTGATTCAGTCGCATCTGTTGACTCTTCCTCACTACCGCCACAAGCTGCAAGCACAAGAGCTGATAACAGACATGCAACAATCAATAACAATAACTTTTTATTCATATTTCTAATCTCCTTTAGTGATAATGATTTTCATTTGCAATAAGATTGTAATACAATTGAAAACCATTATCAATACTTAATTGAGAATTAATTTCATTTATATTTAATTTGATGACTTGAACGAAGACGGTTCACACGAAAAAAAGCAGTCCGCAGACTGCTTTTCACCTTTTTCCATGATACAATTTACCAATTGGTCTGATGAATAATGGAATGATACTCATTACCGCAAGAAAGATAAAACCTGTAGCTAGCGTGTAATTGATAGCGATATAACCAAAACCCGTTCCAATTCCTATCAACACTGCATGAAACACCAGTGACTGGAAGGATTCCAGGGTAGCTCTGATCCGGCCGTCTGCTTTTTCATGGAGAGCACCTAAGATAAGCGGTTCAGTCATTCCAGCTGCCAGTAAAAAAATAATAATGGCTGCCGCTCCACTCCAATTCACCTGAAAAGCAGAAAAGATCAGTGCAGCTGCACCAGAAAGGATCACAATCTTCAATAAGCATTCACGGCCAAATTTCTTTCTTAATGTGTGGGCCAATAACGCGCCCGGAATCTGAACGATCAGTATGATGCCGTAAAACACCCCAAAAAAGGATAGTCCAACACCTGCATCGGTCAGATAGAGTTGCCAGAACTCCTCAACAAATCCCGCTGCAAGCCCTACTGTAATACCCAGAAGCAATAAGTAAACCAGAGCAGGCTGCCTGACAAAAAACCGGGCTGCTTCAGTCATTTGGCGTGACATTGAACCTGCAGCTTCACTATTCTTCTGCTTAATCTCTTTTAAAAAGAATGTCAGCAAGAAAGCAATCATTGTACTGATAAGTGACAACCAGTAATTGACCTCCAATGGAACATACATGCCCAAAAAGCTTCCTGACATAGCCGCAATAAATAATGAAATCATTCTCACTGCCTGCAGTCTGCCGAGGTACCAGTCAAACTTTTTTTCTTTATGAATCGCAGCCAGGGAATCATAAAGTAAAGCATGTTCAGCACCGCTTAAAAAGGCTGCTCCTGCTGCTGCAAATCCAATTGCAAGTCCGAACTGCCAGAAAGAATCTGCGATTAGCAGCACTGCAAACATCATGCCTTCAAGAAAAACTCCTGCCACAATCAATGGTTTCCTGCCAATCCGGTCAGCCAGAACGCCAGACGGAACTTCCATTGATAACATTACAATACCGAAAATAATCTCTGTTAAAACAACGTCCAGTACAGACATTCCGCGCATTTCCCAAAATAACCGTTCAATGACATACGCAGGTATCAGTGAAAAGAAAAAACCAATGAAATAGATAAATCTGATATTCCGTTTTGCACTCATCGTTTATCCGCCCCTCTCCTGTATTGATAAGAGAGGTTCTCCGGCGGTTCACGTGCTATGTTTTAACTGGGTGGACGGGGATATGTGTTCACAAGCAACTCCTCCTTTATGTGGTGGTTATCATTTATTATAACACCTTTGACTGAATGTTCAGATTATTGTATAGCCTTTTATTTTAAAATTTAGCTATGTTAAAGAACAATGTTGTTTTAGCACAGCTGTTGATTGCAGCGGAAGGGGGACGACTCCAGCAGGAGAAGCGTCGAGGAGGCTTACCGCACGCCCTGCGGAAAGCGTTCCCCCTGAAGCGGAAATCAACAGCCACCTTTAACAGTGCAAAAATATTAAACCCGGTCAATGATCAGCTGAATGATCAATATTGCTGTGACGATTCTCAGAAGCGGCTTCACCCGGGATGGTTTCATACGTTTTGCCAGACGCACCCCCGCCTGTGCGCCAAGAAATGAACCCGCAAGCAGCGCGATGGTTAGCGGCCAGATAATATGGCCCGCCGCAATATAAGTAACTGCTGCACCGAAACAGCTTGAAAAAGTAGCGAGACGCACAAGCCCGACTGCTTTTACATAAGAGACCTTCAGCCAGCTGAAGAGGTAAAGCATAAGTGTCCCCTGACCCGGCCCGAACAAACCATCATAGATCCCAATACCGTAAAGTCCTGCTGCACCGAATCCACTTTTCTTTAAAGTCTGATCATGTTCAAACGTACTTTTATTAAAAAACGATGTAGTTAACGCAAAAACTAACAGGATAACAGCAATCATCGTCAGGTTTTCAGCCTGCAGTGCAGACGCAATCACCCCGCCTGTGATCCCTCCTGTCAGACTGAAAGGAATGATCCATAATGACTCTTTCAAGCTGATATTTTTATGACGCAAAAGGTAGAAAAAAGCTGAAAATGAGCTGACAGTGTTAGATACTTTATTCGCCCCAATCGCGCTGTGCACCGGTAAACCCAGAAGTAACATGACGGGCAGACTGATCAGCCCGCCTCCTCCTGCAAGGGTACCGAGTGTCGTGGCGATCACTCCTGTGAGAAATATGCAAAGCAGGTCCATATCGATCACTCCTCTTACCTTTTATTGTATGAGGAGGTATGGGATAAGTAAAATTGATAAATGTGATGGTTTGTGATTGGTTTTGGTTATGATTTGAGGGGCACAGCGGGGACGGAGGTTACTGTGCTGTTTTGATAATCATTCTAAATTTGGCCCGCCCCTCCTGTGCCGCACAATAAAGTAGGGAAACCACTCTCGTGGCTTCCCCCTTATCAAACCGTACGTGCCCTATTAAGGCATACGGCTTACCCATATGTTACAATGTTTGATCAAGAGGATGCGTTCCAGGCATTCTGCATCTTTTGGAGTCGGTGAGGAGTGAAATACTCTTCACCTTTTTCTTTTGCACGCCTGTAGGCGCCTTGTTGTTTTCGGACGGTGCGTCCTTTCATCTCTTCGAGATACTCTTCTAATGTGTACCCAAAAGCTTTATTCAGGTATAACCAGTAGCTAGGGATCAGCTTAATGCCTATAAAGAAGCGATTATTCCATTTGTATCGCATTTTCATCTCTTTCCTTTGGTTTGGATGCTTATGTATAAATGCCACACGCAGTCTTTTCCTGATGTAACCATCTATGTTAAGAAGCATTTTCCTCATCCATCGTGTGATACAACGGCTTTTCTGACCTAGCTCATGGTTTGCTTTTATCGCTTTAATAATCATCACATAATAGTTTACTTTCCCTCGAATGATTGGGTTAACCCGTTTAATCCATTCTTCTTTACTAAGCGTTAATGTCTTTTGGGTTTTCGCCTTGATTTTCAGACGAAAATCTTTTATAGATTCTTCTTTAGGCGTCACATGAAAGACAGGCTTTTGATCTTTCTTTCCCGGTCTCCAGTGATGGAAAGTAAACCCCAAGAAGTCAAAGTCATCATGTTTAAAATCCACCATTCTCGTTTTCTCATTTGAGATTTCCAACCTTAACTCTTTTAACTTTGATTTCGTTAAGGCTGATGCTTCGTCAATGGCTTCTTTTGATTTGGCAAACAATAAGAAGTCATCAGCGTATCTGACAAACCGAATGTTGTGTAAATCCCATTCCCAGTCCAATTCATTCAGGTAAACATTTGCGAGTAGTGGTGAAATGACACCACCTTGCGGTGTCCCGTAGTCAGAATGTATAAGTTTCCCTTCTTCCATGAAACCTGCTTTCAACCACTGTTCAATCATCCCTAATACGGTTCTATCTGATACGTATTTCTTTAATACGTTCATCAGCTTTTGATGAGGGATATTATCAAAGAACCCTTTAATATCGCAATCATAAATATGATTGTATCCCTGTTCAATGTTCCATAAAATGATTTGAAGTGCTCTTTGGACACCTCGGTTTGGTCGATATCCTACTGACCAGTTATGAAACAAAGTATCTTCGAACTCGGGCTGAAGCACATTCACTACACTCTGTTGAACAATTCGATCTTCAATTGTAGGAATGCCCAACGGGCGTTTCTTACCATCCTTCTTCGGAATATACACCCTTTTTACTGGACTAGGCTGATAGGTTTTGCTTCTTAGTTTATCTAACAATGACATAATGTTCTTTTCTAAGTTAGCGTCATAGCTTTCAATCGTTTCACCGTCAATTCCACCAGCACCTTTGTTGGCTTTCACCTGATCAAAGCTCTGAGTTAATTTACGGTCAAATAGAAGTTGTCCATAAACACTGTGTAGTTTAAATTTCCACTCTTGATTCATTGCGTATTCCACGCCCTTTCTCGATGTACATTCAAACGGTTTTACCGCAGTAACGTGCTTGTTGACATTACATCTCGTCCATGACTTGGAGCCATAGGTCGTTCCCCTTCCGTTCACCTCACGTTATGGTCATGAAGCTACTTCCGTACTATGAGAACGTCTGAATTCTCCCTCGTTCTTTGTCATTTCGGATTGCCCTTATAGACTAGAACCCTGCCTGTTTGGTAAAGAGAGAACCTCACGGGGTCATCACATTTCCCTTCTAGACATACCCTGCACCATCACGAAATAAGTCACATTCCCTCGATCTGACTTCTAAAGAAAATGCCTGTTAGTGGGTTTCCTCACTTTTCGAAGAGTCACCAACTTATCCCGCCGCCGTGCTTCACACTTATTGCATTAGGGTCTATCTATTCGCCTACGGGTCTCTCGATTTTCCGCATCTCCTTCAGACAACCTTTCACAAGAATTGCCCTAGATTAAGCTTCCCGAGCTAGGTCAGTCTCCTCGGGGATGGACTTCCACCATCTGGGATTCATTTCTCTTTTCTTCAACCAGTCGTTTCATCGAAATGACGTCTCTATCTGAAAAGAGAAAAGAAGAGTGCCAGCTAAGCTAGCACTCCTTGCGACTGCCCATCGCACAAAAAACCGCCCTCTCCAGAGCGGTTTTTCAATCATTCCATTATGCAGTTTGTGCATCTTTTTCAAGCACATCATCATCTTCCTGTTTTGTCATTGTCAGACCGGTAATTCCATAGAAGATCGAAACGATCGGTGTGACGAATGCAAGGAAACAGAACGGCAGGTAAGCGACGGTTGCAACACCGAGTGCGCCTGCTGTGTATAGTCCGCTTCCCGTCCAAGGAAGGAGTGCGGCACTTTGTGTACCGGTATCTTCAAGCACACGTGACAGGTTTTCAGGCTTCAGGTTCAGCCTGTCAAATATCGGCTTCATCAGCGTTCCACCCATCACAGTAGAGAAGTAGACTGATCCACCGATTGCCAGGGTGAAGTAGCTGACAATACTTGTCACTGCAACCAGTACGCCAGTATGCTGAATTTTTTCAGCAAACGAAGCGATCATCGCTTCAAGTACACCTGCTTCAGCAAGCATACCGCCAAGTCCAAGGGCAAATAAGAATAGCGCAACAAGTGCAAGCATACTGACAAGTCCACCGCGGATCAGCAGGCTGTCTACGATTTCGATACCAGATTCAACTGTGTAACCGTTATAAAATGTAGCGATTGTTTCACTGAAACTAAATCCCTGTGCAAAAATCGCCACGACACCGCCAGTGGCAGCTCCGATAAAGATTGCAGGAATTGCCGGCTTTTTCATCATCAGCAGTGCAATTAGTACAACAACAGGAATTAACGGCACAAGACCGAGACTGAAGTTTTCACTCAGATAAGTAGTCATCTGTGCAACAGATTCAGCATTGACTGAACCATTATATTGAAGGCCAATCACTGTGAAAATAATTGCGGTAATAATATACGCCGGAACAGTTGTCCAGAGCATATGTCTGATATGCGAGAAAAGGTCTCCACCGGTTACAGCCGGTGCGAGGTTTGTTGTATCTGACAGTGGCGACATCTTATCTCCAAAGTAAGCCCCACTGACAATGGCACCTGCTGTGATCCCTGCAGGAATACCAAGCGCTGCACCAACACCCATCATCGCAATTCCGGCAGTACCGATCGTTCCCCATGACGTACCGGTTGCCACTGCAACAAGTGAACAGAATAACAGCGTCGTGACCAGGAAATACTGTGGCGAAATCGCTTCTACACCGTAGTAAATCAGTGTGGGTACAGTTCCTGACGCGATCCATGCACCAATTAAAATTCCGACGGTTAAAAGAATCAGTACAGGCTGAAGCGCCTTCCCCATCGATTCAAACATGGATTTCTCAATCTGCTTATAAGTAAAGCCGAGCTTTAACATAAACGGCATCACCACAAGCATACTGATAAACATCAGAATTTGAATAGGTGCATCGAATACTAAAATACCGACTGATACAACAGCGACCGCTGCTGCAAGCATCAGCATTGCATACGTAAATGACGGTTTTTGAATATCGTTTTTAATATCGGGTTCCAACCAACCACTCCTTTTTCATCTACTATTATTTTAAAATAGTGATTATTTTTTCTCGTGAGTAATAAAATTATAGCCCAACCTGAATTATCAGTAAATTTTGATATTCTATTATTTTTTCATGATCATGATGCTTATGCTTGCTGAGCGTACGTTCATTCCCATTATTCATAGAAATACGCTGAAATACTTTGTATTTGTATATAAGTTCGCAATATTGGCAGAAAAAATCGGGCTGTCCTTGTGAGGCAGCCCGATTTTTATAGATCCTCATTTATTTTTAAGCTGTTTCTGATCTCCTGCGTTACCTTTTTTTCGATTGCTCCTTCAAGATAAAGCGGATGCCACTCTCCAATCGCACGGTCAGCCTGATCCAGTGAAGCAAGTGCCTGTGAGTTTTCGCCGCGTACAATCGCCAGGTAAGCATCGCGCATATAGCCTGACACTTCATTTTTATCGCTGATCAGCTGAAGCTTTTCTTCAATATTATCCGTTTCACATAATTTTCCTGCAAAATAAAGCCCTGTCGCTGCTGCTGTATCAATCATATCCTGCAGCACAACTGCTTTATTCGTTCTATTTTTAAACACTCTGCCATCGGTCAGCTCAAGAAAACGCGCCGGGTCAGACCCATAATAATAAGGACCGATCGTAACTAGTAAAAAGGCAGCGAGCGGCCTGTCTGGATAACGTCTTATAATATGCTCTGTCCTTTCAACCGTCTCTCTCTTCCAATGACCAGCACCCGTCGGATCCTCCTGCAGTAATTTGTGGCTGACAAGAATCACCTCTGCACCAGGCTCTCTTTCTTTTAACATAGAAATTATTTTACCATCAGTCATTACACCGGCTGGCGTTTCAATGCTCGCAAGGTTTGTCAGGCCAAGAAACAGGCTGACCATTGCAAACGTTAAAATAATGCCGGACGGCCAAATAAAATAACCAATGATAAGCGCTACACCACCAGTGATAATATTCGAAACAGGCCCTGCATAGATCATACGCAGCAGCTTTTTCCGCATTGCTTCGTCAGACACCTGCTCAGGAAAACGCATCACCGCACGGCCAATATAACCGAGAGACGGCAGCTTAAAGAAAAACCGGCTTTTTCCGTTTACTTTCGCATACACAAGCGGACCATAGGATAAATTCATCACTTCCATGCCACCAAGCTTTCCCCCGATCGCATGCCCTGTCTCATGAATCATCACAGTGACAATAAAACTGATTACAGCCATAAGCAAAATAAATAATACACCCGTCAATGTAATCGTCACTTCTTCACGCAAAACAAAAGATGAAATCATCGCACCCATCAAAAGACCAAAAAGTGCCTGTATTCCCTTCGTCCTGAACCTCGACTTGGGCTGCACCGTTTTCTTTTCAGTAACCTGCGTCATAGCGTCCCTCCTTATCCCGGAAAACATCTGTTAAGTTATGTACGTGTTTAGTAGAGAAAAGGATTCATTAAATAGATAAGGCGGCACAGCGGGGACGGAGTTATGTGTGCCATTTTTAGAATGATTACAAAAATGAATCACACAACTCCGTCCCCAGCGAGCCACCTAATTTATCCCATCAACCAATAAAACCAAACCCACTCTCCTCACTCAAATCCAAAACAAATGCCTTCAGCAATTCCTTCGTTGCATTCAAATCCCCTATATCAATCACTTCAACCGGTGAATGTGCATAACGTGACGGAATAGACAGCACGCCTGTCGGGATACCGTGATTCGCTAAGCTCATCGCTCCTCCGTCTGTTCCAATGCCGGGGAATACTTCAAGCTGGTAAGAGATCTTTTTGTCATTTGCTAAATGAATCAGCTTTTCTTTTACAGCAGGGTGAGAAATCAGACTGAAATCAAGCACTTTGATGCCTGTGCCGGCGCCAAGTGCAAGCGTTGCATCCATCGTCTCTTCTGGTGTATCACTGACCGCTGTTGTATCAAGCGCGATCGCAACGTCTGCCTCCACCTGTCTGGCGGCGACCTGTGCGCCGCGCAGGCCAACCTCCTCCTGAACCGTGAAAACAGCCGTCACTGTCCCGGCAAAATCTTCTCTCTGCAGCTCCTGCAGCGTCTGAATCAGCACCGCACATCCAGCACGATCATCAAAACCTTTCCCAACAAAACGCCCTGTCGTCTCATCACCAAGAAACTCCATATCCGGCTTCCAGGTCACAGGCGTTCCCACTTCAACACCAAGCTCAATCGCATGTGCTTTATTTTTTACACCAATATCTATGTATAATTGTCGATGATTACGCACCTTTCCTGCATCATCAAACTTTGCGTAATGTGCAGAAATACTGCCGATTACACCAGTCAGGAGCCCCGTCCGTGTACGCAGCTGAACCTTCTGCGTCAACAGCAGCCGGTCATCATTTCCTCCAAGCTTCTCGAAGCGCAACAGGCCATTCTCTTCAATTTTTTTAATGATAAAACCTACCTCGTCCATATGAGCTGTCATGACCATTACCGGTCCGGGCTTCGTCCCCTTTTTCGTTGCAATCACATTGCCAAGCGCATCAACCTTTACAGTATCTGTTAAAGGCTTTACCGTATCTCTCACCCATTTACTGACCGGCTGCTCATGGCCGCATGGTCCGTGCAGGGCAGTTAATTGTTCTAAGAGCTTCTGCATGCTGATTCCTCCTTTAAATGTATTAAAGAGTATTATATCCTTTTATTTAGTAAAGCGAAATATCGACCCTCAATCTAGCCACCAATCTTCAAAAATGAGAAACTGGTACAAAATCCATCCAGAAAAGGTGAACCAGATGACAACTGAAAAAGAAAAAATGCTCGCTGGCGAAATGTATGATCCAGCTGATCCAATTTTAATGAAAGAGCGAGAAGAAGCGAGAAAAAAGGTCAGATTGTTTAACCAGACGACTGAATCTGAAGGGGAGCAGCGTGTTAAGATGCTGAAGGATTTACTTGGTTCAAGCGGCAGTCACGTATATATGGAACCGAATATCCGCTTTGACTATGGTTACAATACGCACGTTGGCGAGAATTTTTTCGCTAACTTTGATTGTACGATTTTAGATGTATGTGAGGTGCGTTTTGGTGACAACTGTATGCTTGCACCGGGCGTTCAGATCTATACAGCAACCCACCCGCTTGATCCTGTTGAGCGCAATTCGGGAAGAGAGTACGCAAAGCCGATTACTTTTGGGAATAACGTTTGGATAGGCGGTAATGCTGTGATTAACCCCGGAATCAGGGTTGGAGATAACGCAGTGATTGCTTCCGGCGCTGTCGTAACAAAAGATGTACCGGCCAATGTTGTGGTAGGCGGGAACCCGGCGAGAGTAATTAAGGACATTGAACCTGAATCCATATGACATTCCTGGATATAGAAAAAAATAATCGGCAAAGGACTGACAATATTGAATCAAATCGATGAAATCATTCAATCTATCAACGACTTTCGTGAAGAAAGAAACTGGGGAAAAGCACATAATCCAAAAGATTTAGCGATTTCTCTATCAATTGAAGCCTCAGAACTGCTCGAGGATTTTCAGTGGAAAAGCAGTGAACAGGCGATTGAACAGAATATTGAGAATATTAAGGATGAAATTGCTGATGTCATGATCTATGCACTCACACTCAGCAGCGTACTGGAGCTGGATGTTGAGGAGATTATAAGAGAAAAAATTAAGAAGAATGGACTCAAGTATCCGGTTAAAAAATAACTTTTAAATAGACAGGAGTGACCCCACATGCCTTTATTTGAAATCAATCTTTCCTCTGCAGCGCTTGGCATTGAGACGTCTCTAAATGTTGTATTGCCTATCAGCGCAGACCAGAAAGTGCTATCGGAAGAACATACATACTCATACGGCAGCCGGAAGTTTCCGGTGATGTATCTGCTGCATGGTGCTTCAGATGATTACTCCGGCTGGATGCGCCGGACTTCAATTGAGCGGTATGCAAACGAAAAAGGAATTGCCGTTGTGATGCCGAGCGCAGACCTCAGCGCGTATACAGATATGAAGCACGGCCATGCTTACTGGACGTATATCAGTGAAGAGCTGCCGGCTTTTATCGAAGCGACATTTCCTGTGTCGGCGAAAAGAGAAGATACATATGCTGCAGGGCTGTCAATGGGCGGATATGGTGCCTTTAAGCTCGCACTCCGGAAGCCTGAAAAATTTGCGGCAGCAGCTTCCCTCTCAGGTGCCCTGGATATGGCGGACCGTGTGCAAAAAGACAGAAAGTACGACAATGCCTTCGGTGATCACGCAGACCTTACCGGGACTGAAAATGACTTGTTACACCTGGTGAAAACGGCATCCGGAGATCTGCCAAGGCTTTTTCAGGCGTGTGGCACAGAGGATTTTCTATATGAAGATAATATTCGTTTTAAGAAGCTTGCAGAAGAACACGGCCTGGACCTGACTTATGAAGAAGAGCCCGGAGATCATAACTGGGCTTATTGGGATATGAAGATCAAGCGCGTGCTTGAGTGGCTGTGAATAAGCAGGAAAACCGCCGCCTGAGAGGGCAGCGGTTTTATTGTCATGAATAATTATAGTAGCGGTATAGCTCGACCATTTCATTCGCAGCTTTCTCATGATAGGCTGCGAGCTCAAGCTCAATCCTTTTCATACGCGCTGAGTCTGTTGTGATAAGAGGCTTGTGCTGTTTTCTGGATTCAATATATTGCAAGCGATAGGCCGTTGGCGGGTGGGTATCATCAGCCCTTGCCTTTTCAAGCTCTGAGATCTTCTGGATCCTGAGCTTTTCTTTTGCCGGCATAAGATTGAATTGTTCTTTGAGTTCAGTCAGAAAATGAGTATTGTCATTTGCAATCACCGTTTTTCTGAGGCTGTAAAGATAGGTTTCACTGTACTCAAGCTTTTTAAGCGTGCCAATCAATGCTTCCCTTCCTGCAACTGATGCTGCCAGCTGATCAGCATAATATTCAGCACGCTGCATGTTTTGATATAGCAGATATAAGAGTGTTAAAAAGAGTACTTTTGGAAAGAAAGCCAGTACACGCTGTATCTGCTGACTGAGCCAGTTCAACGGCCCCAGCCCCACAGGGTTAATCTCATCCATATAATCCAGCAGTCCCATATCATATACGGTTTTACGCTCCGGGATTAATACATGAACCCATGTATAGGCAGTAAAAAGCGCTGATCCGATATAGCCGTGCCGGTTCAGGTCTCCATTGACCAGATGCCCGATCTCATGACTGAGCATAGCCGTCCGCTCTTCGTGATCAAGCACTGTCCATAATGAGGATCCGATTTTTAAAATAGCCCGCTTTTTCCATCCGTAATAACCAATTGACGCATTATAATCACCGTTAATGACCACCCCATCAATCTTTGGACTGCCAAGCGCAATTCTAACCTCATCAATCAGATCAAATAACTCCGGCAGCTCGTCTGCTGTATGCACAATTTCATCCTTTTCAAGCTTTTGCACTCTTGGGCGCGCCAGCCATGAAATCGCAAGCAGCACCACACCTGCAAAAATAGCAGCTATATTCTGATTTAATGCGATCAGACAGTAAACTGCAACACCGAATAGCAGCAGACTCGTCATATGGATCAAAGTTGCCATGATAAACGCTATGATCGTTTTAATAGTGATGCCAGGCTTTTCTGTCTGGTGTGAGCGCACTGCTTCAAACAGCTGCTTCCCCTGTTTCCGCCCAAGCCAGTCAAAAACCCTTGCCATCCAGTGCTTTGGCGGTTTTTCATACTTTCTCTCATGAACCTGGTCAAGACAGTATTCACACCACTTCACATAGCCGGGCACAACCTCAATCTCTTCACCACATGACGAACATACCTCTATTTTTACTGCAGCCTCCATCCGTTCCCCTCCGATGTGCTTTTTTATAGTGTAATATATTGACAGATTAAAATGAATGGTTTTCTGATTTTTTTGACAAAATACCGATAGAGTGAATGATTTCATAATTAAGTGACAGTGAGGAGATGCATGTGTCATAATAAAAGTGTTTAAATATGCAACACGTTAGGAGTCGAAATTGTGAAAGCAATGTTAATCGCCCCATATAATGGAATGGCAGAAATCAGTAAACAACTGACACTGCCGTCTGATGTCATGTTGGATATAAAAGTAGCAAATCTGGAAGATGGAGAAAAATATGCGCGTCAGGCTGAAGACGAAGGATATGACATCCTGATCAGCCGCGGTGGAACAGCTTCTGCAATTGAAAAGGCTGTTTCCCTCCCTGTTATTCATATAGATATTACCGGGTACGATATGTTACGGGTATTCACACTCATTAAAAATATTGATAAAAAAGTAGCTTTAGTAGGCTTTTCACCTATTACGCATGGTGCAGCGACATTGTGCAATATTCTGGAGTATGACGTAGAGGTTAAGACAGTACATGCGAGCGGAGACGTTAAGCCGATGCTTGAAGCACTAAAAGCAAATGGATTTCAAATCGTCATAGGAGATGTTATTACTGTTCAGGTAGCTGAATCACTCGGGCTGCAGGGCGTATTGATTACATCAGGTAAAGAAGCATTGTTACAGGCAGTTGAAGAAGGCCGAAGAGCTTTTTTACTCTCGAAGAAAGTGAAGCATAATTTCAGCTTGCTTCACGAAATGTTTGAGTACTTCCCTTACCCTCTCGCACTCTTAAATGAGCGGGCTGAGATTGTTGAACATAATGATGTGTTTATATCTGCTGATTTCAAGGAAAAGATGACATACGCTGCGTTACAACAGGACATTACAGATCTCCTTGAAAGCGGAAAAAGTTACTGGTCAGCTTATTCAACTGAAGAAGCATACTATGCGGTCCATTTGTTCCGTGTGAACAGCCATACTGCAGGCTTGATGTTTTATCCCTCTGCACCTGGTGCGATGTCTGATTCTATATCGGTTCAATATGCAGTCAAGCCCCTCCCTCTAATTGGGGACAGTGATTTTACACAGGGGTTAAAAAGACAAATTACAAAACTGTCACAGCACCGATCTCCTGTATATATCACCGGGGCAGCCGGGACAGGCAGATCCGCACTGGCTGTATTGCTTCACGTTGAACAATTCGGAAGTCATGTACCGCTGATTTCAATCAATGGAGCTGATTTCACTAACGACGATGCTGCATTCCTGGCGCATACCCTTCGCCCGCTTCAGTCAGCCACCATATTAGTGCATCAGTCTGCACTTATGCATGACAAGCTGCAGGAACAACTAAACAACATCATACAATCTCAGTCAGCTTCCTATCAGATCATCTATATTCTAGATCACTATACGACTGACGCAGTGGCAGTTGGAGAGTACATTCATCTGCTACCTCTATCTTTAAGAAAAGACGATATTCCTGCTTTTGCAAATTACTTTTTAACAGCTTTTCATGCTGATAGCGGGAGCGAGACACTGGGCATTAAAAAAGACGCAATGACATCACTTCAGCAATATGAGTGGCCTGGAAATTTAATTGAACTGAAACAGACGATCCATGAGTTAAGCAGAATATCTGCAGGTTATTTTATTGAGAAAGAACAGGTTGAGCATCTCCTTCAGACGAAGAAGAAGATGCAGGTTTCATTACAAATGGATACAAGTATCACGCTGAAAGAAATGGAAAGACGCATGATTTTGCAGGTCCTGCAGGAAGAAGACGGCAACCAGTCCAAGGCTGCTAAGAGACTTGGCATCAACCGGTCTACATTATGGCGTAAATTAAGTGACTAAAAGAGACCTTTAACGGGTCTCTTTTATGTTTCATTTTGCAACACATTTAAAATATAATAATTAAATTTAATATTTATGTTGCAAGAAGAAACTTTCGAGTATAATATAAATTATTGAAAGCGCTTTACATTTAAAATTTCATCAATTATTCACAAAGGGGATGGCAAAATTGAAGATTAAAGCTACACTTGACCGTATTCCTGGTGGTATGATGGTAGTTCCATTGTTGCTTGCTGCAACACTTAACACCATCGCACCTGACCTTCTCAGAATCGGAAACTTCACTCAGCAGTTATTTGTTGATGGGGCAGGTACATTGATTGCACTTTTCCTGTTATGTACAGGGGCACAAATTAACCTTAGAAACGTTGGTGTCAGCCTGGGTAAAGGCGCAACACTTTTGACAGTAAAATGGGCTGTTGGGGCAGTTGTCGGTTTAATCGCGTATATGTTCGCAGGTGATAACGGGCTATGGCTTGGCCTTGCCCCGATCGCAGTCATCGCAGCAATGACGAACAGTAATGGTGGCCTTTATGTTGCACTGGTTGGACAATACGGAGACAAAACTGACCGTGCAGCTTACTCACTTCTGGCATTGAATGACGGACCTTTCCTTACTATGGTTGCGCTATCGATTTTTGGTGCAATGGGATTTGTAGACGGACTGTTCTCGTTTACATCATTCATTTCTGTACTTCTTCCTATTGTCGTAGGTATGGTTTTAGGTAACCTTGACGAAGACATGCGGGATTTCCTGAATAAAGGAAGCTCAATGTTAATTCCATTCTTCGCATTTGCACTTGGTATGGGTATTAACTTTGGCGCAATTCTTGAAGGCGGACTTGCCGGGATCGTACTTGGACTGCTGACAGTATTTGTTACAGGAACAGCAGGCTACTTCGTATTTAAAGCACTAAAATGGAACCCCATCGTTGGCGCAGCAGAAGGTTCAACTGCAGGTAATGCGGTGGCTACACCAGCAGCGATCGCAGCGGCAAGTGCAGGATTTGCAGCGAATGTTGATATTGCAACAGTACAGGTTGCAGCTTCAACTGTGACAACTGCTATACTTCTTCCTTTGTACGTTGCATTTCTGGTGAAGAGGCTGGAGAAAAAAGGCGTACGATTGCCGGAAGACTATTTAACAAAGGAATCAAAGACACAAGCATCTTAGATTAAATGAGGGATTTAGATGGAAAAACTGATCGGAATTATTGCAGATGATTTAACCGGGGCAAATGACAGCGGTGTGCAGCTGACTGAAAAAGGCATTTCAACCTCTGTACTGTTTGATCTTACTGATCAGGCTCAGACACTCGATTCCGGAATTGTCATAGACACAAATGCAAGAGCGCTTCTTCAGCAGGAGGCGTATGAAAAAACGACGGAAGCTGCACGCTTTTTGAAAGAAGCCGGATACCAAACAATATATAAAAAAATGGATTCTACCCTGAGAGGGCACATTGGTACCGAGCTAAAAGCCGTGAAGGATGTCTTTCAACCGGAATTTTTATTCATTACACCTGCTTTTCCTGCTCTGCATCGCACAACATTAGATGGTATACATTATATAAAAGGTCAGCCATTATCAGAAACCGAGATATCAAAAGACCCTAAGCACCCTGTAACTGAATCCTCTATTCCTTTACTGATCGAACAGGAAATTGGAGTAGCTGCCGGACTGCTTAGAAAAGCTGAATTGACAACTGAAGAAGCATTTATAGAAAAAGTTCAGACGTTCAAACAGCAGGGAATCGATTATCTCGTGTGCGATGCAGAAACTGAAGAAGATTTGAAGCTGTTCTCAGCCTGGATGAACCGTTTTTCATCCAATGTGATATGGGCAGGATCAGCGGGGCTCGCGGAAGTTCTCCCTGATATCCTTGCATTCCATCATGCTCCTTCTTTAAGAAAAATAGAGCCTGCTGAACAGATCGTAACTGTCTGCGGCAGTCTGTCTGAAGTAACTCAACAGCAGGTCCTATATGCTGCCGGACGCAGTGATGTAGAAGGAATTGAAGTTGATACACTTGAGATTTTTTCTTCCAATTGGAAACAGAGAGAAGCAGACTATCTCAAGAAGTGTGAAGAGGCACTAAGCCGGCAAAAACATATTGCGATTTTTGTTCCATCTAATCCACAAATCCGAGCAGATGTGAAAACACGGGGTCAGGAGCTCGGTTTATCAAGCTATGAGATTGGCGAACGGATTTCAACAGCTCTTGGTACGATGGTCCAGACGCTATATCATTCCTGTCAACACCTGAACAGCTTTGTACTGACAGGTGGAGATACTGCAAAAGAAACAGCAAAACTGCTGGGCGGTAACGGAATCAGACTGATTAAACAGATAGAAGCCGGTATCCCGGCAGGAGAATTGATTGGTACTGAAAAACCCGTTACAGTGGTAACCAAAGCCGGGGCTTTTGGAGATGAACATTCTATCTACCGCGCAATGTGCCAATTGAAAGGAGCGGCTATTTATGAGCAATAAACCAATTATCGGCATTACGATGGGTGACGGGGCCGGAGTAGGACCGGAAGTCATTGTAAAAAGCCTGCAGCATAAGCATTTATATGAAGAAGCCTATCCAATCGTGATTGGCGATGCTTCACGTCTTGAAAAAGCTGCTGAAGCAATTGGCATCAGCACCACCGTTAAGAGGATCAGCGAGCAGGATTCATTGACCAATACACAGTACGGGGACATTCACTGCCTTGACTTAGACCTGTTATCTGCTGACCTTCCATTTGGTGAGGTGTCAGCTGAAGCAGGAAACGCAGCATTTCAATATTTAAAAAAAGCAATTGAACTTGCAAATGAGGGGTTAATCGATGCAATTTGCACAGCTCCTCTCAATAAAGAGGCACTCCATAAAGGCGGCCATCAGTACCCGGGACATACTGAAATCCTGGCAGATCTGACTGGCACGACAGACTTTTCAATGATGCTGTCTTCACCAAAACTGAAGGTGATTCATGTTACGACGCACGTTGGATTAATTGACGCCATTAATATGATTAAGCCTGAACGTGTACTGAAAGTGATTGAGCTTGCTCATGAGACACTATCAAAGTCAGGAATACAATCACCAAAGATCGGTGTATGCGGCATTAACCCGCACGCTGGGGAAAACGGTCTATTCGGTTATGGAGAGGAAGAAGAAAAAATTATTCCCGCTGTAAATGAAGCCACAGCAAAAGGAATTGATGTAGAAGGTCCCCTCCCTGCTGACACACTGTTCTTCCGTGCCCAGCGCGGTGACTTCGATATCGTGGTCGCGATGTATCACGATCAGGGACATGGACCAATTAAAGTACTTGGCCTTGAATCAGGCGTCAACATTACAGTAGGACTGCCCATTATACGGACAAGCGTGGATCACGGTACGGCTTTTGATATTGCAGGCAAAGGGATTGCAGATGAAGGCAGTATGATCGAAGCGCTTCGTCAGGCAATTGAGCTGGCTCCGGAAAAATAGATGAAAAAAGACAGATCAGGCTGCTGGAGGGCACTGAAAAAGTCTCTAAAAGGGACCGGTTCATTTACGCTCCAGGCGTAGGCTTTCCGGACGGCGGTCGCTGAGCCTCCTCACCTTCGGTTGCGGGGTCTCAGCTATCCCGCTAATCGTCCCGGAGTCCACGCCTTCCGCTACAATAAACCTACGTTTTCAATAACACTCTTATAACCAAAAGGAAGATGACGCTTAAGAAAACAGAGCGTCATCTTTCTTTTTTGTTTATAATAATCGTAACGAATTGAAAGTGGGTGAATACATGATTTCGAGACAACAGTCCTTAAACTTAAGTCCATATTCTGCACTTTAGGCTGCTGATCTGTCTTTTTTCATTAGTCGGGTGCCACAACTTCCACCTTCATCCGGTCAGGATCCTCAAAAAACACTGCATAATGATTCTCTCCGCCTGCAAAAGGGTGACGGTCTTCATATAAAATTGATATGCCTTTAGCTTTCAGCTGATCTGTCAGCTGATCCACGTGCTTTCGGGAATCTGCATGAAAGGACAAGTGGTTAAGACCTGTGCGCTTACGATGATAAGGAACGTCCATGTACGCATCTTCAGTCTGAACAAATACAAGGTACGTCTCACTATACTTCCAGCTCCGCCCGTTCTCCCATTCCTGGAACAATTCGTACCCAAGTTCCTCAAGCAGCCAGCCCCAGAACTCAGTGGATTTTTTTAAGTTTGATACATATAGCTCAACATGATGAAGCATAATGTCACCCCTAATATTTTTGTTGCATTTACAACAAAAAGTGATAAATTAAGTTTATGAGATTATATTGCATTTACAATAAAAAGAAAAGGAGACAGTAATGAAAGATATTCTTCGGGAAATTGGAATGATAGCGAGAGCACTGGATTCAATTAGTAATATTGAGTTCAAAGCGCATGATCTAACGAAGGGTCAATACTTATATCTTGTACGCATTTGTGAACATCCCGGCATCATTCAGGAAAAACTGGCTGAAATGATTAAGGTTGATAGAACCACTGCTGCACGTGCAGTCGAAAAACTTGAGAAGCATGGTTTTATTATAAAAAAAGCTGATCCTGATAATAAAAAAATCAGACGAATCTTCCCTGCTAATAAGGGTTTGGAAATCTATCCTTTCATTATGAGGGAACACAAATACTCGAATCAGATTGCATTAGAGGGATTCTCTGATCAGGAAACTGAGGTGCTTGCTGAAGCGCTTGAAAAAGTAAGAAAAAACATCGAAAAAGACTGGGAATCAGTTAAAAAAGGACATAAACGCATGTACTGACTGCTTAGGAGTGAAAAGAAATGGACGTACAAATTAGAACCTGCAACCTTGATGATCTATCAGTTTTACAAGAGATCAGCTATGAAACATTCAACGATACTTTCAAAGATCAAAACAGTCCTGAAAATATGAAGGCATATCTGGAGAAGGCTTTCACTTCGAAACAGCTTGAATCCGAGTTACAGCAGCCCCTGTCTACCTTCTTTTTTATCCTTGCAGATGATCAGCCGGCAGGCTATTTGAAGGTGAATATTGAAGAGGCACAATCTGAAAACATGGGTCCTGCATCGCTTGAAATTGAAAGAATCTATGTCCGCAAAGCGTTTCAGAAGAATGGGTTTGGAACATGTCTACTCGATCAGGCGATCCAGACAGCAATCGATCATCAAAAAAACAGCATATGGCTTGGTGTGTGGGAAAAGAATGAAGGTGCCATTGCTTTTTACAAACGGATGGGATTTGAGGAAACTGGAGTCCATTCATTCTATATGGGGGATGAAGAACAGTTTGACCTGATTATGAAGAAGCAAATTGATTAGCTTCTAATCCGTAAAGGTGTAAGGCCACCAGCAGGCCTTACACCTTTATTTATGATCTATTCTTTTATGCGCTGTCATACGTTCCCTCTGCGCTCTCAGCTCTCTGCTGATCTTCATTTCCTCTCTCATTCCCTCGGTCCGCAAGTCATAAAAATGATCGACTGTTTTCTCAAATCCAATCGCAATTTCCTCAATCGACTCCTGAATGGTTTCATTTTTAATCGATAACCCATCCTTTTTAGCCTGAAGAACCTGTCTCATTAAAATTGTTTCTGAATACAGCAGATTCGCCAGCAGCTCTGCCCCATCTCTTGATCCCGAAATCTTCTGCACCTTTGCTACAATGCGCGCAGCCCTGATCATTGTCAGATAATGCGACTCAATCGGCTGATTCTGCTTTTGCGCTTTCTTAATCTTTTTTTCGTTTATATGTGAAAGTAATAATCCATGAAATTCATATAACGTATTGATGAAATAGTTACGGAATCTTCTTTGTTTGAAATAGGAGATAAGACTTTTCATATTGTGGCTCCTTTACTGAAGAAATCATTATGTATATTATAACAGGAAACCACTGGGAGTTAGTGTTGTATTAGCTATGCTAAAATGAATATATGAAATTAAAGCTCAGGAGTTGTCGTGATGAAAAAGAAAGTAAAAGTCGTTGCTGCTGTTATTGAAAATGAACATAACGAGATTTTATGCGCTTTGCGCGCTCATGATATGCTGATCCCGAACATGTGGGAATTCCCCGGTGGAAAGGTCGAAGAAGGAGAAAACCTTCAGGAAGCACTGGAGAGGGAAATTACTGAAGAACTTGAATGTGAGATCAAAGCTTGTGAGGTCATTAACAGAAATACACATGAATACGATACATTTATCATTGAACTGATCTCTCTTAAAGCAGAACTGATTAAAGGCACACCAGTCGCAACAGAACACGCCAAGTTAATCTGGATGCCGCGTGAAAACCTTGAATCACTCGTGTGGGCGCCGGCGGATATTCCGGCTGTTAGGGATGTGATGAACCAGGTGAATATATAAAAGCAAAGGGCCGGCGCTCTTTGCTTTTTTATATACAAACCATTCATTGACATTTAACAGTACAGAATGTAATATATAAATTGCATATGCAAACTATATCTTACATCACGTGGGTGAAAATGTGAAAAACAATGTGAAAATAACGAGAATGAATGCTTCAATTACACAGGAGCAATTGGCCAGGCGCACAGGCGTTACGCGGCAGACGATTGGTCTGATTGAAAAAGGGGAGTATAATCCGAGTCTTCAATTATGTGTAGCGATCGCAAAAGAGCTGAATAAAACGCTTGATGAATTATTTTGGGAGGTTGAATGAGATGAAAACGTGGATAGGATTCTTATTACCTGATGATGAATATAAGGAGAAAAAAATACTGATCTTCCTTGCTGAGGGGGCTGTACTTCTCTTTTTGTCTTTAGTAGTGATGACCCTCATCAGCAGATTCATGACACTGGACGCTGAGACTGTACTTCTTATCTCGATGGGCACTTTTGTATTGTATGTTGGAATCAGATACATCACTTCGGGTATTGAGTACACAGATGTGGCTACAGAAAATGCATACAAAAAGGAACGAAAAATCATTCTGTTCAGAACGTTTACTTTTGCTTTCATTTTTCTCATATCGTATATATTTATTGTTGAGATCCCGGCAACAATCGCTGAGTGGTTCGAGATCACCGGATTACTGACAACAGCCGTGTTATTCATGTTCGTTTCAAGCTATGTCTCATTAAAACGCTCATATCACAAGAATAAAGAGCTGATATGACAAGAAGAGATTGCCGACGTCTCATCACGGAGACCGGCAATTTTTTTGTTTGAATTCTACTGTTTCAGCTGACAGGTAAGGAGTGGAATGGACTTTCAAAAAAGCTCCTTCATCATAAAACCGCTTCTCAAAAAAAATTTTAATCAGAATGGTATTTTAGAACCTCCTGGGGTATAGTTAAAACATAGGCATTATGACTTATTAAGAGGTGCATTTAATTGATTATTAAAGAATTAATATCTAACCTTGGCATCCTGATTACATCAATATTTTTATATACACAACTCACTCGTAAATCAGCAGTAAATTTACAGTCTTCATTGAAACGAAAGCTTGCAGCCGGAGCGTTAGCAGGTTTACTTAGTAATGTACTGATGCAATATAGTATGAGTTTTGGATCTACAATTATCGACCTGCGCCATATACCAATTCTACTTGTAGCTTATTATGGCGGGCCAATTCCGGCTTTTACAGCTATGCTTCTTGTTATTGGAGGAAGATTTCTAATCGGCTTTAATATCTCCTCTATTTTTGCGCTTCTGCTGATTGTATCGATTACTTTATCAGTTCTGCTCATTTTCAGAAGCACATGGAAGAGACGCACTAAGATTTTTTGGGCACTGACTGTTTCTAATATTATTTTTACGGTTATCATCACCTTTCTGTTAAATGATTTACGCTCGCTGCCAGCATTGATTTCTGTCTATTGGTCAATCTCCTATGCGGCAGGATTTGCTGCTTTCTCAACAGTCGATTATCTCCGAAAGAATCAAGCGTTGATGGAGCGATTTAAAGCAGAAGCTACAACGGATGGGCTGACTGGTCTTCACAACGTCCGCAAATTTGATCAGGTGTTTAATGATCTCTGTCTGAAAGCTGAAACTAAACAAGAGAGGATGGCTCTCCTATTCATAGATATTGATCATTTTAAGCAGGTAAACGATACGTATGGTCACAATGAGGGAGACCTTGTTCTATCAGAGTTAAGTCAAGTGTTAAAAAGAACAGTCCGATCCTTTGATATTGTCAGCCGGAATGGTGGGGAAGAATTCACAGTCATTTTACCTGATTGTTCTTTATCTAAAGCAAAAAATATTAGTGAACGTATCAGGCAGGAGGTTGAGAAAAACACCTTTATCCTGTCATCAAATGAGAAAATCAATGTGACGGTCTCAGTCGGCCTTGCCTCTTATAGAGAAACAACTTCAGAACCAAAGAAGCTATTACAAGACGCTGATCAGGCATTGTATAAGGCAAAGCGGACCGGCCGCAATAAAGTCTGTACAGCAGATTCATTGTTACGTGCTGAGTCTGTTATTCATCGCCATATCAGCAAATAAAAAACTTCCGGTAAATGCCGGAAGTTTTTTTGCCCCATACCCACCCTCACGATATGAAAATCAGTACCTGGTCGTTAATTGTTATCAGTCATTTGTCATCATGTAATGTGTTCTGGGCATTCATTGTCAGCCGGGTGAAAACCCAATAGAGCAGCCCCTCGCCCTACTAATTAAAGTGAGTTCCAATGTTCCTCATTGGATAAGGTTCGGTACTCGCTTTTTCAATCGCTACCTGCTAATCGTTATTCTGCCAGGTCAGTCAGCCAGTTCAGCTCCTGAATTCTCGTATCGATTTTCCGATAATCCTGAGACAGATCGTCCACCCGCTTTTGTGTTTCTTTTACGTTGATTGTGGAAATTGACTTGATCTCTGAACGTGAATAGCGGTCATGACGCACAGCTGCCTGAGTGGCAAGTTCACTGAAAATGCGCCTTTCCTGACCAATTAATTCGCGTTCGGTCAGCGCATCTGCAAGCGTACGCTTTTCGTCAAATGATGTCTTCAGGTTAGTCCTGTTAATCTTCTGAATCAATGTTTTCAGCTGCTTTAGGATCTGTTCAAGCTCAATCATCAGCTCTTTTGGATCCTCATTCGGCTCTTCCCCTTCCTGCACTCTGACATTCTGAGCAAGACGGTGTCTTAATTGCTCAACCCGCTTCTGATAATCCGCACGCATGATCAATGCTTCAGCTAACTTCATCCAAACCTCTCCTTCAGCGCTTGTTATATATTTCCTTATTTTAGCATTAGATGGAGGGGAAGGACAGGAGAAAGATTTTTTGGGTACGGAGTTGGTACTACGAGGTCAGACCTCGTAGTGCCAACTCCGTACCCGATTTTCAAGTACTACATCTCCTCAGGCGCTTCCACGCCAAGCAAATGCAACCCCTCCTTCAACACAATCTGAACCGCGTGCACAAGCGAAAGCTTTTCCTGTCTCTCTTCAGCAGCATCCAGGATCCGCACATTTCCATAGAATTGGTTGAATACTTTTGCCAGTTCAAGTACGTATTTCGCTGTTTGCGACGGGTCATTCCCTTCGAATGAACGCTTGACCGCTTCAGGAAATTCCATCAGGCACTTGATTACAGACCAGGCCGTCTCACCTGAAAACGCCAATCCATTAGCTTTCTCCTGGTAGGCACCTTTTCTCAAAATAGAAGACGCACGCGCATGCGTGTATTGTACATACGGACCGGTCTCCCCTTCAAATTTCAGCATCGTATCCAGTGAAAATTCCACATCATTCAGGCGATGATTTTTTAAATCATGGAAAATGACTGCACCAGTACCTACCTGATGTGCGACCTGCTCCTGATCAGCAAGTGAAGGGTTTTTATCTGCAATATTCTGCCGCGCCAGACTGACTGCTTCTTTCAGCACCTCTTCAAGCAGCACGACCTTCCCTTTTCGCGTAGACATTTTCTTACCGTCTTTTAACATCATGCCAAATGGAACGTGTGACAGTTCTAGACTCCAGTCATAACCCATCTTCTGAAGCACATGAAACAGCTGCTTAAAATGAAGCGTCTGCTCATTCCCCACTACATACAATGACCGCTCAGATCCATACGTTTCATGACGATAGATCGCCGCTGCAAGATCCCGCGTCGCATATAGTGTCGTCCCGTCCTTCTTTTTAATCAGACAGGGCGGCATGCCTTCTGCAGTCTCAACCACGAGTGCCCCATCAGACTCCTCTAAAAGTTCTTTCTCTTCAAGTAGCTGCACAACGCGATCCATTTTGTCATTATAAAACGCTTCACCCTGCACCGAATCAAACGTGACCCCGAGCAGCTGATAAATGCTGTTAAATTCCTTCAGCGACTCATCTCTGAACCACTTCCAAAGGGCGAGCGCTTCCTGATCTCCGTCTTCAAGCCGCTTAAACCACAGGCGTCCCTCATCAATCAGAGTGGAATCATGCTCCGCTTCATCATGAAACTGAACATAGAGCTTTAACAGCTCTTTAATCGGATTTTTACGAATCTGCTCTTCATTCCCCCAAAGCTTATAGGCCGCAATCAGCTTTCCAAACTGCGTCCCCCAGTCCCCTAAATGGTTAATCCGCACAACTTCAAAACCATTCTTTTCAGCAATCCGCGCAAGCGAATGGCCAATCACCGTAGAGCGCAAGTGTCCCATTGAAAAGGGCTTTGCGATATTGGGCGATGAAAAATCAATCGTGATGACAGCTCCTTCGCCCTGATTCACTGCGCCATAGTGACTTTTCTTCTTGAGCACTTCTTCAACAACAAAAGATGATACCTGACTCTTATCTAAAAAGACATTTACATAACCACCAGCTGCCTCAATTTTAGTAAATGCGTCCGGCAACACAACCTGCTCCGACAGCTCAAGTGCAATCTGATGAGGCGCCTTGCGAAAAACCTTCGCAAGCTCAAAGCACGGAAACGCAAAATCACCCATTTCCTGATATTTCGGTTTTTCAATCAGCTGAATGATCTTATCCTGCTTCAGCTGGTCCTTTAATTGTTTGTATAAAGCTTCTGCAAATAACAATTGATAATCCACTGCAATTCCTCCTCCATATAAAAAACGCCCGTCTCTTCTCCACACAGGAAAAGAGACGGGCGTATCATTCGTCCGCGGTACCACTCTAATTGTTTGTACAACCACTCAAATTGATAACGGGGTTCTCCCCGGCAGCACCTACTCCAGTTTCAGTGCTGCATCTTCAAAGTGCGCTTCACTTCCTGCTTCACAACCGGGCTCCCACCACCCCCGGCTCGCTTCACATCCACAGACAGCTACTCTCTTTGTCATTGACGTTAGCTTTTTTCCTATTATAGAGATTGTTTTGGAAAATACAATCCTTTTTTTGGGGAAGGCGATGGCAAATCATAATTTGAAAATCTATTTTTATTAGGTAAAAAATAAAATTTTAATACGCTATAAAATTAATTCTATTAAATTATTTTTTTGAAATAATTCGAAATTCGTTGACAACGCTTTCATATTTTTGTAATATGCTAGAAGACAAGTTAATAATTGCACGTACAGAATCCAGAGACGAGTGTTGCATACCACCTTTCTAGAAGGTGTGTATTGTGATGCTTGTTTTTTATGCGTCTTAGCTTGAATAATTATACTTAGGAGGTACAATATGAAAAATATATTTAAGCCCGCACCACCGGTTGAGCGTCTTCCTGAAGAAA
The DNA here is from genome assembly GCF_000829445.1 of Jeotgalibacillus alimentarius. Taxonomy (GTDB): domain Bacteria; phylum Bacillota; class Bacilli; order Bacillales; family Jeotgalibacillaceae; genus Jeotgalibacillus; species Jeotgalibacillus alimentarius. The sequence goes on from NZ_JXRQ01000030.1 coordinate 40,278, forward strand.
AGGTAGATGCAGAATATAAACGTCTGAGATTTCAGGTATTTATGGGAATTTTTATTGGATATGCGGCTTACTACCTGATCCGTAAAAACTTTTCCATTGCGATGCCTTATCTACAGGAAGAAGGTTTTACCAAAGGTGAATTAGGGCTTGCATTATCAGCAATCTCTATCGCCTATGGTATCAGTAAATTTGTTATGGGAACCGTGTCCGATAGGAGTAACGCCAGGTATTTTCTTGTAACAGGACTTGTTTTATCTGCATTGATCAGTTTATCAATGGGCCTTGTTCCATTCTTTACTTCATCCGTAACAATTATGTTTGTGTTGCTATTTTTAAACGGTTGGGTACAGGGAATGGGCTGGCCTCCGTCTGGAAGAACCCTTGTACACTGGTTCAGTGTCAGTGAACGTGGCGGAAAAACTGCAATATGGAATGTAGCCCATAATGTAGGTGGTGGCTTAATGGCACCACTTGCAATTGGTGGTGTAGCATTTGTTAGCACTTATTTCGGTGGAACATTTTCGGGGTATGAAGGCGTCTTTATTCTCCCTGCAATTGTTGCGCTAATTGTAGCAATATTTACATTTATTTTGATGCGTGATACACCTCAATCTGTAGGCCTTCCGCCAATCGAGGAGCATCGGGATGACTATCCGAACAAATCACGTAAAACACTTGAAACTGAGCTTACAACTAAGGAAATTCTATTTAAATACGTGTTAAATAATAAATGGGTATGGATGATTGCATTCGCAAATATCTTTGTTTATTTCGTCCGATATGGTGTGCTTGACTGGGCGCCTACTTATCTGACAGAAGAAAAAGATTTTGATATGACTTCTTCAAGTATTGCATATTTTCTTTATGAGTGGGCAGGCATTCCAGGAACTCTTCTTTGCGGTTACTTGTCTGACAAACTCTTTAAAGGACGTCGTGGACCAGCCGGTGTGGTCTTCATGATTGGTGTACTAGTTGCGGTCATTGTGTATTGGTTGAACCCTGCCGGCAATCCAATGATCGACAACCTTGCATTAATTGCCATCGGATTCCTAATTTACGGACCAGTTATGCTTATTGGGCTTCAGGCACTTGATTATGTACCTAAAAAAGCTGCCGGAACAGCAGCAGGACTGACAGGACTATTTGGTTACCTGGGTGGTGCTGTAACTGCTAATGCCTTAATGGGCTTTGTCGTTGAAGGTGCCGGATGGGATGCAGGATTTATCATGCTAATCTTTTCATGTATAATGGCGATTATTCTCTTCTCATTCACATGGAATGTGAGAGGTCAGGAAGTCGTAAAAAGTCATTAGATAATATATTAATCTGGAAAAGCCCGGGATTTCTCCGGGCTTTTATTCTTTCCTTTCTTTTTGGAGACAGAGTTCACACTACGAAGTCTGACATCGTAGTGCCAACTCTGTCCCCAAATCTTAAAAAAATTACCAATCTTATTCTTAAAGCTTTTTTAGATTTTGTTATAAAATAGCAGTAACTTTCAGAATCAGGAGCTGATATTAAATGAATATCCAATTAATCAGAAATGCCACACTCATTGTTCATTATGCAGGCAAAAAGTTTCTTGTAGACCCGTTTTTAGCTAAAAAGGGGGCCTACCCGCCTTTTCAGAATTCAGCGAGACAGGATCAGAACAATCCGCTGGTAGATCTGCCGGTATCAATCGATGAGATCATTCAGGACATTGACGCTGTAATCTTAACGCATCTTCACCTCGACCATTATGACGACGCGGCAAAAGAAGTGCTGCCAAATGGGATGAAGATTTTTGTACAAAATGCAGAAGATGATGAAAAAGTAAGAAACGACGGCTTTGAAAATGTAGAGGTACTTACGGAACAGGCGGAGTTTGAAGGCGTTCAACTGATCAAAACAGAGGGACAGCACGGCAAAGGTGAAATCCTGAAAATGCTTGGACACGTGTGCGGGGTTGTATTTAAACACGAGAGTGAAAAATCACTTTATATTGCCGGGGATACAGTCTGGTACGAAGGAATTGAAAAAGAAATCCGCACGCATCAGCCGGAAGTCATGGTGCTGAACGCCGGGGATAACCAGTTCCTTGAAGGTGGATCACTTGTGATGGGGAAAGATGACGTGTTTGAAACATTGAAAGCTGCTCCAAACGCAGCGATCGTAGCGGTTCATATGGAAGCAGTGAACCACTGGGCCCTACCACGGAAAGAATTGAAAGTTTTTGCTGAGGAGAAGGAGTTTGCCGGCAGATTGACTGTGCCGGATGACGGGGAAGCACTGTCTTTTTGAGTTCTGCTTTCCGGAGGTTTGGGGACGGAGTTAATACTACGACGTCATCGCAGTGCCAACTCCGTCCCCGGTTTCGCCTCTCACACTCCCTGCATAACCGATACGCTATTCTTCAAAATAGTCCCGTATTTCTTCAGGAGGCTCTTCAATATTTAAGATATAAAGCTGATCAGTTCCCGGCGAAGATTCTACCAGATAAGTTCTATCGTGAAATTCAACGAGTGTAAACTGCTCAATTCCAAGCGCCTGGCGATCCGCACGCATCATATGCTCTACCGCTTCAGGATCGAAGTTTTCCTCATACCCTTCAAGCATCAGTGCTTCAACCTCTTCCATATCATCTGCAAAAGCTATTTCCTGATAGAGAGTAAGACTGTTATCGGGTTTTTGCATCATGTCTTTTATTTGCAAGGCACCAAGTATAAGAACTGCGAGCGCCAGGATGGCAATAATCATTTGAGACCTGTTCAATTTAACTATTTTCAACAGATCCCCCCTTTCTAAAAGCTGAACTCAACTCACTCCACACATCAAACAAATTGCCATCCGGGTCTGAAAACACAAAGTTTCTCCCGGCATGTCCTCTATTTTCAATCACACCAGTCTTTACACCCAATGAATGTAATGTATGATGGAACGATTTTAAAGACTCGATCCCATCCACTTCAAAAGTAAGCGAGAAGCGTTCAGCACCCTTTTGATCGAAAAAGTTGGCCTTTTCATTCTCAGATGCTTTTACGAGAAAAAAGCTTTGACCAGCCAGATCTATAATTGCTTTGTCCTGGTCTTCATAGTTAACCTCTGCCCCAAGCTTTTCTTTATACCAGGCTGCAGATACCCGCGGATCTGATACAGGAATATACGTCGTGCCAACTCTGATTAATTGATTTTCCATTCCAGCTTCCCCCTATACCGACACTTCACTCATAAGTGCATGTGTATTTCCTTCCGTGTCTTTAAAAAAGGTCATCCAGGTTTCTGTCTGATTCATTTTCGCTACCACATGCGGCTGATCCAGAAAGGAAACGCCCTTATCCTCAAGCTTTTGATAGGCTTCTTCGATATCCTCCACGCTAAAATAAATCACTGAGCCCGGATGATCAAATGACTCATTTTCCGGCAGTGTCAGCATCAGCCGAAGACCGTTTTGTTCAAAAAATGCCATATTTTCTGTTTCAAATAACAGCTGAAGACCCAAAGTTTCTCCATAAAATGCTGTCGCCCGCTTCACATCTTTCACCGGTATACCAATCTGTCTAACCTGCTGAATCACCATTGATTTCTCCCTTCCAATTCCCATATAAATTTGTATGATAGCAGCCTTTAAGCTACACTCAACTTATATAATACCTTACAAAAAACGGAAAGAACAGGAGGGTTTAGACATGTTATTTGATCCACCAAAGTGTATAAATTGCGGAAAAGAAATCGAAGACGGTGAGCAGGTATACGCAAAGCTGCGCTATCCAAAAAGAAAAGGTTTTACAGAGATCAAAGCTTATTTGCGAAACGAGGCTTCATTTTTATGTGAAAGCTGTTTTGAAAAGAAAGACTGATCGATTTGGGGACGGAGTTCATTTCATCCAAGGATACACAACCTCCCCGCTTTCCTCAATCACAGGAACAGCCCCCCATTTACCAAGCTCATGATCTACTAATTCAGGTTCACCTTTAGAACCAGGGACTATATGACGAACCTGCCACCCATTCGCCTGAAGAAAATTACTGATGATCAGCCTGTGACATCTTGCGGGGTGGTGTTCGGAGCACATATAAGCGACCTGGTGACGTTCGCCAAGCTTCAACAGCTCCCCAGCACCAATTTTAAATTCTTTCGTCAGCGTATAATCTGCATAGTTGTGAAAAGAACGGTTCTTCCAGCCTGCATTCAAGGTCTCGCCAACCTCCCCCGAAACCTTTTTTCTGCCTCCAAGCTCAGGAAAGTGACGGTAGCCAACCCCTGCCCCTTTCAGCCATTTCTCAAGATTCTCTTTTTTAAATTGAGGACTTCTTTTACTCCCAGGAAAAGCACGCACATCTGCAATGAAATCAATATTTGCAGCCTGCAGCATATGTAAGAATTCTTTTTCAGTATGATTGTAGTGTCCGATTGTGTGAAAGATCATGGTACTGCCTCCTTTTTATATGCCTTTACCCGATTTCAGGTCCGCGCATTCTCCGGGGACGAAGTTCACACTGCGAGATCATCGCAGTGCCAACTCCGCCCCCAAAAAGGAGATCCCCCTTACATCCAATTCCTGTACAAAAAACAGAGATATACTCCCCTCCATCCTTTTGTTATAATTTACTGAATATTAATTCACACATAAAAGGAGATGCTTTCGTGGTATGAGAAAGCTTTTAATATTGATGGTTTCAGCTGTTGGACTATTTCTGTTCTACTTTACTTTTCAGGCTGCTGCAGCTGTTTTTTATACAGACTGGGATTTGCCTGATGCGGGTGAGCAGGATGAAAATGTGCCGCGCGTTGTGCTGATTACAAATGAGACTGATCATCCTTTCTGGCGGGATGTGACGGCCGGCGCTGAGAAAAAAGCCGGTGAACTGAACGTGGATCTGGATGTGAGCGGAATTTATGGCAGCAATACAGAGGATTTTCTGAGGAAGATTGAAATCGCCATCTACTCAAAGGTTGATGGGATTATCGTGCAGGGACTTGATAATGAAAAATTTAAAGAGCTGACAAAATTGAAAGCGGCTTCATATGGAATTCCGGTGCTGACGGTTGCCCATGATGTCCCGAAAGAAGAGAGCCTGCGTAAAACGTATATCGGGTCAGATCAGTTTGAAGCCGGTGAATTGCTTGCGCGGGAATTGCTTAAAGACATGGGCACAACTGGTGAAGTGGTTCTGATGATGGATAGTGAACCTGAGTATTTTCAACGGAAAAGGTTTGAGGGCGTGGAGCACGTTCTGGCTGGTTATCCTGATATTGAGATGATTGAAGCCAAGATTGGTGACCGTGAGCAGGGTTTATCGACTGTGAATGATCTGCTGAATCACTTTCCGCAGGCAACATCATTTCTGGCAGTTAATGCCTCATTCACTGAGGAGCTGGTCAAAGAAATTGAGACCAGAAGAAAAGTAGAGCCTTACTATATATACACGTTTGATGAGGAACGTGGAGCGTATGCGCTGCTTGAGAGCGGGAAGATTGATGGGGTTGTTCAGCAGTCTCCTGAAGATATGGGGCAATTAAGCGTTGAACTGATGTCAGACTGGCTTCAAAAAGACAGCCAGCCGCTCGATATTGAAGGGTATTTTACTGAGGTCAGTATTATAAAGGATTTGAGTAGCCAATGAAGCATTTACAAAAGAAAATATGGCTGCTGGCAATTGTTGTGCTGATCATTATGGTGATTATCTGGATTTCCCTTACCTACTATAATCAGAAAATGCAGGATCAGTATAATCAGATTCTTGAACGCTATCTGGTGATGAATGAACTGAATATGATCAGTCAGGAAACGGTCACCTCACTGAATGCCTATCTGCTCGACCCGTCTGATGCCAATTACCGTACCATTGAGCGGAGGAAAAACCGCATGCGTCAGTTATACGAGGAGGTTACTGCCTTCAGAAATACGGATAATGAGTCAGAGCTGACGAATTATACGAATCTCACAGTGAGTCTTGTGGAAATGACAGAGCGCTCCGTGAACTTTCAGATCTCAGGAGAAATCGAAACAGCAAAATCTGCTTTGAATGAAGCCATTCATATTGCCGATTATGTATCTGAAATGAGACTTTCCGTGATTGATAAAGAACTGCGGACGTATGATATCTTCTATCGGGAAATGATTGACCGGTCGGAGAAGCTGACGGAGCTTGGTGTATGGCTGTTAATCACAATTATTCTAATGCTGCTGTTTTTTACTTACTGGTTCTCTCTAAGGATTACAAAACCGCTTGAAAAGCTGACGGAATCAGCGAAGCGGCTGTCAAAGGGTCAGTTTGATAGAGAGATTGAAGCAGATTCAAAGGATGAGACTGCCATTTTAGCAGGAACGTTTGAACAGATGCGGATTAACATTAATAATCTTTTTATTGAGACGAAACAAAAAGCAAGGCTTGAAGCTGAACTCCAGAAAAGTAAGTATTTACTGAAGGAAAGTCAGCTGCTCAGTCTGCAAAGCCAGATCAATCCACATTTTTTGTTTAATACGCTGAACACATTATCTAAAAAAGCTTATATTGAAGGGTCAGAGGAAACGAGTGATCTGTTAGTCAGCATTGCGGATCTGATGCGCTACAACCTGAGACATATGGATAAGCCGACTGCCCTGCATGAAGAGCTTCATGTGCTGAAGCAGTATATTCAGATTCAAAAAGCAAGATATACTGACCGCCTGACCTTTATCACTGAGATCGATGAAACGTGTCTCGATATACAGATCCCGGGCATGACCCTTCAGCCGATTGTAGAAAATGCGATTATACATGCTGTTGAGCCGAGTGAAGACGGGGGCACGATCCTGTTCCGGGTCAGACATGCACTAAACCATGTGGTGATAGAAGTTGAAGATGATGGACCCGGCATGACAGAGGAAAAAATAGAGATGCTGAAGGATGCACGCGCAGTCACAAGTGAAAAAGGAAACGGTATCGGTTTTAAAAACGTGGTGCAGCGCCTGAAGCTTTTTAACGCAAGTGATGACGTTGTAGATATTGTGAGCCAGCCTGGGCAAGGCACGAAGATATCACTGTATATCTTAAAAGAAAGGAGTGGACAGACATATGATCAAAGTTCTCATAGTGGATGATGAGCAGATGGAACGTGACGGGCTTGAGATGATTTTAAACAGGCATTTTGAGCTTGAGATCAGCCAGGCGCGTAATGGCAGGGTTGCGATTGATATGTGTGAGCAGTTGAAGCCTGATCTCATTTTTATGGATATCCAGATGCCCGGCATGTCAGGCCTTGAAGCGATTGAGCAGCTGCACCGGGCCTATCCTGGTACAACATTCATTCTGGTGACTGCTTTTGCTAAGTTTGAATACGCTCAGCAGGCAATGAAGCTCGGCGTGCACGACTATATCGTAAAACCGAGCAAGGTAAGTGAAATTGTGAAGATTGTTGAAGCAGCATTGGATAAAATCCGTGCTGAGAAAAAATCTTCAGAAGAAAGTAAGCGCTATCAGAGTACGATTGAAAAAGCGATGGCTGTTTTTGAAACAGATGTCGTGACACAGCTGCTGTTCGATCATGTTCATGAAGTTCACCTGAATCAGCTTGTTGACCTCCTCCATATTCCGATTACACAGGATAAATTTGTGATGAATCTGCTGATTCCTGAAGAAGCAAAAGGCGCTTATTCCGCCGTAAAAGAAGTAGTCAGAAGTACCGGCAGCGGCTGGACAGGTGCAATGAATGGCAGACAGGTGCCGATTATTGTTTTCCGTAACAGCGGGGAGTCATTCCGGCATCAGGCTATTACGATGGCAAAACGTATTCTCTCACTCAGAAAACCGGATCATGATGCGTGGTTTATCGGGATTGGGGATGTCTACGGGGAGATCGAGCGGATCAAACAGTCTTATCAGGAATCACTCATTGCCACCAGAAACTATCATCAGCCTGTTAAATATCAGTTTTATTCAGATATGCCGGCACTGACGCTTGATTTCTACTCCCAGTCTTATAAAGCGTATGAGCAGAAATTTGATGGGCTTCTGCGTCAGGAGCAGTGGCAGCTTTTAACAGAAGAAGTAAATGAAAGTATTGATCAGTATGAACGGGAAAACAGAGATATCATGCAAACGCAAAAGCAGGTAGCTGAAATTCTCTGGCTGATCTCCTCCATTCTGTCTGATATGGGGGTTGAAGTGGACATGCCTGTCTATGCTGTCCAGGTCAACGGTTACAAGCAGCTGAGAGCTGAAACCAGCTATATGATTGACCGGATGAAGTACGCTCATCAGGCACACAGCCAGAATACTGACGGCGATATGATCGAGCAGATCAAGCATTACATTATTGAACACGCCCATGAAGATCTGTCACTTGAGATCATCAGTAAAGAAGCCGGCTTAAGTCCGATCTATGTCAGTAAATTGTTCAAAGAAAAGCTCGGCATCAACTATATCAGCTTTCTGACTGAGTGCCGGCTTGAAAAAGCAAAAAAATTAATGAGAGATTCTGAAAAGAGTATGAAGGAGATTGCGATTGAAATCGGCTATCATGATCCGAATTACTTCAGCAAGGTGTTCAAAAAAGCCTATCGCCTCTCTCCTACGGCCTACCGGAGTAAAACAGTCACGTGATCACTTATCAGAAAAGGACTGTATGCACATGAATAAACGATTCGTACTGTTATCGGGGTGGGTGATGACGATCCTGTTGATCGCCTGTACACCTGATGAACAGATCAAAGACGTCACGCTGCCCCCTGAAGCTGAATCAAAGAGCCTCGAGGAGATTAAAATCGGTTTCTCCATGGATACACTTCAGGAAGACCGCTGGTTCAAGGATCGCGATCTTTTTGTAGAAGCTGCAGAAAAAGCCGGGGTTGAAGTAGAGGTCACTGTCGCAAATGGAGATGACGTCAAGCAGGTCTGGCAGACAGAAAAGATGATCAGTGAAGGGATTGATGTGCTGGTCGTTGTTCCCCATAATGCAGAATCGATGGCTGCGATTGTGGAAAGAGCCCATGATGCAGGGATCAAAGTATTATCGTATGACCGGCTTGTGAGAAACGCGGAAGTGGACTTATATCTATCCTATGACAATGAAGAGGTCGGTATCCTGCAGGCAAGGGCGATGACAGAGCTTGTACCAAAAGGGAATTACGTCTACCTGGGCGGTGCGGATACTGATTACAATGCCCACTTGATGAAGCAGGGCGTCTTTAAGGTACTGAAGCCATACATTGATAAAGGGGATGTCACTGTCGTATTCAATCAATGGACGAAAGACTGGGTCCCTGAAGTGGCGCAAGCAAATATGGAAACGGCCCTTGAAGTGAATCATCAGCAAATTGATGCAGTCATTGCCGGTAACGATGCGACTGCAGGAGCTGCAATCGAAGCACTTGCTGCATATGACCTTGCCGGCAGCGTCCCTGTCGCCGGTCAGGATGCAGACCTGGCAGGCGTGCAGCGCATCGTCCAGGGAACACAGAACCTGACGATGTATAAAAGCATTGACGACTTGTCCGAACGCGCTGTGGAACTCGCAATCAAGCTCGCATTGAACGAGGAGATCCAGGAAGACCGGACAATCAATAACGGAAAAATTAACGTCCCTTCCATCCTTCTTCCCCCGGTGCCAGTTGACCGGACAAATATCAAAGAAACAGTCATTGCAGACGGATTTCACCAGGAAAAAGATATTTATCAATAAGTCAGATCAAAAAAACTGCGGCCTGAATGGGCTGCAGTTTTTTTGCATACATTTATCTCAATATTAAAAAAATACAGCACAATGATAATTTACTACTAGAAGAAAGCGTTTTCAGTCTATTTTTCGATGCTATATTTACCATGTAATCAACAAACATTTTGAAAGGGGTCTTACAACAATGGGGAAAAAATCAAAAGCATTTGGTTTACTTTCAGCTGCAGTCTTAACATTCGGTCTTGCAGGATGTGGAAGTGATGGGGGTTCAGGAGACGGAAGCGGCCTGGATGTAGGAATCGTATTACCAACAAAGGATGAGCCGAGATGGGTTCAGGATGAAACAAGATTCCAGGATGCACTGTCAGACTCTGATTATACAACTGAAATTTTATTCAGCCAGGGATCTTCAGCAAAAGAAAAAGAAAACGTTGAAACATTGATCAGTAAAGGAATGGATGTCCTCATTATCGCTCCACATGATGGTACAGCTGCAGGTTCTGCTGTTGAAGCCGCTCGGGACGAAGGCATCACAGTTATCTCATATGACCGTCTGATTACAGACACAGAAGCTGTAGACTACTATGTCACTTTTGACAGCGTGGCTGTTGGTGAAGCACAGGGACAGTATTTAATTGATCAGGCTGAAGGTTCAGGCATTCCACTTTACCTTTATGCCGGCGCTGCATCAGATAACAACGCATTCCTATTCTTTGAAGGCGCATGGAAAGTGCTGCAGCCGAAAATTGCAGACGGTACATTCGTAATCGCTAACTCAGGTGAAGCTGAAGCTTTAAAAGATAAAGCAGAATTAAGCCGTGACGAGCTTGGAAGCATTCTTGGCCAGGTAACAACAAACTGGGATCCAAGTGAAGCTAAAAACAAAGCAGAAACGCACCTGACATCAGCAGGCGCTGATATGAAAGGTGACGTATCAATTCTTGCACCAAATGACGGTACTGCCCGTTCAATCGCAGACGTATTCGCTTCTGACGGCGCCATTACAGATTATACGATTACAGGACAGGACGCTGAAAAAGCATCGATCCAGTATATCATTGACGGCAAACAGTCTATGACAGTATTCAAAGACGTACGTACACTTGTTGAAGATGCAATGGGTATGGCAGTAGACGTACTTGACGGCAATACGCCGGAAACAACAGCTACTTACGATAACAACAGCATTGAAGTAGATGCAAAACAAACAGACGTGATCGTGGTTGACCAGGAAAATGTTCAGCAGGAACTAATCGACTCAGGCTACTATGAAGCAAGTGAGTTTGAAGGATTAGAATAACGTAACCATCAGAGTAATCGTGCCGGCTTACCTCCCCTGTCACGATTACTCTATGTTTTACATGAAGCCAGGTGCTTAGGAGGCATGAAAATGAGCGAACCAATTCTGGAAATGAGAGGCATATCCAAAGAATTTACCGGTGTAAAAGCCCTCTCAAACGTTAACTTTAAAGTTGATCAAGGGGAAATTCACTGTCTGGTAGGTGAAAACGGCGCCGGAAAATCCACACTGATGAAAGTACTGAGCGGCGTATATCCACACGGTGAATACTCAGGCGATATCTATTTTGATGGTCAGGTCCAGCAATTTAACAAAATCAGCGACAGCGTTGACCGCGGGATCGTGATTATCTACCAGGAACTCGCCCTGTTCCCTGACCTCTCTATCTACGAAAACATTTTTATCGGTAATGAACTGCAGCGAAAAGGCGTGCTCGACTGGAATGAAGCAGTTGTCCGCTCTAAAGAATTACTGAACAAAGTAAACCTTCATATTAATCCCGAAACATTAATTAAAGAAATTGGCGTGGGAAAACAGCAGCTTGTTGAAATCGCAAAAGCGCTGAGTAAGAAAGTAAAACTGCTGATCCTCGATGAACCGACAGCAGCTCTTAATGATAAAGATAGTGAAAACTTACTGAATTTATTAAGAGAATTGAAAAAACAGGGAATTACTTCAATTATGATTTCTCATAAACTGAATGAAGTAATCTCAATTGCAGATAAAGCGACCGTCCTCCGGGATGGACAGACAATTTGTACGCTTAATGCAGCAAAAGGTGAAGTAACAGAGGCTGCGATTATTAAAAACATGGTCGGCCGTGAAATTGAAGACATTTATCCGAAAAGAAATCACCAGGTTTCTCCTGACAGACTGCTTGAACTCAAGAACTGGACTGCCTATGATCCGAAACTCGGAAGAAATATTGCAGAGGATGTAAATATCCATGTCAATTACGGAGAAATCGTCGGGATTGCCGGCCTGATGGGTGCCGGAAGAACAGAGCTTGCGTTAAGTATTTTCGGAAATTCAAAGAAATATAAAATCTCCGGGGACCTTTTAGTAGACGGTAACCAGATCCAGTTTAAGCATACAAGTGATGCCATAAAGTCCGGCATCGCCTATGTAACCGAAGACCGCAAAGGAGACGGGCTGTTCTTACTTCAGGATATTAAAAACAATATATCGATCTCGAATCTAAAGAACCTGTCAGACTATGGAGTTGTTAATGATAACGAAGAAATTAAAACAGCAGAAGAATACAGAAAATCGCTTGGGATTAAAACACCGTCCATTGAACAAAAGGTCGGGAACCTGAGCGGTGGGAACCAGCAGAAGGTATCCATCGGAAAATGGCTGTTTGTCGGACCGAAGCTGCTGATTCTTGATGAACCGACCAGAGGAATTGATGTTGGCGCCAAGCTTGAGATCTATACAGTGATGAACAAGCTGATCGAAAGCGGCATGAGCATTATTATGATTTCTTCTGAACTTGGGGAAGTGCTCGGTATGAGTGACCGTGTGTATGTCATGGCTAAAGGTGAAATTAAAGGTGAACTGTCTTCAGAAGAAGCAACTCAGGAAAAAATCATGGGACTCGCCACGCTATAGGAGTGAAAAACGATGAATCTATTTAAAGAAGCAAAAGGATTATTAAAGCATAATATCCGTGATTACGGTATGTATATTGCGCTGCTTGTCATTATGCTGATCTTTACCATTTTAACAGACGGCTTATTTATGTCTTCAAGAAATATCAGCAACCTGATTGACTCCTCCGGCTATATCGCCGTACTCGCGGTCGGTGTCATGCTTGTCATTGTCATCAGACATATCGACTTATCAATCGGATTTCTTGCAGGATTTCTTGGTGCAATCGCCGCGATTTTGTTAGTTCAATATGATTTGCCAGTGTTTCTGGTAATTCCAATTATCCTGGTGCTCGGTATGTTTGCAGGTTCAATCACAGGCTTCCTGGTCGCAAAAGTAGGGATTCCTGCTTTCGTGGCAACACTGGCCGGCTGGCTGATTTATCGCGGAGCATTATTGCAGGCAACTGAAAAATCCGGAACGATTAACGTAGATAATGACACGTTCAATGCGATCGGAAACGGCTATATCCCTTCAATTGCAGAAGTTGGCGGGCTCCACCTGCTATCGCTTTTAATCGGAGCAGTCTTTATTCTTTACTATATCTACTCTACGGTTAAAAACCGCAATAACAAGATCAGATATAATTTTGATGTTGTCTCTAAACCGCTTTTCATCATTCAGCTTGTCCTTGTCTCTGCACTGATCGGTTACATCACGTGGATCCTTGCAGGCTACAACGGCTTTTCATGGACGATGATCATTATTCTTATCGTACTGATTGTCTATCACTTCATCACGACAAAAACAGTACTTGGCCGTCATATCTATGCGGTCGGAAGCAACCCTGAAGCTGCCCACCTGTCAGGGATTAACGTGAGTAAAATCACATTTATCGTATTCGGTTCAATGGGTATGCTGTCTGCACTCTCAGGGATTCTCTTCACCTCAAGACTGCAATCAGCCACCACCACAGCCGGAACCTTATTCGAGCTTGATGCCATCGCAGCAGCCTTTGTTGGCGGCGTATCAGCAGCAGGCGGTGTCGGTAAGGTAACTGGTGCTGTTATCGGAGCGGTTGTTATGGCCACCCTTGTAAACGGTATGAACCTGCTCGGCGTCGGCATCGCATCACAATATATGATCCGCGGAGGCGTACTTGCCCTTGCAGTTATTTTTGATGTGATGACGAGGAAACAGAGAGCTTAATTTTAAATCCACCTTAAAAAGGGTGGATTTTTTGTTGGGGACGGAGTTGGCACTTCGAGGTCTGACCTCGAAGTGCCAACTCCGTCCCCAGTTTCTGTTTGACATCTCCTGCTAAACACTGTAAATTACTAAATGTACGAACAATAATTAATATAAACTATTAAAATATTCGCTTTTAGGAGTGTTTCATATGGATAATGTATTTGATTACGAGGATATTCAATTAATTCCCGCAAAATGTGTGGTTAATAGCCGTTCTGAATGTGATACATCCGTGCAGTTTGGCAAGCATACGTTCAAGCTGCCGGTTGTACCTGCAAATATGCAGACAATTATTGATGAGAAAATCGCTGTGCATTTAGCTGAAAACGGTTACTTCTATATCATGCACCGCTTCGAGCCGGAAGCACGTATTGCATTTATCAAAGACATGCAGGCAAAGAACCTGATTGCTTCAATCAGTGTAGGTGTGAAGGAAGATGAATACGGATTTATTGAAGAACTGGCTGCTGCTAATCTGGTGCCGGACTATATCACAATCGATATTGCGCACGGTCATTCGAATGCCGTCATCGACATGATCCAGCATATTAAAAAGCACCTGCCGGAGAGCTTTGTAATTGCCGGAAATGTCGGGACACCTGAGGCAGTCAGAGAGCTTGAAAATGCCGGTGCTGACGCTACAAAAGTAGGCATCGGGCCTGGTAAAGTATGTATCACGAAAATTAAAACAGGCTTCGGCACAGGCGGCTGGCAGCTCGCAGCACTTCGCTGGTGTGCAAAAGCGGCAACTAAACCAATCATCGCTGACGGCGGCATCCGAACGCATGGCGATATCGCCAAATCAGTCCGCTTCGGCGCATCGATGGTTATGATCGGATCGCTGTTTGCAGGTCATGAGGAATCACCGGGCGAAACAACAGAAGTTGATGGAAAGCGTGTGAAGGAGTACTTCGGATCAGCCTCAGAATTCCAAAAAGGGGAAAAGAAAAACGTCGAAGGTAAGAAAATGTTCGTTGAGCATAAGGGCTCGCTTCAGGACACGCTGACTGAAATGGAACAGGATCTGCAGTCATCGATTTCATACGCAGGCGGCAAAACGCTTGAGTCGATTAAGCATGTGGATTATGTTGTGGTGAAGAATTCGATTTTTAATGGGGATAAGGTTTACTGAGTTTGGGTTGTTCGTGGTTTGTGGGTGATGTTCGGTGTAAAACCGGTCAGGTTCGACACATAACACCGCTTGTTCGACGCTGAACCCGGCTGGTTCGCCACTCACAGCACAACCTTCGCCACATAGGGTAATTTGACCCACTAAATTCAAGCACAATAAAGCGGCCAGCACATCGCCAGCCGCTTTATTCACTAAAAGTAATATCTCATATCACTTCAACCTCCGTCCCAACATGCACACGCGCTTCACCAACCCCAAGCTTCCCACGCAGCCGAGCAGGCGAATCAGTAAACACACCATCCACAAATTGAAGTGAAATGCCTTTCAGGTCTTCGGGTTCATTCACAGTATATAATCTGATCGGCAGTCCTGCCGCTTCGGCGCGGAGGGATTCTGCCGTGTGCATGAATCCGGGCCGCGCATGGATGGCATCTGCGCCAAGGTGGCGGGCACATTTGACGATGCCGTCTATGTTGTCCCATACAAGCACAGCAATAGAAACAGAACTGCTGATATCGCGTACACGCCTTAAGGTTTCCAGATTGAAAGAGGAGAGCACCACCCGATCTGCCAGCTCATGACGCCTCACTGCATCGATAACAACCTGTTCGATCCCCGGGTATGGTTCACGGTCTGTTTTCAGTTCGATATTCAGCTTCAGCTCTGTACGGCCAATCCATTTCAGGACTTCCTCTAAAAGCGGAAGCGTTTCTCCGGCGCATGCCTGGTTGTACCAGCTGCCGGCATCGAGCTGCTTGAGTTCAAGCACAGTCATATCTTTCACAGCGCCTGTCCCATTCGTCGTACGGTCTACGGTTTCATCGTGTATGACGACGGCTTCTCCATCCTTTGACAGCTGCACATCAACTTCAATGCCATCTGCTTTTTCGCGCAGAGCCTGTCTGAAAGCGGCCATGGTGTTTTCAGGACACATCGTGCTTGCGCCGCGGTGGGCATAAAAGGTTGTCATATGCGTGCCTCCTTCTGTTCAGTTACCGTTTTTGGCTGCATCCACTTCAAGTGCACGGTTTGTTTCTTCTGCTGCCTGGTCAAGTGCTTCCTGCGGGTCCGCTCCCTGATATAAGCTTTCCATAGCATTGACTACACGCTGTCTTGCTTCAGGGAATACTGAGATCAGTGCGCCGCCTGTTGCTGCATTTGCCTGCGTTTCTTTCAGCTGATCAACTGTTACTTTTAATTGCGGATATTCCGCCCACTGATCAACCACAATCTGCTCCTCGTATGCTGCCGGGTTGATTGCAAAGTAGCCTGTATCCACGTGCCACTGTGCCTGTGCTTCAGCTGATGATGCGTACTTCATGAATTCCCATGCACCCTGCTTCTGCTCAGCTTCGATGTCATCTGCCATCCAGAGTGACGCACCTCCGATGATCACACCGTTACGCTCTGCATCATCCGGTACTGGCAGGTAACCAACACCTACTTCAAACGGGGCGTTATCAATCATCCCTTTTACACCTGCAGATGAATCAAGAATCATCGCTGTCGCACCCGACTGGAACGCTGCACGCATATCATCCCAGTTCTGACCTGAGTTATAGAATGTACCCTCATCATGCATATCCTTGATTAAGTTGAAGACATTTAGGCCCTCTTCTCCGTTAAATACCGCTTCAGTTGCCTGACCTTCACGTCCATTTTCAGCGTCAACGAACAATCCGCCCTGCGCTGCCACAAGCTCTTCAAAGAACCAGCCATAGTTTAAAATTGAGAAGCCTTTCTGCTCACCTTCAGTCAGTGCCGCTGCAGCTTCTTTCAGCTCGCTGTAAGTCATTGGCGACTTTTCAGGATCAAGTCCAGCCGCTTCAAATGCGTCCTTGTTATAAATCAGAACCGGCGTTGACGAGTTAAATGGCATTGAATACTGAACGCCATCCACGCTGTAGTAATTTGTGATATTTTCTTCCCAGATTGATGTATCAAAGCCTTCTTCATCAATAAAGTCCTGAACGGGCTGAATGTGCCCTGAGTCGATCATGAATTTTGTTCCGACTTCAAATACCTGCATCATAGCAGGCGATTCGTCTGTTCCTGCCACTGTGTTCAGCTTTGTCAGCGCCTCTTCGTATGTACCCTGGAAGACAGGCTCAACTTCATATTCCTCCTGGGATGCATTGAAGTCGTCCACTAATGTATTCAGTGCTGTCTCAAGCTCGCCGCTCATCGCATGCCAGAAAACAACTTCTGTTTTACCAGTATCCTCAGCAGGTGCTGCTGTTGCATCTGTTGTCTGTACCGCTTCCTCTGTTTCACTTGTACACGCCGCCAAAAGTAGTGCCATTGCTGTTGAACCGATCCAAAGCTTTTTCATTGATTGTTTCCTCCTTATTTTAGCGCCCCTTGTGTGAGGCCTTCCTGAAGTCGTTTTTGCCCTGCAAATAATAGAATCAATGTCGGTAAAATCACCATGACCACACCTGCCATCACAACGCCCCAGTCACTTGCAATCTCCTGGGTCTGCATCTGCTTTAAGCCGATCTGAACGGTGCGGTTCGCCTCATTATTCGTGACAAGAAGCGGCCACAAATACATATTCCATGCCGTTAAAAAGCTGTAAATCGCAAGCGTTGTGATGGTCGTTTTCGCAACTGGAAGCACGACACCGGTAAAAAAGCGCAGCTTGCTGATGCCTGCAATTTGAGACGCTTCATATAATTCTTTTGGAATCGTCTTGAACTGCTGGCGTAATAAAAACGTGCCAAATGCCATGGCGAAAAACGGAATCGTCAGCCCTGCATAACTGTTGAGCCAGCCAAGCGACTGCACCGTCTGAAAGTTCGGCACCATTGTCGCTTCCCACGGAATCATCATCGTGGAAATGAACAGGTAGAAAATCCACTCACGCCCTTTAAACTCAGTAAATACAAACGCAAAAGCTGCCAGACTGCAAAGAATGAGCTGTCCGGCCATAATCAGCACAGACACCAACAGACTGTTCCAGAGATACGTGAGGAGCGGCACCCGCTCGAATGCAGACACATAGTTTGCAAGAGAAAAAGTTTCCGGCCACAGTGAGCCCTGCAGTACTTCTCCACCCTGCATAAAGCTTATGAGAAAGGCGTAAAGAATCGGGAACACCATCACAAGTCCTGAGACGGTAAGCGTCATATAAAGTAAAACCTTTTTTCCCATGCTCACTGATAGTGCACCTTCCTTTCACCGATTTTGAACTGAAGCACTGTGACGACCAGCACCGTCACAAACAGCAGCACTGCCTGCGCACTGGCGGAACCAACGTTATAGTTGATAAAAGCGTCCTTATAAATGGAATAGACAATCACGTTAGTGGACTCCATCGGCCCGCCTTTTGTTAACAGATCGATCTGGCCGAACGTCTGAAACGCATTGATCAAAGAGACCGTTGTCACGAAAAAGAGCGTTGGTGACAGCATCGGCAGTGTAATTTTACGCAGCTTACATGACTCGCTTACACCTGCAATCCTTGCACTTTCATACAAGGACTGATCAATGTTCTGCAGACCGCCAAGGAGAATTAGAAAAGCAAAGCCAGTATTCATCCAGATCGTTGCAATCGAAACAGAAAGTAATGCGTACTGCGGATCCAGCAGCCACTGCACGCCCGAAATATTCAGCGCTGCGAGTATCCGGTTGAACAACCCTATCGATGGATTAAACAGAAACATCCAGATCACAGAAGATGCTGCTACACTCATCCCCATCGTCGCAGAAAACATCGTGCGGAAAAGGCCGATGCCTCTCAACTTCTGATTCGCTAAAATCGCAAGTGCAGTCGCAAGCACAATCCCTGCAGGAACTGTATAAAGTACAAATAGCGCAGTTGCCTTTGCACTGATTTGAAAACTCGTGGACTGAAACAGATTCAGGAAGTTCTCCCAGCCCACAAAGACAATCGGCACACCCTGCGAATCGGTTAAAAACAAACTCAAGTACACAGTCCTGACCATCGGATAGAAGAGAAAAACCCCAAACAGCAGCAGCGATGGCAGCAGAAACAGCATGCCGGTTGCCCAGTTGGACCAGGCACGCTTCCGCTCCACCTGGCGATCAGCGGTGAATTCGTGCTGCATTGTGGTCATAACGACACCTTCTTAACTGGCGCTGCCTCACATACAATCCGCTCACCCTTTTCAGCTGAAAATAACGCCAGGTGACGATCATCTACGCAGATCCGGATCTGTTCTCCAGGCTGAACGCTGCTCTGACCCGGCCATTTTGCAATCCACTGCGTAGCCTCTCCAAAGTCGAAAGTAACAAGCGTCTCCGTTCCCAGCACCTCTACATTTGCGACCTGAACTAAAAACCCAGGCTCACTATCCTTCGCAAGCGAGATATGCTCCGGCCTCACGCCAAGCGTCACGCGTCCTGAACCGATCTTCTGCTTCATAGCTGCAGTCACCGGCGTCATCCAGTGACCATCAGCAACCAGTACAGAATCCTTCATCTCCGCATCAATCAGATTCATCGGTGGTGACCCGATAAACGAGGCTACAAACGTATTCGCCGGATTGTTATATACATCGAGCGGCCGTCCGATCTGCTGTACGTCGCCGTCTGATAAAATCATCATCCGGTCTGCCATCGTCATTGCCTCTGTCTGGTCATGCGTCACATAAATCATTGTCAGACCAAGCTTTCTCTGCAGCTGCCTGATCTCAGAACGCATCTTTGCACGCAGCTTGGCATCAAGGTTTGAAAGCGGTTCATCCATCAGACAAAGCGGCGCCTGCGTGACAACTGCGCGGGCAAGTGCTACACGCTGACGCTGACCGCCTGATAGCTCGCGCGGCTTCCGCTTCATATAATCTGTGAGCCCGAGCATCCCGCACACTTCCTTACAGCGTTCCTTCTGCTCTCTTTTTGACACCTTTTTAACATGTAAGCCAAATGTGATATTCTGCTCTACTGATAAATGAGGGTACAGCGCGTAATTCTGAAATACCATCGACAGATCGCGTTCGCTCGGAGTTAAAGCATTTGCCCGCTTCCCATCCAGTGCAAGCTCGCCTGATGTGATCGATTCGAGTCCTGCGATCATGCGGAGCATCGTACTTTTCCCGCAGCCTGAAGGCCCGACCAGCACAAAAAATTCACCCGGCTCGACTGTGACGTCAATTGCTTTTAACACGTCCTGTTTTCCATCATAGGATTTCGTAATCCCTTTTAACTCAACCTTCCTCATTGCGTCACCTCCACAAGCGGCTTCCAAAGATGCGTCCTTCCTGTAGAAACAGCTGTCGCACCGCGCTCAATCGCCTTCTCCATCTGTCTGCGGTTCTGGATCAGGCCACCTGTAATAATTGGAATATCCGTTTTCTTTTTTACATGATCAATCAAATGTGGCACCACACCAGGCATCAGCTCCAGAAAATCAGGCTGTACCTGCTCCGCACTCTCAAGTCCGTTCTTTAAAGCATCTGAATCGATTAAAAACAGACGCTGAATCACAATTAATCCTTCTTTTTTCGCAGCCGTCACAAGCGATGACTTCGTTGTCACAATCCCGGTTGGCTGAACATGCCGCGCAATAAACTTTAACCCTTCACGGTCATAGCTGATCCCCGGAATCTTCTCAATATGTAAAAACACATCACGATTATGTGACTTCAGAAAATCCACATACCGCTTGATCACCGTAAGATTTCCAAGCAGTAAAAAGGCCGCCTTAATGTCTGTCTCTACAAATTCCTCAAGCTGTCTGGGCTCTTTGATCGACGCAATCACCCGTGACTCTTTCACTCTATCTAAAAACAAAACGCTCACTCCTTTTCCACCGGTACTGGCATAAAAAAATCCACGAAAATATAAAGAGGCCTATCTGTCTCTCGTTTTCGCGGTTCTCATCAGCCATACCGGACTGCTATTCACTTGTCTTTCACAGCTATGATGTTACAGATGGAATGTTAAGGAAGTTTGAAGGGATTGTAAGGGGATTGATAAGGTTTTGTTAATGCGGGTGTGGGACTGGTGCGGGAATGGTTCGGCGTATCTTGCTGGATGTTCGACTTATAACTGTTGGGGTTCGGCGGATGTCCCCGCATGTTCGACGCTTTCCCCTGTCCGTTCGACACTTCTCACTCAAACTTCGACGTTTAGTGTCATTAGACCCACCTCACAAACCACAAAAACCCCCTGACCGATCCACCGGCCAGGGGGTTTTCAGCGCGAATCTGCAAGTTACGCAGTACGCACATTAAAGCTCACATCAATATTTCCACGCGTCGCATTAGAATAAGGGCACACCTGGTGGCCTTCCTCTACCAATTGACGAGCTGTTTCTTCATCTACACCTTTGATCAGTACATCCATTTCCACTGATAGCGCATAACCTGCATCGCCTTTATTCAGTGATACGTCTGCTTTGATTTCAGAACCGTCATGCTTAATGCCTTTTTGCATGGCAACAATATTCATTGCTGAATCGAAGCATGCAGCATAGCCTGCTGCGAATAGTTCTTCAGGGTTACTTTTTCCTGCTGTATCAGCGCCTGGCATTGGCATTGCAAGGCCAAGGTCGAATGATCCGCTTTCTGCTGTTACGCGTCCTTCACGTCCGCCTACTGCTGTTGCTGTTGAAGTAAATAGCTTTTTCATGAATGATTCCTCCTGTTAAATGTGATATATTTAAGTTGTGTACAATTTAATTTTATACAACTTAAATATTTTTGCAACTAATATGATTCTCTCAGGAGGAGATTTTTTATGAATCCCTTACATTTATCCAATCAATTATGCTTTCCCTTTTATGCGATCTCTAAAGAAATCATTAAGCGATACCGTCCTTTTTTAGCGCCGCTGAATCTGACTTACCCGCAATATCTGGTGATGCTTGTACTATGGGAAGAAGATTTTGTCACGTTAAAATCAATTGGTGGACGGCTTCAGCTTGATTCCGGCACGCTGACACCGCTGGTTAAAAAATTGATCCAATCCGGTTATATAGAAAAAGCACGGAATCCTGAAGATGAACGCCAGCTCGTGATCAGGCTGACTGAACGCGGGAGAAGCCTTGAAGAAGAAGCAAAGGAGATCCCGGCCCGAATTAACGAAGTACTTGGCCTGAATAAAGAGGAGTACGATCAATATAAAGACATGCTCGATGAACTGGCGGGTAAACTGGATATTAAGCGTGAGAATGGGTATTGCTGAGTCGTGTGGAGAGGATGTTCTAGGTAAAACGGCGGATGTTCGCCGTTCACAGTCATAGGTTCGAAGGAAAACCCGGACAGTTCGTCACTTCTCATAACATCTTCGCCACATAGTATAAAAAGACCTATACCACCAATCAACAAAACCGCCGGCTGGATCTGTCATCAGCCGGCGGTTTTATTCATTTGCTCCACTGTCCACTTTTTAAAGTCCGCGGCAGTGAGCGGTTTAGAAAAGTAATACCCCTGAATAGTCAGATCAGCAGACAATGTATGAAGAAAATCAATCTGCTCCTGCGCTTCAACACCCTCGATGATGATTGCGAGTTTGAGAGATGCACACAGGTCGACTATTGCACTCAACAGACCGGCATCTTTTAGTGAAGTTGGTACTTCATCGATAAACGATTTATCGATTTTAATCGTATTAACCGGCAGTTTTCTCAGGTAGGATAGGGATGACAGCCCTGTTCCAAAATCATCGAGAGCAACAGATAAACCGAGCTTTCTGTAATCACTAACGGCTGCGATCGCATTATCGATATCGTGGATTACGCTCGTTTCAGTGATTTCGAGCTCCAGCATGGCAGGGTCAATTCCGTGTGCTGCAAGCTGAGCTTTGATTACGTTCATCAGCTTCGGGGAAGTCAGATAGATTCCCGGTATATTAATAGAAATGGGTCCAAAATTAATATGGTTTCCTGACCAGGAGGCGATTTGTGCACATACCTGCTGTACAATCCAATCCGTGAGATCACACACTTTTTCATGTTTTTCAAGCAGTGGGATAAAAACAGCCGGTGAAATAAATCCGTGTGCCGGGTGCTTCCATCTGATAAGCGCTTCTGCCCCATTAACACGATGCGTTTTCATGCATACTTTAGGCTGATACACTATATAGAGCTGGCCCTCTGCCTTCGCTTGTTCGAGATCGGCAACAACCTGACTTTCAAAGTTGTAAGTGTGAATCAAATGGTCGTATTCGATTACTTCATTTCTGTCATGAGTTGATGGGTGTTCTAAGACGGCAATAGCATTTGAAAACAGCTCCCAGCCGTTTTTCTTTTCAATATAGGAAAACGCAGCAGTCATTTCGACTATAACTGACTGGCTGACAATCTCAAGCGGCTTTGACAATTCATTTAAAACACGTTGCATTGCTGATTTCGCTCTGCTGACAGACTGCTCTTTCAGATTGAGCACAGCAAACCGGTTTTCCTCAAGCCTGTAGATGCGGGCATGCGCAGGTGCGTTCTTTTGAATCACATGCCCAATTTCAGCGACCAGCTGATCACCAAAACCGAACCCCTGGCCGTTGGTAAAAGCAGCGAGGTTCCTGATATGGAGGACTGTCAGACTGCCTGCAATTAGCTGCTGGTTGATATCTTTCTCAAATTGCCGCTGATTCGGAAAAAGTGTCAGGGAATCAAAGTGACTCATCCGGTGATCCACATAACGGTCAAGCACACTGGTGAGTCCCGATATCAGAAGAATTAAAAGCATTCCCACTGCCACGAATCCAACAAGACCCATATCCATTTCATGCGCATGCATATGATACTCGACCGGTTCGTCTGTATAAAAAACGACCGCTGCCATTCCAATATAATGCATACTCGAAATCGCGCCGCCCATCAGTATGGCTGTGACAATTTTGATCAGCTGGTTTCCCATAAAACGCTGAAGATTTGAAAAAACGTAGAGCGAAACGTATGATACAGCAACAGCCACAAGGATAGAGGCAATAAACATCCACGTTTTATAATAATAGTCAACGCTCATGATCATTGCTGCCATCCCGATATAATGCATAGCTGAAATACCAAACCCCATAATCAGCCCTGCTGAGAGAATCGGATATAATGACTTTCTTGGCCGATTCGCAAAATAAAAAGCCAGATAGGATGCTAAGATAGCAGGCACTATTGAAATAAACGTCCATTTTGTATCATAAGACATCTCAACCGGTATCATAAGTGCACTCATGCCGATAAAATGCATCGACCAGATCCCAAGCCCCATCGCAAATGAAGCCAGTACCAGCCAGAAATTCTTATGAAAAAAACTACTCTGCTGCATCCGCTGATTCATCGACAGCGCCACATAAGCAGACACACAGGCAATTACGACAGATAAGACCACAAACCCATACGAAAATTCACCATCCACAACAGTAATCGAATCTAACCCATCCGATGAGAACATACCCTCCAGGCCTCTTTTCTCTTTTATCTACAGCTTGTAAGCTGATATCTATGTATCACTCATTATAAAATATTTATGTATATATATCTATGTGTAATTGAGTTTTTTGGGTATTTAGTATGCATAATACAGGGACGGAAGTTAACGTGTCATCTCATGACACGTTAACCTCCGTCCCCGTAGTGCACAGTGCACACAACTCTTTAATTCGTCACAACTCTCAGCCCGACAACAGCTACAACAATCAGCGTCAGAAAGAAAATACGCTTACGGTCTGCAGGATCGCCGTAGAAAATCATTCCCACAACCACACCTCCGATTGTGCCCATCCCTGTCCAGACTGCGTATGCGACGCCGAGTGGAATGGTGGTCATCGCAAATGACAAGAGGTTCAGACTGGCAACGAACCCGCCGATCAGGAAGGCAAATCCGCTCAGCTTTTTGCCTGATGAGATCCGCTGCATCCCATTAACGCCTAATACCTCACAGAATCCCGCAATAATTAATGCAATCCAGCTCATGACTGCTGCACCTCCTTCTCGTTTTCATCCGTGACAAACTTCAATCCGACTACACCGACCAGTAGGATAACCACAAAGAAAATCACGCCTGCACTGACGCCGGCGTCAAAAAAGATCATATCGACTATGACTGTTCCAAGTGTGCCAAGTCCGACAAACACTGCATATACAGTAGCTGTAGGAAGCTTGGTTGAAGCCTTCAGTAACCCTACGAAGCTCACAATAATTGCGCCAATCGTAAGCGCCCACGTTAATCCATTATGCGCATATTTCAAGCCGGTTGCCCAGCCAACTTCAAATAATGCTGAAATTGCTACTACTAACCACCACACTAAAATCGCTCCTTTTCCAAATAAAATAAAAAACCCAGGACATATCACTTGTTAAGTGGTATCTCCCGGGCTTTTCTCCCTCCGTGTACAAAGATTGCTCTTTGCGCTTTCTCTCGGACCAGACCCGTAATGGCGGAACCCTAGAAAGGCTTTAATGTCTATGGCGTTTTCGTCACTCATATTATTACAGGCTCATTCAATAGTCAAGTAGATGAACCAAGACTTACTGACTCAATCTTATTCTGATAATTACGACTTTTAATGAATATAAAGAACTATAAAAATTAGGACTTTTTTATCAATAAATCCTTTTTTATAGGCATATTAGTGTCATAATCATTCTCGTGCGTTACAGCAACCTTATATTAATATATTATTTTTAACATAATATTCTTAAAATAAGGTTCTTTTGAATCACAAATCTCAAACAGGAAGGTGTGCCGGATGTTAATCGTTGATAACCATATACTATCTCCGTTTCTCATTCAAAGTGCATTAAAACACAGCATACCGATTTATTATCATAACGATAGACGTGAACTATCTGTAGCACCGTTTTCAAAGCTGTTGACCAACTCGGAAAGCTGCTTAACGATTTTAGAGAAAAACAACCCTGATCACCCGCATATGATTGCGTCAAAACTGGTCAAAAACAAGGCCGCTTTCCAGGATCTGATTTCATCTGTAAACCCTGACTACTTCTTCTCACTTGTATCACTTCAGGATTTGCTGACGCTGGATAAGAATGATATATTGATTGAAATAAAGTTTGCAGGGATCTGTCACTCAGACCTTCACACTGCACACGGCGACTGGGGAGAAGTGAACTATCCTCTTGTACCGGGTCATGAAATTGCAGGAATTGTCACTGATGTCGGTGAAAATGTAACGAAATATAAAGTCGGGGACCGCGTTGGCGTCGGCTGCATGGTTGACTCATGCGGTGAATGCGAAAACTGTAAAACTGGCGAGGAACAGTACTGCCTGAAAGGGAATGTGCCTACTTATGCAGGCGTGGATAAATACGGCGAGCCGACACAGGGCGGTTATTCTACACATATCGTTGTTGTAGAGGACTTTGTGCTTGGTATTCCTGAGAGCATTCCGCTTGATAAAGCTGCACCGCTTCTTTGTGCAGGGATTACAACCTTCTCACCACTTAATCATTGGGAGGCTGGTCCCGGCAAAAAGGTAGCAGTAGTGGGAATGGGCGGACTTGGCCATATGGCGGTTAAAATTGCGCATGCCATGGGCGCTGAAGTAACAGTTCTTTCACAGACACTGAATAAAAAGGAAGACGGTCTGGCATTTGGTGCAAGCAGTTATTACGCAACAAGTGACGATGAAACATTTGAAAAGCTTGCAGGTACTTTTGATCTGATTATCAATACCGTCAGTGCGAAGCTTGATATCAACGCCTACCTTTCACTGCTGACACTGAACGGCACGCTCGTCAATGTCGGTGCCCCTGCTGAACCGCTTGAAGTCAATGCATTCTCACTCATCCCGCATCGACGTTCATTTGCCGGATCCATGATTGGCGGTATCCGTGAAACGCAGGAAATGCTCGACTTCTGTGCAGAACATGACATCGCACCAAGCATTGAAGTGATCTCTGCTGATGAAATCGATGAAGCGTATAAGCGCGTGATGGATTCTGATGTGAAGTATCGTTTTGTGATTGATATTAGTACGATGTGATTTGGGCAGCACAATGGGGACGGAGCTTAGTGTGCCATTATAATAATCATTCTAAAACCAGCCCGGCAGTTTCTGCCGGGCTGGTTCAATTATATAAAGCGTATTGAATCAAACAGCTCTCTTTCCCCAGATACACTTCAACACCATCACGGCTCACTTCTCTAAACTTCAGCTTCTCAAGCATCCTGCGTGAGCGGACGTTTGCTTCATGGGTTTCCGCGTAAAATGTGTGGAGGTTCAACTCTTCCACCCCATATTCTATTATAAGACCAGCTGCCTGAGCGCCAATGCCTTTTCCCCACACAGCACTTTTGCCAATCGCAATGCCAAGCTCAGCTGATCCGTTATCGATTGAGGCTAAGTCTGCATAGCCGATCAGCTCTCCGTTCAACTCCACGCCCATCCGCAAAAAACCCTTTTCAGCATTATTCACGCAATGCCTCCACCAGCGCTGCAGTTCGTCTATCTTTCTATTAGACTGCCAGCCATTTGCCTCACAAAAAACTGAATCACGGCTCCACGTTAAAACATCTTTAAAATCCTCTTCATTAATGGATCTTACTCTCATATCCATATCTATCACTCTTTCTTTGTCGTCACTAACAGCTCATCATACAACCTGCGCTTGTCAGGAAATTCGTCGAGCACCTTGTACTCTATAGCCGGAGATGCCGCGATGTAAATAAATGAATCTTCAAGCTCCAGGATGATATCGCCCAGCCAGACCTCCCCTTCATCTGTGAATCCATATCCCCATACATTTTTAATTTCACTCCGAAAGGTTGTAAAGCTTGCAGATGAGACAATATATTTTTGCTGCCCGAATTCTGTTTCTTTATAGTTTAATGGTGCAGGTGTATCCTGCTCTTTAACGATCAGTGCATCATTTCCTGAGTACAGCTCTTCCCACTGAATCAGCCAGAACTTTTCATCACGATCCGCATGTTCCTTCATAAAACAAAGCACACCAGGAGATGCGATGACAGAGATCTTGTTACCGTCTTTATATGTATGCAGCATATCACAATAGATCGCAGAGACATTCATTCCTTTTACTTTTGTAAGAAAGTCGAAGTTTGTTTTCATGGTCTCCCCCCTTTTTAAAATGTGATTTTCATCAGGATTTCAGGTAATTTATATGATCCGTTATCGCTTACTCCACCCTCACACTTCTGTCTCACACATGTGAATTCCTTTATTTTCCTGTAAAATAGAGTAAGATATTATACCGCTTTTACATACAGGAGGAGTACGACATGGTCATTGGCTTACATCACGCTCAAATTACGATTCCAAAAGGGACTGAAGAAGAAGGCAGAAAATTTTATTGCGAGGTTTTGGGCTTTACTGAAAAAGAAAAGCCTGAATCGTTACGGGGCCGGGGCGGCTTCTGGCTGAAAGCTGGCCATGCTGAGGTTCATGTAGGAACTGAAGAAGGCTTTGACCGGACAACCACAAAAGCGCATCTTGCTTATGAAGTGACTGATTTGAGCCATTGGAAGAATACGCTTGAAGATGAGGGAATTGAAATTCTGGAAGGTATTCCGATTCCGGGTTTTGACCGTTTTGAATTCAGGGATCCTTTTGGAAATAGAGTAGAGATGATTCAGAGGATCGACTGATTTAATGAAAAAGGTGACTGAACACTTTGAGG
Organism: Jeotgalibacillus alimentarius; assembly: GCF_000829445.1. Classification (GTDB taxonomy): domain Bacteria; phylum Bacillota; class Bacilli; order Bacillales; family Jeotgalibacillaceae; genus Jeotgalibacillus; species Jeotgalibacillus alimentarius. The sequence goes on from NZ_JXRQ01000030.1 coordinate 68,752, forward strand.
CCAGTCACCTTTTCTCATTAACCCCTTACTTTTTTACACACATAGATCATCTCATAGCTCTCGTTTGTCACTGGAGTCTCTTTCCAATCCTGATAAAGATGTACGATTTCAAATCCATGCGCAATTAGTAATCTTTCCATCTCTTTTGGATACACGTATCTCAAGCTGATATTCGTCCGCTTTTCATCCACAGCCTCATCATTGCTGTTTTTATATGTACGAATGGTCGTATAATGCTGAATCTGCTGAAGCGCGTCATAGCGGCTGATCGTGGAGACGTCCACTTTATATTCCCCGTCCCGATAGGTTCTCCAGTATTCCTCCGTCTCAGGCTGAAGCAGCTCGTCAGCATGTGGAAATCTGGTGTTGAAAATAAAGATGCCGTCTTCTTCTAGATGCCTGTTCACAGAAGAAAGCAGGTCATCCTGATCTTCATTGGTCAGGAAGTGCTGAAAAGAGTTGCCTGCTGAATAGATGAGCGGGCTTTTCACACTCAAATCAAGTCTGGTGCAGTCCTGTTGGATCCAGTCGATGGACAGCCCCGCTGCATTGCTTTCTGCCTGATTCAGCATCCCTTGATGTACATCTACACCCAGCACCTGAAGCCCGCTCTCTGCTAAAGGAATCTTTACCCTCCCTGTTCCGCAGGCGATATCAATGATTGTGCCCTGGCTGTCTGATGCCCACTTATGTAAGAGGGTAAGCTCTGGGATATAATGTCCATTCTCTTTATCATAGAGTTCCGGATCGTCGTATTCTTCAGAATTAAACATGATGTTGCCTCCTTATTGACCTAATCTCATCTCACTGGTTTCAATCAGTGGTTCTGATCTGCCCGTCAGGATATACATACCAGCGTTGTTCCACGTGAAACCCTGGTAAGGCGTATTATGTACCGCTTTTCGTCCCGAAGATTCTATCTTCTTCATGATAGGCAATGACTTTGTTACGCCCTGTCCGCTTTGCTTCATATAGCGCTTTATCTGCCTGGTTCAGTAACTGGAACAGGCTTTCATCCGACAGATGTGTGGCTGTTGCTACACCCAAACTCAGTGTGATGGATAGCAGCGTTTCTTCAGTTTGAAACGGATGATTTTCTATATGCTGACGAAGGCTTTCAGCCAGTTTCATCCCTTCATTCAAATCCTGGTTTTTCAAAGCCAGCACGAATTCTTCCCCTCCATATCGACCGAATAGCTGATCACCTCCGAGCTTTCCCTTACACTGATCAGCCATATGCTTAAGCACCATATCTCCGACAGCGTGTCCATAGGTGTCATTTACTTTCTTGAAATGGTCGATATCCATTAGGATGACTGTCATTGGAAGTGACCTTTCCACCGCTTCAGTATAATGCTGTTTACAGTGTTCAAAAAAAGCACGTCTGTTATAAATTTGAGTAAGTTCATCGTAGTAAGCCAGATGCTCAAGCTTCAGCTGCAGCACTTTTACCTCCGTAATGTCAGTAAAGATCAGCAGCTGTCCTTTATGGTGAAGACCGTGGTGAAGCGGTGTTGATCGTACTTGATAAGTGAAGGAATGCCCGTCTGCCCCTGACAGCTGCAATTCCTGCTGAGCTGCTGTCTCAGCTGCCTGAAAAGGAAACGGTTCTCCTGCCAACTGTTTCCATACTATATTGAATTCATGTCCAAACATTGCTTTGGTCAGCTGAGGAAACATCTGTTCAGTTGTCTGATTGTATTCAATGAGCCGCCGCGAGCTATCCAGCACAATAACCCCGTCATTAATACTGTTAAAAATAGTCGTCTTCGCAATCGGCATAATTCTGAATAGGCGGGAATAGCCAATCGCCCAAAGATATAGAATAGATGAAACCCACATGATCACAGGTACTGGATCAATGCCTGGCGGCGTTAGACCAATCAGATAAATAAAAGCAGTAACCATTGGTATAAACTGTCCCAGCATCAGTGCAGCAAGCTGCTGACGGTACTCTCTATCTATATCCCTCCAATGAGACATTAATAAATATAAAGCGACAAACATACTGGAAAAAGTCGTGATACCATGCACCAGATACCAGATACCAACCTCCTGATAAACATAAGGTGCACCCAGCACAGGATCTACTTCATAGACACGGTAATACAACTGGTGAAAATCATTCGTCGCCACCATCAAAAAAGTCACTAATGGAATGATCAGAAGAGATAGATACCTTTTTTTCAATGCATTGATACCTAAATACTGCATCACAAACAGCAGACCCACAGGCGCTGAAAAAGGCATACCTATATACAGGATTACTGTCCAGAACTTAATTTCGCCAAGCGTTTCAGACATAAGACCAAACGCAGTACCAAAACAGTAAATACTGATCAGTAACGTATAAGCAATAAACAGGCTTGCAATGCTCGTATACTGATGCCGCTTAAAAAAGACGTACAGACTTAAAAACAAATTTAAAACACCTGACGTACAGGTGAGTGTAATATATGTAAATAATTCTAAATTCACGATAAGCACCCTCTTTTTGCAGGAACTTTTTATTTAACTTTAGCATATGTGAATTTAAAATAGAGCGTTTTGAACTATTTCACTTTAAAGTTTTAGTATTTTTTGATCAGTATTTACTATGGGATTTCAAATCACATGTTTGTATATGCTGCTTTAAAAGGATTACCTGTTAATATAATCTCTACACCTGCGTTCGAAATGAATAAATTAAAACGGATAGAAGTTTAGACCAGTTTACTGAGAAAAGATAATCGTTGTTTCGTTAACCCATCTGTTCTTATTCTCCAAAAGAACCAGCATATCCAAATAAAGTCACGAAAAACAACAGAACGAACACGCCACTGACCATCAATGCACTCACTGGAGCCAGCCTTGCTTTACCACTTTCTTTTCTGAGACCCAGCACCCCGAAAATAATACCAAGTGATGCCGTAACGATTGTGAATTGAAGAAACACAACAATTGCACCAAATCCATTTACAAAAATCATACCGAAAACAAAGATGAACTGAAAAACGAATAACAAACATACAGCAATTGAAATTTTCCCCGGAAGAGAGACTGGCATATGATCACTCCTTCTTATCAACTTCAATGTTCCACGTGAAACAAATCAGGTCGTGCTTCTGAGTTTTTCTTGAAGTGTTATATAGATTATTGTCATTTACATTAAACAGCAAAAATATCAGAAAAATTAATCATTTCCTTTTTTTATGATATCACATTTATTAAGTAGGCGGTTTGTTGAGTACGAAAATGAAAAACATTATGTATTTTTCTGCAGGTATTCTTGCTGTTACATTCTTTATTCCGTTGCTAAAGGCAATGGGCCTTCCTCCATTTGACGTTGTTTTGACTGCAATGTTTGGGGAAGGAAATCCACTTGCGCTTGTCTTCTGTGCAGCACTGATTGCTGCTGTGTTGTTTGTGATGAATTTTATCGTAAGAAGAGAGGCACGTGCTGAGTGAATGCGTTTTTGGGCTGTGCACTATGGGGACGGAGGTGAAAGAGTCGTGAGATGACCCTTCCACCTCCGTCCCTGTTTTTTATGATGCATTCCTCCCTTAAAAACGGTACAATCAATACAAATAACTGGAAGGTGTGGTTACATATGAAAAACGCTAAAAATATCGAGGTTACTGGGCTTTAAAACGGGTAGTTCTATATGAATGCCCGTCAGACTGAAACATACAGGGGGAGCATTCTTGTTAAATAACACAGGATTTAATTTATGGGCAAATGATTATGATCAGACGGTAAAGGTGAGTGAGGAAAGTAATACGTATCCTTTTGCCGGCTACAAAGAAATATTGAATACGATTTTTAATGCAGTGATGCAGCAGAAAAATACTGACGTGCTTGATATCGGATTTGGTACAGGTGTCTTGACGAATAAGCTGTATGAAAATGGACATTTGATTGATGGAGTCGATTTTTCTTCTCAAATGATCTCTATCTCCCAGGTGAAGATGCCTGCTGCAAATCTGATGGAGTGGGATATTACAAACGGAATCCCGCCTGTCCTTCAGGATAAAAAGTACGATTTTATTGTCAGCACGTACACACTTCACCATCTGAATGATAATGAAAAGGTTAATTTTATCCGCGAACTGTTATCTCATTTAAAAACAGGCGGTCAGCTATTGATTGGTGATATTTCATTTGAAACGAGAGATCAGCTTAATACATGCCGTACAGATAATCTTGCGCATTGGGACGAGGATGAATTTTATTTCGTATTCGATGAACTGAAGGCTTCACTTGAGGGAAATTGCGAGATTGAGTTTCACAAGGTTTCTCATTGTGGTGGCGTGATGGTCGTAACTGAATAATGTGATTGATATGAGGCAGCTCCGGTTATTTAGCCGAGCTGCCTTGTTTTTATAGACAAGTTGTTAAAATCCGATATCGTATGTGTGCAGCAGACAAATAAAAACTGCTTCATTTAGATCAGGTCTTAGAAACTCCAGTGTCATTTCACGTGGCGGGAGGCTTTTGTTATAAGACATTGTAAGCACCAGTTCATCTTCCAGGTAAACCCTGGTTTCTTTATCACCAAAGTCACTCTCAATATTATATTCTGTATCATCCATGTAAAAGATTGCACGAGGGTGGGTTTTCACCATACTTTTATCCTGTAAAATAAAGTTAGCATCTGATATTAAATTATTTACTTCCCATCTCGGACGACCAAACATTTTTACGGCATCAATCGTTTCTGCAACCGCTTCTCCATTACGATAGACTCTTACATTCGTAACGAAGCCCGGCATAATTCCCGTCAGTACAGACTGCCACTTACTCTGAAAGAACCTTTCAATTGTATACACTTCTTCGTTATATATCCCTTTGACTGAAATGGCTTCCATTGAGTTTGTTAGGGCCGGCATTTGATATTTATATGTATTCATTATTTTAAAACCTCCTGAGTGTTAATAAATTACACTTTAGCGCTCATGAAAATGGATGTCTATGACAAGCGCCAGTGCAATAATCAACGCTGGATCAATCGTTTGCTGATCAAGAAGAATTGTACGATACACATCAGGTGCGACAATCAATTCTTTTAAGCTGAAAGGGGCTGCAGTCTTCTCGACTTTCAGTATATTTTCCCCTGACTCATTGGTAAATGCAAAACGGGTCGCATAAAAATCGGCTGAGCCTCTGAACAGCTCATGACTTTGACTTGATACCGTTACAGAAGGCTTACGCTGTTTAAAATTTGCTTTTGCCTCAATGGTGTAAACTGATTGATCCTCCGAAATAAATTCATATGTACTGCTGAAGCCTTTGTTCTTTTTTAACATACCGGTATGCTGGTCCTGCTGATTAAGGATCTTTAAGTGCATGCTCGTCACCGAATACAGACTGAGTCCTTTTAACAGCAGGTTGACCTTATCCCTTGAGCTTGTAAGATCCTCCTCAATTGTGCCAATGAGCTCCTGTTGATTTCTGATCGCATAGCGTTTGCTTTGGCTTTTTATGCTATTTTCCTGACTGATGATGTATTCACTATATTGCTGCATATGTAAAACTCCTTATTTCTTCGCCAGAATCGTAAACTCCCATGGAATATTCTCCCCCTTCCAGCCGCGGTGTTCATCAAAACGATCTAAAATAAACCCAATATTGATAACAGAATTAATGATTTCGCTTAATGTATAATACCTCAAAGAGACATCAGGAAACGCCTGCTGTTCTGATTCATCAAAGAACTCTTTGTAAGAAATATCCCCCTTAGATAATGGCTGATCAAAATAAACAGGATGATAACGGAGGTCCTCGTCTATGCATCTTTTCACCGGGTGATAGTCGCTTAAAATCATACGGCCGTCTTTTTTCAGCATGGAAAAAAGAATCGTCATCAATTGATCAATATCATTAAAGTAATGCAGGATCCCTCCTTCCAAATAAAGCAGATCAAAGGAATTGCTATATGTTTTCAAATCAATATCATATATGTCGCCTGTTATGTACTGAATCGTCATGTCTGCATGATGAGCTAATTCCAGCGCATATCTTTTATTCTCTTCTGACAGATCGAAAACAGTTACCTCGGCTCCCAATAAAGAAAGAGGAACCGCTTTTCTGCCATTTGATCCGCAAATGTTAGCGACCTTCACGCCTTCTATCTCTTCAAAGTAGGGTTGATGTTTTTTCAGGGCTGCTGTTGGATTGTTTATGATCTCTTTTGCCTTATCCTCCGGGGTACCGTCTCTTTTACACCAGAACTCATATGCACGGTGCTCCCAAGCAAATTTATTTTGCCTGCTCTGATGATTCATGTGGTACATCCTCTCATTTATGGAAGTCAATCTGTGTGACTATTATACACTTAGCTCCGTTATTTTTTCACACACCTCCGTCACACTCTTGCGCCTATAATCATGTAAACTATACACAAAACAACCAGACAGAGGTGAAGACAATGATACATATTCTTGCGGTAGATGATGATGCACGGATGCTGGATTTTACAGGACGCGAGCTGCGTGAAGCGGGTTATCAGACGATATTGGCGTCAAGCGGTGATGAGGCGCTGAGACGCCTTGAGGCTGAACGGGTGGATCTGGCTGTGGTGGATGTGATGATGCCGGGAATTGATGGGTTTGAGCTGACAAAGATGATTCGGGAAATGTATGGGATTCCCGTGATTCTGCTGACGGCGCGGCATCATATTGAGGATAAGGAAAGAGGATTTTCTGCAGGTTCTGATGATTATATCGTAAAGCCCTTTGAAGCAAAAGAGCTGCTGTTCAGGGTGAAGGCGGTGCTCAGACGGGTACACGGGTCTGATGAGACGCTGACGGCCGGTGATCTGGTCATTGATCGCAGAAGCTACGAGATCCGGATTGGCGGTAAGAAACTGATTATACCTTTGAAAGAGTTTGAACTGCTCACACTGCTTGCTGCCCACCCGGGTCAGGCTTTTTCACGCGATCAGATCATTGAGCGCGTGTGGGGATTTGATTATGAGGGAGACGAGCAGACAGTGAATGTACATATTAAAAGGCTTCGCAGTCGGCTCCAGCATTCAGAGGTTGAAATTGTCACTGTGCGCGGTATCGGATACAAGCTCGAGGTCATGCAATGAATTTATATGTGAAATTTATCTGGTTTACTTTCACCACGATGCTGCTCAGCAGTCTGATCGGATTTCTAGTCATGAATGTGTATTATGACCTGAACCTGAAGGATGCGAATAATGATAAAAATATGCGGATTTTAATTGAAGTAGCGGAGCAATTAGAGTCCGGGTCCGGTCAACCTGCTGAAACACTCAACCTTCTCGGAGATGCCGGATATCAGTTTTACCTGACCGGAAATGGCCGGAGTGAATTTTACGGTGGTGAGTACCGGGAGCAGTCACTGAGTGATGACGTTATTTCAAGTGTGTTAAATGATGAGCAGTATCACGGCATCAGTGAGTTTCCACGGTCGGCGTTTATCACTGGATTTTTTGCGAATGAACTGCGTAATACAGTTGGGGTTCCGGTCACAATTGAAGGGGCAGATTATGCGCTGTTTATGCGACCGGATATTGGACTGCTCTTTCAGGAGCTGCACTGGCTTTTTGCCGGGCTCGCTGGCGGTATCATTTTACTAAGTTTTCTGTTAATGATGATTGTGGCAAGGCTTTTAACGCGACCGATTGTGCAGCTGACTGAAGCGGCTGAACAGATGGAACGTGAATCATTTGATCAGCCGCTGAAGGTAAAGCGTCGTGATGAGATCGGTCGTCTCGCTGAGCGATTCACTGCGATGCGGACACAGATTGCCCGGTCCATTCAAAAGCGTGAGGAATTCGTTCATAATGTCTCACATGATATTCAGTCGCCTCTTCATAAAATCCAGAGTACCCTTTCACTGCTTGAAAAAGAAACACTGACTGAATCGGAACGTCAGCATTATTATGGAATGATCCGGGGTGAAGCAGCACAGATTTCCAGTCTGACAAAGCAGTTGCTGATTCTGGCTTCTTTTAACGAAGAGGAAAGCCTCTCTGAACAAGTTGAAGTCAGTACGCAGCTGACAGCGATCATTGAGCGGCTTAGGTATTTATTTGATGAAAATGGACTGGCAGTTGCGGCTGACCTGGAGCATGCGACAGTCCGTGGAAATGGTGTTCTGCTGCAAAGTGTATGGGAAAATCTGCTGACAAATGCGATTAAATACAGTCATGGTGGCGGCCTGGTTGAGGTGATCTGCCGCGCAGAAAAAGATCATGTGGAAGTCATCATTAAAGATGAAGGAATTGGCATGACTGAAGCACAGGTCGCACAAGCATTCGATCGTTTTTACAGAGCAGATGAAGCAAGGTCAGAGCAGGGTTCGGGGCTCGGTCTCTCCATTGTGAAAGAAATCATTGATCTTCACAGCGGGACTGTGCGGATCGAAAGTGAGACAAGTCAAGGCACAACTGTAAAAGTACGGCTGTAGAGCAATTGTTACGCATTGTTCATGCTCCGTTCATCTTTCCTCTATAAGATTGGGCTTATCAGTTCAACAGGAGGAAAAATGATGAACCTTGCATGGAAAGAAATGAAGAAGAACAAACTGAAGTTTTTTATTCTGGGCAGTATCGTCTTTCTCGTGAGCCTGCTGACCTTTGTGATCTCAGGACTTGCGAATGGCTTATCAGAAGATAACGCCTCGCTGATCCGCAATATGCCTGAAGGTCAGTTTCTGATGAGCAGCGATGCAGAAGAAACCTATTCTATGTCTGTAATTGACCCCGGGCTGCGTGATCAGGTGATTAGTGAACATGGCGGCTATGCCATGTCACTCCAGATGGGCTTTCTAACCGATGATGAAGACAGGCAGACGGGTGTGACTTTTGTTCATTCAGGAGATCATCAGGTTTCTAACGGCAGAATCATACTTGATGAATCCCTTCAAAAAGATTATCAAACCGGCGATCATCTGACACATGAACAGTCCGGCACCACATTTACAGTCGCAGGATTTGTTCCGCAGGCAAAGTTCAGCCATGCACCATCTGCCTTTTTATCAGCAGACGACGCTGAGCAGATAACACGCACAAAAGCTTCCCAGCTGATCTTTGTGCCGGGTAGTGATGAACTCAGCGTATCCGGGCTGACTGCCTTTTCTAAAAGTGAATTCTTAAATACAATTCCCAGCTACAATGCAGAACAGCTATCGTTAAATATGATCGTCTGGTTTCTGATTGCCATCAGCGGGATGCTTTTTGGGATCTTCTTTTATATGATGAACGTTCAGAAGATCGGCCTGTACGGTATTTTAAAGGGACTTGGCGTGAAAACACGGGACTTGTTCCGGATGATGTGGACACAGCTCATCATCATCACCCTGATCGCGCTGACTGCGTCACTTTCTATAGGATTTTCACTAAATGCCGTGTCTCCGGGTGACCTCCCCTATCTGCTTGCACCAGCTACAGCTTTTCAGCTCTCAGCTGTCTTCACTTTAGTCGGCTTTTTTGGTGCAACACTATCAGGCGTTCAGATTAAACGAATCGAGCCGCTGCAGGCGATCAGACAGGGAGAGGTGTAAACATGATGGAATTAAAACAGATCGAAAAATCATTTTCAGCTGGCGAAGTGTCTGAACAGGTGTTAAAAGGCGTGACACTGACCATCGAAAGCGGCAAACTGACTGCATTAACCGGTGTATCAGGCTCCGGGAAAAGCACACTGCTTTCAATTGCAGCAGGCCTGCAGTCCACGACTTCAGGCAGTGTGCTTTTTGACGGACGCGACCTGACCTCGCTCGATCAGGAAGAATTAAGAGCACTGCGCGCCGGATCATTCGGCTTTGTCTTTCAGTCATCGCACCTTGTTCCGTTTCTGACAGCCGCTGAACAGCTGGAACTTATGCTGAAAACCTCAGGCAGAAAGCTTTCTAAAAAGGCAGCCGCTGCTGAGATCAGCCGCGTACTCACCAGGGTGGGAATGGAACACCGACGGAACGCATACCCTGACACCATGTCAGGCGGTGAAAAACAGCGGATCGCGATTGCAAGGGCCCTGATTCACCAGCCAAAAATTGTCTTCGCTGACGAACCGACCGCTTCACTGGATTCGAAGCGGTCACACGACATCATGAAACTGTTAAAGGATATAACAACAGACACCGGGACAGCTGTTCTAATGGTGACGCACGACGAGGAAATGCTTGGTTATGCGGATCGTGTCGTGGAGATGCGGGATGGGTTGATCGGGTAATTTGCACTGCCTCCCCGGAGGTTAAAGTGTCCTCCCTTGACACTTTAACCTCCGCTTTAATTTGGTCGTTTACCCATTTTAAAGCTTCATCTCATTCATCCGCTGCTCGTAATAGCCCAGCACATAGCAGTCATATACCTCTGCCAGCTTTACCACCAGCCTCGCACCATCCGGCATTGATTCCCATCCGTTATCTGCCTGTTCATCTAAAGCCCGCTTCATTGCCGATAAAACCTCTTGATCAAAAGGCCTGTTATGTAAAAGAGAACTTGCAAGCGCACTGTTAATAAAGTCGTACACTTCAGCACGTCTCTGTGCTTCATCGAGCAGATTAACAACGTCACATCCCAGTGCTGAAAGTGCCCCCTGTCTCAGGATCTCGGCCTCTTTTGCATGAAGAGAAATGCTGCCTTCATCAACTTCTGTAAACAGGAAGCGCTTATAATCAATTGGTTCAAAGTCAATATTGTGCCCAAATCCCCCATACATCCTGGTCATATCATGATACATCCACAGAATTTGCTTGATCGTATTCCGGCACTCGTCAAAGTGATCCCATGTCAGGATGAAAGAATTGTTCATCTCACCTATCCTCCTAAAACATTTTTTACCATTATACAATACAGTGCGGATTCCAGCCTGATATTAACCCCATCCCCTTGCACTTTCACCCAAATCCTATTAAAGTATATAAAGACCAAAGTCAAGTGTAACCAGTCATTGGTGTGAAAATATATTATTTCGGGAACGTGTTTTCCTTTATAGAAAGGGTTCAGATATATGTTGAAAGATAACTTTTGGCAGGAGTTACCGCGGCCGTTTTTTGTGCTTGCGCCGATGGAAGCGGTGACGGATGTCGTGTTTCGTCATGTTGTCAGTGAAGCAGCGAGACCGGATGTGTTTTTTACGGAGTTTACGAATTCTGAGAGCTACTGTCACCCGCGCGGTAAAGACAGCGTAAAGGGACGGCTTACCTTTACTGAAGATGAGCAGCCGATCGTCGCGCATATCTGGGGCGATAAGCCGGAGTATTTCCGTCAGATGAGCATCGGGATGGCTGAAATGGGCTACCGCGGTGTGGATATTAACATGGGCTGCCCAGTGCAGAACGTTGCAGCAAACGGAAAAGGGTCAGGGCTGATCCGCCATCCGGAGACTGCAGCTGCCATTATCCAGGCAGCAAAAGCGGGAGGCCTTCCCGTCAGCGTGAAGACCCGCCTTGGCTACACGCATGTGGATGAGTGGCATGACTGGCTGAAGCATGTTCTTGAGCAGGATATTGCCAACCTTTCGATTCACCTGCGTACGAAAAAAGAGATGAGTAACGTGCCTGCGCACTGGGAGCTGATCCCTGAGATCAAAAAGCTGCGCGATGAGATTGCACCGCACACGCTGCTTACGATTAACGGTGATATCGAGGACCGCCAGATGGGCCTTGAGCTTGCTGAGAAGTACGGAATTGACGGTGTCATGATCGGACGCGGTATTTTCCATAATCCATTCGCATTTGAAAAAGAAAAGAAAGAGCATACAAGCGAGGAACTGCTTGATCTGCTTCGTCTGCAGCTTGACCTGCATGATAAGTATTCAAGAGAGCTTGAGCCGCGTGCCTTCAAGCCGCTCCGCCGATTCTTCAAGATCTACGTCCGCGGATTCCGTGGAGCAAGTGAACTGAGAAATCGCCTGATGGAGACAGAAACAACAGATGAAGTACGTGATCTGCTGAATGAGTTCATGGAGCAAAATGGTGTGAATGAAGAGCAGGGATTTTCAGTTTCTAAATAAGTGAAGCGCAGTCTGGGACCCAGCCTGCGCTTTTTTTAACGTTTCTCTTTCAAAAAATCCTTTACTCTCTCAACTGAGCCCCCTCTGTCATACCTGCTGTACAGCTGATCTGCAAGCCTGATCGAATCCCCAAAAAAGAACCGTTCATATAATTGCTGCCTTGAACCAAAGGCACTCATCGATAGATCCCATGCAAGCCGGAACAATTTAACCCTTTCATATCCATCCTGACAGACGGACTGTAAATGATGATTCAACAGCTCTTTTTGGTCTGACGCAAAATCCTTTTCAGAAGGAATGGCGACCAGTCCGCTTGCACTCATCAGCTGAATGATTTCGATAAAGCGAGGGTAGATACGCGGGTAATAATTCACCGCAGCCAGAAGCGGGTTCGGATCAGGCGTCATCGTGCCCCACTGGTTGATTTTTGCATTTCGCTCTGATTCGTGTAAGAAGCCCTTCATTGCTTCAAGCGCGATAGCCACTTCTGAAAACTTTTCCCTGACATGCTGGTATTCACTGATATTTATACTGTTAATGATTAATTGAATTGTTCCGGTAATAAACTCCGATTTAACCACGCTTTTTGACACAACCTGGTGCGCCGTCTGTTCAAACATATTACTTTGGCTGTATAAAAGATTTTTTACAAAAGAACTTCCATGCAAAAACACTCGCTCCCACGGAACAAGCACATTGTCAAACACAACAATTGCGTCCATTTCGTCATACCTTGAACCTAACGGATGGTCGTAAGAGGCATCTTTATAGGCAAAAGATTCACGGCATATAAAAGATAACCCCGACGTATCACACGGGATTGCAAACGCGTAAGCAAAAGCTTCATCATCCACGTTTGACGGCACCGGATAGACCAGAATTTCATCTGTCATGCCAGCCTGAGTGGCTAGGATCCGCGACCCATGAATGACAATGCCGTCTTCTGTTTTTCTGACCATCCGTGCTGCAATCTGTTCACCTTCTGCTTCCTGTCTGCCACGGTTATTCTGAGGACTGACAAATACGTGTGTTAACGATAGATCATGTTCCTTTACGTATTGATAGTAATCCCTGATGTTTGCTGCACACTTTTCGTCTTCAGCAGTAAAAAGCTCTGCTGAAGCATTTAACACCATCAGAATTGTATTCATGTAGTCCGGAGATCTCCCCATCATCCCGGCATGGCTCCTCGCCCATTCCTGTATCATCAGCCTTCTTTTCTCTAGATCTTCTTTAGTTTTTGGTTCTAAAAAAGACACTCCTATACGGTTTCCTGACTCTGTAGAGACAAACGTCATTATCTCCTGTAGTTCCGGCTGATGCTGAAGGTCATACAGCTTCGCCTGGCTTGCAATCACCCCTTTAAAGGCTTCATGCTCTGAGATATTACCGGTAACCCGGCTTCCGTCGAGCCATATATTCGTTTTCAGCTGATCAATCCGGCTGACATACTGCTTCCCCGTTGAGATACCCATTAGGACGCACTCCTTTTTTGTGAAAAGTTTCTTTATTATAAGTATGAATTCAAATAATTTTGGTGTGTCAGGACAGGAGATCAGCCTGTTAAGCAGTGTTTTGAGAAGTCACAAAATTGTTACAGCTTATTGCAATCGCTTTAAATCGTGTTGACATCAGGTCCAATACCGTTTAAAGTGATGATAATGATAATTGTTATCAATTAAAAAACTGAAAGAAGGAATTAAATCAATGGGTATGAAAAGAAAGTCTTCTATATTTACATTATCAATGTCAACCATGCTGATGCTTGCACTCGCAGGATGTGCAGATGATTCATCAACTGAAGATAACGGCGCATCAGAAGATACAAATACAGAATCAACTGAAACGGCTGACACTGAGGCATCCTCTTCAGAGTATCCGATCGTCATTGAGCATGCTTTAGGTGAAGCTACGATTGAAGAAAAGCCTGAGCGGATTGCTGCTATTGCGTGGTCTAACCATGATGTCCCACTTGCACTTGGCGTCATGCCGGTTGGATTATCTGCTGCAAACTACGGCGTACAGGACGATAGCGGGATCCTGCCATGGACTGCTGAAGCAATTGAAGAAATCGGTGGAGAAGAACCTGTTCTTTTCCAGGATACAGACGGCATTGACTTTGAAGCAGTTGCTGACGTTGATCCTGATGTGATTCTTGCTACATATTCAGGTCTGACGCAGGAAGAGTACGATACATTAAGCCAGATCGCTCCTGTCGTTGCATACCAGGACGCACCATGGGTTTCATCATGGCGTGAGCAGGTAACATATAATTCAATGGCAATGGGGATGGCTGAAGAAGGTGAACAGCTGATCGCTGATACAGAGCAGCTGATTGCTGATAAAGTAGCAGAATATCCAGAATTCGAAGGGACAACAGCTGCCTTCTTAAGTGTGAATGCTGCTGACCTTTCTTCATTCTTTGTGTATTCACCTGAAGACCCGCGTGGTGCTTTCCTTGGTGAGATCGGCATGGAATATCCCGACAGCCTGTTGAACGAATTCACAGATCCAGGTGCATTCTACATTGAAGCAAGTGCTGAAAATGCAGATATGCTGAATGATGCTGATGTCCTTGTTTCTTACGGAGATGAGAATACATTGGAAGCCATGCAAAATGATCCGATTCTTGGACAGGTGCCGGCCATCGAAAGAGGGTCTGTTGTCATCATCGGAGATAACACACCACTTGCAGCATCAGGAACACCAAGTACACTATCAATTGAATACACAATTGATGAGTACCTATCTCTTATGTCAGAAGCTGTAAGCAAGCTAGAGCAGTAAAATGAGTGATCTTTCCGTTACAGCACAGAAGCAGTGGCATTTGCCAAAGCATTTCTTTAAGCTGCTGGTGATCTCTCTGATCCTGTTAGCGGTATGTATATTTGCTTCACTTGCATTCGGGTCACGGGCACTGGCAATGAATGATATTATTACTGGTCTATTCAATGCCGATGTCCAGACTCATGAAGCAAATGTTGTACGGCAGAGAATTGCAAGAACAGTATTCGGCTTTATGTGCGGCGCAGCACTTGGGGTATCCGGGGCACTATTACAATCCGTCACCCGGAACCCGATTGCTGACCCGAGTATTCTCGGCGTAAATACCGGAGCTGCATTGTTTGTCGTCTGCGGCATTGCATTTTTTAATATTAACAGTTCAGCACAGTTTATCGTTTTTGCCCTGGCAGGTGCTATATTGACTGCGATTTTTGTATACGGAATTGGTGCAATGGGTCGTGGCGGTGCCACGCCCCTTAAGCTCGTTTTAGCGGGAGCTGCAACAAGTGCTGCATTATCATCACTCGTCATGGCTGTGATGATTCCCCGTTCAAGCGTCATGGACCAATTCAGATTCTGGCAGGTAGGCAGTGTGGGAGCCGGCACGTGGGATTCAGTCATGATCTTCATTCCTTTTCTGGTGATTGGTCTCGTTATTGCTGTTGTCACAGCACCTGCTTTGAATGCGCTGGCATTAGGTGATGAAGCTGCTAAAGGACTTGGTGTGAAGACAGGAACGCTCAGACTGATTGCTGCGCTTGGCGGCGTCATGTTGTGCGGGGTAACAACTGCACTGGCCGGACCAATCGGTTTTATCGGTCTTCTCGCGCCTCATCTGATCAGGCTGATGATTGGCCCGGATCTGCGTTTTATGATTCCGATGTCAGCTATCTCAGGTGCAATTATTCTGAGCATTTCAGACGTTGCGGGGCGTGTACTTGGAAGTCCGGGAGAGCTTGAAGTCGGGGTTGTCACAGCCTTTGTCGGAGCTCCTGTGTTAATTCTGATTACAATGAAAGCGAAAATGCGTGCGTTATGATGATAAACGAATTGATTTACCCTATAAAGTCAGGAAGAATAAAAAGACAGCGCAGATTTCTTACTGTGACGATCATTCTGGCCGTCCTTTCCCTTGTACTGGCAGGCGCGATGCTGATGCTCGGTAATACAATCTATCCGGTCTCAGACGTGATTGGCGTATTAATGGGTGAGGATGTCAGCGGGGCATCTTTTGCCGTCGGAACAATCAGGCTGCCCAGAATGATTGCCGGTGTATTTGCGGGATTCGCATTTGGTGTAGCTGGTCATGTGTTCCAGACCATGCTCAGAAATCCACTGGCTAATCCAAATGTCATCGGGATTACAGCAGGATCCAGTGCGGCTGCCGTCTTCAGTATCATTGTGCTGCAGGCAAGCAGTACGTTTGTATCTGTATCCTCTATTATTGGCGGTCTTGTGACTGTACTGGTTATTTTCACGCTGTCGAGAAGTACTTCATTTTCGATTGGAAGGTTAATTCTTGTCGGGATCGGGATTCAGGCGATGCTCAATGCAGTCGTCTCCTACCTGCTGCTGATCGGACAGGAAAATGATATTCCGACTGCGATGAGATGGTTAACAGGAAGTCTGAACGGTGCTACAACAGAAGGCTTATATCCATTGATTATAACGGTTCTTATCTTTTCACCGATTATCCTTGCCCTCGGCAGACGTCTTGATATGCTTGAGCTTGGTGAACAGGCCGCAACATCACTTGGGATTAATACGAGTCAGACAAGGTTTTTACTTGTTGTCAGCTCTGTTATGATTATTGCTTTAGCAACAGCTGCTACAGGTCCAATTGCCTTTATTGCCTTTTTATCCGGACCGATTGCTAAAAGACTTGTCGGTGTAGGATTTTCAGGAACGATTCCGGCAGGCCTTGTTGGGATTATTCTGGTGCTGGCTTCTGATCTGATCGGTCAGTTCGCCTTTACTGCACGATACCCTGTAGGTGTTATTACAGGCATTATCGGTGCACCTTACCTGATTTACCTGCTGATCAGAATGAATCAAAAAGGAGACTTATAATGAAACAGACACATACTTTCCGTGCTGACAGTCTGATTGCCGGATATGATCAAACACCTATTCTCCATAACATTGATGTCACGATTCCGAGTAATGAAATCAGTATTATTATCGGTGCGAACGGCTGCGGGAAGTCTACCCTGCTGAAGACCATGGCGAGGCTGATCAAGCCGACAGCCGGTGAAGTCACAATTGGCGGGACACCTATCCAGAAGATCCCGCCGAAAAAGCTGGCGCGCGTGCTTGGACTGCTGCCCCAGACACCGATCGTACCTGAAGGCATTACTGTGACCGACCTGGTCGGCCGCGGCCGCTTCCCCCACCAGTCATTTATGAAAGGCTGGAGTCAAAAGGATTATGAAGCTGTCAGCGAGGCAATGGATATCATGAATATCACTGAATTCGCTGACCGCCATATTGATGAACTCTCAGGCGGCCAGCGACAGCGTGTCTGGATCGCCATGGCGCTTGCCCAGCAGACTGATATTCTGTTTCTTGATGAACCGACCACTTACCTTGATATTACCTATCAGGTTGAGATCCTTGATCTGCTCACTGACCTCAACCGTAAATACGGTACAACAATTGTGATGGTCCTGCACGATATCAATCTATCTGCCCGTTATGCAGACCATATCTTTGCCCTGCGTGAAGGAAAACTGATTGCAGAAGGACATCCATCAAAGATCATCACAAGTCCGCTGATCGAAGACATCTTCGGATTGAAGTGCTCAGTCATGAAAGATCCGATTTCAGGCTCGCCTTTTGTGGTGCCGATCGGGAGACATCATAATAAAGTGAGGAAGCACTCCTGATTGTGAACCGCAGAGGATTTCTGCGGTTTTTTTGTGCAGTTTGCCGTTTGGGGGATAGCCGGACTCAGTGTTTGAGGGCTGAAGGAATAGCAGAGTGTGCTGAGGGGAATGTCAGCCGGGATGAAGGAAAAACATTGCGTGCTGATGGAATTAGTACCACGCGCCATTGAGCTGACACCCTCATCATGGCAAATTTTTCATACATAGGGACCCGGATCTATCATAGCCTGTCATGATCTTTTTTGTCGATATGAAGCATATTATCCTTCACCATATTGATAGAAACCCCAACAATCACCAGAATTACACCCCCTACCACAAAGACATAACTTCTTACTGTTCTTTCCATGAGTATTCTTTCAAAATCTGAAGAAGACGCAGAAAATGCCCATGTCTGTGTCCATCCATATGTAATAAATACAAGACCAAGCAGGAAAGTGATCATACTGATCCATCTCAAATTTTTCATGATTCACCTCAATTAGATATGTAAGCTCTCACACTCATCTGTATTTTCTTGCATAGACTAATGCTGTCAGCGGCTGAACGACAAAGGTCAGGCCGACGACAATAAGCAGTGGATAGTTTGTAATCTGATTAAGATCTCCAACACCTTCTGATACAAATAGAACAATTCCTGATAACATCATGAGTACATAATAACCAATTTTGGCACTTTGAGATTCAATATGCTGATCTAATTCATCCTTCTGTTCTTTTCCTAAAAAATCACCCCAGGTCAGGGAATTCAACAGATAGGATAAAGCTATAAAACTGAAAAGAAGACTCGATCCGCTCACATACCCTTCATTTAGAAAAACGTATAATGAACGGCCTGCAATGACTAAAAAGAGCACAAGTGAAATATATACAGCAGGTTTCTTTGCACTTAGCATCCCATATCACCTCTTCCATTTTTATTATTCTTTAAACACAAACAACTGATCTACAGTGGTCTCCAGATTTTTTGATAATTTAAAAGCCAGTGCCAGTGTGGGATCATATTTATCATTTTCGATCGCATTAATTGTCTGCCTCGATACACCACACCTCACAGCAAGCTCTTCCTGAGAGATTTTCATTTGCTTTCTTATATCTCTGATTTGATTTTGCACTGCTTGACCGCCTCTCAAAAAGTCAAAAACTTTTTACATTTTGAGCATAAAATAGTCACTATAAAATGTCAAATAGTTTTTACATTTACCAAAAGAATCCCTTCACACAATCTTCATACCTGAACAGAAAATAACTGAACACCTGCAACCCGGAAAACGGCTAATCCGTATAATTGCTATAAAGGCTGAAAACACAGCCGTTTTATTCCAGCCTGCTATAAAATGGAGGATGACACATGATAGAAAATCAAAAGCCCATGACAAAAGAAGACTTCGAACATATTAGAAAAGAAATCACACGTTTTCGCGCAATGTATAAATTTGCTTTAGATGAGATCAGTACAAAGGTGAATATCCTGAAAGAGGAGTTCCAGCTGATTCATACATATAACCCGATTGAACACGTCAATACGCGGGTGAAATCAGGGGACAGTATTCTGAAGAAAATGCAGAAAAAAGGCATTCCGCTCTCACTTGATGCAATTGAAAAAGAGATTAAGGATCTGGCCGGCATCCGGGTGACCTGCTCATTCGTCTCTGATATTTACCGGATCAGTGAGATGATTCAAAATCAGGCCGATATCCATGTGGTTGAAGTAAAGGATTATATCAAATATCCAAAGCCAAATGGTTATCAGAGCCTGCACCTGCTGCTCCAGATTCCTGTTTTTATGTCTGACAGAACCGTCAATGTAAATATTGAGATGCAGATCAGGACGATTGCCATGGACTTCTGGGCAAGCCTTGAACATAAGATTTACTACAAATATCAGGGCAATGTTCCTGAAAAACTGACGCTTGAACTGAAAGAAGCAGCGGATACAGCCAGTGCACTGGACCGCAAAATGGAGCGGATCAATCAGGAGGTTAATATTCTGAAAGAAACGGATCAGGAAAAAGAGATGCTGTTTAACCCAGCTGAAATGATGACTGATTTACTGAAGCAGATGGACCTGGAAAAGAAAAAGTAAACGGTAAACGTGAAATCCCCTTCCCTGCTTTTACTTTATTAAGATGATTCATGAATTGCAGTTCAGCGTCTGGAGTCTGAGACTTATATGAAAGATTGTACTTGACTATGGAGTAGCTCCATCCTTTAAGCTTCCTTTATTAAAGCTTACAGGAGAGTCTGACATGAACAATCTATCTATAAGTCACCATGAAAAACCATATACAATGAGATCTTTACTCGCTTATGCGGCACCAACGATCAGCGTCATGATTTTCGTCTCAATCTATACGATGGTTGATGGGATTTTTGTGGCACGCTATGTGAATGCAACTGCGCTTGCTGCTGTCAATATTTTCATGCCGGTATACGCGTTGATCTTTGCCGTTGCCCTGATGCTTGGTACTGGAGGAAGCGCGATTATCGCGAAGAAAATGGGACAGAATCAATATGGAGAAGCAAGACGGAATTTCACGTTTATCGTATGCTGCGGGTTTATGTTCGGCGTCTTGATCATGGCAGCAGGTTCACTCTTTCTGGAGCAGCTGCTCACACTGCTTGGGGCCGCGGAAAGTGTACAACTGTTTGACTATACGAAGGCTTACGCAAAGATTATCTTACTGGTAAGTCCTTTCTTAATTGTTCAGGCAATGCTTGAAACGCTTTTTGTCACTGCTGATAAGCCGAAACTGAGCTTAATCATCACAATCATTGGCGGAAGTACAAACATTGCACTGGATTATCTGTTTATAGTCGTCATGGATATGGGCATCAGGGGCGCTGCACTTGCAACTGCAATTGGAATTGTCATTCCTGCGATTCTTGGTGTGATCTACTTTTTCGCAGCCAGAAAAAGTAGTCTGTATTTCACACGATTGAAAGCCGATTGGCACGTACTTGTGAAAAGCTGCGCAAACGGCTCGTCCGAAATGGTAACAAACCTTTCGTCTTCCATTGTCACCTTCGCCTTCAATGCACTGATGCTCAAATTTGTCGGCGTAGAGGGTGTAGCGGCTGTGACGATCATGCTGTATGTTATGTTTGTATTAACACCCTTTTTCATGGGCTATTCAGTCGGAATCGCACCGCTGATCAGCTTTCACTTTGGAAGCAGGAACACAGGACAGTTAAAATTGATTGTTAAAAACAGTCTGACCTTTATTGCTGGCAGCTCGCTGATTATCTTTCTATCATCGCTGCTATTCGGGCCATACCTGATACAAATCATGTCACCAGAAGGCAGTGATGTATACGAAATCGCGACAGACGGATTGTGGATTTTTTCCATCAGCTTTTTATTTATGGGTGTGAACATCTTCACATCGATGCTGTTTACCGCGCTATCTAACGGAAAAATATCAGCAGTCATCTCATTACTCAGAACGTTAGTGTTTGTTCTCATGTCACTGGCAACGCTGCCATTTATCTTTGGGCTCACTGGCATATGGATTGCGATACCGCTGGCTGAACTACTCTCTGTCATCGTTTGCGGACTTTTCCTGTTGCGTAACAAACGTAAATATCAATATGCATAGAGCGGGGTGAAAAATAGATGGAGATCAATCCGAAAATCCACCTGACAACCGGACAGTTCGCATCACTGCTGGATGTTAGTAAAGACACGCTGCATTACTATGATAAAGCCGGCATCTTCTCACCTGAGCTTGTGGCGTCTAACGGCTATAGATATTACTCTATTTATCAGGCAGATGTATTTATTGTGATTCAGATTTTAAAGGAGCTGGATATGCCGCTAAAGGAGATTAAGCAGTTCTTGACGTCAAGATCCCCTGAAAACCTGATTCACCTGCTCGAGCTGAAAGAACAGGCTCTTACAGAAAAAATGAATGAGCTTAAAACCATGAAGCAGGTCGTTTCAGATAAGCTCAGCGATACGAAGCAGGCGCTTCGGGCGAACACGTATGATGTCCTGACTGAACACAGACCAGCTGATGAGTATATAGCCGTCACTCATACCAAGCCTTTAACCAATGATCTGAACATCTATCAATCCATGCAGCTTCATTACAGGTATCTCGAGGAGCACGGGATTGCCCCGTCGGCTTCTGAGGGCTGGATGATTCATGTGGACCATGTCAGGGGAAATGCTGTAGAGAAGTATGATTATCTGTACACAAGAGTAAAAGAGCAGAAACAGGCGAACCATGTTATTACAAAAGGCACATACTTGATTGCTTATCATAACCTGGGTTACTCCCGTATCGGTGACACCTACCACCGGCTTTTAAGCTATGCAGATCAGCACCAGCTTACTTTGTCAGGTTATTTTTATGAAGATATTCTGCTGGATGAGCTGTCTGTAGAAGGCAGCGAGAAATATTTAGTCAAGATTTCGGTGAAGGTTATTCAGTACAGAGACCTGCTGTTAAACGAGGAAGGTTGAGACGAAATTCACTGTTGACCAATATATGAGTGCGGGCAGACCGTCAGTGATCATTCTCTACGTCATATCAACAAACAGAAATGGGGTTTCATTGCCGTTTTAAATGTAAACGGCAATCGTTACCACCAGGCTAACGACTGTATAGAGAGAAGCTCCATAGAACAATACCCCTACATAGGTTTTAAACCCTTCATTTTTCTCTACCCTTCCAGTTGCCTGGCTGGCTTCGAACGTGAGTCCTCCTGATAAAAAGCCCCCGCTGCTGCTGAAAAATAATAATATAGCTGTTAGTCCTATTCCGATGAAGAAGCTCCACTCAAAATACGAGTAAGGGATGATTAAACTTCCAATCCATACAAGGATTCCGATCAATACTGCAATTACAATAGACCATAACAATAATTTTTTCAGTTTCATCAACCCCTTTTATCATACGTCTACGAAAAAACTGTAAAATAGTTTCAATTTTTTGCATATGTCCGTAAGGTTGATGTCGGTCGGCTGGTAAACTTTAAAGTTCCACAACAGGAAAACGCATGTCAATCCGATTATTTCTATGTATAAACATGAAAACAGGACACAACAAGCCCAATACTGATGACTCCCCAAATAGTCGTTGCCCTAATGTACCAAATCACTGGTTTTACCGCAGCCGGATCGGCATCAGGGTTATTTTTCACGTACCCAAGCCTAGCTTTGACAGATCTTGAGGCAACTAAGAGAACAATCAATCCAATCATAAAAAAAGCAATTGTGGTCCACCATAATAAGTTCATTTGTGAGCCTCCCGGGTAATCAATTTTTAACGTTTTGACCTTAGAATAAACTACTTATGACATAACCCTTCACTCCATGTCTCCTGCTTTTTAACCTTGTTTATCAGCATTTTGAAAAGCACAATAATCGTATTGATTACAAAGTTAACCACTGCCACAGCCAGTGCACCTGACAAGTAATAGAAATCACCAGGAACTGCAATCTGCATGCCAATTGCAACACCTGTGAATGACAATAGAGCATACCAGCTATATTTCCAGCGGGATTTTAAAAGATGCTTCATGCGTCATCCCCCTAAAGTTTATATATGAAATGTCTTTATCTCCTGTTTTATAAGAATTTTTAAATACTATACCTGATTATACCATTTAACTTCCTTTTATGAGGGTGTCTAGATATAAACAGATGTCAGTTCATCGTTCTTACGGGGTCTGATATGATAGATACAAAGCCGCAAAAACATAGAGGTGCGCATGGAAACTGTACACTGGTTAATCAAAAAAGCACGTCAGAAAATCATGGACCATCAATATTTGATCAATGAAGTTCTGGCTGACCGATATAAAATTGAAAAGGTACTGCAGAATGGAAGCTACGGAATCATTTATTTGTGTGAGGACCTGCCCACCGGCACACAATGCGTTGTCAAACAGATGCGTAAAAGCAAGGGAAAAGAAAACACAGAGAATTACCACCAGGAGATTACGATCCTGAAGCAGCTGAGTCATCCGGGGATCCCCGCACTCATCGAAACTTTTTCATTTGAGGATAAACAGTTCTTTTCAATGGAGTTTGTAGAGGGGAAAAATGTAGAGGATACATTATTTGCAACAGGACAGCAGTATACAGAGAAAGAATGCCTGGAAATCGTCCGCAAGCTGACCGGAATCGTTTGTTATATCCACCAACAGGGCGTATACCATGGTGATATCAGAATTCCGAATGTGCTGCTTCATCACAGCCACCTCTACCTGATCGATTTTGGCCTGGCCAGCAACCTCCATACAGAGAAGAGGCTGAAAAAGCAGCAGACACTGCTCGCTCAGGATGATTTTTTTGACGTAGGCGATTTTCTGCTTTTTCTTCTTTACTCCACTTATGAAGGCAAAATAAAAAAGAGAGGCTCCTGGACTGAAGAGCTCAGCCTCCACCCACAAACAACACTGCTGCTCAAACGGCTGCTGAGTATAACTGAACCGTACAGACAGTGTGAAGAGATTCAGTCTGATATAGAAAAGGCGATCAGCCAGCTTTCCTGATGAACAAAAAAGACTCTGTTTCTTATGAATAAGCGGAGTCTTTTTAGCTGATAGCTGCATCAGCTGCTGGAATAATGTCTACTATTTTTATAACGGCCGGAGCCTCCATACGGGTAGCGTCCGCGACGGCTGCTACTGCTGCTCCCGTGATAGCCGCGCCTCTTTCCGCTGCTTGAACCGTGACGGTAATGCCTTCTGCGTCCACTGCTGCTGCCGCGTTTTTTCAGTTCCT
This sequence comes from Jeotgalibacillus alimentarius, assembly GCF_000829445.1. Lineage (GTDB taxonomy): Bacteria > Bacillota > Bacilli > Bacillales > Jeotgalibacillaceae > Jeotgalibacillus > Jeotgalibacillus alimentarius. The sequence continues at coordinate 93,127 of NZ_JXRQ01000030.1, forward strand.
TTGAAATGCCTTTTAAGATCTTCTTAAACATTGAGCATCCTCCTTTTTGAGGTGTTCCATATTTACAGGTAAAGACACCTTCTATCTAAAGCATAAAGCGGCGGGTGATTTTGCACAACTAATATCCTTTAGATATGGCCCTTGTCACAAAGACTTACAACACCATCACCATGGAAGATCAGCGTCCCTGACCTCTCTTCTCCAAAAATCCTTTAATTCACTGATGATTTCCGGCGATAAGCTGCCTCTTTAGATAAGCTTACATTCTTTCTAAAAGGGTAAAAGGGTACAAAATCTATCAAAAGGAGTGCAGGTCCAATGTCCATTATTCTAAAAAGAATTTATGATGATAAAGATCAACTATCTGGTAACCGAATCTTAGTGGATCGTGTCTGGCCACGAGGCATTTCACAGGAAGACGCCAATCTTGATGACTGGATGAAAGAGATCGCGCCAAGTACCTCGTTGCGAAAATGGTTTGATCATGATCCAGATAAATTTGAGGAGTTTAAGAAGGCTTATAAGAAAGAAATCAAAGAAGATTCCGAGAAGCAGGCGAAACTGAATGAGCTGAAGGATAAGTCTGTGAATGAACGCCTGGTCCTGCTCTATGGGGCGAAGGATGAGGAAGTTAATCATGTGGTTGTGTTGAAGGAGATGCTGGAGGATGGGAAATTTTAAACATGCTCGAACTATAAAAGCAAGCGCTGTTTATTACAAAGAACGAACAGCTTTGATTGCCGATTCATTTACGCCGGCATATAAAGGGGTAAATGAAAGAGCAAATGCTATATCCGACAGCAAAAGCACGACTTCATGACGAGATCAGGGATTATATATACTACTGGACTGAATCTGTCTTTCATGAAATTAGAACAACCCCCTCTCCATTCCAGGAAGGGGGCTGCCCTGCCTACTTCTTTACTGTTATTTTCGTTACTGTGCTGGGCTTACCTTCTGCGTCTATTGCAGTGATACTACGGAGTGTGGACTTCGTTTGCTTCTCTATTTCCAATGAGACTTTCACCAGCTTTTACTGTTACTTCATCTACTCTCAGCTTACTTGTTACCGTTACACTCAGTTCCCCACTACATTCTCAGCCTCACCTGTTCCAGTAAATGACTCTGTCTCATTCGAAACCGTCACCACGGTTCCGGCAGCCGCTTCACCAGGTACCTCTGTTGACTGATCTAATACTTATTCATCAGCTCCTCAGAAATATGACAATAATCATCCGGACATTTATCCAGCCGGTCCTGATGCTCTTCTGCACTTCGCACGTAATTCGTGAGCGGCATCACTTCAACTGCGATCCGTTCAGCATCCGATCTTTTTTGGATAAAAGTCCGTGCCGCTTCTAAATGCCGAGGGTCTTCACTGTAAACGCCGGTTCTGTACTTCTCACCGACATCAATCCCCTGCTTGTTCACGCTGTACGGATCAATGATTTCAAAGAAATAAGCCATCAGCTGTTCCATCGTCACCACATCTGGATCAAATTCAGTTTTCACACATTCCGCAAATCCATCATAGTCGCCATCCAGTGTATGAGTTGATCCATTCGCTCTCCCTGCTTCTGTTGATGGTACACCGGGCAGCGTTTTGATAAAAGCCTGCACACCCCAGAGGCAGCCGCCTGCAAAATATATAGTTTCCATGTGTTTCACCTCTTCATTTGCTTATCCATTAATTGTTTCTTCCCATTTTACACTTCATCCTGATTTTGCACACCCGCTTCATAACCATGCATAGAATACCTTAACGTGAAAAAGAAGGTGACCCATATGCATAGACAATTTGAAAACTATGGTGCAACAGGTGCGCTAAACGCTGCTTCATTATCCCTGCCTCAAATGCCCACTTATGCGCTTCAGGACGAGTATCTGGCACAGGCAAGATACAATAACGTGATCGGAACATTCGGTGAGACCAGAACGTTTGTCCAAATCAGAGCAGCAGAAATGAGGCATATCATGGCACTACTGTCCTTTTTCGAGCGGTATCAAATACCATTACCAATGGACGAATCCCAGAACTTTATTACTACTCCCGAAAATCTAAAAGCTGCATATGCACAAGGTGTTCAAGGCGAGATAGATAACATCGCTATGTACAACCGGTTCTTAGCATTCAACCTTCCGAATGATATCAGGTTTATTTTTACACAGCTGCGTAATGCTTCTTTGAATCACTTGGCTGCATTTGAAAGAGGGGTGGCCAGAGGTTAAAAAAGCGAAGTCCGGGGCTGCCCGAACTTCGCTCGTTTTAATCTTCATCTGTTGTTAATTCCACATACATACCCGTTGTTAAAATGAGGACCAGAAAAAAGAAAATTAACGGTAGTACCATTTCAATCAACTCCTCACCATGTGATAAATCCTCTTGACCCCGGTGGTGCGTGTTGGATCATCTGCGCGATCGGGATGGCATAGGCAATGATGATTAATAAGAATGCCATACCAATCCACAGCCACCAGTTTTCAAGGAATTTCGGTGTTGCTCTTTTGTCACTTTCAGCGAGCGGAAACTCAACAAATTCGTCCGGTTCCACAGCTTTTGGTGAGACAAATGCGCTCATGATCACGATGTAGAGTAACAGCATGGCAGAAAGGAAAAGAATGCTTCCGCCAACCGCCATGGTGACGTGGTTTGTTAAGATGCCATCAAACCATTCCAGAGCAGATTCGTGACCGTTGTATCCTGAATAGGCAGTACGACGTGGAGCACCAAGCAGTCCGAGAATGTGCTGAGCCGTACTCATTAACAGCATCCCGACTGACCATAAGCCGATTTGGATAAAGCCTAATTTTTTCATCGTGTTAGAGAATTTTCTGCCTGTCAGATAAGGGATTAACCAGTAAGTCAGCCCCATAAATGTCATGGCAACAGGCGTTCCGACAGTGATATGGAAGTGTCCAACGATCCAGAGCGTGTTATGCACAATCTCATTCAACTGGAAGCTTGCGTTAATAATTCCGCCGGCGCCTCCCGGAATGAAGAAGGCCATCGCGATGAAAATTGATGTGAAACGCAGATCTTTCCACGGCAGCTTTGTAAACCAGCCGAATAACCCTTTCCCGCCATTCTTCCGCCCCGCACGCTCAAAATTCGCAAACATGGAGAACGCAGTCATAAGAGATGGAATAATGACCATGAACGTTAACACGACCTGCAGGAACTTCCAGAAGTCTGAGATTCCAGGCTCCATCAATTGGTGATGGAATCCGACAGGAATAGAGAACAGAATAAACAAGACAAACGCAAGACGCGCAAGTGAATCACTGAATACCGGTACACCAAGAATTTTCGGCACAACTGTATACCATGCCATATAAGCAGGCAGCAGCCAGAAGTAAACGAGTGGATGCCCGAAATACCAAAACAGCGTACGGCTTAACTCAACATTAATCGTATCCACCCAGCCGAACGCCCATGGAATGTACTGGAACAACACAGTCGCCACTACACCCAGGCAGGCAATCACCCATAAGACAATCGTTGTTACTGTCATAAATGCAAACAGCGGACTGAGCTCACCGCGATTCGCCTTTTTCCATTTCATATAGTGACCAACGAGCGCAAATCCCATGATCCATGAACCTACCACAAATAATGCGAGACCTACGTAATACCAGGGGCTTGCCATTAACGGTGCATAAAATGTATAAAGAACGGATGCTTCACCGATCACAATCATGACTGTCGCAAGTACCGTTCCTGTGAGCATAACCACGAATCCAATCCAATTCCAAAGCAGCACTTTCGGTCCGAATGTGCCAAGACTTTTACTCATACCTGAAATGAAAAATGCAAAAATGAAAAATGTCGTAAAAATAAGTGCCAGTAATACGCCGTGTGCCGTTAAAATCTGATAGTAATCCAGCCATGCCGGAAGTTCTAAGCGGTCATTCCGGATAAAAACCTGAAGCAATCCGGCAAGCGTGCCAATTAAAAAAGCGGTATACGCTACACCAATATTCCAAAGCGCTAATTTACGGTCAGCTGCTGCTAACATTATTCTGTCACCTCAATTTCTGTGTACATATAATGGTGACCTGTTCCACAATACTCGTTACAGATAATCAAATATTTTCCCGGTTCTTTGAATGTGTAAGATTTTGTCGTCACCTGACCCGGTACAACCATCATGTTCACGTTTGTGTTATCAATGGTAAAACTATGTACCACGTCTGTACTTGTCAATTTAAAAATGATTTCTTTACCCGCAGGCACCTGTAACGTTTGACCGCCGTCGTAAGCGAAAGCACTCGCAATAATCGTTGCCTGATACGTGTCATCATCCAGCTGCTTTACACCCGGTTCATTAAAAGGAGCGGTTTCCCTCACCTTTTCCGGATCAATCGTGTGCATTCCTCCGGCAGGCGTGTGGTCTTGTGCGAATGCATTCACACCTACGATACTTAAGAATGCAACCAGACATACTATGCCAAATGTTAACCATATTTTTTCATACTTATGAAGATGCATTGTGATTCTCCTTTATGCTTATTGTGATAAATACATCAGATAAACAGCTACCCACATCGCGACGATGACAAATCCAACAAAAAACACACTGATTAACGTGCCTTTCAGATTTTCTTCGTGCTCCTGTTTCTTTTTAGTCACTTCATTTCACCTCGTAGATATTTATATTGTGTTAAGCGTAAAGGAATCACTTACTGATCACTGTGATAAAAGTCACATCTGTGACAAAAATTTACCTGGAACTTTGATTCTTTCATTTTTTCGCCAAATTTTTGTAAAAGGGCTCTTTAAAAGTGGGCTGCTGATTTCCGCTTCAGGGGGACGCTTTCCGCGGACGAACGCTCAAGCCTCCTCGAGCAGAAAACCACTGCTCTGCGGGGTCTTTCACGATCGTTTTTCCGCAGGAGTCGCCCCCTTACGCTCCAATCAGCAGCTGTGCAAAATCAATGATGAATATAACATTGCGTTATGTTCCTAATCGTTTCGCTGCGCTTCGGGCGGATGCTTTCCGCAGGGACGGCGGTGAGCCTCCTCAGCTTCGCTTGCGGGGTCTCACCTGTCCGTCTTCTCCTGCTGGAGTCACCGCCCTACGCTTCGCTACACTTAGATTTTATTCAGTATATTGTTTAGCTTTACAAATTAGATGTTTGAGCCAAACTTTTAATTGATTCATAAAAAAAGGGCAATAAAAAAACTACTATTCTCTGGTGTGAGAATAGTAGTTCGTTAATCTATCCGGCAAAGTGTCACAGGACAGTTTTCGCATTGAATTTCGTTTTTCAAGTATGTCAGATCGCGGATGAGAATTTTTCCATCGCATATAGAAATGACTTCCTTTTTCTTCAGTTCAGATAACATCCGGTTTGCCACTTCACGTGCCATTCCGCAGAAGTTGGCCAGATCCTGATTGGTAAGGGACACGTCAATTAACAGCCCTTCTGACTTTTGAATCCCGTAACTGTTGGATAAACGGATTAACGTGGAATACAGCGCACCCTTCTTACCATGAAGCAGCAAATCACGAAAGCGCGTCTGCGTCTTCCGCTGATTCAGGCACATCCACTTCATAAAAGCAGCAGCCAGACGGGGGTTTTGACTGAACTCTGCCTCCAGCTCATGAATCGGAAATAAGTAACACTCCACATCCTCTTTCACTTTCGCATCCAGCATATAAGCCGCATCATCAGCGTACAAATACACTTCCCCTAGCAGCTGATTCTGCCCGCAGATCCGGAGCGTCAGCTCACGTCCATCCGAATTCATTTTACTCAGCTGGACCTTGCCTTTCGTGATAAAAAACAGATGCTGAATCGGTTCGCTCTCACGGAACAAATAACGATCTTTTGCGAAGCTTTTGACATGATGAGGAAGTGATAATATTTCTTTCAGGTCATCTGAAATCGTATCGGTTTCTGCATACATGCGGGTTGGCCTCCTAAAGATGTATTTATAATACTTGTTTAAGTATAGCATAGGTCTGGTTGGCTTGGAGAAAGATTTTGGAAAAGCTTTATAAAGGTATTCATGAACCTGATCTTTATTCCAATACACTCAGCGGTTCAATTAATTCCTCTCCATCCGTATTATAGAACCGTACGTTCACATTGCCAGGCAAGTAAGCTTCGTCAATCCCATTTTGAAGAGAGATGTTTTCGCTGGCTGTGAATTCCTGATCAGACTGAAACGTGAGCTCTCCTGATGTTTCTCCTGAAGCACCTTCCGCAGAACAGGCAACCAGATAACGTTCATAAGGAAATGCCTCCCATAACTCCTCATGATCAAAAAGAAGCTCTACACAAAAATCGACTGGCTGATCAGACTCACTCAGATAGCTGACAGACACCTCCAGCTCCTCCTGTTCGGGCCAGTATTTCATATAGCTATCCTCGCTATCCATGGTGATTGCTGGTTCATTGCTGCGGCAGCCTGCCAGGAAGATGGTGGTGAAGATGAGAATGATGAGGGGTTTTTTCATATTGAATGCTCCTTTATGTATGTAAATAGTGATTTCTATTATACCTTTTTTGAACGTGTAAAACGTAAGAAAGGTTTGTGATGATTACAGTCTGTCTTTTACAATGGTAATAAACTTTGAGATAGCTGGAGGCAGAATATGAATGCTTATTGGATTGTGAATGCAACGATTGAAACCGGATTTAATCATGACAGCCGCGTGACTGAAACATGTACTGAAACGGCGCATCTGAAAATTGAGCATGAAACCATCACTGAAGTAACGTCCACTTACCCTGCTCAAAGTGATCTTCCTGTAATCGATGCAGAAGGCGCACTGCTCCTGCCTGCGTTCCGGGAGATGCATATTCATATTGATAAGACGTATTATTCAGGACCCTGGAAAGCTGTGGAGCCTGCTGTTGACGGCATATTCACCAGGATTGAAGAAGAACAGACCATTCTGAAAGAACAGCTTCCTGTAGCAGAGGAACGTGCAAAAAAGATGATTGAACTACTTTTGCAAAATGGGCATACTCATATTCGCACGCACTGCAATATTGATCCGGTTACCGGAATTGAAAATCTAAAAGCAACAGTCCATGCGCTAAAAGCATACGAGGCGTACCTGGCCTATGAGATTGTCGCTTTCCCGCAGCACGGCCTCTTAAGAAGTAACGCGGAGTCCCTTGTCCGTCAGGCGATGGAGAACGGTGCCACTCATGTAGGAGGAGTGGATCCTGCAACCGTAGACCGCGATATTAACAGGTCTCTTGAAACGATGTTTGCGATTGCACAGGATTATCAGAAAAACATTGATATTCACCTGCATGATCCAGATTCACTCGGCGCTTTTGAAATGGAGCAAATCACCGACTTAGTCAAAAAGAATGGCTATGAGGGTCGCGTTACGATCAGTCATGCACTGGCGCTTGGTGATCTGAATGAAAAACGGCTGCAGCAGCTGGGCGGCATGCTGAGCGATGCAAAAATTGATGTGACGACTACTGTACCAATCAACCGTCCCACGATCCCAATCCCGGCCTTATGGGAAGCAGGCATTCCAGTCTCAGTGGGTCATGACAGCATTACAGATCACTGGTCACCTTTTGGCACCGGCAATACAATGGACAAGCTCGCCACACTCGGGGAACGCTTCGGGATCAGTGATGAAGTCGGGCTAAACCAGTTACTGAAATACGCAACAGGCGGCGTCACCCCTCTATCAGCAGACGGCAAGCAACAATGGCCAACGCCAGGCGATACTGCATCTTTTATGCTTGTGGATGCGGTGTGCAGTGCTGAAGCAATTGCGAGGAGGAAGTCTATACTGGCTGTGTTTGGGAAAGGGAAGCGGTTTGTAATGGAGGAGTGATTGTGAAGCTGCTGATGAACGAATAAAACTTAAAAAAGCCCGGGGCCGCTCCATTTTATATGGAAGCGGGTTCCCGGGCTTTCAATAACATTTATATCAGCATTTTCGTTGTTAATGATCTATTTATCTTACACTTTTTCTCCTCATCCACTGTGTCGCAACCCACTTTTCCCCTTTAAAAACAGGTGCTCCACCATGAAGCGTTTGTTTGTTCAGTTCTTCATCACTGTAAAAATATTCGAAGTAGACGGCTGAACCCTTTTGAGGCGTAATAGAGATATTTAATTCAGGAAAGTAAGTTTCTCCACCCTCCTCCACCTCATTCAGATAAACGACCATTGTGCTGATGCGATTATTTGAAGCTGCCTTACTCGTTGGTAAAAAGTAATCATGATGCGCTTTATACTCTTGCCCTGGCGTATATTTCAGAACTTGCAATCCCTCTGCGTGTTCGATCGGGACATTCATCATCTTCGCAAGACGCTTTTCAATCGTATGGATCAGATCATTTTCTGATTCCTCAAAGAACATGCCGCTACTTGTTCTCATTTGATTAACCACACGATCACTACTAATTTTTGAGCGCTTCATTCGATCTCCCGATAATTGAATCAGCTGATCACATTCCTCGCAGCTTAGTAGATTCTCTAACTCCACAACCAGCGGCCACGTATGCCGCTTCGCAAAAGGGATCGCCATATCTCCGACTGTCATGACAGACCCGGCAGCATCAAAAAGGTGCTCTTCTGCCGCCTTTTCGGGCTCTGTTTTAAACCCATCCATAAACTGTTCTTCCACATTAATTAAATCATGGTTAGGCGTACTATTCATTCGTCATCCTGACTTTTCAAATATTTAGTATATAAACTTTATATTACTATTAATTTCAAAAAAGTGTTAGAAGAAAATATTTTTTATTCACTTGTTACAGAAAGTAAATATTCGGAAATAACTTTTATTGTCTGATTTGGAGGGTATAGCTGAGTAAAGAGGTGAGTTACAAATGGAAAATATGAAAAAAATCTCCTTTTTGTTCGCGTCAGCATTATTCATTGCCGGATGCTCAGATTCAGGGGAAGAGACAAACTCTCAGACTGCTGATTCTTCTGAGAACGAAGCAGTGGATTCACAAGAGACTGAGGACAACGGCGAAGATCAAGCTGAGAGCGATAGCAACACAGAGACGGAAGAAGATTCATCGGGTGATGCTGCTGATAATGTAGACGCATCAGAAGAAAGTGAAACAGAGAGCGATACAGCGGTTTATGCCGGAGCTCAGTTGAACCCGAACTATTTTATTGACACTCATATCATTAGTCAGCCTGAGCGCTTTTATCTTGCATACGCTATAGAACGTGATAAGGAAGAAGCGCAAACCCCACCAAAACAGCGCTTAGAAACATCATTATTTGAAAACGACCCTTCCGAGCAGGATATACTCAGTTCGTATACTGAATTGACGCTTGATTGGCCCAGCTTAACCATCCAGTTTGATCAGGAGGGAAATGACTTAGCCGCAACTTCTGCTCAAAGTGTTTTATTTTATGACGCATTATTTGGAATTAGTGATCTTTACGGGATTGAAGACATTACATTCTTAAGCCCTGATGGTGAACAAAGGATGACCGTAGCTGAAAGAACCGTCGATGATACGATCAATGTGAAGGATGAAAGAGGAGAAACACGCGGCTACTATGCAATCTATGACAAAGAGCTGCAAGAGACGTTATTCATTCCCGGTGGTGAGTTAGAGGAGCCAGTTGTGAATGAAAGCGGTGAACCGCTGTCTTTCCCGGAAACAATCGAGAAAATGAAGTCGGTTGAGCCCGATACGTTTTATTCAACAGCGATTGTGGAAGGGATCGAGATTGTCAGCTCTTCTATCACAAACGGTGTTGCGACCGTGCAATATACAATGAATCAGGATATCGTAACTGAAGCAGACCGGATCGTATTTGAAAATGCCATTCAACTCGCAGCCCTGGATTTTCATGCCTGGGAGGTTCGACTAATCAATGACACACTGAAAGAAAAACGTACGTATCCATTGATTGGTCAGTAGCTTGTAACTGAAAAAACAATTTCATGTAAGCATAAAAAAAGAGCACTCCGGGGAGTGTCCACTGAAAAAGTCCCTAAAAGGGGCCGGTTCATTTACGCTCCAGGCGTAGGCTTTCCGGACGGCGGTCGCTGAGCCTCCTCAGCTTCGCTTGCGGGGTCTCAGCTATCCCGCTAATCGTCCCGGAGTCCACGCCTTCCGCTACAATGAACCTAATTTTTAATCACTGTTATATGTTTCAAAGAAAGATGACGCTTAAGAAACAGAGCGCCATCTTTCTTTTTTATGCATTCAGGATGCTTACGAAGAACGCGACCAGGCTGCTGAAGGATATAATTCCATACCTTAATAAGACTGACTTAATGCTTAGTTATGGAAAAGTTCATCACGATGTACGAGGTTTTTATCAATTTGAACCCTTATACCCAAAAATCGCAACATACTGATCCTGCAAAACAAACCTATTATCCAGCCACCCTAACGTATTCAACACATACCCCAACGAATCAGCATTATATCTCCCGGCAATTTTCTGATAGGCCAATAACTCATACCGATTATTTGAATCAAAATCCACAGGATATAAACCACTCAGAGGGTTAACAAATCCAGTAATAGGACTCTTCAGATTGCCATTTTCATCATATATTTCACTTAGATATTCGTTGCCTCTTTGTGAAATATCTATAATAAACGTTTGATGATTAATCAGGCTGACAACTTCCACTTTGTAATCATCCTGATAATGTACCTCATATTGATACTGCTCATTATATACATCAACATCAAATAATAATTGTGGTGTATTGTTCACAAAGGAATAAATGTAATGATACATGATGCCACCACTGCCACCTGTCGTAATACTGATTAAAATGTCATCTACACCATTCCCAGTGAAATTCCCAAGGAACAAAGTGGGGTTGTAGCCTGCATTTTCACGAAGCGGCACACTGGTTAACACGCCGGATCTCCCATCCTGGACGAGCAGCGTGATCTGTTGAATAAATGGGCTATCTGGCGTCATGACGCCGGTTAAATAGACATGATCAGGTACTCGATCCCCATTTACATCTCCCTGTGCAAACGACATTACATTTGGAGGATACATATTCGGTCTGGTGTAATCATTATACATAGCATGCTCCTTTACAGTATTTTGCCCTGCCACAATGAGCATTCAAGGCCAAACCACTCTCTATCATATGATTTGTATTAAAAAAATTAGGCTTCATAACTATATGTAGCGGATCCATCACACATATCTTTTTTTCGTAGCAATCTTTTAGTTAATCTTTATTATTTTAATAAAATAAAAAGACCCCTTATCTCAGGAATCTTTTCTAATTTATCAGTAATCTATTCAAGGTTACCAGAGATGGCATGAAAAGCTGTTTCATCCCCATTATTAAATAATTTGATCGTGTCGTACCCTTTATCGAGATTCACTTCATAAAATCGCTGGTTTTCAATATCTGACGAATAATCAGTGGTTGTATCTGTTTCATAAGAAAGATATAGTTGATCCCCTTCTGCTTTCACATCAAAGTTGCTGAAATGATAAGCCGGATCTCCCTGTTTAATCTGATGACCGTTCAAATAAACCAACATGGAATCATTTTTTTCATCATGATACAAATACACACCATTCTCTTCAGTGACACCGTTAAAAAATTGCTGCACCTCTTCCGTAAGCTCACCTTTCACTTTCTCAGAAGACGATAGTGTGTCGTCCGGTTGGCAGGCATATAACAAACCCATACTCAAAAACAATACAAACAATGACTTCCTCATCATGCTCCCCCCTGTCCTTTAATAATATTTATACTGAAAAGTCAGATAATATAAGTTTATCATAAGCCGCGGTAATTGAAAGTTAACTTCCTTTCAGACAGACTGGATAAACCCCAGCCTGCCTCCTACTACCGCTTACCTGCCAACCACTCTTCTTCCAAATCGTCGCGCTTCTCTCGCACGCTTCACATACACCTTCAACAGCTGATAAGACCGGAAGCAGTCATCTACATTCAGCACTTCATCTTCAGTATGCTCATTCATATAGCCAATCGACATATTCACCGCCTGCAGTCCATGCGCTGCCCAGATAGCCGTATCACTGCTGCCTCCCTGGACTGTGCGAAACTCACTAAATCCTTCTTCAGCTGCGATCGTCTCAAGCCACTCTCCAAACTCTGCCGTACAGAAATGACGAAAAGCATTGTGCGTTACAAGGTCTCCGCTGCCTCGACGGTCCAGCACAAAGGCTGCTTCTGTGTTCCATAGGAAAGACTCATTGACAGCTCTCGCACCGTTCAATCCGGTTTCTTCCTCCACCGTAAAGATCACCTTCAGCGTCCCCATAAAATCTCTGCGGCCAAACGTTTTTAATGCCATCAGGATTGCAGCAATACCTGCACGGTCATCAGCACCAAGAATACCTTCTGAACTGGACCAATCCGAGCCGTTTTTAATAATCTCTCTTCCTTCAGCAATGCGATCAACAGTATCCATATGTGCATTCAGTAACACAACCGGACCATTGCCGAACTTCTTTTCAGCTAAAAGGTTGCCTGCCGCGTCCACTGTATAATTAAATCCGAGGCTTTTCAGTTCCTCTGTCAGATACGCTCTGACCTTTCCTTCTCTCCCGCTTTCACCCGGGATCTGAAGCAGTTCTTCAAGCAGCTGTTCAAATAAGAAACGCTCAAAGCTCTTATCAAACAGCTCCTGCTCAGCAACCTCCACATGGTGATCCATATAAGCCGCAAGCATTGGCAGATTGACGAACATCTCTCTTCTCATCACAAGCATTCTGCCTCTCAACTCTGCCTGAATGCCGATACGCGTCACAAGTAATAACGCCAGTTCCGCATCAGAAACCGCTCCAAACTGAATCCGCACGTGGTTTGATCCGTGACCGTCACATGAAAACATAGTCAGCAGACCGAGCCTGTTGAACTGGATGACAAGTCCCGCAATATTCACATCAAGCTTCCAAAGCGGAAGATCCTCAGTTCTAAACAGCATCTCCGTCCGGTAATCGTTCAGTGACTGTACAGCGCGCACCCAGTTACCTTTATCGATAGAAGACGAATAAAGAATAAACGAACGCTCACCCGTTCTCTGATAATCCACCTGTGCCCGGTCCATTACATCAAACGCATACGTCACATTCATTTCATTCAAATACTCAATCTCATAACCGCCCTCTACCTGCTTCACCGGGATACCGTAACCTGCAAACAACTTGTTGATCTGATTCATATTCAACCACTCCTTTTCGTGTGTTGAATACATTATCTCAAGACCGCTGTGACACCCTGTCACGATACAAACGTGTCGTCTGTCGGGTATGCGAGTATGTAGTTATAGTCAGGGTTTAAGCGCATTGTTCTATTTTCGGATGGGGTGAAGAGATCAACTATGAACAGACGCTCTTTTGCATATTGTTTAAGTCTTCTCTTTTTCTGTCTGATATTATCCTCACTGTATTGATGACGAACGTGATCATAACTTAGAGGTTTGTCTTCATAATGTTTAAGTATCAGCTCTTTCAAAAAGTCAGCAGTTTCTGATTGTAAAACGACCTCTGACCGCCCATTTGACAGGATCCAATTCCTTGCGTTATCAAAGAGAATAAGATCATTTACACCCAGATCGTCAAATATATCCTCAGCATCCGTTTTTGAAGTCATTCTTCTTTCACTGCTCTTATAAAGTACATACTCTCTGGATTCCAGTTGTGCCTGTATACTTCGCAGGAATGGCTCAACCGGACGCCCAATATCAGTCTCAAGCTGAAACAAGACATCATTATCCTCCAAAGCCGTTTGGAAAGCTTGTTTAGCCAGATACACGTGACACTCCGCACTGTACAGTTGTGCTTTAATCATCTGATCATCTTTCAGATTAAAATACATGGCAGGCACATTATTTTTATAAGCCTGCTGAAAAAAGAGAGATGCTATCTGCCAATCTTTCCTGGTGTAATATATGTAGGCAAGCCGATAACGGGCTAAAGGATTTTTAGGATCCACCTTTAATATTTGCTTAAACGTACCTTCTGCAATGCCCTTACTCCGCTCTCCAAGCTGCTTCATTTCAAGTGCATACTCGAGCAGAAATTCAATTACAATTCTCGTATTCGGATCTTCTACAGATGTACTATTTTCCTTCATCCATGTCAGAGCAGCCAACTTAACTTTGTATAGTTCTGTAGGTTCACGATCCATATCAGTCCAGATGGTGTCCAGGAGTTGCTGGTTGAATATGATGTTCATGTGGTTGATTCCTTTCTTAGAGAGTGGTTTACCCTTTAAACAATAACAGGTGAATTTTCAGAACAAAATAAAGTATTTGGCTGATAGAAATGAGTGTTTCGTCTTGAATGTAATTCTATCTAATATTCAAATTATTACTTAGATCATTCCTCCCTACAACTTGATCCTGGTCATCAAAATCGACTGAAGACATCTCGTATCGCCATGTGTTTAAGATAGGTTCGATCGAACTTGGCGTACCCATAGCAGATAGAACTTCTTCTTTTGAAGAACCTAATGTAAATGTTGAGGCTGCCATGTTTGTTGATATACCTATTATCAAGTTATTACTTAAATCGTTCCAGCCTACTACCTGATCCTGATCGTTGAAGTCTATTGATGACATATCATATCGCCAATTATTAAGTATAGGCTCTATTGAACTTGGCACTCCCATGACTGCAACAACCTCTTCTTTAGTTGATCCAGTTGTTATGATTTCAGCAGCTGAGTTAGTGGGGAAACTATAATTTAAATTATTGCTCAAGTCATTCCATCCTATGACTCTGTCCTGGTCATCAAAGTCAATTGATGACATATCGTACCTCCACATATTAAGAATTGATTCAATAGAAGTCGGTGTACCCATAACTGCTTGAACCTGTTCTTTAGTAGAACCAACTGTAAACGTTCCATTAGAAGTTTGGATTGACTCCGTATTGGACCCAGCCGGACTTTCCTCAGCAACATCAGCAGTGTATATTTTTTCTGCAGACTCCTCTACTGAAGAATCATTTTCCGTAACGGGCTCTTCGTAGTAAGATAAATCGTCTTCATAAGTATCGTAACTTTCATCTTGATCTTCAAAACTATCCTGAAAACTTTCTATACTTTTTTGACTGGAGCTGTTATTGGCAGTTTCTTCAGACTCACTATTGAACTCTTCAGATATCAAACCTTCCGCGTCAGCTTCATCTTCCAATATATATGGGTCTTCTTCATAAGAGTAATCTTTATAGTCAGGTTGAGAAGTAATATTGGTTACAATAGTAACCATCAGAAGGATTGCTATAACAGCCCCCATTAGCCAGAGGAGAGTATTGTTTTGTTCCTTTTTTGCTGGAGTATGTTGACCTTCACGTAGCTCTTTTTTCAGTTCATCAAATTGTAAAATGACATCGTTATAATCTTTATTATATTCTTTGTAATTGTCAGGTTTTGTTCCTTGTTCAGAAGGTTTTAAAAGACTAATTGTTTCTTTAACTACTTCTTCACTTAAGTAAATGGAGTGTAATCTACTGAGAGTTGAAAATATAGTGTCTTTAAATATGTGTTTTCTAAAGAATCCTTCTTTTTGAAAAGTAGTTATCCAGCACTCCAACCACAATCTACTTCAGCAGCATCCCACAAGACATATGAGCTTAATCCGTCACTACCATCAAAGACCCAATTCTCCACACAATTCAAATAATTCTGTTCAATCAGAATAAAAATATTTCATACAATAATAATTGTTGGTTTGATATAAATCATATTAAATGTGTGAGAATTGTATTTGAAAGATAAGTGCAACTTTACAAATCTTATACAACATCGAATAATTTACAAATTCAATACCTATATTGATATCATCTTTATAGCTTTTTTAGTAATTTTTCATTCAACACTTCTATAGAAGTGATTATTTCAATTAAATCCTCATTAGAGATATTTTTTATTTGCTTAGAAAATTGGTTCTCGACAACTGTAAAAAATTCATTAATTAATGTTTCTCCATCACTTGTTAAATACAAATAATATTTCCTTCTATCTCTTTCATTAACTACTTTTGTTAAAAATCTTTTTGTTATAAGTTTATTGATTTCTCGACTTGTATTAGGCATCGACATTTTCATGTATTTATTAACATGACTTGGCGTTACTAAATCATTAAATTTTACAAATTTTAATATACTCAATTGAGTTGGTGAGATAGCATTAATAATGCTATTTCCAATCAATTTTCTTGTTTTTAATTGCACTGTGTCTGATAGTAACAAAAAACTAAACAGCAAATCATTATGAATCATTTTTACCACCCCTAGATTTAAAATAACAATATAGATATCAAAAAACAATTATCAATTGATAAATAAATAAGGTAATGGTATAATTAATTAAATAATATATAATCTTAATTCGCTGAATTTCTACCTTAATATTTTTTATTTCAGTTTGTTTTTATTTTTTTTATAAAGTATGCTAACTAATTATGCCTCACAAAATATATTTACTACAAAAAAGTTTAACTTTAGGCAGGAGGAAACGAAGTGCACTCATTGATTAATTTAGAGGTTAACAAAGTATATCTTGAAGATTGCTTAGAAGGCATGAAGAAAATACAAGATAATACCGTAGATATTGTAATTGCAGATCCTCCTTACAACTTAAGTAAAGGTGGAAGTTGGAGTTGGAATAATTCCGTAAAACTTCCAGGGTTAGGCGGACAGTGGAATAAAGTAATGCAAGAATGGGATGACATGCCTATAACTGAGTACTTCTCATTTACTTTACAATGGCTAACAGAGGTTAAAAGGATCGTTAAGCCTACCGGATCCATATGGATCCACGGAACTTATCATAACATTGGAATTATAAACTTTGCTCTTCAGATGTTAGAAGTAGAAATTATTAATGAAGTTATTTGGTTTAAAAGAAATAGTTTTCCAAATTTATCAGGCAGAAGATTAACTGCTAGTCACGAGACTATTTTATGGTCTCATACTGGAGGACCAAAAAACCGAGAATATCATTTTAATTATGAAATGTCTAAGAACCACGATTATGAAGGAGACTTAATTAAACAACCTTTTAAACAAATGAGAACCGTGTGGGATATACCTAATAATAAGAAAAAAGAAGAGCTAATGTTTGGTAAACATCCAACGCAGAAAACTGAAAAGGTAGTAGATAGAATGATAAGGATTTCTGCAAAACCAGGTGATTTGTTATTAAGTCCATTTAGTGGTGCGGGAACTGAATGTGTAGTAGCAAAAAAATTAGGATTAAATTACATTGGGTTCGAAACAGAAGAGGAGTTTTTAGAAATAAGTAATAAAAGATTAAATAATATTGAGTTTGGTCAAATGGAAATGAAAGAATTTAGTGAAGTTAGTAGCAAAAAGAAAAACGATAAAAACAAAAACTTTAATGAAGATAATATTTCCAACGATTCTAAAATTGACTCTCCCGAAATAGAAATTGAAAAAGAAGCTCATCAACTTAATCTGGAATTACCTGAAACTGAAATAGAATCTAATACAATCGAAAATGTTATTAATAACAAATCCGAATCATCAATAGATATTAAAAACATAACTGACATACCAGTTTTACAATCTATTTTGAATGAAAATAAAAAAAAACAACCCATACCATCAATTTTAAAATGGACAGGTAGTAAGCGAAAACAAGCCAATCAAATTTTTAATCACTTCCCAAAAGAATATAACAGATATATTGAACCGTTTGTAGGTGGAGGAGCCTTACTTTATTTAGCTGCCGACGATAACTCTATTGCAAATGACATCTACAAACCTTTAATAGAATTTTGGGAATTGGTTAAGAACAAACCTGACTATCTGGTAGACTATTACAATAGAGAATGGATAAACCTCCAACAAAGTTTTCCTGATTATTACTACGATGTACGAGATAGATTTAATAAAAATCCTAATGGTTTAGACTTATCTTTTTTGACTCGCACCTGTGTAAACGGAATTGTTAGATTTAATAAAGAAGGAGGCTTTAATAATTCTATTCATTTATCCAGAAAAGGAATGAAGCCGCAAAATTTCCAGAGCATAGTTTACAAATGGCATAAAAAAATTAAAAATGTAACTTTTACAAACAAAGATTATAGAGAAATATTGAAAGAAACCAAGAGTGGGGATTTGGTTTATTTAGATCCTCCTTATGCAGGCAGCAATAACAGATATATATCAGATTTAGATATTGATAGCTTTTTTGAAGAACTTGAAAAGTTAAACACTAAAGGTGTTAAATGGATCCTTTCTTTTGATGGAAAACGAGGAGACACAGATTTACAATACCCTGTTCCAGAAGAACTTTATTTAAATAAAGAATTGCTTTCAAATGGGAAGTCAACATTAAATCAAGTTTTAAATGGACAATCTCTTGATGTATTAGAAACTTTATATAAAAATTATTGATATTGTATTGAGTATAAAAAAGAGGAGTGTCTGCTTAAGATACTCCTCCACCTCTTTGTTACGGCTTATGAACTATAATTTCAACTTCTGCATTGTTCAAAGTCTGTGCTAGATAACATCCGTATTCATAAGCATCTTTTTCTATGCTAAAAATATGTATAACAGATTTTTTTACCTTTAAATCCAAAATAAAAATCAATTGTGATTGTGAAAATTCAAGTAAATTCTTTACATCTTCGATCTCATTTTTTAGTGGTTGTTTTAGCAGATATGCCACAGCGGTATACGTCTTAAAATAGTCTAATGATAAATTACCACTGCTTGCTTTCCATTTATAATCTTCTGATTTAGAAGCTGTATATTCACGATTCAAAAGGTTTTCCAGATACTTTACCATTCCCGTTCCTACATTCTCTTCTTTATGTTTATATAATTCACTTTTGACTCCCTTAGATTCAATTAAAAGTAATGTCGGCTTTTTATTGTAAATCATTTGATAAATATGGTCAGGTCTTTTAGTATTTTCTTTAGACACACGGTTCATAGAAGTCCATCTGTATTCGACCCCACGTTTTAGTAGTGAAATTCCACTCCAGTCTCCTCCAGGTGGATTACAAACACACTCAAAATGTTGTCCTACATAGCTAAACAATATATGAATTGCGGTATCTACATCATGCTCTCCAACTTTAATAGGGAAGTCTTTAATATTCAAAATCGTTTCTTTTGATTTAGATGGTTTTTTTAAATGCTCTGTCCAATGATTCTTGTAATAAGTATTTTTTTCATACCCTATTCTAGTTGGAGTATCTACTAAAATACCATCTGAAAAGTGAAAAATTGATTGCCATAATCCATTACGTAGAAGTAATGGAGGACTCTTATCTAAATTAGTCCAAACTTCAGGCTTAGCTGTACCAATAACGATAGTTAACAAATCATTATTTAGTAACATTTTTGATAAAGGTGCTAGTCCTCGGTCTGGTCGTGAGTCATCACCTTTGGGTTTAAAACCATTAATCACGCACACAACCAGATCTTCTTCCTTATATATCCATTTCTTAAAATCTTCTGTTATTTTATTTTTATATAGATTATTGCAAACATGGTCAGCTAATTTTTTTCTATTTTCAGCTGGTACAAAGGTGCATGGAATATCTTTCGTCAATAATGCATAAGAATGGTCTTCTAAATCTTTTAATAGTCTCAACATAGGGTGTGATGAACTACCATTAAAATTTAATCTAATCTTACTTGCCAGTTTTTTATTCCATTTTATTTTTTTATTTCTAGTTAAGGTTCTTAAAGTTTCATAAGGGTCTTCGGATTTTAGTATACTAGAATATTCTTTTGGACTAAAAGCATGTTTTTTTATTAATGCAGTCCTTTTTTCTAAAAATTCAACATTTTTGTTATATAATTCTGTCAATTCATCATCGATTGGTTTATCAATTATTAATTTATATAACAAGCTGCTAAAAGTTTCAGTACCATAACATGCATCAAAGTTTTTCCTATGAATATCATCTGCCTCAGGAGCTTCACTATATACGAAGAGTGAAGGCACTGAAGTAGTAAGGGTATTTAAAGAAAAAGATAAAGATAGTGCAGGATTAGGAAATCTAGTACTTAATGATCCTGTTTCTTTTATATATTCTTTTCCTCCAATATGAACTAGATAAAAATAAGGAATTCCTGCTTGAGATAAAGACAGTGCCCGCCCACTTCTCTGCCAAGTATTATTCCCCGCAGGTAGCGCGGCACTAAACTCTAACGCCAAAAGAGGGACTTCTTTATTTTCATCGATTTCAGTTAAAAGCGCATCTGCACCCTCTTTGATAGCACCTCCCGCCTCTAAAACAAAATCTTTATAAACATCTTTATTCCACCTAGTAGCATTTGTACCTGGAAAAAATATAAATAAAAACACCCCAAGATGGGAGTTTATTCTAAATCTAGGTGTAGAAATGTTACTTAAATCTTTAGATACACCTTTAATGCTATTTTTAGGAAATCCATTAATAATATACTTTAAAGTTCTAGAACACTCTACAATATTATCTCCATAAATATGAAAAGTTTTATTCATTGTTTTGCCTCCATGTGTCAAATATGTTTACAATGTAATAAATTT
This sequence comes from Jeotgalibacillus alimentarius, assembly GCF_000829445.1. Classification (GTDB taxonomy): domain Bacteria; phylum Bacillota; class Bacilli; order Bacillales; family Jeotgalibacillaceae; genus Jeotgalibacillus; species Jeotgalibacillus alimentarius. Next base: position 113,607 of record NZ_JXRQ01000030.1, read on the forward strand.
TAACACAAAGGATGCCAATATTCCTATAAATAGTTTTAAATATTTATTATCATTTAAATTATCAAAAAAGTTAAATTTCATTAAAAACCAAATAATTCATGAAGGAGTAAAATAAAAGTGAACAATCCAAAGCTAGCTTTAACTATGTATTTTATAAATAATATTTCCCCTATTAATATTGCTTATTTTGAAGCTATTAATCTTAATAGTTCTAAAATATACTTCAAAATTAATAAAAGTTCTTATAGGAATTATATGTTTATTTTAGATGTCGATATATATTATAAGGATTATAATAATCCTGAAATTTTTAAAATTCTTTATGAATATATTACTAGCTTTAAAATATGCGATCCTAAAGACATAGAAGAAATTTTTGCTGGTTTAATTTATCAAGCACCGAAATAAGGTTAATTTTTATATCTCATTTATGATAAGGTTCCCCCCTATTAATCCTAAAACTCCGATAAACCTGCTCCACCAAAACCAGCTTCATCAACTGATGCGGAAACGTCATCTTCGAAAATGACAGTCCAAAATCACTTCTCTTCAGTACTTCATCACTCAGTCCAAGTGATCCCCCTATAACAAATGCAATTTTACTTTTCCCATAGGTCGCGAGCTTGTCGATTTCTTTTGCCAGCTGCTCTGATGTGAGCTGTTTGCCGTTGATTTCGAGTGTGATGACGTGGGTGTCTGGTGCGATTTTAGATAGGATACGTTCGCCTTCTTTTTGTTTGACGATTAGCATGTCGGCTTCGCTCAGGTTCTCTGGTGCTTTTTCGTCAGGGACTTCGATTTCTTCGATGTTGCAGTAGGCGCCGAGGCGTTTGGTGTATTCGGCGATGCCCTGCTTGAGGTATTTTTCTTTGAGTTTGCCGACTGTGATGATTTGTATTTTCATAATGGTCCTCCGGGTGTGATGTGATGGGTTCATTTTAACATGAATGACGCTCCTTATACTGAGACGCCTGCTTCTGTTAAGCCAGTAACCAATGAGAAACTATTATGGCATAACCTTTTTATATTTTCGGCTCTTTTATGATTCGTTCGTTTATACTGAAATAAAAGAGCGTGGATGAAGGAGATATCATGTGAAAAAATGGATAATCGCTTTTGCAGTGATTGTGTTTGGTTATGTTCTTTTGAGAGGGTTGATGGCAGTGTTTTTTTACGGACCACTTTATCGTGTAGATGCATTTCAAATTTTTTATGGGAATCCGGACGCTGAGAAGCTGGAAGAGCTTACACGGCAGGATGCGGCAATTATTGAGCCTGTTGCTTTTACAGAGGATCAGGTGGCTCACCTGAAAAGTAAGGGTGTGCTGACGTTCGGCTATGTCAGCCTGATGCAGCTTGAGAACTGGAATGAAGAACTGAAACAGGACTTGTTGCCCGATGATTATTGGTTGCAGGACGGCAGGCAGCTCTATATCGAAGAATGGGATACTTATATCATGAATATCAGTAACCCGCATTACCGAGAGTTGCTTATGCGTAAAATCAGTGATGAGGTCGCAGGGAAGCAAATGGACGGTATTTTTTTCGATACTGTGGATGACCTTGATTATTATTTCAGAGAGGATCAATCTGCTGAAAGTGAATTGAGAGCAGGCTACGCACAGCTTCTGACTGATATTGAATCAGCTTACCCCAACCTGCTGATCATCCAAAATCGGGGGTTTGAATCTTATAAGGCAGTCTCACGAAAAAGAATAGACGGGATGCTTTGGGAGGGGTTTGACAAACAGGATATAGATGAGAGCGAATGGGCCCGGAACTGGCGTGATTACTTCAAAAAAGAACAGTACTTAGGCAGAGTCCGGATATTTACAGTTGTGACAGACGAAGCAAGCCTTAAGCAAAGCAGACGCGATCGTTTTCCTGCATTTATGAGAATAGGTGACACCTATCAATAAATAAGCATCTCCAAAGCGATAGTATAAAAGCTTGGGAGATGCTTATTACTTTTACGACTACAGTGCATAATCACCATTGTACTGTACGAGCGACACGTCACGGACACCCTCAATTTCATTGAGACGTGTCATAAAGGCTGTGTTATCAATTTTCAGACGCACCTCTGAGGTTTGTTCAATTACGTTTTTCCGCATAATTTTTGATTTCAGTGTATGGTTGAGCTTATGAAGCTCTTTCTTCACGTCATCCGCCGCTTCCTCTGTATAGTGAATCACAAGTAAGTACATCGTATCGACATGCTTTTTCCGTGAAATGATAATTAGTACAATGCCGATCACGACAGCACCAATGAAGGTCAGAAAATACAGCCCCGCTCCGCTTGATATTCCTGCGGCAATGGCCCAGAACATAAATACGATATCAAGCGGATCCTTAATGGCTGTACGGAATCGCACAATACTCAATGCACCGACCATTCCGAGAGATAGAACCACATTCGTACTGATCGTCATAATCACCAGGCAGGTAATCATGGTCATAACGAGCAGTGTTGCATTAAAGCTGGAGCTGTACAGAACGCCTTTATACGTATTCTTATAGACGAAGTAAATAAATCCCCCGACGATAAAGGCTGTTAGCAGACCAAGCAGAATGTCTATAATGGACAAGTTCCCAAACATAAAATTATTCACAAAGTCATTTGTTAAAATATCATTAAAATTCATCGTTTCATTCATCTTTATCCACTCTTTCATATACCGTGATAGCGAATTGAGGCTATTCTGCAGTGTACATATTTCGAAATAGCCGACCGGTTGTGAGAATCCAGCTGAAGCACCTGACGAATATAATCCGGCAGAAAGTCGTCATACTTTACCTCAAGGATGGTTTTCGGATAATCCAGTACCTCTTCCGATACGCTATCCCGCTCAAACAAATCAACTGTGTTCGTGACAAAGCTTAACTCTTTATCGAATGTGATCCTGATATTACTCATAGGTCCCACGTATGCTTCACGTATGTAGTCCACAATCACCCTGGGCTTCATATAATAACTTTGAAGGTAATAATAAAATTCCTCATACAAAGGGTCTTCCTTGTGCTTCAAGAAGGTATAATCCCATTCCAGTAGCTGTGTATACTCCTCCCGTGTTATAGGCGCGGAGGATTTAAGGATATATTCTCCCTGTCTGCTTTTCTTCTCCAGCCGGATCACAGCATCCGAATGATTATAAGTACGGATACGGAATTTTTTGCGCCGGAATACCCCGTTATTCTTCTGTATCAGGTCATGGTCGTGTACATTATCGAAGTACAGACTACGAATCAGATAGCCACGTTCATCAATTGAGTACTCATCCTGCGGCATAAGTAATCCGATTCTTTTACGCATCAACTCATAATCCTGCTCTGTAATATAATATTTTAGCTCGTGACGAAACTTTTTCACGAAGAACTGCCTCCCGGTATCACAATTTGCTGAACACCCCAATAAACTCTGCCGTCATTGTCACGATAATAATCAAATGGAATCTGTTCATTGCCATTCTCATCACGGACGAGCACGCGCCAGTAATAACGTCCTTCTGATAAACCATCCATGCTGTGAGTAAAATCAGGCTGATCTTCAATTTGTGTGATAAATGATTCAAACCCTGGCGAAGTGCTCAACTGAAATCCATAAGAAAGCCTGTCATTCTGGAGATCATGAGAGGTTTCCCAAGTGAAAACATCTCGACCGTTATTCCGCTCGTGATGAAGAAAGATCGGCATTGGCACTTCCAGAGAGGCCATATACTGTTCCTTATAACGTGTTGTGACCTGCTCAAGCTTTTCATATGCAGGATCAAATTCTGATGCCTCAATGCTTAAATAATTCAGGTCAGGCTGTTGCAGTGCCAGCTTCTTCACGATCGGATAGTAAGTATCAATCAATTTGCCTGTTTCTTGTTCATTAATGACCGAAGACAATTCCTCAATTTTTGCAGTAAGCGCTGCTGCGTTATCAGGATCGCGTAAGTAACGCTGGTGAATGACGGTTCCCCAATAACGCTGGATTCCCTGCTGCCATGGCGGAAGCCCATCTTTTCTTTCAGCGTCACGCCCAAGCGCCTTATCAAAATCCCAGGGTATAAAATACCACTTTTCAGAATTAAGTGGACTATATAAGTAATAGTTTGTTGACATCGTATCGTAGTTACCAAACAGAATATTAACCGCAAGCCAAGTCAAATAATTGTCTTCCTGAAAATATGAATCAAATACTTCATCAAATGGTTTTGATAAATTGTTAATATCATCAAGCATTTGAAGGAGTTCATCATGATTTTCATTACCATTAATTTTCAGCACCTGTTCGAATCGACTCTTGTCGTAATCCGGATCATCCTGATGCTTCAGTTGATCAGGATATCTGTGAAATTCAAAGTTTTCTGCTTTGTAAAGGTGCCCATCCGGATTCAGTCCTCTTGCTGCCAGCGCTTCTTCATTCAATTGCTCCACATGCGTGTATAATCCGTAATTCTCGAATTCTCCGCTTCTAGTAGGATCCGTCAAATCTTTCACGTGAAGCTGAACAAAATTCGTACGCAGACTGATGAGATCAGGTATCTTCCTAAAGTAATCAAATGCCAGCATATTACGCACCCTCGTCCGGTCATCAGCATGTTTATTCAGATTAATAATGCTCTGCCCGTACCAGAGGCCGCCGTTATCCTGAAGACGTATTTTGTAGGATTTTTGGGCTTCCAGACGACTGGAACGTCCACGCAGTTCAATTGTTGCATTCGGCTGATCATTGCCTGTCGAGATGAATCCGTTCCCGGAAGCGCCTTCTGAATTTCCTGTCTGGAAGAGAATATCAAGCTTAGGACCGGATTCAAGGTTGCTGTATTGTTTATAAGATTCGTTCAATTCATACAGTGTAATATCATTTTCCGGAACGGATGTCTGATCAAAAATTGTTATATAGATATGTTCAAGCTTTGTGCCGTTATGTTTTTCATACACTCGCTTATCTTCGACCAACCGCTCGGGTAGCGATTCGGCCGAAGTTTCCTCAACCTGTGGCTCATTACCACTGGAATCGGCTGAAAGATCAGCAGGTTTCTCAAGCCAGTATTGCAAAAACAGTAGTAAAAAAAATAAAACACCAAGCCCAATGAATGCTTTAAGATAAAGTGGTTTTTTCATGCGAACTTTTCCTTTCTCAATCGAAGCTGCCGACTTTACGCAGAAACTGCTCGGTTTTTGTCATTTTTTCTTTATAAATAATCGGCTGGTGACAAAACGTTGTATAGTCGATTTCATTAAGCTGCTTCATCAGCAAGCGGCTGCCATATACAAAACTCAGTACTGCGGCTACAAACATACCGGCTCCATAGAGATTGAATAGCCCACTAAAAAAAATGGTTGCTAAAAAGCTGGATAAAACATAAAAACCAGTTAGTGAAAAAGCCGCTTTCCGCTCATCAAAATATAGCAAAATCAAGAAGAATGTGATCATCAGACTTAAAAACCAGCTGCCGAGTACGACAATCATAAAAATGTCAATCTGATCCTGTGTTAAACCCACAAACGGTAAGAATCTAACGCCAATAAAGATAAATATAAAAGTAACAAGCAACTGCACCTGGGCTAAAAACAGAATTTCAAGACGCAAAGTGCGGTACATTTCCTGTTTTGCACTTTCGATATCCTGTAGGGGAAATCCGTTCAGGATACGACCGTAATATTTTTTGTACGTCTGATAAAAAGTGGTTTCAAGTGTCACCATAAATAACACTAAAGCCGGGAGCACACTCAAATACGCATAAAATACAGGTGTGTCGTAATAAGGAGCCATTAAGAACGTGTCTGCCACCATCACTCTGCGATCACCGAGCCAGACTGCGATGTTGTGTCCGTAAAGGCCTAGATAATAAAACAGACCTATAAAAAACAGAAACGGATACTTTTCAATATAAGTTAAAAAGTAAAAATACCGCTTATTATTCAGCTGGAAAAACCCAAAGATATCCCTTGTAAGCATTATTGCAATCAGTAAAAAGCCTGCATCAAGACCGATAAAAACAGCAGTTGCAGTTTTTATCCCAAGCAGCCCGGTCATCACCCAAATGACTATTGCTGCCACAGCTACGCCTAGCAGATATCCTTTTACAATTTTCTTATAATCTTTGAGTGCAGACACATACATTGATAAAATCCAGACAATATTTAATTCTACAAACAGCAGATAAGAAGAGAACTTGAACAAAAGCGGCAATGGTGATAACCAGTAAAATAATACCGTAATGACAAACCCAATCAGCAAAACAATACCAATGACTCCATACATTGAGGAAAGAACATTTTCTTCCTTCTCCATAAAAGTCTGATCAGCCACGAAGCGGGAAATGACAAACAAAAAGCCTCCCGTTAGTATTTGTGAAAATATAAATGTATACTGCACGGATGCTATGAACAAATTCACCTCTGAATTTGGTGCATTCAGATATATGAGCCATTCCCGGGCTGCCGTGATCAGCAAAATGCTCAGGAACATTGGGCCAACTGCAGTAAGCGCTGAATATCCATATGCCCTCAATTGTGCAAAAAAGTTGGATCGGTTATAGAGTTCTTTCAGCTGAAATCCTATGCCTGCCATGTGGGTTCACCTCTTCATATAATTCGTTATACTTTCTGATCATGCCCGGCAATGTATACAGTGAAGTAACCCTCTCTCTGCCATTTCGTCCATATGTGCTCCTGAGCTCCGGATTAACTGCAAGCTCGATCAAGTCATTCGCCATTAAGTGAAAATGCATAACGGGAACAATTGTACCTGCCTTACCAAAAGAATCATACTTACCAAGCAAAAGCTCAGCGCAGCTTCCAACATCAGTCGAAACAAATGGAATTTCCATTGCCAACCCTTCTAATATGACAAGCGGTTGTCCTTCACTGATACTTGAGAGAACTAGAATATCAAGAAAACTTAAATACTCCTGTACATTGACAGAACCAGTAAATACAAGATTACGCAGGCCCAGGATCTCAGCCATTTCAACACATTCAGCATAGTACTCTTCATCTTCATCGTACGGACCAATAATATAAAAGTAACTGTCCTGCATTTCCTGCTGCACGATGGAAAAGCTCTGGATCATTGATTTGATATCTTTGATTGGTACAACCCGGACAACCGCACCAATATGAATACCTGATTCTTTTTGTTTTCGATTTCCAGTATGAAACTTACCGACATCAATGCCATTTGCAATAACAGATGTTTTTTCACCGGGACAGCCAAGTTCTATTTGGATCTGACGGCTGCCTTCAAATAGTGATGTGACTCTGTCAGCATGGGTGTAGGCACATTGTGATAAGCTGTAAAAATAATCGATCCAGATGTCTTTGAAATACCCTTTAATCCAGCTTGCTTTGATAATCTCTTCTTCTCTTTCACGTGTGTAGATCCCATGTTCAGTCAGCAGGAATGGTTTATTATACTGATGCTTAGCTAAGGCCCCAAGTACACCGGCGTACCCTGTTGAAACACCATGATAAAGGTCTGCTTCGGGCATTTTCTGATCAATACACAAAAATAGTGGGAGTACCATTGAGCGAAGCGCCCAGAACATATCAGTAAATGGCACATGAACGAACCGTTTCTCACAAAGCACCCGGACAATATCAAAGAAATCTTTACTAGCAAGGAAATTCAAAATTGAATCGACTCTGCCGCTAACAAAGAATTCAAAAAGTACATCCCATCTGGTTTCTTTCCCGCCGATCAATGATAAAAAAGCCTCTTTCTCTTCTTCAGTGATATGATATCGACGACCGGCCTGAATACGTTCTTCTACATACTCACCCAGAAATATGTCATGAATTTCAAGTAAGTTTGGTGGCTGTTCATACTTTCGCGTAACATTTTTAATTTTTTTCGCAGAAATGGAATAAACGATAAATTCATGTTCAGGCATATTTAAAATCATTGATTGAACCCAGCTTGATACACCGCCAGTCACATACGGATAAGCACCTTCTGAAATCAGACAAATCCTCACTTAGATTCCCCCAAAGTAATTGCAAATGTTAAATCATTCGCAGTTACAAGATATAAATCTTTTCCAACCTGTCTGACTTCACAGTTCTCAGTGCCTGCAATGGTTCTTTTGGTCGAGAGATAATAGTAGGCAGGTTGATTTTCTATCATTGCGGTTGCAGAGAAGATTAACTTATTACCCTTCTGTGTTTCATAGAGATCGCTATTCAGATATGGAAAAGCTGCCTCTCCAGCCTTTGAAAGCGTCAATGATCGGATCCAGGGAACCTGCTCATACATGGACTGCTGAAAATCAGCAAAGACCGTCATTTGTTCTTCTGCATTTTGCGCTTCAATAAAGCTGGAAGCATCTACAGAGTGAGTGTAAAGCCCGCTTACGAATAATTCATTGAACAGCTTCCATTTCTCACTGGCTTTCAGTTCAAACCCTTCTGCTATTGCAGGCAATACGATTGTTTCTTCCACTTCTTCTATATATTTTACTGGTGCGAGCATTGTTGACATCTCATTCGATAACCGGTCACCCATCTCTAAAGATAAACTTACTCCTGCATGAAGTGAATAGTCAGGGAGAGCACTCTGAACTTGCTGAACAGATCTCTCCTGGTTACTTGCTGATGATACATGCAATGCGATTTCTCCACCCATTCGTAGTAATTCACGCCCGTACAATCGCAAATCTTCAAGTTCTGGAGATGTCTCAAGATTTAAGGAGCCTGTATCGTCTATTGCCTTATATGAAGCGGTATAATTCAAATCATATTTTGATTCAATTCTCTGTAGTTCTGGCCATACTAAAGTACGGTAATAATCACGATTCGTGTAAGCGGGTGACAAATCCCTTCCAGTAGGTACCAGGAAAGGAAAGCCGCTTAATTCTGTTATACGTGCGTTGATCATTGGCATTATGACATGTTCAGTTAACTGTTGTATGCCTTTAACAAAAAGCGCCTGGTCCGTCATTTCGGAAAACATGGTCCCGTTAAATACAACAAATGTCCCTTCGCCATAAAAAGCTTTCCACAGGAGTGGAATACCTGTGGAAGAAGAAGCAAATAGCTCTGCATCCCCTGAAAGCCTGACAGTTAAAGATGAGTTGATGATATTATCTGATGCAAAATCCGTCTCTCCAGCTTCATTAAAAAATGGCTGTTCCAGTTCAATTCCTGTTGTTTCAATAAAACTACCCGTTTCCACCAGGCCAAGTGACTGATAAAGAGTTGATAGTGCAGGTCCAGGTGCGGGACGCACTGCAAAAAACAAAGAACCGCCATCCTCAACGAAACGAAGGATTAAATCGGTTTCGTTTAACAATTCTATTTGTTCAGTCGCTATGATGACACTGATGTAACCTTCCAGATCTTCTTTTGTTTCAATTGAAGTAATGGAACGAACCTCTACCTCTTTGCCCATTAACTCCAGACGTTTGATCAAAGCTTCCTGAAGATTGGACTGGTCTGCGCCAGTTAATAATAAATAGGAGGGGATCTTGTGACTTGCTTCTACTTCCTGTTCCACTACCGCCTGTTCAATTGGCTTATTAAAATATTGAAATTTTAATACAGCATCTGAACGGGCGATTAAAAACAACACACCGACAATTGCTATAAACGCTCCTAATGCATAAATACTGTGTTCAATCTTAAATTGTTTGTTCATATAATCCACCTTGCAGCCAATAGCGCAGCTGATTCAGACGTTCAGGAGATAAGCGGATATTTGATGAGCGCAGCTTGTCTATTACTTGAAAAAAGGCTTCATCATTTCGCATATAAAAATGAACGTTCATCGCAGCAAAATATGAATCTTCATGATCGGGAAAATGCTTCAGAAAAGTCTCAGCTGTTTCTAAAGCTTCCTGAAATTCTTTCAATTCAAGGGCCGTGGCAATTTTCTCACTGTAATAGATTGAATGTTCCATAGGTTCAATCGCTAATACCTGGCTTAATGCCTGTGAATATAAATACATATATTTCTTTTGTGTTTTCTGATCAAGAAATTCCATTTGAACAGATTGTCTCAGCACATCTACATATTGTTTAATCGTTTCGATGTCCGCGGTATCTTTCTGAAGTTTTTTTTCTATTAATTTCAACTCTTTTACTAACTGACTTTTCGCCTGCTGCAATGCAGTGGCCGCATAATGAGAGGTTTCAGTATCATCACTTTTTAATGCGAGTGCCAACGCCTCTGATTGCTGTAAAAATTCTTCTTTTAATAAATTAATCAACGTTTTACGTTTTATTGTGTTACTGTTTAACGTCAGCGCATCCTGAAACGGAATAATATTTGTTTCAAGTTCACGATCAGGGGTCTGCAATGAAGTATCCTCATACTCTTCGCGCCGCAGCAGCCACTCTGGAAGCTGTTCATGTTGTTTAGGCTTTTTAAACATTGCCAGAATTAAAATAATACCTAAAAATGGACAGCTAATTAAAATCATTGCCTGAAGAACAGCACCTTTTCTTCTTAAAATAAACATTGCGATGCTGTATATAAGAACCAATATATAATAGACAATCAGCCCTCTAACCAACATGAGGCATCTCCTTTTCTATGACAGATGCTTCAATGTACTTACCTGCCAGCCTTTCTATGACCATCCCCGCATCATTTAATTCAGTGTTTGATAAAACAATATAAAGATCTCCTTTTTCATCAAAACCAAAATAATCTGTTGTACGGAGAATCGATCCAATTAGTTGAAGCTTTTCTGTATTAAAAGCTTTCTCATTTATAAAAAGAAGCGTATACGGTATTTGAAGGGTATCCGCTGCTTGCTGTTTTTGCGCCAGAATACGGGAAAAGTATGCTGGTTTCAAAGCGTTTGTATCCTCTATATACCGCTCATTGTTTATTTCCTGAATATAACTGGACGATCGTTCCAGTGCGGCGCTGATCAAGCGGGTTACAACATCGACTAAATTTTGAAATGAAAGCGTCAGCTGCTGAAAAGAAGCATCATAGCAGACAATCATCGCAACTGTTTCATTCTGCTGCACAATCGGCGCTACAAAAAATGGTTCTGTTGATGAGAGTGACTGATTAAAACCAATTTGCTTTTGAGTAATGGCTTTATCAACGAGTGTACCTTTATCAATCTTTAATGAAGCAGCCGGCAAAAACTCCTGATCCTTGGATTTTGCAACAAGACGTGCAAATCCATTAGGAGCAATAGAATATATTGCGAAATGTCTTGATTTCAAAGTTTCCTCGAGTACGTGAATTGAGCCTGTGAACAAAGCTTCTGGCTCAAGACTGTCTAAAGAGCGGGTAGCCTGATAGATTTGGCCAATCCCATTGTCCGAACGTAAAATCTGCTGCTGCAGTTCATTCTTAATCTCAAGCGTTTCCTCATAGACAGTTGCTAAGAATGAATATTGATTTCTCGAAGAGGCAAGTTCATCTTTTGTAAATTTTAATTCAATTTTTCTCCTGTCCACCACATAACTGATGATCAGCCCGATCAGTAAATATATAGTAAAGGTTGCTAACAATTCATTATCCATAAATAACGAGCCCATCTCTCTACCGGAACTTAAAGCCTGATTCACATGAACAGAGATTGCTAAAAAAGAAGACAATAAAGCCTGCGTTTTACCAAATAAAAGAGCAGCGAGCAAAACATAAATCATCCAAAAATCAATTGATTCGACTGCCGGCACTGCCAAAATGGAAAGCGCATAAAATATAAAAAATAGCACGATGTTCTCTGCCAGATACATCCAGTGACTGTTCCATAATGGAGAGCGGTTCTTCATCTCTTTAACCGGCTTAACAGCTGGTTTGTTTTTATAATACTCAAGCGTTGCTTTTAGTCCTTCATCTAATGAATACTTTGGCACCCAGTCTAAATCTCTTTTTAGACTTGTATTATCCAACTGAGAAAATGCAATATCACCCTTTTTCGATGCTACACGCTCGACTGAATACCCTGGATTTTCCTTTGTAAGCCTTGCTACAAGTTCATTAATGCTCGTCTGTATATTATTTGATACGTTATAAGTACCGCTTAATCCGCTAATTACACCCCGGTATACAGCTTCTGCAACATCACCTGCATAAATAAAATCCCGCGTCTGATCTCCAGTTCCAAAAACGGTAATCGGCTGTTGTTTGGAAAGATTCGTAGTGTATATCGAAATCACACCACTCTCAGCACTCACATGCTGCCGCGGACCATAAACATTAGCAAAACGGAGGACAAGCGATGACAGTCCGTACAATTCTTCCCACTTTCGACAGTAAAGTTCTCCATTCATTTTGTTAATACCGTATGGAGAAACAGGATCCAAATGCTCACCTTCCTTAAGAGGCAGCGTGGGGTTTTCCCCATATACGGCGGCAGAAGAACAAAAAACAAATTTCTCTACGCCGTATTTTATTGATAAATTTAACATATTGATTAGACCAAGAATGTTTGTCGAAGAATCCTCAAAAGGTTTTTCAATCGATCGCTGTACACTCGTTTGAGCAGCACAATGTATGACCACATCAAATGAATGCGCCTTAAAGAAGCTTTCACACTTCTCATCAGTAACATCCCCAATAAACGATCGGTGTTTGAAATCTATATTTTCTTTTTTACCGGAAATTAAATTATCAATAATAAAAATACGATGATTTTCTTTAAAAAAGCGCTCTGCAATAAATGATCCAATAAAACCGTATCCGCCCGTAACCAATACGTTCATGTGCACTTCCCCTTATTTATTCATCTTTATCACCTAAAGACTTCTACAAAATCAAAACTTATTTCAATGAGGCAGTATCGAATATTTAAATCATGCTTTGTCTTATATGAGCCTTATTACTTTTAACAAGACATTTAGACTCAATGATTTCAATTAAAACTATTATCCTATTTTATATGAAGAGATCCATTAGTAAAAGAAGAATATACATCTCTATATTAACTTCTTATAGTCAGCATACTCTTAGTAGGTATTTTAAAAACGAGCATACGTTTCTTATTTAGAATTTAGGGCTTATAGAAATTGGCAGACTATCCAAATTAGAGTCCGGGCCTACTGGGTATTATAATTAGGTGAGGGGTTAGAGGTAAGGAGTGTTCCAAATGAAACCAGGGGTTAAGATTGAACCTTATGATAAATTATTGTTTATGCCGGTTGGGCGCAGGTATGCGAATATCCGCTCGATTGGGCATAAGGAGGAGCGTGCGGTGCTGTCCCGTCTTCAGCAGGCGGTTCATCGTGCGCTGCCTCAGTTTTCCTATAGAGAGCTTAAGGATATAAAGGAATTTTTGCATGCGGACTGCTGGCGGATGCCGGTTCCGGTGACGCGTGAGGAAGAGCTGTATCCGCAGCTGATGCGGCCTGAGATGTTTTTATGGCAGGAGCATTCGGCGCAGCGCGGGCTTCCGATTGATGAGAGCTATTTTTATGGGAAGATCTACAGCCGGCTGTCAGCTGAGGGGCTGCATCATCATGTGTCGTATGTGCTGAAGGATTATGCGTTCTGTGCGAAGCTGCACCGGATGAAGCGTGAGTACTGGCTGGATCAGATCTATGATGCGTACAGCCTCCATCCTTTTATAGAGCTCGCAAAAGAAAAGAATCATGTTGTGGAGGCTGTTGAGAAGATGAACAGGTCTTCTCTTTTAGCTGTGCTGAAATATCCTGAGGACATCGCGTACTGGCGGCACCGTGTGGAGATTGTGATGCGTCCTTACCGTGATATTCCGGCTGAGTGGCGCTGGGAGATGTGTACGCATGAAAAAGAGCTTGCCGTGGATGGTGAGGCGCTTGCGTGCTCGTGTCCGGTGTGTGAGTATGCGGTGAAGTATCACGTGGACGAGGAGCGCATTGAGCTGCGTGAAGAGCCGATTATGGAGCGCACAGTGAAGCGGATCGCAACGATTGAACGCCAGCTGAATGAGATTGCGGCGCAGAGTATGAATGTCGTGGAGGCGCTGCGTGATCTGCAGGATGTGAAGCGTCGGCTGGATACTTTTAGCGGGAAGCTTGAACGGCTCGTTTCGTTAAAGGATGAGCTGGCTGTGGAGGCGCCTGAAGTGGTTCGGTACTATGAGCAGCTGAAGGCGGTTCGGCTGCCTGTGGAGCGCGTGGAGCCGACACTGATGAGTCTGTCTGAGGTCGTGCTGCCTGATACGAAGGTGCTGAAGGCGGTGCAGGAGTGGAAGACGCTTGAGGTGTCTGAGGCGGCGCTTGATGAGCTTCTTAGTGAATGGACGGCGCTGCTTGAGGCGAACCAGCCGAAGCCGGATGATGTGATGGTTGAAATTGAGGGCTATCAGGTAACGCGCGCTGAAGTGGAGCGTGTGGAGGCTTTATTGGATGAAACCGAGCTGACACTGACGCTGCATTTACTGGCGCAGACCTTAATGGGTGAGCCGACTAATAAGGTACGGACGCTTGGACTGCATGAGACGGCTGTTTTTGGCATGCTTGGGGAATGGCCGGAGAAGTATGTGGTGCGGGCTGTGAAGAAGCTTTTTAAGGAGAAGATTTGAGATAGATGACGCCCGGGAAGTGGTTCCCGGGCGTTTTTTAGTCGTGTGTGGCGGGTGGGCCAAAGTACCCAAAGTGTCGAACAAGCCGGGTTGAACGTCGAACATGACGGGTTAAAGCGCGAACACCGCATCAAATACGCCGAACATCGCACCGCCTATAGCGAACAACCCGCCACCAATGCCGAACCACAACTACAACCCCCATTACTTCTCCACAAAAAACATCGAAATCCCGCCAGGCCCAACGTGGGTCCCGACTGCCACACCCATCTGCATGATATAGATCTCGCCGGCAAAACCGGTCTCTTCCTGCATTTTTACCTTCAGGCTCTCAGCAATGGCAGGGTCTGACGTATAGCCGATAATGACAAATTCAGTCTGTTCAGCGTCATTACGCTTTTTGAATTCCTCCACGTAATGCTTCAGCACTCGTTTACGGCCGCGTTCTTTTGCGACAACGGCACCCTTGCCGTCCTTCATCGTCATCACAGGCTTCAGCATAAGCAGCTTGCCAACTATCGCACTCGCATTGGAGATCCGCCCGCTTTTAATCAGGTGGTTCAGGTCATCAACTGACAAAAAGTGCTTTACGTGCGTTTTATACTGTTCATTAAAGCCGACGATTTCTTCAAATGAGGCGCCTCTTTCACGCAGCAGTGCGCTTTTAAGCAGCAGCCAGCCGCTCCCGTGACTCATGCATTTAGAATCGATGATATGAATATGCACGGGTGATGTGGGATGCGCTTCATAGAAGTAGTCCTTCGCGAGCTCAGCTGATTGATAGGAACCGCTCGTGCCGCTCGACATACAAATACACAGAATGTGCGTATGGCCGGATGCAACTGCGTCTTCCATAATCGCCAGGTACTCAGCAGGACTCGGCGCGCCGGTCGTCGGAAATTCCTTCAGGTCCTCAAGCATGCTGTAAAAGGTGTCCGGGTCGAGCTCAACTTTATCTTTATAAGACTTGCCTTCAATATTAATCTTCAGTGGCGCTGTGCTGATGTCGTATTTTTCAAGTATCTCCCGCGACAGATCACACGTTGAATCAGCCATTATTTTAATCATACGTACCTCCAGTAAATTCTTGATGTCCTCCTATTGTAAGCCATTACAAAGCGGAAAAGTATTTTAGTTGCGTATTTCAACTACTTTTGTGACGGCTTTGAAAAGGAAATCATTTCAACACACTGCTATACTGTGAACAACGAACCAGCTGAAAGGATGAAGACAATGTCAAAATGGATGATCTACGGCGCAAACGGCTACACAGGCGAGCTCATTGCGCGCCAGGCAGCAAAGGATGGCATGACGCCCATACTTGCCGGACGTAACAGGGAAGCCGTCAGCAAACTTGCAGATGAACTTGGATTTGAAACGCAGATTTTTTCACTTGATAACCCTGACACAGTGACAGAAAACCTGAAGGACATGGAGCTCGTCCTCCACTGCGCAGGCCCCTTTTCAAAGACAAGCCGTCAGATGGTCGAGGGCTGTCTCGCTGCAGGGACTCACTACCTCGATATCACTGGTGAGATCGGCGTTTTTGAAATGATTCATGACCCCGGTATGTCAAAGCGCGCGGCTGATAAAGGGATCGTCCTGTGCCCGGGTGTCGGGTTCGATGTGATCCCGACTGACTGCACAGCGCACAAGCTGAAGGAGCTCATGCCAAACGCATCAGAGCTTGCACTCGGTTTTTCCTTTCTTGCAGGTATGTCACCCGGCACGACTAAAACGATGGTCGAAGGACTGTCCGGCGGGAGCGCTGAGCGCAAAGACGGCAGGATCGTACCGTTTCCAATGGGTTCTAAAAAGCGGACGCTGGACTTTGGAAGAGGCCAGGAAACCGCAACCGCGATTCCATGGGGCGACGTCTCAACGGCGTATTACACAACGAAAATTCCAAACATCACGACCTGGATTCCGCTGTCTGAGCGCCAGATCCGCGGCGCACGCGTTATGTCCCTTTTCGCACCCGTACTCGGCACAAAGCCGGTTCAGAAGCAGCTGCTGAAATGGGTTGACCGCTCCGTCAAAGGACCGGACGAACGTGCACGGGAGAATGCGCCGTCTTATATCGTCGGTGAAGCAAAAGCAGCTGACGGCCGGACGATCACGGTGCGGCTGAAAACAACGAATGCCTACACGCTGACTGCACTTGGGTCACTCGAAGTCGTGCGCCGCATGCTCGGTCGCGATCTGTCTTCAGGAAGCTTTACGCCGGCCGGGCTGTTTGGGTCGGGACTGGTGGAGTCGCTTGAGGGGTCAGGGGAGTTTGAGGTTGTGGAGTAGCGTTTTGGTCCGGGGTTTTTGATCCCGGGCTTTTTGTGTGGGCTGGCGGGTGGGTCTTTGTACCCTAAGTGGCGAACATGGGCGGGTGAACGTCGAACATGACGGTTTAAATCGCGAACAAGCCGTGCTGAGCGTTGAACACACGCCCCTGAAGAGCGAACATCAAAGGATTTACGCCGAACCCCACGACACCACCCATCCGCCCAACCCACCCAAACTTCCCCGCACCACCCTATTCTTTTACAATATCCCTAACACATTGACAAAAGGAGCGAATTCAATGGAGATTGCAGCTGTCTGGTTCAGAAACGACCTTCGCACAATCGATCACCAGCCGCTCAGACGTGCGGTGGCAAGCGGTCTGCCGGTTGTTGGTGTATATGTACTTGACCCGGAAGAGATGCGGGAGACTGCGTATGAATTCAAAAAGATGGAGAAGTTCCGTGCAGCATTTATCAGGGAAAGCCTTGAAGATTTGCGCCGCGAGCTGAATCAGCTCCATATTCCGCTGATGGTGCGGACCGGGGACCCTGCTGAGGTGTTTGGCGCGTTAAATGAGCAGTATTTTGTGAAATGTCTCTATCTGCATGAAGAAGTCGGCAGCGAGGAGCAGGCCGCTGAGCACCGCGTTCGTCAGGCGCTTCAGGCAAAAATATCAATCGATCACGGGCGCAACCTGTATGACCCGATGGACCTACCGTTCGATGCCTACAGCGTGTCGGATACCTTTTCCCAGTTCAGAAAGCGGATCGAGAAGAATGATGTGCTGATGCGGCCGCCTCTCTCAAAACCTTCTGCTGCCGCTAAAAGGGTGGAGCTTGATGAAGGGGAAATTCCTTCTTTATCAGCACTTGGGTTCGATGAACTGGATGCCCCGCTCCGTTTCCGCGGTGGGATGACAGAAGGACTGAAGCGGATCGAACACTACTTTTTCAAGTCAGATCAGCTTCGCATTTATAAAGAAACACGTAACGGCATGCTGAAAGAAGATGACTCATCTAAGCTCTCGCCCTGGCTTGCACGCGGCTGCCTCTCACCGCGGATGGTGATGGAGGAAGTCCGGCGCTATGAGGATGAGCGTGTGAAAAACAGCTCGACGTACTGGCTGTATTTTGAGCTGCTCTGGCGCGATTATTTTCATCTGGTGCACAGGCGTTACGGAGATGACCTGTTCGCAGCATCCGGCCTGCGTGAACGGACGCCGCCATGGGACCGTGATGAGACGTTGGAATCAGCCTGGATGAACGGCAAAACGGGGTATCCGCTGGTGGATGCCGCCATGCGCGAACTTGCTCAGACCGGGTTTATGTCGAACCGCGCAAGGCAAAACGTGGCGAGCTTCCTGACGAAGAACCTTGGCCTCGACTGGCGGATTGGCGCAGCATGGTTTGAGTCGCTGCTGATTGATTATGATGTGGCGAGCAATTACGGCAACTGGCTCTATCAGGCAGGCGTTGGCAATGACGCGGTCCAATTCAGGGCATTCAACGTGGTGAAGCAGGCGCGGGATTATGATCCTGATGGCGTGTATTTGCGCACATGGCTGCCGGAGCTTCGTAAAGTACCCGGACCCCGGATATTTGCACCTCATGAAATGACATATGAGGGGCAGCAGGCAGCAGGCGTGGTAATCGGACGGCATTACCCTGCGCCGGTCGTTGATTTATTTGAGTCTGTGGAGCGGAATAAGGTGCGGTTTTTGGATGTGATGAAGTGATGTCTTGGTTCTGAGTCTTTGTACCCGAAGTGTCGAACATATGCAGTTGAACGCCGAACATGGCTGGTTGGAACACGAACCAGCCATGTTTAGTGCTGAACCCACTCCCATAAAACGCGAACACACAAGGTTTTACGCCGAACCTCCACATTCCTTTTAAAATGAATTTGTGAAAAAATTCACAAATACCCCGTCCATCCCACTAAAAACCTGCTATACTTAACGTATCAAACAAGCCGATAAGGATGATTGTGATGACTTTTTTGCAAATGCTGACCGCTTTAACTCCTGTTTTAGCTGTGTTTTTGTTTCTTGTCATTTTAAGACTTCCTGCGACCAAAGCGATGCCGATCAGTCTTGCGGTGACGGCGCTGCTAGCGTTTTTCGTATGGCAGGTGCCGGTGGTTCATCTTTCTGCTGCAGTAATTGAGGGACTGATTATTGCTGTCTCTATTTTGTGGATTGTATTTGGCGCGATCCTTTTACTTAACACGCTGAAAAAGAGCGGGGCGCTGGATTCGATCCGGAACGGCTTCACGCAGATCACTGCTGACCGGCGCGTGCAGCTGATTATTATTGCGTGGCTGTTCGGCTCATTTATCGAGGGGGCTGCAGGGTTTGGTACACCTGCTGCAATTGCTGCGCCGCTGCTTGTTGCACTTGGATTTCCTCCTTTGGCTGCTGTGGCGCTTGCACTGATTGCGGATAGTTCTGCTGTGTCATTTGGTGCGGTCGGAACACCGATTATTGTCGGTGTGAATCAGGGGCTGAATGAAGGAAGCGCGCTTGCACCCGTTGTGCAGGAAGAGCTTGTCGGGGCTGCGATCGGTCCTTATTTGCAGGAGGTTGCAAGCACTGCTGTCTTTATCGATCTCTTTATCGGGACGTTTATCCCGCTTATTTTAGTGATCATGCTGACACGCTTTTTCGGGGAGAACCGTTCATGGAAAGAAGGTTTTCAGATCGCACCGTTTGCGATCTTTGCAGGACTTGCATTTACCGTGCCGGCTTATACTGTTGCCACACTGCTTGGACCTGAATTTCCATCTATTATCGGGGGACTTGCTGGACTAATGATTGTCGTTCCAGCTGCGAAAAATGGATTCCTTTTACCGGAAAAAGCCTGGGATTTTGCTGCGGCGGATCAGGTGAAAGCTGAAGCCGTAACCGGGGGTGCAATGCCGCTCTGGAAAGCATGGCTTCCATACCTGATTGTTACTTCACTCCTTGTGCTGACGCGCATTGATGCTATCCCGTTGAAAGGATGGCTGCGCGAGGTACAGGTTGGATGGAGCAACATCCTGGGTACAGAAATCACCACATTTTTCGAACCATTCTATCTGCCTGGTACTGTCTTTTTAGCCGCAGTACTGTTGACCGCACTGCTCCATGGTATGCGTGTAAAAGCTGTCGGCAGCGTCTTCAGTCAGTCTGTGAAAACAATGGCCGGTACTGCCATTGCGCTTGGAACCGCTGTGCCGATGGTTCGGATCTTCATTAATTCAGGTGTGAATAGCGCAGATCTGCTGAGTATGCCGCTTGAACTCGCAGACTTTGTCTCAGCTGCTGCAGGTACGAACTGGCCGCTCGCTGCCCCGGTTATCGGTGCACTCGGCTCATTTATCTCTGGCAGCGCGACGTTCAGCAGCATGATGTTCTCATTGTTTCAATTCAGCGTAGCCGATCAGATCGGAGCTGATCCCCAGATCGCCCTAGCGCTTCAGGTCCTTGGTGCGAATGCCGGAAATATGATCTGCGTATTAAACGTGGTGGCTGCTGCATCTGTCGTGAATCTGACAGGAAAAGAAGGCACAATTATCCGCATGACGCTTGTACCGATGATGTTTTATGTAACGATGGCCGGTGTGATCGGGTTTATACTTTTATAAGCGACAAGCTGCGTGGAGATGCGCAGCTTTTTTGATGTGTAGATGGTAGGTCTTTTTACACTAAATGGCGAACAGCAGCAGTTTTACGTCGAACTTCCACCTGATTCCGTTGAAAACCCGAAGAAATGCTCCTAACATCCAACCTTTTAAGTCGAACACGCCCAAACAGCACATCAGAAACATAAATTTTCAAAATTTCACGTGCTGAATCTCTCTTATTATGAGATACTAATATGTATAAAAGGGGCATTAAGTCCTATTTCACACAAAGGGTGTGATTCGATGAGAGAACTGTTAATTTATATGACATTATATTTGCTTCCTGCTGCAATGATGTTTTATATGGCAGTAGATGTTCTCATGAGAAATTACAGAAGAACGGAGCATTTGTTGCTGAGTGCCTATATTGCCTGTTACGGTATTCTTTTTACGACAGAATTCGTGCGCCAGCAGGTGGATATATCATACAGTCCATTTCTGATCACTTATGTGTTTGGGAATGCCGGATTACTAATTTTGTGTTTGTCGATTCATTTTATTATTAAAATTACAGGTATGAATAAAAGGATTCCATCATTTTTATATCCATGGGTGTTTTATATGCCTGCCATTCCAATTCCGCTTACATTCATTTTTCAGAACAACTTCACTAACAGTACGTCGTTTGATCGTGAAGGGCTGTTCATCTATCCTGAGTTCAACGCCGCTTATCTGATCACGATGGGAACCGGTCTGACGCTTTCATTTTTTATTATCTGGATGCTTCATCAGCTCAATAAAAAAGCTGTCGCACCTCAACAGAAGAAAATTATCAGGCTGCTGATTGTGATCGCTATTCTGGTACAGGTCTGGAATTTTATTTTCGGCATTTTTGAATTCAGAGGGATCATGCCGCCTTATCCATATATCTATGGCGGAATCATCTGGATCGGGGCACTGGCTTATGGCATGAAAAAATTTGATTTTCTTGCGTCTTATCACAAACGCTTTTCAACGCTGCATGAAATCAATCCATCGCCGATTCTGCTGATTGACCGTGAAGGAATCATTGAAAGTTCAAATCCAGCAGCCCTTTCACTACTCAGTGTAAAAGCGCTGAAAGGCAAACAGTTCACCGATTTCATTTCAGATGACCGGAGAGATGGTGCGCTTGAGCGGTTTCAGTATATGTTCGACAGAGGCGAGAGGATCAGCCAGTATGAGTCGCGTGTCACAACTGAAAACGGGGAAAAAAAATATATTTTAATTGAAGGTGACTTCGTATTTGTTGAGCACAAATTGTATATCCTTTGCATTATCAGAGACGTGCAGGCTTATAAAGAGGCTGAAGAAACGATCCGTTTTCTCGCCTATCACGATCCACTGACAAAACTGCCGAACCGCCGGGCTTTCTATGAAGGAGCGACTTCTGTGTTAAAAGGGGCTCAAACCACCGCCATGCTCATACTGGATCTGGATGATTTTAAAGCAGTAAATGACACATTCGGACATCAAACAGGCGATGAATACCTAAAGCATGTGGGAGACATACTGCAGGATATCATCGGAGACAGCGGACTTGCTGCAAGGGTAGGCGGAGATGAATTCTTTGCCTACGTGCAGTGTGAAGGCGAGGATGAACTGAAACAATTGATATCAAGGCTCATGAGACAGTTTGAGAAAAAACCATACTGGGCCGAGAATACACCACTTGAGATCAAATTCAGTCTTGGAATCAGCTGTTATCCGCACCATGGTACAAAGCTCGAAACCCTGATTCATAAAGCAGATCAGGCGATGTATAAGATTAAAAAGAACGGTAAAAATGATTTTTATATATGGAACGAAAAGCTCGAGACTTCAAACAGCTCACGTTAAAAGCCATTTCCTGGTGTGGAAATGGCTTTTTGATTTGAGCAGGGTGCTTATACTTTTTTGGTTTGTCCAGTTCCAGCAGGCAGGGGCTAGTGCGGTTCCCTCAGCTCCTTAAGATAAGTCAACATCAGCTCACTGCGTTTGCTGTGTTTCCTTTATCTCACTCCGCTTCAGTCCACCGCATACGCCCCTAAACGCCCGCTTCCACTTTTCTTTTTTGTCCACTGTGGATAGATTTTGTCAGTTCGCGTCTATTTTTGAAATGAGTTATTCGACCATTATAAACAGTTTATCCACAAAAGTTATACACATATCCACATTATCTATCCACATTTCGTATGGGATCATTTGTTCTCCACAATATATATGGCTGTTTCATCGCAGTATTCACACTTTGTGGACAACTCATCATTGTTATCCACTGTCTTTAGATCAGGAAGTTTTTCAGTTTCGTCTACAATCACATCCAGACCCATTTCGACATGTTCTTTGCAACATAAAATGCGCATGTGAGTCACCACCTTTTTCATTGATTGTACCACGAATGTATTTTACACAAAAAAATAGCAGGAGCGTGGAGGGCTCCTGCAAAAATAGGCTTAAGAAATAGAGTTTTGTATAGTTTGTGTGGACTTGAATCTATATGAACTCCTTTTGAGAGGAGATTGTTTTATCCTTGTGTCCAGCTTCAGGCGCTAGCTCCTCGGGTCATAAGCCACGCATCGGTCAACGGGAAAGTGCATCCCGTTTTCCGCTCCGCGTCTTATGCCTGTCGGAGCTGAGCAAGCGCCTTACGCTTTTCTACTTTATAGCTGAGAGTCATCTGTAAGCGTCAATGTCAGTTCAACCATTTCACCATTACGGTATACTTTCACCTGCATGTCATCGCCTACGTTCTTTTCAGTGTAGAGGTGCTGACGAAGTTCCATGCTGTTGTTAATTTTCTCACCGTCCATTTCAACGATGACGTCCATTTCTTCAAGACCTGCATTCGCTGCTGCTGAATTTGGTACAACGCGTTCAATCACAACGCCTGTTGTTACTTCTTCAGGCAGTTTAAGCTGCTCTTTCTGATAGACAGCAGGTATATTTGCAAGGTCGAAGAGTGTGATACCCATTGTCGGACGGTCTACTTCACCAGTTGTTTCAAGGTCTTCAATGATTGGCTGCGCCATATCGATTGGAATCGCAAGACCAATGCCTTCTACCGAAGACTGTGCAATTTTCATTGAGTTAATTCCAACGAGCTGTCCTTCGATATTGACTAGCGCACCGCCTGAGTTACCAGGGTTAATCGCTGCATCTGTTTGGATTACTTCTGCCTGCCAGTCAACCTGACCATCCTGATTTATGTCTACAGGGATTGTACGTTCAACACCGGATACAACACCTGTTGTCACAGAACCTGAGAACTGAAGGCCAAGCGGATTACCGATTGCAATGACCGGTTCACCCGGCTTCAGTGCCTGTGAATCACCGAATTCAGCGACTGTTTCTACATTTTCACTGCTGATCTGAAGTACTGCAAGGTCTGTCCACTGGTCGCCGCCAAGGACGGTTGCTTCTTCTTTTGTTCCATCAGCAAGTGTCACTTCAACCTGATCGCTGCCTTCAATCACGTGGTTATTCGTCACGATAAATGCGCTGTCGCCTTCTTTTTTATAAATGACGCCAGAGCCTGTGCCTGCTTCCTGTGCTTCAGTCTGCTGACCAAACATTGAACCGCCAGCCTGAAGATTTGTCACACCAACAACGGCATCTCCTGCTTTTTCAACTGCCGCTGTAACATCAGAGGATACATCATATGACACTGCTTCAGTTTGTGCCGTTGATTCACCGGCTGTATTTGAATTAGTGACTGTTGTATTGCCTCCGCGGTCAAACATCGGAAAAGCCAGTGCAACAATCAGCGCTCCAACAATCACGCCGACAAGGCTTGAAAAGAAATAACTTGCTTTGCTGCCGCCTTTCTTCGCAGATCTTTCTGTATTTGTATGATCATCGTAATAACCCATTGATTTATCATCCTTTCGTTAACTTGTTCCTTCTATGATTCACAGTATAGGGAGCGAAGATGAAAATCAGATGAAAAAATGCTTAATGTTTGAAAAAAATTTTAATGAATGTGCTGCACTTCATTTTCAGCTTACGGTTAAAAATTTTAACTAAGGGGAAAGGACTAGTATTGACTGTACGATAGGAGGCTTTGAGATGAGAAGTGAAGAAGTGTATGAAAAATTGAAGCAATGGGTTGAAGATAACCGCTCACATACAATGCTTGGCGAGCCCGCCCAGTACATACCGGCGCTTGCTAATCAGGATCGCGACCAGCTGGGCATCTGTATCATGGATATTGACGGGGAGACGTATAAAGCAGGGGAAAGTGATGTAAAATTCACGCTGCAGAGTATATCCAAGATTATCAGCTTTGTCGCGCTCTGCCATTTTAAAGGACTGGACTTTGTACTGGACAAGGTGGATGTGGAACCTACAGGTGAATCATTCAATTCCATCATTCCATTTGAAATCCACCGGCCCGGAAAACCGTTTAATCCGCTGATTAATGCAGGTGCAATTACGGTTGCGTCTATGCTGCCGGGAGATACAGTATCAGAGAAATATGAACGCTTTATACTGTTTGTAGAGGGCATGATCGGCCATTCGCTCGAGCTCGACCAGGAAGTATATGAATCAGAATGGAAAACCGCCCACCGGAACCGGGCGCTTGCCTATTACCTGAAAGAATCCAACCTGCTTGATCTCGATGTTGAAGAAGCACTCGACATCTATATCCGTCTATGTGCGATCTGTATCAGCCTTGAAGATCTCGCTAAAATCGGACTCGTCATCGCCCATGACGGCTACGACCCAATCGAGGAGCGTCAGATTTTCAGCCATGATGTGGCCCGTATCGCAAAAGTATTGATGGTTACATGCGGTATGTATAATTCATCAGGAAAATTTGCTGCACACGTCGGAATTCCGGCGAAAAGTGGCGTCTCAGGCGGCATTCTTGCATCCGTCCCGCCAAAGTGGCACTCCCCTGAAAAAGCATTCCGAAAAGGCTGCGGCATCGCCGTCTTCAGCCCCGCGATTGACGTCAACGGAAACAGCGCAGCCGGAACCATGCTGCTGAGACAGATTTCAGAGGAATGGGATTTTAGTATTTTTTAAGAAGAAAAGCGGAAGCAGGCGTTTAGGTCCGACAAGCATAAGACGCGGAGCGGAAAACGGGTGCTCTTTCCCGTTTACCGATGCGTGGCTTATGACTCGAGGACCTGCCTGCTGGAGCTGGATACTCAGAAAAGCGGAAGGCGCTCGTTCAGCTCCGACAGGCATAAGACGCGGAGCGGAACATCATTGAAAAGAAACTTAACTGCCAGCCTCGGCTGGCAGTTTTTTTGCGGTTTTCTTATAGGTCAAATTACACGATACGTCGAAGTTTGGTCAAATAGTGACGAACCAGCCAGGTTTTGCGTTGAACACGAGAGGTTTTACGCCGAACATTAACTCTTTTGTGCCGAACACGAGAGGTTTTACGCCGAACACCTCACCAAAACACAAACCAAAAAACCGCCCATCCAGGCGGTTTTTCACACTTATAAGTCTTCCATCATATCAACCATCATATCCCGATCCATCGGTCCCATCAGCTTGCGCTGGATGATACCCTCTTCATCAATCAGATAAGTGGTCGGGATCGTGAACGCCTGAAATTCATCTCCTAACAGGCCCGTTTCATCAAGCAGAATCGGGAAAGTCAGTCCATAATCATCAGTAAAAGACTGGATTTTCTCTATCCCGTTGTCTTTACTTGTCAGGTTGACAGCAAGGATCTCAACATTCTGCTCTTTTGCTTCATTTTCATAGTATTCCTGCATATGCGGCATTTCAGCCATACACGGTGGACACCAGGTTGCCCAGAAATTCAGAATGATTTTTTTACCGCGGTAGTCCTGCAGGTTCACAGGTTCACCATCAAGCGTGGTTGTATCAAAAGCAGGCAGCGGGTTCCCTTCTTTTACAGCACCTGAAGCTTCCACAGGAGCTGCGCTGTCATTGTCAGCAGGCTGAACTGCGTATTCCTGCTGAAGGGCTTCAAGCTCCTGTCTTTCCTTCTGATCATTGATCACATTTATAATTAAGATTGCAACGAGTGTACCTACTAATCCCAGGGCTAAGAGCCTTTTTATCATCGGGAAGTCCTCCTTATTGTTAAGAGCCGGATTGCTGCACTGATCAGCCAGCTGTAGATGAGTCCGGTTGTGATTAGGTCTCCATTCAGCGATACGGCGAGCCATTGGAGGGCGAGTATCACGAGTAATGTCAGCCATGGTGCTTCCTGTAAAAGGCGGCTGCGCGCAGGCCAGATCAATATCAGTAAGACCAGAAACAGACCTGCAAGTACTGCATCTGTGATTGAAGATGCCGTCATGATGAGCTTTGCCGCTTCAGTGACGGTACATACAACGAGCCACGCCGGCAGCCAGTACTGAATGATCTCAGGCGTTTTCCGACTGTAGTAGATTAATTGAAGCAAAACAGCTGCGACAGCAAGCAGCAGCCCCATTTCGCCTCCATTGTAATACAGAATCGACATTGGTGCTCTTACAATGTAATCAAAGTAAAAAAAGATGCTTGAAAATTTCCAGACAAGTACAAATGTATAAAACAGGTTCGATACCTTTGAAGCCAGCGCTTTGTCTGACTGACGGATGCGGAACCAGGCGATTGCAAATGAGATTAAGAGCGCGATTTGTGTAGATGAAATAATGAGCGCGCGGATATTATACCATTCGATCAGATACCCCTCCTGCTATTCTCTCCTTCTATCAGTCTACTTGATTTATATGAAAAAAGAAGTGAATTTGTCTGATGTCACAAAGGTTTTGGAAATCTGGTATGGGAAGTGACTGGTTTATATCGTGTTGTGCTGATGTAGGTATATTTACACTTTCCCACGAAACATCGGGATATTTCTCCGCACAGTGGCTGTTTTTCTCCGAACCACGTCCTTTATTACACGAACAACACCCCCAATCCAAAAAAAAAGCACCGCCCTCAGGCAATGCTACACAATCTTATACAGATCTGTCGGTGTTTTCGCATCTGTATCATACAGATCGAATGTCTCGCCAACTTTTAACCCGCAGCCTTCAAGCGTCTGCGCGACGCTCATACGCGCGAGGTCTTTCATATTGTTATCTTTTGATAAGTGAGATAGATAGATTCGCTTCGTGTTATCTGTCAGCACTTCACTCATGGCGATCGCTGCATCTTCATTGGAAACGTGGCCGACATCACTCAGAATACGGCGCTTAATGCTCCATGGATAGCGTCCCATGCGAAGCATACCGACGTCATGGTTGCTTTCGAATACGTAAGCATCAGCACCTTTGATGATCCCTTTCATGCGGTCGCTGACATAACCTGTGTCTGTCATCACGACAATCTTTTTTCCGTTCTCGTGAAAGACATAGAACATTGGCTCTGCGGCGTCATGTGACACGCCGAACGATTCGATATCAAGTCCGCCGAATGACTGGACCGTTTCCATTGGAAAGACAAACTTCTGATCCGTCTGGACATTTCCAATGAGGGGTTCCATCGCATGCCACGTTTTTTCATTTGCATACACGGGAAGGTTGTAGCGGCGCGCAAGAATACCGAGCCCTTTAATATGGTCGCTGTGTTCATGGGTGACCAGAATGCCGCTCAAATCTTTAATTGAGCGATCAATCTGGCTGAATAACCCTTCCATCTGTTTGCCGCTTAATCCGGCATCTACTAAGAAGGAATGGTTCTCGTTTTCTATAAAAATTGCATTGCCTGTACTGCCGCTTGCCAGCACACTCATATGCATCGTCATATTACTTCACTCCGCAGTTTCGTCGTTTTCTTCAAGCTGATCAAAGTCCAGATCCACCTGTGACATATCGAAAATACTGCCATCAACAGCATTCATGTACAAATCATACTCGTCGCCGCTTTCATTTTCAATCGTCATTTTCCAGGTAGGTGTAAGCACCTGGGTTGTGGCCTCATCAGATTCTCCGGCTGTTACCTGAACAAATGGCGGATAATAACCAAGCTCCAGATCTACAGCTGTTGAGTTCGGCTGAATCAGGTTCCGGTCATAAAAGGTTTCAAGAATTGATCTTGGTTCTCTGAGCTGCTGTTCATCTGCAAATTCCTCTAAAGAAGTCAGATAGGTCTGCTCATAAGACACGGCTTCATTTTCTTCATTCAGCTGAACGGCGATCTGCGCGTTCAGATTATAATAAAGTGTTAAGTCGTCGTATGTCTGAAAATAGATCAGCTGATTGTCTTCTTCATCATAATCCCAAAACGTATATTCCTCGCCGTAAAGTACAAAATCCTCTAACAGCTCGTTCAGCTCTTCCGGATCTTCGGGATCATCTATGGCTACCGGCTCAGCAAGAACCGAGTCAAGAATCTGCCCTTCACGGATAATGGCACTTTGTCCTTCAAGCTGCTGCACATCCGAATTCACAAACCGGTAGGATTCTGCATTTAGATAAGGACGGCTGTCTGCCACGTCCGGCAGTTCTCCCAAGGTGACGTTTTCGTCCGCCAGCCTTTCTGTCGTTGAAAGATCACCAATTGTTTCAAGCTGGCTGTCTTCATACTTTTGAACAAACAGGATAAACAGGAAGATATCCAGGATCAGAAAGACAACGATAAAAATAGTTTTCGTTTTACTCCAATCCAACCGGATCCCCTCCTCCTATCACTGGTACTCTTGACCAGCTGCCATTGTATTTGTAGTACCAGACCGGGTCAAACGTATAAATGTTATCGTTTGAATCCTTTGTCATATAGTAACCAATTCTTACATCTTCCAGGTTCTCAGGCTCATAATCTTCTATTTTTTCAATTGCTTCGATTGCGTCATAGCCGGAGCCGAGCGGAACGGAATCATAATCTTCAGGCAGAGGGAACTGTTCTGTCAGAAGTGATCGCGTATACCGGTGAATTCTTGTTTCTCCCCAATTCTGATAGATCTCAGCTGCGCCTCTATCATTGAATACAGGCATGCCTGCCATATGCATCCTGAACGTCACTTCCTGCTGCATTCCGTCCAAGTCATATAAGTGATAGTCATCAACCCAGCCCTCATGCTCGTTGACAAACCTTCTGCTTTTCTGGAACAGCTCACCCGGACGTCCGACTGTCGACAGCTCTGCGGATGGGTTCACATAACTGAGTGTATTATGATTTCTGTTAACCTCCATCAGGTTCGACTGATCAACATACTGATCACGTGATGCACCCAACTGGTTCATTGTCACCGCATCCGGATCCTGGAATAACGCTCTTCTGAACAAATTCACATCAATGACGCTCATTTTATAGCGGTACTGCAGATATTCTCTCCGCTCTACAGGGAGATAAATCGTCCGGTCACCTGCTTCATGGGCAAAATACGGTGAATAAGTAGCGGCAGCATTTGAAACAATGGCATTATTTAATGCCTCGAGATGAGTGGCATCCACACGGGCCTCGTATACGACACGATTATCGTAATTGACAAAATAAAGTGTAAACGGTGTATCATCTTCCCCTGATACATCAATAACGATGCGGTCAAATGTATCTTCAGGAAGTGTGCTGTTCTCAAACGTTACAATATCACGGTATGCACCAAATGGGATCTCTGTCGGATAAAGCACTTCGATCCGGTTCGGACCGTGCACAATCTCCTTAAACTCCTCTTCATTAAACGAAGCGTTCTGCTGAACATTATAAATGTTCCATTTATCCATCTGTTCTGTCAGCGTGGCAATATTATTTTCATCCGTCGTTCCGCTGACGGCTACTTCTCCATGCACAAGAAAGCGTGATGGCTGAATTAACTCATCCGGACTGCGCTCACTGGCAATCGATACATTCTCAACTGTCGTTTCTGATTCATCATAAGGATCATCTGCCGGCTGATAAGACCACACATTCCAGGTCAACAGAAGGCTTAACACAACAAGCAGTGATAGCAGAATCGATTTTAATAATTCCATTCTTTTCATGCCCACTCATCCTCACTTTCCGGATCATAAGGGAGTGTGAAGAAAATCTTTGTACCTCTGTTTTCCACACTTGAAGCCCAGATTTGACCGCCGTGAGCAGTGATCATTTCCTTTGCGATGGCAAGTCCGAGACCTGTACCGCCCAGCTGTCTTGTTCTGGCTTTATCCACCCGGTAAAAACGTTCAAAAATATTTTTCAGGTTTTCACGCGGAATCCCAACACCCTGATCTGACACGCTGACAACCATTTCTTTTTCGCGTTCCTTCAGTTCCACCTTAAAGCCGATCTGGCCGCCTTCCGGTGAATACTTCAGCGCGTTTGAAATGATATTATCAAGCACCTGGGTCATCTTATCCGTATCAATCTCTACATACACAGGTTCTTTTGGAAGCTTCACTTTAAATGAAACATCCTGTGAACGGCCCATATCAAAACGGTCGATAATCCGCTGATAGAACGCGATAAAGTTTACCCATTCCTTATTCAGACGGTAATCACGGCTATCCATCTTAGACAGCTGCAGTAAGTCGTTCACGAGGCGGATCATCCGCTCCGTTTCCGTCTGTGTTGTATGAAGAAACTGTGGTGCAATCTCCTCATCCTGCCACGCCCCTTCTGCAAGCGCTTCAAGGTAACTGCGCATTGTTGTCAGCGGCGTGCGGAGTTCGTGGGATACATTCGCTACAAACTCACGGCGCTCAGCATCAATTTTTTCCTGCTCAGTGATATCATGCAGCACGGCAATCAATCCGCTCACAAAGCCGGTTTCTTTCTGAATCGCTGAAAAATTGGCGCGCAGAATATAAGGCTTTGCCTGCGTCCCAAAATTCAAAATCAATGAATCACTCTGGCTTGAAAGGTCATCAAAAGAATACTCATCTTCAATGCCCAGCAGTTCAGGCAGTGACATCGAAAGCACTGTTTCACGTGAAACATTCAGCATACCGGCAGCAGGATCATTAATCAAAATAACGCGGCCTCTACGGTCAGTCGCAATTACTCCATCTGTCATATAGCTGAGTACACTTGAAAGCTTTCGTTTTTCAGCTTCAGTCGTAACCCGTGCTTCCTGAAGCCTTTTAGTCAAGTTATTAAATGTGATCGCGAGCTGACCAATCTCATCATGTCCGTACACTTTTACTTTCCTCGAGAAATTTCCTTTTGCCATATCCACCGCATGACTTCTCATATCAGCAATCGGCCTGGTAATGGTTTGAGCGAGCAACACCCCGAGAATAGCTGTAATGACGAGCGAGATCGCAGTTCCTCCGGCAAGAATGCCATTGATTTCATCCATCTGCGAGTACACATTTTCTATACGTGACTCTACGTGGATCGCCCCGATGACATCGCTTCCGCTCACAAGCGGCATCGCTAGCACCCACATCCGCTCACCGCTTTCACGGTCCACATACGTTTCATTCAGATTATCCGGAGGCGGCGCGCCTTCTATAAACATCCGCTGAAGCAGCTCATTATTCATCCGCTGGCCGACAACAGTCGCGTTGTTATCATCTGACGTGCCAAGGACCCGGTTTCTTGCGTCGATAATCCGTACTTCCTCGATATCCTCAGAATTAAGTCCACCCAGCAATACTTGGATGGACTGTTGTAAGGAAGGTTCATCATCTGACCGCTCGCCTGAGAGATCAGTTTCGATTTCTCGTGTAATGCTGTACTCAAGCGGACTCATACGGTCTTCAATCGACGATTTGAAGTTTTCGAGAAGCGTTTGTTCTAACTCGCGTACAAAATAAACGCCGATAATCTGCATAGCTAATGCAATTAAGAGTACGTATATCAGCACAAACTTTAAATGTATAGACTGAAAGAAATTAACCTTCCTCATTCAGTTCTACTCCTGATCCGGATTTCTCAGGTAATACCCGACGCCGCGGCGCGTCACAATCCATAATGGATGACTCGGATTGTCTTCAATCTTCTCACGCAGACGGCGCACCGTTACGTCAACTGTACGCACATCACCATAGTAGTCATAGCCCCACACAGTCTGAAGCAGATGCTCACGCGTCATGACCTGTCCGATATGTTTTGATAAATAATGAAGCAACTCAAACTCACGGTGCGTCAATTCAATCGTGTCACCGCGCTTTGTCACCATATAAGCATCCGGATGAATCGTCAGGACACCTACTGTAATTTCATTCGTCAGGTTCTCTTCCTCAACCTGCCCTTTAAGTGCCTGGTGACGGCGCATATTCGCTTTTACACGTGCAACCAGTTCACGTGTGCTGAACGGCTTTGTCACATAATCATCCGCGCCAAGCTCAAGACCAAGCACCTTATCGATCTCAGAGTCTTTTGCTGTCAGCATAATGATTGGCATTTCGTAATTTTTCCGCACTTCACGGCATACTTCCATCCCATCTCTGCCCGGAAGCATAATATCAAGAAGGATCAGGTCAGGCTTTACTTCTTCAACCTTCTCAAGCGCCTCATCACCATCGTAAGCACAGTGAACCTCATAGCCTTCCTTTTTCAAGTTAAACTGGAGTATATCTGCAATTGGCTTTTCATCATCAACAACTAATATTTTCTTGTCCATCTCATGATTCTCCTTTTAATTCGTCATCATAGAGCAATCGTATTTCTTATAGTAAATGTATCACGTTAACAGTGATAATTCACTCTTTACCCTATTTTAACAACTGATTTCCCGGGAAATAGTTTACTCTATTGTCATATCACTGCCCCTTTCCCGGAGGAGCATACATCATACTATTCTATTTTAATACACAAAACTGCTGCCAGTGTCCAGTTTTTCATTAAAAACCGGTACCGGCAGCAGTATAGGGATCTAGTAAGTCACATAATCCATCGGGTTTTTCAGCTCTCCATTTACATATACTTCAAAATGAAGGTGAATCCCTGTCGAAAATCCTGTTGTACCCATCAGACCAAGTGTTTCACCCTGACCAACAACCTGTCCAGGCTGGACATGGATCTCACTCAGATGAGCATAGATCGTGCGCATCCCATTGTTATGGTCAACGACAACCTTATTTCCGTAATCACCCTCGAATCCAGCTGATACAACCACGCCATTATCGACATTACTGATCGTCAGACTGTCCGGGCTCGCGATATCAATTCCTTTATGATGGTCGCCCCAGCGCGGCCCCTGATGACTGGAGATATATCCTCCATCAGCAGGCCAAATCAGTGAACCCGTTCCTTTAGAAGGAATTTCCTTCGTCCCTTCTAAGACAATATGATTTTTTGCTTCTTTCGTTATTTCTTCATTTTCATTTGATTTAGCTGTCTGCTTTCCATTTACTTCTGTTGTAACCTGCGTATATACTTTTTCGCCTTTTGAGCCTTCCTGCTCAATACGCGTTTCTCCTTTCAGGATCTCATTGTCTTCTTTTACAATCTGTTCGAAGTCAATGTCTTCTTGAATGCGTGATTCGCGTGTTACCTGTACTTCAGCACCCGGCACCGCTTCTTCCACCCGTACAAATGCACCTGCAGACAGTTCTTCTGCTTCCGGGTTTAATTCACCAAATGCTTCTTCCGTCATTCCATACAGCTTCATGATGTCTTCTTTTGTTTCACCTTCTGCGATTTCATGATCAGAAGAGATCACAGTTCCTGCTAAAAGCTTTTCTGCAGCTTCTTCAGGTGTTGAAATGGCTGCAGGTTCCACCTCAGTTTCAGCCTGTTCACCCATTCCCTTTATATCAATCGCAGTGACGCGGCTGTCACCCGCATCTAGCGCCTTAGATAGAGCTTCCTTTTCAAAGCGCTCCAGTTCTTCTTCAGTAACGGCAGTCAGCTTCAATTGTCTGATTGTTTCTTTTGCAGCGTCTTCACTTTCAACATACGCAACGACCTGGTCACCAAGTGTTACTTCATAAGCATCTGTCACAAACTCAGCCGCTTCTTTTGCTTGACCCATCAGATTGCGGTCTTCCGGCTGAGGATTAAATACCTGTTCAGGAATCAGTGTCAGATTATGAGTGACCTCACCTGCTGCTTCTTTCTCCAGCTCTTCTTCTTTTTTCTCTGCCCATGCAGTCAGATCATCAGGGTCTGTTACAACACCGATATACGTATCACCTGCATACACATGATGCACCACGGTTAACCCGCGTGACTCAGCTGCTGCTTCACTGTCAAATCCCCATAGGGCTGATGATAGTATAATGCCTGCAGCAAATATTTTAAGGCTTTTGCCTGGTTGTCTATATGAACGGTTTATTGTCTGTTCGTTATTTTCCATTGCGTTATCCTCCAGCAAGTAAGGTTGAATCAGCGCACATTAAAAAGCGCCATCCAAATGTACCATATTGGAGGGGTCAAACAAGCCTTGTTTCCTAACTGTAAAAAAAGACATTCTGCTATGTTTCACCCATTTCTATCCAACTGCCTGATCTGAACGGACAGAGAGAGGTTCAAAGAGTGACAATTTTTTGACTGTAATCTTTTTGTTATGAAATTGAGATGTTTAAAAGGAGAGTAAAAGGGTTATATAAAACGCTTAGAGGAATTTGAGAGAACAAAAAAATACGCCGCGATTGCAGCGTATCTTATGGCTTTGGACGGAATCGAACCGCCGACACATGGATTTTCAGTCCATTGCTCTACCAACTGAGCTACAAAGCCTTGAATGGCGGTCCCGACCGGGATCGAACCGGCGATCTCCTGCGTGACAGGCAGGCATGTTAACCGCTACACCACGGGACCAGATATGATTACGATGGTATGTATAATGGTGACCCGTACGGGATTCGAACCCGTGTTACCGCCGTGAAAGGGCGGTGTCTTAACCACTTGACCAACGGGCCATCGTTTGTGCGCTGCCTTAGCAACGAATCTAACTATACCATAATGTTTTAAAACCTGACAATCTTTTTTTAAAAAGTTTTTAGGTTTTTTTCATATCGATGATTTTAACTGATTAATAGTATGCCAGGTCTCTTAAAAGCGGTAGAATCTAGATAATAGAAACTTCTGATGAAGCAGAACGTATTTATTATAAAGGAGGGATGAACTGTGCATATTTTTATGAGGCTCTGGAAACAGCTTTCTGAGATGGATTTCCGCGTAATTGCTTTCTTATCAGCTTTTATCATATTATTTGGTACATTTTCAGTCTACTGGCTTGAGCCGGATACTTTTCCGACACTGTTTGACAGCTTCTGGTGGACAATGACGACACTGACCACTGTAGGTTATGGAGATTTCTTTCCGGTGACAGTTGCTGGCAGACTCGTCGGAATCTTTTTGTTTATCTTCGGGATTGGTCTGATCGGGGTATTGATCGGAAAAATAGTAGAAGCGGCAAGTACATATCAGCGTTTAAAAAAGGAGGGGCGTCTAGTGTATAAAAAGAGTGGGCACTATGTATATATTGGTTGGTCCAAAAAGACTGAGCAGGCAATCAAAGAAGTGCTGTATCATAATAATGGTGCTGAGATTGTTCTAGTGGAGGATATGCAGGAAACACCTTTTTCTGAGGATAAGGTACATTTTATCAGTGGAGATCCTACAGAAGAGCGCATTTTACATAAAGCAAATATTACAGAAGCGAAAAGAGTGGCCATTTTTTCAGATCCTGATATAGAAGACACAGTGCTCAGAGACGGGAAGAGCCTGCTGATTGCATCTGCTGTTGAAGCAATGTCTGTCACTCATGAAGTGGATATCCAGACCATTGTTGAGATTTGTGAAGAACGGCACATCTCAAAGTTCAACCATATCCGTGTGGATGACTTTATTTTATCTGATGATTCGGTCTCCCTGCTGATGGCAAAAGCAACCCTGCAGCCCGGTACAACCACGATTTTCAGGCAGCTTCTCAGTAAACGTTTTGGTAATAATATCTATGTGGTTAAAGCGAAAGACACATGGAAAACCTACCGGGATGCCTCACAAAAACTGCTGGACGATGGGGCCGTACTGATCGCAGTAAATGAAGATATGGATTTCAATGAAGCGATGAAAAAGCCGCTGAAAAAAGACGATAATCTGTATGTCATTTGCGATGAAAAGACTTACAAAAGATTAAATGTTTTATATGAAACGGTTGAGTGACCCGCATTTGCGGGTTTTTTCATGTATAATATATGCATCTATACCACCGGGAGGGATGCGTATTGCCCACAAAGCGAAAAAAGAATGAACTGCCTCCTGTTTCAGCAAAGAAGAGGAGCCAGCATAAAAAACTGTCGTTAAATTCAGTCAGTAGAAGAGCTTTTTTTATCTGTCTTGGGGCTATTTTAATGGCAGTAGGCCTGGAGCTGTTTCTGGTACCGAATCAGGTTCTTGATGGCGGAATTGTTGGTATTTCAATTATTTTATCTTACTTAACCGGATGGAAGCTTGGACTTTTTATATTTGTATTAAACATTCCATTTTTCTTTATTGGCTATAAGCAGATTGGAAAAACATTTGCATTTTCCACATTGCTTGGCATTTCTGTTTTGTCAATCTCCACCTATTTCCTTCACAGCGTACCCGGTTTTACCGATGACCTGCTGCTCGCTACTGTATTTGGCGGGATCATACTCGGGGTTGGCGTGGGAATCGTGATACGCTACGGTGGTTCACTTGACGGCACAGAAATTCTTGCAATCCTGTTTAACAAAAACCTTCCTTTTTCAGTCGGGGAAATTATAATGTTTTTCAATTTGTTCATTTTTGGCGTCGCAGGTTTTGTTTTTGAATGGGACCGTGCGATGTATTCATTAATTGCTTATTTTATCGCGTTTAAAACCATTGATATCGTGATTCAGGGCATAGATGAATCAAAAGCTGCCTGGATCATCAGTGATGATTATATTGAAATCGGTGATGCGATTATTGACCGTCTCGGCCGCGGTGTCACGTATCTGAACGGTCAGGGCGGCTTTACACTCCATTCGAAAAAAGTCGTTTTTTGTGTGATCACAAGGCTTGAAGAGGCCAAACTTAAGGGTATAGTAGAAGATATAGATCCAACCGCCTTCCTCGCAGTCGGCAGCATTGCCGAGGTACGCGGAGGAAGATTTAAAAAGAAAGCGATACACTAAGAAAAGTGAAGGGCGCTTGATCAGCTCTGACAGGCATAAGACGCGGCGCGGAAAACGGGTGGTCTTGCCGTTTACCGCTGCGTGGCTTATGACCCGAAGAGCTAGCGCCCGGAGCTGGACATTGAGAAAAGCAGAGGCAGGCGTTTAGGGGCGTATGCGCTGGACTGAAGCGCATGAAGATAAAGGAAACACAGCGAACAAAGTGAGCTGATGTTGACTTATCTTTAGGAGCTGAGGGAAGCGCACTAGCCCCTGCCTGCCAGAGCCGGACATTGAGAAAAGCGGAGGTCACTTCGCACTTACAAATACAGAATTGAGGGATTGACATGGGTTCGATTCAGGATTTTGCTTCATACCTGAAAGATAATGGAGAAGAGCTTGGTGAAAAACTCCTTGTGTACAGCCTTGGAAAAGTAGATGTGGAGATTCCGCAACACATGATTGAGGAATCACGAAAAAATAATGGACGATTCTTTAAATTCTTTTCCGACACGCTGATTGTGGAAGAAGAGGAGTCTGTAGAAGAAAAGTTTTTAAGATGGAGCCGGGATAATATTGAAGAGCAGGTTTCGATGATGGATAAACTGTCTTCATTAATCCGCCCCTACCCTGATACAAGAATGTATTTCAGTGATTTGATCGGCATGATCTGTATTCAGAAGGAACTGTCTACAAAAGACACACTATTTGTATTAAATCGTCTCAATTTCATTCTTGATATTAATATGCGGGAATCGATTCTTCTTTTTGAAAAATATAAGAACCGGATCAATGCTGAGAGCAGAAAAGAGATTCTTGCGCTTTCTGCACCGATTGTTCCAATTCAGCCGGGTGTAGTTGTGCTGCCGCTGGTAGGTAAAATTGATTCAGCACGTGCAGAACAACTGATGACTCAGACGATTCCTGAGATCAGCAGTATGGACCTGGATTGTGTAATCATTGATTTTTCAGGAATTGTAACGATTGATAATGAAGTGGCAGGGCATGTCTTTGATATTACCAATGTCCTGAAGCTGTTAGGCATTGATGTGAATGTCAGCGGCCTGCG
The DNA here is from genome assembly GCF_000829445.1 of Jeotgalibacillus alimentarius. Taxonomy (GTDB): domain Bacteria; phylum Bacillota; class Bacilli; order Bacillales; family Jeotgalibacillaceae; genus Jeotgalibacillus; species Jeotgalibacillus alimentarius. Next base: position 151,952 of record NZ_JXRQ01000030.1, read on the forward strand.
GCCTGAGCTTGCCCAGCACATTGTATTAAACGGCATTCATTTTGATGATATTCAAACTTTTTCAAATGTGCAGCAGGCGATTAAGAATTGGGAGCAATTGATATAAAAAAAGGGTATCTGCCGGTTGGCGGATACCCTTTTCTTTGTTCAATTTCATGCGCTGGCTCCGCGTCTTATGCCTGTCGGAGCTGAACAAGCGCCTTCCACTTTTCTTTGTCCAGTTCCAGCGCCTAGCCCCTCGAGTCATAAGTCACCCTGAGAAAATGGGAAAGGTCACCCATTTCCCTCAGGGCGTCTTATGCTTTTCGGGGCTGACCAAGGCGCTTACACTTTTCTTTGTCCAGTTCCAGGCACTAGCTCCTCGGGTCATAAGCCACGCATCGGTAAACGGGAAAAGCGCCCGTTTTCCGCTCCGCGTCTTATGCCTGTCGGAGCTGAACAAGCGCCTTCCACTTTTCTTATTACTTCTCTACTCTCCACACGCTTTTCACTACGTTTGTCTGTGTGCGGTCAGGTCCTACTGAGAAGATTGATAGCGGGATACCTGTCAGCTGTGAGACGCGCTCAAGGTAGTGACGTGCATTTTCAGGCAGTTCATCAAGTGAACGTACGCCTGTGATGTCTTCATCCCAGCCTGGAAGCTCTTCATAGATCGGCTCACATTTCGCAAGTGTGCGAAGGTTTGCCGGGTATTCAGTGATGATCTCGTTATCAAGTCGGTAAGCGGTACAGATTTTCAATGTCTTGATGCCTGTTAATACATCAATTGAGTTCAGTGAAAGGTCTGTCAGTCCACTTACACGGCGTGCATGGCGCACCACGACGCTGTCGAACCAGCCTACGCGGCGCGGACGGCCTGTCGTTGTACCGTATTCACGGCCGACTTCACGGATATTATCGCCGATTTCATCATGAAGCTCTGTCGGGAACGGACCATCACCAACACGCGTTGTATAAGCTTTAGATACGCCTACAACGTGACCGATTTTAGTTGGTCCAACACCTGAACCGATCGTTACTCCACCTGCTACCGGGTTCGATGACGTAACGAACGGGTATGTACCCTGATCGATATCAAGCATAACACCCTGCGCTCCTTCAAACAGCACACGGCGCGCTTCATCAAGTGCATCATTCAGCACAACAGACGTATCGCATACATATTTCGCGATCTGCTGGCCATATTCATAATACTCTTCAAAAATATCTTCTTTCGTAAAGCCTTCCACTTCATAGAAGCGCTCAAGCATACGGTTTTTCTCAACTAAGTTGTTTTCAAGCTTCTCTTCAAATGTCTCTTTATCGAGAAGGTCAGCGATACGGATACCGGCACGCGCTGCTTTATCCATATAAGCAGGTCCGATTCCTTTTTTCGTTGTTCCAATTTTATTTGCACCTTTACGCTCTTCTTCTACTTCATCAAGCTTTAAATGATATGGAAGAATCACGTGCGCACGGTTGCTGATACGAAGATTATCTGTGCTGACGCCACGGTCATGCAGATATTTCAGCTCCTGTACAAGCGCTTTTGGATCTACAACCATTCCGTTTCCGATCACAGAGATTTTATCTTTATAAAAGATCCCTGATGGAATGAGATGCAGTTTATATGTTTCACCATCAAATTTAATTGTATGTCCTGCATTATTACCGCCCTGATAGCGTGCAATTACTTCTGCATGTTCTGAGAGAAAGTCAGTGATTTTCCCTTTACCTTCATCTCCCCATTGAGTTCCTACTACGACTACTGAAGACATGGAACGCACCTCCGTCAGGCTGTTACACCCTTTTTATCAAACAAGAACAGTTTACCAGTCATTGAAGTGCCAGTCAATGAAAAGACGAACATTATTGGTTAAAAAGTTATTTATATTCGTTATTTTAGGGTGACGAAACGTGGTCTTCTTATTTTGCAGGCTGCCGGATATGATATCAGAAGGGGCAGCCTGACACCAAATGAAAAAAGCCCCACAAAGGAGGCTTTACGCACCAGGCGGCATATTCGGATCATCCAGACGCCGCTCGAGGTTAACGAACTTATTGTATTCTTTAATAAATGCAAGAGACACCGTACCAACCGGGCCGTTACGCTGTTTGGCAATAATAATTTCAATCGTATTCTGATTTTCACTTTCTTTATCATAATAGTCATCACGATAAAGGAAGGCAACGATATCGGCATCCTGCTCAATACTTCCTGATTCACGTAAGTCAGACATCATCGGACGCTTGTCCTGACGTGATTCCACGCCACGTGAAAGCTGGGACAGGGCAATAACCGGCACTTCAAGCTCACGCGCCAGACCTTTTAGTGAACGGGAGATTTCAGATACTTCCTGCTGACGGTTCTCACCGGGTTTTCCTGTTCCGTGAATGAGCTGCATGTAGTCAATCAAAATCATGCCAAGGCCATGCTCCTGCTTCAGACGGCGGCATTTCGCACGGATATCCTGCACGCGCACACCAGGCGTGTCATCAATATAGATACCGGCGTTTGACAGGCTTCCCATTGCCATCGTCAGCTTGCGCCAGTCTTCATCTGTCAGGGCGCCTGTACGCAGGTTCTGGGCGTTGATATTGCCTTCCGCACAGAGCATACGCATCACAAGCTGCTCTGCCCCCATCTCCAGACTGAAGATCGCAACGTTCTCACCTGTCTTGGTTGCCACGTTTTGTGCGATATTAAGGGCGAAAGCGGTCTTACCAACTGACGGACGGGCAGCTACGATAATTAGGTCATTACGCTGGAAGCCCGCTGTCATGCGGTCAAGCTCGTTAAAGCCTGTTGCAATTCCTGTAATATCACCCTGCGTGCTATTCAGCATTTCAATATTGTCATATGTGCGCACGAGCACATCTTTCATCGAGTGGAAGGCGCTCGTATTTTTACGGTTTGCGACTTCCATAATATTTCGTTCAGCCTCAGCTAACAGGTTTTCGACTTCATCCTCACGCGCGTAACCATCCTGTGCAATTGTGGTAGCGGTGCGGATCAGCCGTCTTAAAAGCGCTTTTTCTTCTACGATATGGGCATAATATTCAAGGTTGGCTGCAGTCGGCACAAAGCCGGCAAGATCAGTTAAATAAGAGATGCCGCCAACGTCTTCAAGCTCTTTCATGGCTGCAAGCTCTTCTGTGACTGTGACAAGGTCAATCGCTTTTCCTTTATCACTTAAGCTGATCATGACGTCAAAAATCCGCTGGTGGGCACTGCGGTAAAAATCTTCCGGCATGAGGACTTCCTGCGCAGATATCAGTGACTGGGGTTCTAAAAAGATGGCGCCAAGCACGGCCTGCTCAGCTTCTATATTTTGCGGCGGCATTCGGTCCGCATACTGTTCATTCACGTCGGATCCCTCCTGTGGAGCTGTATAAAATGCCGGCACTGCGCTTCCATCAGGAAATTCGCACAGTCCCGGCATGTTTATTTGTTTCTATTTGGTCATAGTATATCATGGATACATTTGTTTTCAGAAGACCCTAATTTATTCCTCTGTTACGTGAACCTTTACAGTAGCGGTTACATCGTTATGAACTTTTACCGGTACATTTGTGTAGCCGAGTGAACGGATCGCATCGCTCAGTTCGATCTTACGCTTGTCGACTTTAATGCCGTGCGTTTTTTTCAGTTCTTCTGCAATCTGCTTAGATGTAACTGAGCCGAACAGGCGGCCGTCTTCTCCAGATTTCGCTGTCAGTTCAACTGTCAGTTCTTCGATTTTCGCCTTCAGCTGCTTCGCTTCTTCAAGCTCCTGCTGTGCTTCCTGCTCTTTCTTTTTCTTTTGGGCATTCAACTGACTGACATTTCCCGCGTTTGCTTCAGCAGCCAGATTATTTTTCAGAAGGTAGTTGTGTGCATAACCATCTGCAACGTTTTTTACTTCGCCTTTTTTACCTTTACCTTTTACGTCTTGTAGAAAAATTACTTTCATGATTCTTCAGTTCCTCCTTCGATGTGTTCGTTAATTGCCTGCTTCAGCTGCTCTACAGCCTCATCAATGGTGACACCTTTGAGCTGGGTTGCTGCATTCGTCAGGTGCCCTCCGCCATTGAGCTTTTCCATGATCAGCTGTACATTGACAGTGCCGAGGGATCTCGCGCTGATGCCGACTACTCCTTCATCACGGAACGCAACGACAAATGATGCTGCAACATCTTCCATTTGCAGAAGTGTATCAGCTGCCTGAGCGATGATCACAGAATCGTGTACCCTGTCATCTTCACCAAAAGCAATCGCCATCCCGTGCTTGTAGAATGTAACGGTTTCAACCAGGCGTGCCCGCTCGACGTACGTAGTGACGTCCTCTCTTAAGAACTGCTGAACAAGCACTGTATCCGCGCCAAGCGTTCTTAAATAGGAAGCCGCATCAAACGTCCGGGATCCTGTACGCATCGTGAAGCTTTTCGTATCCACTATTATACCAGCAAGCAGTGCGGTCGCTTCAAGCATTGTGATTTTCTCTGTTCTCGGCTGATAATCAAGTAATTCTGTGACCAGTTCAGCCGTTGAAGAAGCATAAGGCTCCATATATACAAGAAGCGGGTTTTCAATAAATTCCTCACCGCGTCTGTGATGATCAATGACAACGACTTTTTCCGCTTTATTCAACAGCTTTTCTTCAATGACAAGACTCGGCTTGTGCGTATCCACGATGACAAGCAGCGTATCATCTGTCACCATATCAAGCGCCTCTTCAGGCGTAATCATATGTGAAAATAGATCCGGCTTCGTTTTAATCTCATCAATCAAACGGTTAACCCCGCTGTCGATTTCTGTGAAATTAAGTGCGACAAAGCCTTCCCGCTGATTCATCTGTGCAATCTTTCTGACACCGATTGCTGCACCGACTGCATCCATATCAGGACGCTTATGTCCCATGACAATCACTTTATCACTGCTGACAATTAATTCGCGCAGTGCGTGAGAGATCACGCGTGCACGCACCCGTGTGCGTTTTTCCATCGGATTCGTCTTTCCGCCGTAGAACTTCACTTTGCCGTTCGCCTGATTAATGACGACCTGGTCGCCTCCGCGGCCAAGTGCCAGATCAAGGCTCGACTGTGCCTGACGTCCGAGTTCCGGCAGTGTTTCAGCACCTGAACCCACACCGATACTAAGCGTCAGCGGCACATTCTGTTTCGAAGTCATATCACGGATCGAATCCAGAATCGTGAATTTTTCATGTTCAAGCTCACGCAGAATACGCTCATTCATCACTGCGAGAAAACGGTCAGAGGAGACCCTTTTGACATAAATATCGTGCTCTGTTGCCCACTGATTCAGTAAAGTGGTGACAGCACTGTTAATGTTACTGCGCGCTGAATCATCCATTCCCTGCGTTAATTCATCATAGTTATCCAGGAAAATAACAGAAATCACAGTACGGTCCGCTGCATACTGCTCTTCGACTTCAGACTGTTCTGTCACGTCAAAGAAATACAGCAGCTTTTCATCCTGCTTATGAATAATCCGGAAGATCCGTCCCTGCCAGGAGACCGTCTCCTCAACGCTTCCTTCTTTCTTAATCACCGGCACCAATACATCAGCCACGTCATATAAAGAACGGCCAATCATCGTGCCATCTTCAATAAAAGCGGCCAGGTAAGGGTTCGCCCACTCCACATAAAAATCGTCATTATATAACAGAATCCCAACCGGCATCTCCATCAGTGCTTCTTCGCCTGCTCTTTTGACCCGGTAGGACAGTGTGGATATATAGTCTTCTGTATCGTTGAAAAAGCGCTTTTCAAATACAAAAGCGTACCACAGAACCGGCACTGCAAGAATCAGCGTACCAACGGCAAACATCCAGTTGTATAAAAACAATACTGCTACAGTGATAAGAACAATCAGTGTAAGCCCCAGCAGCAGCCGGCGTAAGATCCGGTGTTGAAAATATGTTGGCATGCTTTCAGCTCCCAAAACGGTTTTCCCGTTTGCATGATATATGCTCTATTCTATCCGTTTTAAAGAAAAGTGTGATTTTACTTCTTCACACTGATCCTTTTTCGTAAATCAAAACCTAAGTCTATTATACCTAAAATTCGCGTTAATGGATTGATCAATACGCCTAAAATGGTCAAAATCACCAAAAGCCCCTTATTCCAGCCTTTTAAATGACCGTAAAAATGAATAAAGGCCAATCCCTGAAAGATCATTAACAGTTCGAATCCAAGCTGGAGATTAACGAGCATAAAAGCAAACGTTGTCCCCTGTTCAGGCGTTGCAATCAGCGTAGTCAAAAGAACAATCAGATAATACCAGATGACATTTTTCGGCAATGACAGATTGCGGAACGGCTCAAATGACGGGAGCTCCTTTTTTAACAGCCGCTTTGCAATCGGGAAGCTGATCAGGAATACAAACCACATAAAGATGAAAGTAGTCACAATAAACAGCGTTGGAAAGAGTAATTCGTACACCTGGAGACTTTGTCTGATCGATTCTCCAACTTCAGTTACATCACTCCCCATCCCGCTTACCATATCAAGAGACTGATTAAGAGATTCATTGATGATCACAAACAGTCCATCAATGAGATTGATGCCAAACAATAAGATGGCACCCAGATACAGTAAAAGCATATTGGCAATAAAAGCAATTGTACCCCCGGCAAGCGCAGCCAGTTTACTTTTACCCTGCTGGATCATCCAGCCGATCGTAACACCTGTTGTACCGTAGATAAGTGCTGCAAAAACAGATAAAAACCCGCTGACAATGCCCGTTACCCCTATCGCAGCTGCAATAAGGATAAGGGAGTAGCGCAATGGGTGTTTGATGCTGTACAGCATAAATGGCAGCGTCATGACTAATGACACCGGAAGGACAAGCACTGGTATATAATTCGCGATCAGAAGCAGCAATGTAAAGACAACGATCATCATCGCACCTTCTGTCAGCCTTAATGTATTTGAATTGTTCATTCGTACACCTCTATCTTTTCTAATCAGGACATCATACTCATTTTATCTGTCTGACAGGCCCGCTTCAACCGTCAGCCCACCGCCCCGACCAATTTGCAGGCCTTGCCGTTCACTGGATTGATGAATTTGAAAAAAGTCCCTGAATCACAATAGATTCAGGGACTTTACTATTAACTTTGCTGCTCATCAAGCTGGAACCGGTTGACTGCCTGCTGCAGGTCATCACTCAGCTCACTCAATCTTTCAGCTGATTCAGTTACGGTCTGAATCGCTCTTACCTGTTCATCAGTTGAAGCCGCCACCTGCTCACAGGATGCAGCTGTTTCTTCTGCCATTGCAGCCATTTCCTGAATGACACGTGATACAGCTTCCTTGCTTGCAGATACATCCTGGATTTCACGGTACACAGCTAAAATAGATGTTTCCATCGTACCCATGAAATCAGACATCTGATCAAAAATCTCATTTGTCTGCTCAACGACGACTGACTGATTGTCAAAGTTCTCTTTCGTGCGTCCCATTTCATTAACAGCACGCTTCGAGCTGTCCTGAATATCAGCAATCGTCTGCTTCACTTCATCAGTCGCACGTACAGACTGCTCAGCAAGCTTTCTGACCTCGTCTGCAACAACTGCGAACCCTTTACCATGCTCACCTGCGCGCGCCGCTTCAATTGAAGCATTCAGCGCTAAAAGGTTCGTCTGGGAAGAGATTTCAGTAATGGTAGCCATGACAGATTCAATTGTCTGTACTTTATTTTCTAGGTCTCTAATGACAGATTCCATTGACTGAATGAATTCAGTTGATGACGTGTGATATTCTTTCAGCTGCTTCATCTGACTGATTCCGCTCGCATTCACACTGCCTGCTTCACTAGCCACTTCAGACATTTGCTTAGACTGCTCTGAGATCGCATTGATCTTTTCACCAAGCGTCTGCGACTGACGGTTCGCTTCATCTGCCTCTTCAGCAGACTGCGTTGCGCCATCAGCAATATCACTTACTGCACTCGCCACCTGTTCACTCGATGCATTCGTTTCTTCCGCCACAGCACTTAAGCCTTCAGCAGAGCCGCGCACTTCATTCACAGAGAGCTTTACAGTCGTTAAAATGCTATTCATATTATCAACCATCTGATTAAATTGAGTTGCCAGTTCGCCAATTTCATCATCAGACTTTACATGTGCACGTGTGCTTAAGTCACCGCTAGCAACTTCACGCACAGACTCTTTTAAGCTTACAATCGGCTTTGAGAACCTGCTTGCCACAATTGACATGATGACCGCTGCTACAATCAAAGTAACGATCCCGATAATAAGCAGTAACGTCACAATCGAGAGTGATTCCGCTATAATATCAGATTCATCGAAAGCAACACCGATTTTCCAGTTTGTATTACCTGCAGTAGAGTAAACCATTAATTTATCTGATCCGTTATACGTGTAATCAACGCGTCCTGCTTCCTGGTTTTGAGCAAACAGGTCCTGGATGAAATCAAGCTCCATCAGATTTTCACTCTGAAGCGTCGGGTGTACAATCGCAATCCCTTCACCTGAAAGAACAAACGGATAACCGTTATAACCAATCTGTGTCTCACCAAGCTTTGTCGTCAAATCGCCAAGCTTTACATCCGTTCCTACGACACCGATCAGCTGTGAGCCATCCTGAATCGCCTTTGCTGCAGTGATGACATATTCTCCAGTCGCTTCATCAATATACGGCTCACTCCAGATAACTGCATCCGGCTCAGCAGCTGCCTGCTGATACCAGTCACGCGTTGTCGCGTCAAAGTCTGCCGGCAGATCAACAAAAGGTGAGATCAATAATGAACCATTGTCAGCTGCCACATAAATTGAAGAAGGATCTGAATAGATGGTCAGATATTCTTCGAGTAATTGTTCAAGTTCGTTTGTTGCTGCTGCATCACCATCTTCAAGCGCAGCTTCTGCGTATTGAATAGCTGTAGTTGTAGATGCCACCTGCTCAATACTGCGACCATATTGATCAAGGAATGTTTCTGTGGAATTTTGCAGCTCGCCTGCAATTCCTTCTGCCTGACTCAGCACATTTTCCTGAGTCCGGTCATGAAGCTGCCAGCCGGTTAAACTGAGCAGTACTGCAAATGCAGCAATAAGTACAATTGAAGTTGTTAAAATTAATTTAGTCTTGATAGATTTCAGTTTCACTCAATTCACCCCATCATGCTAAATTTATATCACAGCTATTTCTACCCTATACATATACATCGGATAATATATATAAAGTTGAAGGGGGAAAGAGAAATAAATTAGTTCGTATGTCTCAATAAATAAAGATAATTTTCAAATATATAATTTTTTAAAGGTATAAAGTAGTATTTTTTCATGAAATATCCACTGGAGATACTTTTAGGAAGTTATGTAGAAGGAAAAATGAATGAGGAAAGTAATTACTTAATCATATAGCTCTGTTATAGGTGGCTGTTGATTTCCGCTTCAGGGGGAACGCTTTCCGCATGAGCCGGTTTTTGGCTCCGGTTCAATCATCCCTCCTCGAAGCTACGCTTCTGCGGGGTCTCACCTGTCACGCTTCTCCTGCTGGAGTCGTCCTCCTTCCGCTCCAATCAACAGCTGTGCTAAAACAACATTCGACTTTAACAAAGCCAATCATATAAAAAAGCTGTTTCGGCTGGGCCGAAACAGCTTGATTTCATTATTCGCCAGATACGAATGGAAGTAGTGCCATTGTACGTGCGCGCTTAACTGCAACTGTCAGTCTGCGCTGATACTTAGCGCTTGTTCCAGTTACACGACGTGGAAGAATTTTTCCACGCTCAGAGATAAACTTTCTTAGTAGATCAACGTCTTTATAGTCGATGTGTGTAATACCGTTTGAAGTAAAATAACACACCTTCTTACGACGACGACCGCCTCTGCGTCCTCCTGCCATGGGATTCCCCTCCTTCTTTTTTAAGATTTTATGGTTCTACACTTCCTAGAATGGCAGATCATCATCTGAAATGTCGATCGGCTGACCGTCATTTGAGAATGGGTCCTTGTCCACTCTTGTGTAGTTCTGATTGTTCTGGTTGTTTTGGTTTTCACGCGGTTGATTCTGACCGAAGTTGTTATTGTCCTGATACCCTTGATTGCTTCCGTAGCTTCCGCCGCCGGACTGGCCGCCTGAAGCATTCTTCGGCTCCAGGAATTGAACACTTTCTGCATTCACTTCAGTGACATACACGCGTTTGCCTTCCTGGTTCTCGTAGCTTCGTGTCTGAATACGTCCATCAACGCCTGCCAAGCTTCCTTTTTTAAGGAAGTTCGCTACGTTTTCTGCTGGACGTCTCCATACAACGCAGTTAATAAAATCCGCTTCACGGTCTCCCTGCTGGTTCGTGAAAGCACGATTAACAGCGAGTGTGAAAGTTGCGACTGCTACACCGCTTGGCGTATAGCGCAAATCCGGATCCTTCGTTAATCGACCGACTAATACGACCCGATTCATCATCAGAACCAACTCCTTTGTGTTTGCGCAGGCCGGCAGATGCCAGCCATTACATAAAGCTTATATTTAGAGATTAGTTTTCTTCTTCGCGAATAGTCATGTGGCGAACGATATCATCGCTGATTTTAGCCAGACGGTCGAATTCGTTGATAGCCTCAGAACCTGAGTTCAACTTAACGATCTGGTAGAATCCTTCGCGGTAATCGTTGATTTCATAAGCGAAACGACGCTTACCCCACTCTTTTGACTCGATGATCTCTCCTCCGTTTGAAGTAAGGATTTCTTCAAAACGCTCAGTTACAGCTTTTTTCTGATCCTCATCAACATCTGGACGGACAATGTACATAATTTCGTACTTTCTCATCGGTTTTCACCTCCTTATGGTCTATGCGGCCTCCTGCTGTCAGGAGACAAGGAGTAATAAACAAATTATATTACTCACAAGGATATATTATAGCACAGTGAAATCTATAGGACAAGGGTGACAGTAAGATTTTGAGATTCTGTTCTTCCCCAAACAGAAATAGAACATTTGTTCTTATTTTATTGTAACGGATTGGGGACGGGATGTCCAGTTGGAGAGGAGGGGGTTTCTGTAGAGGTGGCATGTGATGATGGTTCGGCGTAAAACCGGTGATGTTCGACGTTCGGCACTGCAGATTCGAGGTTCAGCAAACGATGTTCAGCGTAATGATGCACATGTTCGACGCTTAACAGTAAACCTTCGCTCTTTAGTGAAATTTGACCTACCCCGCCGGTGCTTCTCTCTTACAAAAAACAAAACCCCGGCATCTCTAAGCCGGGGGCAAACATTTTTATACGTTAAAACGGAAGTGAATCACATCTCCGTCTTTCACAATATACTCTTTACCTTCAAGACGTACTTTACCAGCTTCTTTTGCCGGAGCCATCCCGCCTGAATTGATCAGGTCGTCATAAGAAACCGTTTCTGCACGGATGAAGCCGCGCTCGAAGTCGGTATGGATAACGCCCGCACACTGAGGTGCTTTCATGCCGTGACGGAAGGTCCATGCGCGGACTTCCTGAACACCGGCTGTGAAGTAAGTCGCAAGACCAAGCAGATCGTATGTTGCGCGGATCAGCTGATCAAGTCCTGACTCTTCAATGCCAAGCTCTGAAAGGAACATTGCTTTTTCATCTTCATCAAGCTCAGCAATTTCCTCTTCAATTTTTGCACAGACAACGATTACTTCTGCATTGTCTTCTTTCGCAAATTCACGTACGCGCTGTACATATTCATTATCTGAAGGATCAGCGATTTCATCTTCACCGACGTTTGCAGCGTAAAGCATCGGTTTACTTGTTAAAAGGTGCATGCCTTTTGCAAGCTTCGCCTGTTCTTCATTTAACTCAACTGTTCTTGCTGCCTGATTATTCTCAAATGCTTCTTTCAGCTTTTCAAGCACAGTCATTTCGATGACAGCATCTTTATCTTTCTGCTTCGCCATTTTCGCAACACGTGCGATACGCTTATCTACAGCTTCCAGGTCAGCTAAGATCAACTCAAGGTTGATGACTTCGATATCATCAATCGGATCCACTTTTCCTGAAACGTGTGTAATATTATCATCTGCAAAGCAGCGCACAACCTGGACGATTGCATCTACTTCACGGATATGTGAAAGAAATTTGTTACCCAGACCTTCACCTTTACTTGCACCCTTTACAATTCCTGCGATATCAGTGAATTCAAATGCAGTAGGAACTGTTTTTTTCGGTTCAACAAGCTCTGTCAGCTTTGTCAGACGCGGATCCGGCACTTCTACGATCCCGACGTTCGGATCGATTGTACAGAACGGATAGTTAGCAGATTCAGCACCTGCTTTTGTAATTGCATTAAATAAAGTAGACTTCCCAACGTTAGGTAAGCCCACGATTCCAGCTGTTAAAGCCATTTCGTTCACTCCTTGAATCTTCTATTGAAAACATATTCATGTGACGTGTCATATACAAACCTCACACAATTATATAGAGTTCCCGGGTTAAATACAAGAGGACCGGCGCTGCCCCCATCACACGTGCCATCAAAAAAACCGTATGAAATCAAATATGATTCCATACGGGTCCTTCGCTGTTTTATTCCTCGTGCTTTACAAGCACTTTCTTCATTTTACGTGAAAATTCCCGGCGCGGGATCATGACGCTGTGTGAACAGCCTTCACATTTTATCCGGATATCCATCCCCATACGGATGATTTTCCACCGGTTGACGCCGCAAGGGTGAGGTTTTTTCATTTCCACTACATCATTCAGTCCAAATTCTTTCTCTTCCATGACACACCCTCCTATTTCTTAACTTTCGCCTGCATATCTGTTTGAAGTTTGCCCGCTTCTTCTCTTGAATACATCACCATACGCGGGAATGGAATTTCAATGCCGCGTTCGTCCAGATAATGTTTGATCTCGCGTTTTAATTCACGGCCGATATACCAGTGTTTCATTGGCTGCGTTTCTGCGATGACACGCATAACGACTTCAGATGCACCAAGTGTCTGAACGCCCAGCAATTCAGGTTTCATGACAATCTCCGGATACTTTCCTTCAAGACCGTCACAGAATTCACGGATCGCCTGTTCTGCTGCCGACACGTCTTCTTCATAGGCGATACTGATATCCACGACAGCTACACTGTTATGGATAGAATAATTTGTTACTTCAGTAATATTGCCATTCGGGAAAATGTGAAGCTCTCCAGTCCAGCTTTTTATTTTCGTTGTGCGGAGGCCGATCTCTTCCACGTGCCCTTCCGCCTGACCGATTCTCACATAATCACCGACAGAGAACTGGTCTTCAAAAATAATAAAGAATCCGGTAATCACGTCCCGTACAAGGTTCTGTGCACCAAAACCGATCGCAAGGCCGACAACCCCGGCTCCGGCAATCAGGCCGCGTACATCAATTTCAAAAGCGGAAAGCACGGCAAGAATCGCTACAAAATACACCACGTAGGATACTACATTTTGCAGCAATTTCAATAGTGTATTTTCACGTCTTGCAGATACCTGAACCGGTCCGCGCGCCCGCACTTTAAAGACATTTTCGATCAATTTTTTGACGATCCGGACGACAATGCCTGCAACGACAATGATGAGAATGATTCTGAGCATGATAATACCCATTTCAATCCATCGCGCTTCATCTGTTAAGTAAGCAACGATTGAATTCCAGGCTTCAGCCATAGCGCCTATATCAACCGCCTCTTCAATCGGCGTTTCATTTGTATCAGGTGCTGCATATTTCAAAAAAATCACTTCCTATTTTTCATTAAAAATCACTTTCAATTAACCTTTATTTTATCAGCGTTCAATTTTTTCTCCAACTTATAAGAAGAAAAAACATTTTGTTCTTTAAAAAGAACAAAATGTATTATATAATGAATAAACAGAATAAAAAATAAAGAACAGCCTATACTGTAGAAGTGAGAGGAGCTGGCATGATGAACGAAGCGATTCCCCCGAGCCAATTTACACAGACGAGCTGCCGCAGTCATTTAGAGGACCATATGACACCACACAGACTGGCAAGAACACTTGCTTCAAAATATCCTGTTGATCGTCCGATTGTCTATGTATGTATAGGAACTGACCGCTCGACAGGGGATTCACTCGGTCCGCTGACAGGGTCACTTCTTGAAAAGAGAAAACTGCCATTTTTCGAGCTGCACGGAACCTTAAAGGATCCTGTCCATGCTCTTAACCTCGAAGAAACCGCTGAAAAAATCAGTACAGACTACAAGGATGCATTTGTTGTAGCAATTGATGCATGTCTCGGCCAGTACCGCAATATTGGCTATATTGAAGTAGGAGAAGGTCCGATTTTCCCTGGGGCAGGTGTTCAGAAGCAGCTGCCGCCGATCGGTGATATGCATATAACCGGTATCGTCAACGCCGGCGGATTCATGGAGCATGCGATGCTTCAGAATACGAGGCTGTATCTTGTAAATGAAATGGCTTCACGCATTACAGATGCCATTCACTATTCCAATATTCTTTTCAGAAAGAGATTAGCTGCAGTCCATACGATTCATATAAATGAACAATTGTTACAATGAGACCGACAATCAGAATTCCAGGCAGCAGGTTGGCTACGCGGATCTTTGTAATCCCGACGAGGTTCAGTCCGATTGCAAAAATCATAATGCCGCCTGCTGACGTCATTTCGGCAATAAACTGATCCATTAACAGTTCGGGCACGAAACGGTCAATCTGCGTGGCAAAAAGCGCGATCCCTCCCTGATAAAGGACAACTGGAATCGCAGAAAATAATACACCGATTCCAAGCGTTGAGGTGAGGATAATTGATACAAAACCATCAATGATGGATTTCGTAAAAAGCACCTGATGATCACCGCGAAGTCCTGAATCCAGCGCACCGATCACACCCATTGCGCCAATGACAAAGATCAGTGTCGCTGTGACAAACCCCTGTGAGATACTTGTCTCCCCATTTGTTCCAACCTTTCTCTCAATCCATCTGCCCATCGCATTCAGCTTATCATCAAGCGCCATCCATTCACCGATAACCGCACCAAGCACCAGACTGATGATGACAATCAGATAGTTGTTGCTTGAAAGCCCCATCTGCAGGCCAAGTACAATCACCGCAAGTCCGATCGCTGACATGATGGTCGCTTTCATTTTCTCCGGTATTCTATGCAGCAGCTTTCCAATCAGCGTGCCTGCGATAATCAATAGTCCATTAACAAGCGTCCCCAGCAATACCAAGCCAAACCCCCTCATTTCTGCATGTGTTACAGATTACTCTTCGTGATCTCCGAGTAACGATAAGATCCGTTCAAGGTCCTCTTCAGACATAAATTCAATTTCGATTTTACCTTTATTTTTATTTTTCCTGATCGCCACGCTCGTGCCAAACCGTTCTCTCAACACAGTTTCCTGATGTTTTAAATGAGGATCAGTCTGCTTTTTCGGCTTGTCTTTGCGCGCAGGGCCTATATCCTGAATCAGTTTCTCCAGCTGACGGACATTCAGGCCTTCACTTACTGTTTTTTCTGCCAGCTGATTAGCTGTTTCAGCATTTTTCACTCCGGCAAGCGCACGGCCGTGACCCATCGTCAGTTTTTTTGATGACAGTTTTTCCAAAATGCCTTCAGGTAAATGAAGCAGGCGCAGATGATTGGCGATATGCGGTCTGCTTTTACCAACTTTTTCTGCGAGTTCTTCCTGTGAAATCTGGAGTTTATCAAGCAGCGTCTGATACGCATTGGCTTCTTCAACCGGCGTGAGGTCTTCACGCTGAAGGTTCTCAAGTACAGAGAGCTCCATCATCTGACGCTCAGTCAGATCGCGGACGACTGCAGGAACATGGGCAAGCCCGGCTGCCTGAGCCGCTCTGAATCTGCGTTCTCCGGCGACGATTTCAAATCCCTTCAGACTTTTCCGTACAATGACAGGCTGAAGAATGCCATGTTCTCTTATGGATTGAGTCAGTTCTTCAAGCGGTGCCTCTTCAAAGATTTTTCTCGGCTGATAAGGGTTCGGCCTGATATCTTTTACAGACAGCTGCTGAACATGCTCATCTTCAATTGGCGACATATCTTTGAAAATATGATTAACACCCTTACCTAATCCTTTAGCCATTTTTAATCACTTCCTTTGCCAATTCAAGATAGACTTCAGCACCTTTTGATTTCGGATCATATAAAATAACCGGCAAGCCGTGACTCGGCGCTTCACTCAACCTTACATTTCTTGGAATAATTGTATGATATACTTTGTCCTGAAAATATTTTTTCACTTCAGCGATGACCTGAATGCCCAGGTTCGTTCTCGCATCAAGCATCGTCAGCAGCACACCATCAATGAGTAAATGATGGTTCAGGTGCTTTTGGACAAGCCGCACTGTACTGAGCAGCTGACTCAAGCCTTCAAGCGCATAGTACTCACACTGTACCGGAATGATACAGGCATCTGAGGCGGTCAGTGCATTAATTGTCAGCATCCCGAGTGAAGGCGGACAGTCAATAATGATAAAATCAAACTTTGACTGGACTTCTTCAAGTGCTTTTTTTAATCTTATTTCCCGGGAAACCATCGAAACAATTTCTATTTCCGCTCCTGCAAGAGAGATCGTTGCAGGTATGGCATACAGATTTTCAACTGATGTTCCTCTGATCACATCTTTCGCTGGTACGTCTTCAATGAGCACATCATAGATGCTCTCATCGACGTCCCCTTTGTTAATGCCAACTCCGCTCGTTGCATTGCCCTGAGGATCCATATCAACCAGGAGCACTTTCTTTCCCAAATAAGCAAGACATGCACTGACATTAACAGACGTCGTCGTTTTACCCACGCCGCCTTTTTGATTCGCAATCGCAATCATTCTCCCCATTCGTGTCACCCGTCCCCTTTTTGTGAATGCTTCGGTCTATGAAAATATTATGTTTATTTTAACAGAGATTTGTTGAAAAAGTAGAGGGGTTGCTTATGAAGCGGATGGGGTGATCACATCTGCAGATACGACCATCAATTCTGCTGTCGCGACCACTGCAGGCGCTGATACGACCACAAACCCGGGTGTATCGCACCATCACAGGGCAAAACACGACCATCATCAGCCTCCATACGACCACCCACCATCCAAAAATAAAAACCCGCCAGAATCAGCGGGCTTTCTCTCAATCTATTTCTTTTTCTTTGGCAACTTAATCGTAATCTGATAGTAATCATCATACTCTTCTTCCTTGGAATCGAGCTTCATCCCGGAATCAGAGATCATATTGAGCGACTGACGGATTGTGTTAACAGCAATCCGCATGTCTTTATTGAATGCTTTTCGCTTTGGCTTCGGTTTTGTCTCAGTTGATTCAAGCATCTTCTGCACGCGCTGTTCGGTTTGCTTGACGTTCAGCTGCAGTTCGATGATATCTGCTGCGAGTTTATTTTGCAGCTCAGCATTTTTTAATGGAATCAGTGCACGCGCATGACGTTCAGTGATCTGTTTTTGAATAATGCTTTCCTGTACAAATTCAGGCAGCTTTAAAAGACGCAGCTTGTTTGCGACCGTCGACTGACCTTTTCCGAGGCGCTGAGCCAGGGCTTCCTGTGTCAATTCATGAAGATCCAGGAGCTTTTGGTAAGCCATTGCTTCTTCCACGGGAGAAAGTTCTTCACGCTGAAGGTTTTCAATTAAAGCAACAGATGCTGTTTCAGTATCACTCATATTTTTGACGATGGCAGGAACGGTTTCCCATTCAAGTGACTTCATCGCGCGCCATCTGCGTTCACCGGCAATGATCTCATAGGAACCGTCTCCGCTTTCGCGTACCACGATTGGCTGAATAATGCCGTGTGTATGAATGGTTCTTGCCAGCTCATCTATTTTTTCATCATCAAAAATCGTTCTCGGCTGAAAACGGTTCGGTTTGATCTGATGAATATCAATTTGTTTAACTTCTTCTTGGTTTACTTCTTTTTCTTCCGTGGTTTCAGGCGAAACAGGCTCGTCCTTATCACCAAGGCCAAAGATCCGTGAAAACGGAGTCTTCATCAAGACACACCACCCTTTGTGAAAAACTAAACGCCATTATGAAAGCGGAGATTTGTTCGGTGTTCCCGGCTTTCTTGGATACTTCTTAGGTGTAGATTTTGTTTTTTCCACGACAATAACCGATCGTTCACTTTCTTCTTCAGGAAGCGTGAAAGCATATTCGGCTGACTTTTTGCCTCCGAGAAGCTTCAGCGCTTTTTCACCCTGCTCAAGTTCATCAGCAGCGCCTGCGCCCTTCATCGCTACAAAATGCCCGCCTGTTTTGACAAGCGGCAGACAAAGCTCTGACAGCACAGAAAGTCTGGCAACGGCACGGGCAGTCACCAGGTCATACTGTTCACGGTGTGCAGCGTTTTGGCCGAAAGTCTCAGCGCGGTCATGGTAAAAGTGTACATCAGTCAGCTTCAGCTCATCTGCTAAGTGATGTAAAAACGTAATTCGTTTATTTAATGAATCCACAATTGACACTTTCAGGTGCGGGAAGCAGATTTTAATCGGAAGACTCGGAAAACCTGCGCCCGCTCCTACATCACAAATACTGAGCGGCTTTGTAAAATCAACATAAAAAGCCGCTGTGATAGAGTCATAAAAAGCCGCTGTGATAGAGTCATAAAAATGCTTTAAATATACTTCTTCACGGTCAGTGATCGCGGTCAGATTCATTTTCTCATTCCATTCAACGAGAATTTCATGATACTGCCTGAACTGCTGAAGCTGCCCGTCACTTAACGTAATGCCATTTGCTTTTAGCTGTTCGAAAAACTGCTGTTCTGTCATATTGGTCTCCTTTAGATCATTCAACCGGATACTTTTGCAATTTTACCCTGTTCAATATAGACAAGTAAAATTGAGATATCCGCCGGATTTACTCCGGAGATGCGTGAAGCCTGGGCGATCGACAGCGGCTGAACCTCGTGCAGCTTCTGTCTTGCTTCTGAAGCAAGCCCGGTAATGGCATCATAATCAATGCCTTCTGGAACTTTTTTATTCTCCATCTTTTTCAGCTTATCAACCTGCTGAAGAGATTTTTCGATATAACCCTCATATTTCACCTGAATCTCGACCTGCTCCTCTACATCACCCGGGAGCTCAGTCTCTGCAGGTATTAATGCTTTAATATGATTGTACGTGATTTCCGGTCTTCTTAAAAGGTCTGTTCCGCGAATTCCGTCTTTTAAAGCAGAGCTGCCTGCTTCTTCAAGCAGTGATTGAGTCGCTTCATTCGGCTTAATAATGACTTCTTTCAGCCTGTTAATTTCCGCATCAATCATCTCTTTTTTCGCATTAAAACGGCTGTAGCGCTCTTCTGAAATCAGTCCGATCTCATGACCGACATCTGTTAATCTTAAATCGGCATTATCATGGCGTAGAAGCAGACGATATTCAGCGCGTGACGTCAGCAGACGGTACGGTTCATTTGTCCCTTTTGTCACAAGGTCATCAATCAGTACCCCAATATACGCATCAGAGCGGCTTAAAATTACTTCTTCTTTATTAAATGCACGGCGCGCAGCATTAATACCGGCCATCAGACCCTGTCCTGCTGCTTCCTCGTAGCCTGACGTTCCATTGATCTGACCTGCAGTATAAAGGTTGCGGATCTTTTTCGTTTCAAGCGTCGGCCACAGCTGTGTCGGCACCATCGCATCATATTCAATCGCATAGCCTGAACGCATCATCTGTGCATTTTCAAGACCTGGAATCGTTGAAAGAATCTGCTGCTGAACATCTTCTGGCAGACTTGTTGATAGACCCTGCACGTAGACTTCCTTTGTGTTACGGCCTTCAGGCTCAAGGAAAATCTGGTGACGCGGCTTATCGTTAAAACGGACCACCTTATCTTCAATAGATGGACAATAGCGCGGCCCTGTTCCTTTAATCATACCTGAATACATCGCTGAGCGGTGCAGGTTATCATCAATAATCTGATGCGTTTCAGCATTTGTATACGTCAGCCAGCATGGCAGCTGGTCCGTAATAAATTCTGTCGTTTCATAACTGAATGCACGCGGCGTTTCATCGCCCGGCTGAATTTCAGTTTTCGTATAATCAATCGTCGAACTATTTACACGCGGCGGCGTACCTGTTTTAAAACGGACGACATCAAAGCCAAGCGCTCTCATATGATCTGCCAGACCAATTGAAGGCTGCTGGTTATTAGGACCGCTTGAATATTTCAGATCTCCGATAATCACTTCGCCACGCAGGAACGTGCCTGCTGTGATAATCGTCGTTTTTGCGCGGAATGTTGCGCCTGTATTAGTAATAACGCCGTGGCATTCGCCATCTTCAATAATCAGTTCTTCAACCATTCCCTGAAGCAGCGTCATATTCGGTTCATTTTCAATCGTTTCTTTCATCATTTGCTGATAAAGTACTTTGTCAGCCTGGGCACGTAACGCACGCACAGCAGGCCCTTTTCCCGTATTCAGCATACGCATCTGAATATGCGTCTGGTCAATTGTACGTCCCATCTGACCGCCAAGTGCGTCAATTTCACGGACAACAATGCCCTTTGCCGGACCGCCGACAGAAGGGTTACATGGCATAAATGCCACCATATCAAGATTTATAGTCAGCATGAGCGTTTTTGCACCCATTCGTGCAGAAGCAAGACCCGCTTCCACACCCGCATGACCGGCACCAATGACGATTACATCATAATTTCCTGCCTCAAATTTTTTCACCATAGTGATGAATGTCCTCCTTTTTAACTAAATCAGTGCCGCTGATTTCCGCTTCAGGCGGAGGCTTTCCGCGCGGCGTGCGCTGAGCCTCCTCGAGCTGAAGCTCTGCGGGGCCTCAGCTGTCACGCTTTTCGCGCCGGAGTCCCCGCCTTACGCTCCAATCAGCTAGTTGCAATTAAATAGATGATCTATTTAACACTGATTCAGATAACTATATTTTAAAATAAACCACCCTTATAAAGTTGGGTCAGTTTTATATCACTTGACTGATCGGAAGAGAAATTGCGCTAGCCGGAGTGGAAGGCGGCGACTCCAGCAGGAGAAGTCGGACAGGTGAGACCCCGCAGGTGAAGCCGAGGAGGCTCACCGCCGGCCCTGCGGAAAGCGTCCGCCTGAAACACAGGGTAGCAGTTACTATAATCTATATTATTTCCCAAGACAAAACTGCGAGAATAGCTGGTCGATCAGGCTTTCCTGAACAGTATCACCGATCATCTCACCAAGGATCTCCCACGTACGGCGCAGATCAATCTGCACCATATCAACCGGTGTCCCCATCTCAGCACCCTGAATCGCTTCTTCAATCGCCTGCAGTGCCTGATGCAGCAGTGCAATGTGGCGGCTGTTTGATACATATGTGCCGTCACCAAGATCGACTGCCCCGTCAAAGAATAATGAAGCAATCGCTTCTTCAAGCTCATCTACACCCTGCTCTTTTAAAAGGGAAGTCGTCACAAGCTTGTGATCACCTGACAGCTGCTTTACTTCATCCAGATCAATTGCCTGATCAAGGTCCGTTTTATTCACAATCACGATCACATCCATACCAGTGACCGCTTCAAACAGCCTGCGATCCTCATCAGACAGCTCTTCACCGTGATTTAACACAAGTAAAATCAGATCCGCTTCCTTTAAAACCTGGCGCGACCGTTCCACACCAATCCGCTCGACAATATCTTCTGTTTCACGGATCCCGGCTGTATCAACGAGTTTGAGTGGAACACCTCTGACATTTACATACTCTTCTATTACATCACGTGTCGTGCCGGGAATATCCGTTACAATTGCTTTATTCTCCTGCACAAGACTATTTAATAAGGAAGATTTTCCGACATTCGGTCTGCCAATAATCACGGTTGAGAGGCCTTCACGCAGAATTTTCCCCTGTTCTGATGTTCTCAGCAGCTTCTCCACTTCATCTCGTACGTATTGTGATTTTTCCATCATCATATTCAATGTCATTTCCTCGACATCATCATACTCAGGATAATCAATATTTACTTCCACCTGCGCTAAAATTTCGAGGATCTCCTGACGCAGCGACTGCACAAGACGCGACAGCCTTCCCTGCATCTGATTCATTGCGACATTCATCGCACGATCTGTCTTGGCGCGGATCAGATCCATTACTGCTTCCGCCTGAGACAGGTCAATCCGTCCATTTAAAAATGCGCGCTTGGTGAATTCACCAGGCTCAGCAAGCCTGGCACCTTCACGCAGCAGCAGCTGAAGTACGCGGTTTACACTCACAACACCGCCGTGACAATTAATTTCAACTACATCTTCACGCGTAAAGGTTTTAGGTCCCTTCATGACTGACACCATGACTTCTTCAATGGTCTCATCGGTTTTCGGGTCCACAATATGACCGTAGTGAATGGTGTGGGATGGGACAGACTGCAGCTGCTTCCCGCCACTTCTATATACTCGGTCAGCAATCTTGAAAGCCTCATCACCGCTCAACCGGACAATTGCGATCGCACCTTCACCCATTGGCGTTGATATTGCTGCAATCGTGTCAAACTCCATAACATGTCACCCCGTTTTTCTTTCTATATACATTAAGAAGGGCCTTCCGCACAGAAGGCCTCGGTTATATACTCTCTAAATCATTAGAATACCATACTTTTGCATTAAAAAAAAGAAAATCAGTTGGCATTATCCACAATGTATGGTATTTAAGATGGTTATTCACATGTGGATAACGTAATTTATTTAAATAATTTGTGTAAGTTGGCTGATGTTTTCTTCTCCCGTTGAATCTTTCCGTGACCGGGCGCTGAGCCATCCAACTATGAAGATAGGGTAATACCTCAATATATTTAACAATAAAATTTTTATATTATTTTTAAATATTTACCATAATATTATTTTATTTTTTAGCTATGTTAAAGAACGATGTTGTTTTAGCACAGCTGGTGATTGCAGCGGAAGGGGGACGACTCCAGCAGGAGAAGCGTGACAGGTGAGACCCCGCAGGCGAAGCTGAGGAGGCTCACCGCACGCCCTGCGGAAAGCGTTCCCCCTGCAGCGGAAATCAACAGCCACCTTTAACAGAACCTATTTTTTAAAAGATAAATTGTAAAACATGCTTTATGACTGCATTCTCAGTGTAGCGGAGCGGAAGGCGGTGACTCCGGGACGAATAGAGGGAAGCTGAGACCCCGCAACCGAAGGTGAGGAGGTCTTATGGAGCCACAAAACGGCTCATCCAGGAAAGCATCCGCCTGAAGCGCAGCGAAACGATTCCCATAAAAAAATCAGCTGCCATAAGACAGCTGATTTTTATTAATATTTAGCAGTGATCACCAGATAGCGGTGAGGGTCGCGCCCTTCTGAATGAGTTTCAATATCACGTCTTGACGATAGCGTACTGTGAATGATTTTCCGTTCAAAAGATGGCATCGGCTCGAGCTTTACAGGACGACCGGTCCGGACTGCCTGTTCTGCTTTGCGTTCAGCAAGCTGGCTGAGCGTGACGCGTCTTCTTTCACGGTAATTTTCTGCATCTAACACGATTGTAACAAATTGATCTGTGTAGCGGTTTGCAATCAGCTGGGCAAGCGCTTGAAGCGCATTTAGCGTTTGTCCGCGTTTGCCGATCAACAGTGCAACTTTTTCACTTTCAAGCAATATTGTAACGGTTTTTCCTTCCCGCTGGACAGATGTTGAGAGTTCAACATCCATCTGACGGGCAATATCCTTTAAGTAGCGATCCACTTCTTCAATTGCATCTCTTTTTCGGATCACCTGCACTTTTGCAGGTCGTGATCCGAGCCCGAGAAAACCCTTTTTTCCTTCATCGAGCACTGAAATTTCAGCACGCTCTCTGGAAATGCCAAGCTTTACAAGCGCTTCAGAAACAGCGTCTTCCACCGTTGCACCAGTCAGCGTGATTTCCTCATTCACATACAGCCCCTCCTATCAAGTTGAGCTTTCCACTTCATCTTTTTTCTTGAATGTACCATTAATGAGTAATGTCTGCACAATCATAAAGACGTTACCGACTACCCAGTAAAGTGAAAGGGCAGTTGGGAAGATGAAAGCAAATACTGCGATCATAACAGGCATCAGATATAGCATAATCTGCATCTGCGGGTTCATACCTGCCGGGTTTCCGGCCATCATGATTTTTTGCTGAAGGAATGTCGTTAAACCAGTAACAATCGGCAAAATAAAGAATGGATCCGTCTCACCAAGGTCGAACCATAAGAAATTGTGATTGGCGATTTCTGTCGTTCTTACAATCGCATGATAAAATGCGATCAGAATCGGCATCTGAATCAATAACGGGAAACAGCCGGCAAGCGGGTTTACTCCGTGTTTTTGGAACATCGCCATTGTTTCCTGCTGAAGTTTTTGCTGTGTTTGAGCATCCTTTGAAGAATACTGTTCACGTAACTTCATCATTTCAGGCTGAATTTCCTGCATACGCTTTGTGTTTTTTGTCTGCTTGATCATCAGTGGCAGCAGTACAAAACGAATTAAAAGTGTAACGACAACAATTCCGAGACCATAGTTTTCATTAAAAAATTCAGCTACCTGTGTAATCAGCCAAGATAGTGGATACACAAAATAGCTATTCCAAATCCCTTCACTGTCTGATGTGATCGGCTGATCGATTTCCGTACAACCTGCAAGGAAAACAGCAACGACCGCAAACATCATAAAGGGAAAGAGCTTCTTCTTCACGAATATGTTCCTCCCTGTCTATCTTTTCATTCTTAAAAAATCTCATAACCACCCGTTATTGTAACACGTTTAGTCAAATAAAGGCGTTATTTCTTAGAATTTTCACTTTTAAGCACACGTGCTTTTTTCATCACATGTGTCAGGCTTTTTTTCGTTTCATGGAAATTCAAATCAGCTGCCGGCTTTCTTGCGATCACAACATAATCGTAAGAGGGGTCCAGCTCATTTGACAGTTCCAGAAAAACCTGTCTGATATATCGTTTTACCTGGACACGCATGACTGCATTGCCAACTTTTTTGCTGACAGACAGGCCAAGCCTGAACATAGTTTGATCCTGCTTTTTCAGGCGGTAGAGCACGAACTGACGGTTGGCCATTGATGTTCCTTTTTTAAATACCGCCTGAAATTCAGGATTTTTTTTGATTCTCTGCTCTTTTCTCATTACGCCACCCACAATTTTAGATATTTTTTCGGTATTTAAGCGAAAAAAGACCACTGAGTGGAATCAGTGGTCTTAAGCAGACAATACTTTACGTCCACGTTGACGGCGG
The DNA here is from genome assembly GCF_000829445.1 of Jeotgalibacillus alimentarius. Lineage (GTDB taxonomy): Bacteria > Bacillota > Bacilli > Bacillales > Jeotgalibacillaceae > Jeotgalibacillus > Jeotgalibacillus alimentarius. The sequence continues at coordinate 177,106 of NZ_JXRQ01000030.1, forward strand.
CGAGCAAGAACTTTGCGTCCGTTCTTCGTGCTCATGCGTGCGCGGAATCCGTGTACTTTACTTCTTTTACGAGTATTTGGTTGGAATGTACGTTTCATAGTAAGACACCTCCTAAAAAGATCATGATATCTATGATCAGAACTCTAAAACATTTTAAGTCATTATAGCGACGATAAGTCGTTATTGTCAATGTCTGATTCGTGCAACCACTATATCATAACACCCCATGCGTGCGCATTCAATAGAAAAATGAAAAAATGATCAATTTCTGTAAGGAACATTGATGTTTCTACTATAGAAAGGGAATGATATGACCTTTCTAGCTGAAGTTAATGATCACAGCGCAATAGCTGGTGACACGAAAACGGCCGCATGTAACATACAAATCATCGTGTTGTCCCGAAATAATATCCACTTCATTATAGAAGAAAGAATAACTAATTAAATACCGCTGTTAAAAATATTTTCATCATCTCCAGGATCCTTTCATTTTCCCGCCACTTCTGAATACCATCTTTATCAGATTCAAATTCTCTCAATCTGTTAATAACTCTGCACAGCCAATTAGACGCAAAAAAATTATCCACAACGCTTATCGACACCTTTTTCACATGTTCATCCCTTGTGGATAGTTGGAATCCACGTGTTGAAGGGGATGTGGATAAATATGATCAAGCATTGCACTGATTGGTTTTATTTGATATTATAGTTGTGTTTTCACTCTGAATAACTTTTTAACAGATTTATATTATCCACAAATGTGGATAGCCTGTGGATAAACATTTTCACATGCATGTAAAAAGTTGTCCACAGCTGCTGAATATTGTCGATACATCACGAATTCGGCTTTTTTCGTTATTCATGATGATGTATATATATGAATATTTCATTTTGAGAATGTTTTTCTCGAAAAATAATCGTAAAAGGAGGGGGCATTTAGTTGGAAAATATCACGGATTTGTGGAATCGCGCACTCGAAGATATGGAGAAAAAAATCAGTAAGCCAAGCTTTGAGACCTGGCTGAAATCAACTAAGGCATTTTCGCTGCAGCGGGATGTTTTGACTGTTACCGCACCCAATGAGTTTGCGCGTGACTGGCTTGAAGGAAACTACACCCAGCTGATTGGCGGTGTATTAAAAGAAGTCACCGGTGAAGAGCTGAAGGTGAAATTCATTATTCCTCAAAATCAGGATGAAGATGATTTCGATCTTACTTCACCGCCAAAGAGGCCGGTTGTTGACGATGACCAGCAGGAATGGTCAAAGAGCATGCTGAATCCGAAGTACACATTTGATACGTTTGTTATCGGATCCGGTAACCGCTTTGCGCATGCAGCATCACTGGCTGTTGCTGAAGCACCGGCAAAAGCTTATAATCCGCTTTTTATCTACGGGGGCGTGGGTCTTGGAAAGACGCACTTAATGCATGCGATCGGGCATTATGTACTTGAACATAATCCGAATGCGAAGGTTGTCTATTTGTCTTCAGAGAAATTTACAAATGAGTTTATTAATTCAATCCGTGACAATAAAGCGGTGGATTTTCGCAATAAATATCGCAACGTAGATGTTCTCTTAATAGATGATATTCAGTTTTTGGCCGGTAAAGAACAAACGCAAGAGGAATTCTTTCATACTTTTAATACACTTCACGAGGAGAGCAAACAGATTGTCATCTCCAGTGACCGGCCGCCAAAAGAAATTCCGACACTTGAAGACAGACTGCGTTCGCGCTTTGAATGGGGTCTGATTACTGATATTACACCGCCTGATCTTGAAACAAGAATTGCTATTTTACGTAAAAAAGCAAAAGCTGAAGGACTCGATATCCCGAATGAAGCGATGCTTTATATTGCCAATCAGATCGATTCCAATATCCGTGAGCTTGAAGGCGCGCTGATCCGCGTTGTTGCGTACTCGTCTTTAGTGAGCAAGGATATTAATGCGGACCTGACAGCTGAAGCACTGAAAGATATCATGCCAAGCTCAAAACCGAAAGTGATTACGATTATGGATATCCAGAAAACAGTCGGGGAGCATTTCAGCGTGAAGCTTGAAGACTTTAAAGCGAAGAAAAGAACGAAGACAGTTGCGTTCCCGCGTCAGATTGCCATGTATCTTTCGAGAGAGCTCACCGATTTCTCTTTACCGAAGATCGGGGAGGAATTTGGCGGGCGTGATCATACAACTGTTATTCATGCGCACGAAAAAATCTCCAGATTACTCGTTGAAGATGATTCTTTGAAGCATGAGATTAAGGAAATCAAATCTTCCCTGCAGAAATAATCTGTTGATAAGTGTGGATAGCCGTTACAGGTCTGAACACATTTTATTCACATGTGGAAAACCTGCATAGCAATTCATTAACAGGCTTATCCACATATCCACAGCACCTACTAGTACTATTACTATTTATTTAAAAAATAATTATTATATAACTCGCAGCAGTATGCGAAGAGTTGGAGGCTATCTCACATGAAATTTCAGATACAGCGCGATAAGCTGGTTGATGGCGTAAATGATGTTATTAAAGCAGTGTCATCAAGAACGGCGATTCCGATTTTAAGCGGTATTAAGATCACTGCACACGATGAAGGGATTACACTGACAGGCAGTGACTCAGATATCTCAATTGAATCTTTTATTCCGAAAGAAGAGGACGGAAAAGAAATTGTTAACGTTGAACAGACTGGCGGCATCGTCCTCCAGGCAAAGTTTTTTGAAAGCATCGTTAAGAAACTGCCGCTTGATACAGTTGAAATTGAAGTACATTCTCATCTCCAGACAGTGATCCGCTCAGGTAAATCCGAGTTTAATCTGAATGGCCAGGATGTGAATGAATATCCACGTCTTCCTGAAATTGAAGAAGACAGCGTATTAAAAATTCCTACAAACCTTTTAAAAACAATGATCAGACAGACTGTTTTTGCAGTGTCCGCCTCAGAAACACGCCCTATCTTGACAGGTGTAAACTGGACAGTGGAAGATGGCATGCTGAACTGTGTTGCAACAGACAGTCACCGCCTGGCAATGCGTAAAGCACCGATCAACGGCGGCAACGGGGAACCTTATAAAGCAGTAATCCCTGGTAAAAGCTTAAATGAGCTGAACAAAATTCTTGATGATACAGCAGATGAAACGGAAATTGTTATGACTGAAAACCAGGTGCTTTTCCGTGCGAAGCATGTATTATTCTTCTCGCGTCTGCTTGAAGGAAATTATCCTGATACGTCACGTCTTGTTCCGTCTGAAAGCAAAACGGAAATGACAATCGGCGGGAAGGACTTCCTTCAGGCGATTGACCGTGCCTCACTTTTAGCGAGAGAAGAGAGAAACAATGTCGTGAAGCTTCACATCAGTGAACAGGGCGGCGTACAGATTTCTTCCAACACACCTGAGATTGGTAAGGTTGTGGAAGAAGTGCAGAGTGACGCAACAACTGGTGAAGAGCTGACGATTTCGTTCAGCGCGAAATATATGATGGATGCACTGAAGGTTCTTGAAGGTGCTGAGACGAATATCCAGTTCACAGGAGCGATGAGACCATTCGTCCTCCGCCCAACCGGTGACGACTCTATCCTGCAGCTGATCACACCTGTGAGAACGTATTAATAAGCTAAACCGGATTCCTAAGGCGGGAATCCGGTTTTCGTACTTTTAGAACACTGATGTTTCCTTTGTTTTCGGGTCTCATTTGGGGTAAAATAAAAGGATAAGTGAATGCAGAAAGAAGTGATAAAAATGACTGAACAAATTACCATTCAGACTGAATATATTACGCTTGGACAATTTCTGAAATTAGCAAATGTGATCCAGAGCGGCGGCATGGCAAAATGGTTCCTTGGGGAGCATGATGTTTTTATTAACGATGAGCAGGATCAGCGCAGAGGACGCAAGCTGCGTGACGGGGATACAGTATTCATCCCGGAAGTAGGCACGTACAAAGTAAAATCGGAAGGGTAACAGCGAATGCACATTGAGCAGCTTGAGCTTACTCACTATCGAAATTATGACAAGCTTACATTAACGTTTGATAACAATGTCAACGTCATCCTTGGAGAAAACGCACAGGGCAAGACAAACGTGATGGAGTCCATTTATGTCCTGGCGATGGCAAAATCGCACAGAACGTCAAATGATAAAGATTTGATACAATGGCATGAAGAGTATGCTAAAATAGAAGGTAGAGTGATGAAGCAGCACGGCGCGCTTCCTCTGGAACTTGTGATTTCAAAAAAGGGGAAGAAAGCGAAAGTCAATCACCTTGAACAATCAAAACTCAGCCGCTATGTCGGCCATATGAATGTAGTCATGTTTGCGCCCGAAGATCTCCACCTTGTAAAGGGGAGCCCTCAAGTAAGGCGTCGTTTTATTGATATGGAGATTGGCCAGGTTTCTGCAGTGTATTTACACGACAGCAGCCTTTACCAGAAGATTCTGCTTCAGCGCAATCACTATTTGAAACAGCTGCAGGCAAGAAAGCAGACAGACCAGACAATGCTTGAAGTATTGACTGACCAGTTTGTTGAGATGGCTGCTAAGATTGTCGTGCGCCGTTTTCAATATTTGAAGCTTTTGCAGGAATGGGCTGAGCCGATTCACAAAGGGATTTCACGGGGGCTTGAAACGCTTGAGGTTGTGTACAAGCCATCTGTACAGGTAACAGCAGATGCCAGTCAGCAGGAAGTCGAAGAAGTCTTCCGGGAAAAACTGTCTTCTGTCCGCCAGCGTGAAATTGAGCGCGGCGTGACCCTTGCAGGACCTCACCGTGATGATCTGCAGTTTTTAGTGAACGGTCATGATGTCCAGACATTCGGCTCCCAGGGTCAGCAGCGCACAACAGCGCTGTCGATCAAGTTAGCTGAGATTGAATTGATCCACGCAGAGATTGGTGAATATCCGATTTTACTTCTGGATGATGTGCTGTCGGAGCTGGATGATTTCCGCCAGTCCCATTTACTGAATACAATCCAGGGGAAAGTCCAGACATTTGTCACCACCACCAGCGTGGAAGGGATTGATCATCAGACACTGAATGAAGCGACAACCTTTATTGTCGAGGACGGTGTGATGAAAAAAACTGGAGGGAGCTGACCCGGGCATGTATGTGCATATTGGGGAAGACGCAATGGTCAGAATGAATGATATCGTGGCGATTATGGATATGCAGGCAGCTGAGGACTCGCTCATTATGGAGCAGTTCATGAAAGACAACGATAACGGTATCGTTGATCTCTGTCAGTCAGCCTGTAAGTCAATTGTCATCACTGATTTCAAAGTTTATTTATCACCATTGTCCTCAGCTACCCTTAAAAAAAGAGCGGAAAAAATGAGCAGGCCCTTTGGCCGCAAGCAATAGAAAGTGCAGGTGAGATCGCGTGGCAACTGAAGATACAAACATCCAAGCCTATGATGAAAATCAGATACAGGTGCTTGAAGGTCTTGAAGCAGTTAGAAAACGTCCGGGTATGTATATCGGATCGACTGCCGCAAGAGGACTCCACCACCTTGTGTGGGAAATCGTTGATAACAGTATTGATGAGGCACTGGCAGGCCACTGTGACACAATTTCAATCAGAATTACAGAAGATAACTGGATCGAAGTAGAAGATAACGGACGCGGCATTCCAGTCGGGACGCACGAGAAGATGGGTCGTCCGGCTGTTGAGGTCATCATGACAGTCCTGCATGCCGGCGGTAAATTCGGCGGCGGCGGATATAAAGTGTCAGGCGGACTCCACGGTGTAGGGGCTTCAGTCGTTAACGCGCTATCTGAAGAACTGCAGGTATATGTGCACCGTGACGGGAAAGTCTACAATCAGGTATACAGACAGGGTGTTCCACAGTTTGACCTGAAAGTGATCGGCGAGACAGATCACACAGGAACCATTACACGCTTTAAAGCGGATCCTGAAATTTTTACTGAAACGACTGAATATGATTTTGATACGCTTGCAAACCGTGTGAGAGAGCTTGCTTTCTTAAACCGCGGACTTGCACTTGAAATAGAAGATCAGCGCGAACAGGACGAAGAAGGCAACAATATCGTCAAGCGTTTTCACTATGAAGGCGGAATTAAGTCTTATGTAGAGCACTTAAACCGTTCAAAAGAAGTGATCCATCCGGAGCCTGTGTTTATTGAAGGGGAAAAAGACGGTATCTCAATCGAAATCTCCATGCAGTATAACCAGGGTTTTGCGAGCAATATTTATTCTTTTGCCAATAACATCAACACATATGAAGGCGGAACGCATGAATCCGGCTTCAGAACAGCACTCACGCGTGTGATCAATAACTATGCAACGCGTAATAACCTGCTGAAGGATGCTGATGGCAACCTGTCAGGTGAAGACGTGCGTGAAGGTCTGACAGCGATTGTCTCAATCAAGCACCCTGATCCTCAGTTTGAAGGTCAGACAAAGACGAAGCTTGGTAACTCAGAGGCAAGAACGATTACCGATCAGCTATTCTCAGAACACTTTACAAAGTTCATGATGGAAAACCCTCAGGTGGCCCGTCAGATCGTTGATAAAGGGTCGATGGCAGCGCGTGCCCGTCTTGCAGCGAAAAAAGCACGTGAGCTGACGCGCAGAAAGAGTGCCCTTGAAGTATCGAGTCTTCCGGGTAAACTGGCTGACTGTTCTTCAAGAGATCCACATATCAGTGAGATCTACGTAGTTGAGGGTGACTCTGCCGGTGGTTCAGCCAAGCAGGGCCGTGACCGTCACTTCCAGGCGATTTTGCCGCTTCGCGGAAAGATCATTAACGTTGAAAAAGCGCGTCTGGATAAAATTTTATCTAATAATGAAATCCGTGCCATCATTACGGCACTTGGAACAGGAATCGGCGAGGACTTTGATATTTCCAAAGCCCGTTATCATAAAGTTGTCATCATGACAGATGCCGATGTCGATGGTGCGCACATCCGTACGCTCCTGCTGACATTCCTATACCGCTATATGCGTCCGATTATTGAGGCAGGCTATATCTACATTGCCCAGCCGCCGCTTTACAAAATCACGCAGGGTAAAACAGTCCGTTATGCATACACTGATCGTGAAATGAATCGCATTCTCTCAGAAATGCCGGCTGCGCCAAAGCCTGGTCTTCAGCGTTATAAGGGTCTTGGAGAAATGAACCCTGAGCAACTGTGGGAAACAACGATGGATCCTGAATCACGTACGATGCTTCAGGTAAGTCTTGAAGATGCGATTGAAGCAGATGAAACATTCGAAATTCTGATGGGTGATAAAGTAGAGCCACGCAGAATGTTTATCGAAGAAAACGCTGCATACGTAAAAAATCTGGACGTGTAAACGTATTTATAAATGCGGAGGGATAGGCTGTCCTATCCCTTCTTATATGTTTAAGACTGAGTAATTGCTGGAATAGGAGGTTTTTCTGTTATGGCTGAAACGCCGAGTTCGAATGTTCATGAAATCAATATAAGTCAGGAAATGCGTACCTCTTTTATGGATTATGCAATGAGCGTTATCGTATCACGTGCCCTTCCTGATGTAAGAGACGGGCTAAAACCGGTTCACCGTCGTATACTGTATGCGATGAATGACCTTGGTATGACGTCTGATAAAGCATTTAAAAAATCTGCCCGTATCGTCGGTGAAGTAATCGGTAAGTATCACCCGCACGGTGACTCTGCTGTATACGACACAATGGTACGTATGGCGCAGGATTTCAGCTATCGCTACATGCTCGTTGACGGCCACGGGAACTTTGGTTCAGTAGATGGTGACGCAGCAGCTGCGATGCGTTATACAGAAGCAAGAATGTCGAAGATTTCAATGGAAATTCTTCGTGATATTAACAAAGATACAATTGATTACCGTGATAACTATGATGGTTCTGAACGCGAACCGGTTGTTTTGCCGTCCCGTTTTCCAAACCTTCTTGTCAATGGTTCAAGCGGAATCGCAGTCGGAATGGCAACAAATATTCCACCGCATCAGCTTGGAGAAGTAATTGATGGACTGCTTGCATTCAGTGAACATCCTGAAATTACAATTGGCGAATTAATGGAGTATATTCCGGGGCCTGACTTCCCGACTGGTGCACTGATTCTGGGCCGGAGCGGTATCCGCCGTGCGTATGAAACAGGACGCGGTTCAGTTGTTCAGCGTGCAAAAGTGGAGATTGAGCAAAAAGCCAATGGCCGTGAAACAATTCTTGTTCATGAACTGCCTTATCAGGTTAACAAAGCAAAGCTGATTGAAAAAATTGCTGAGCTCGTTCGTGATAAAAAGATTGACGGTATTACTGATCTGCGTGATGAATCTGACCGTAACGGAATGCGTATTGTCATTGAAGTCCGCCGTGACGCCAATGCGAATGTGCTTTTGAATAACCTTTACAAGCAGACAGCCCTTCAGACAAGCTTCGGGATTAATATGCTTGCACTGGTGGATGGTCATCCAAAAGTATTGAACCTGAAAGAAGCGCTGCATCACTATCTGGAGCATCAGAAGGTTGTGATCCGCCGCAGAACGGAATTTGAACTGCGTAAAGCGGAAGCACGTGCACATATTTTAGAAGGTCTGCGTATCGCACTGGATCATATTGATGAAATCATTGCGCTAATCCGTGGTTCTGAAACCACAGATATTGCCCGTGAAGGACTGATGACTCAGTTCAGTCTGTCTGAAAAGCAGGCCCAGGCGATTCTTGATATGCGTCTTCAGCGTCTGACAGGACTTGAGCGTGACAAAATTGAGGAAGAATATCAGGGACTTGTTGAACTGATCAAAGACCTGAAGGAGATCCTTGCAAATGAATCACGTGTGTTAGAAATTATCCGCGAAGAGCTGCTTGAATTAAAAGAGCGCTTCAACGATAAACGCCGTACTGAAATTACAGTGGGCGGAGCGGAAATGATTGAGGATGAGGATCTGATCCCTCAGGAAAACCTGATTGTGACACTGACACATAATGGTTATATCAAGCGTCTCCCTGCATCAACCTACCGTTCGCAAAAGCGCGGCGGCCGCGGTATTCAGGGAATGGGTACAAATGAAGATGATTTCGTTGAACACCTACTGACGACATCTACGCACGATACGATCCTGTTCTTTACGAATAAAGGGAAAGTGTACCGTGCGAAAGGATATGAAATTCCTGAATTCAGCCGGACAGCAAAAGGTCTGCCGCTTGTGAATCTGCTTGAAGTGGATAAAGATGAAGTAGTGAATGCGATGATCCGCGTAGAAGAATTTGATGAGAAATCTTACTTCTTCTTTACAACAAAACGCGGTATTTCAAAACGTACACCTGCAACTGACTTTGCAAATATCCGTAACAACGGACTGATTGCTATCAACCTGCGTGATGATGATGAACTGATCTCTGTGAAATATACAGATGGTGAACGTGAAATCATTATCGGAACGAAAAATGGACTGATGATCCGTTTCCCTGAATCAGATGTCCGTTCAATGGGACGTACAGCAGGAGGCGTGCGCGGAATCAGGCTGAATGATGATGATATCGTCGTCGGCATGGAAATACTCGGTGAAGGAAACGACATCCTTGTCGTGACTGAAAAAGGGTACGGCAAGCGCACACCTGAAGAAGAGTACCGCGTTCAATCAAGAGGCGGTAAAGGGATTAAAACGTGCAACATTACTGAGAAAAACGGTCGTCTTGTTGCTGTCAAAGCTGTAACCGGGGAAGAGGATATCATGCTGATTACAGCTCATGGCGTACTGATCAGAATGGATGTATCCGGTATTTCCCAGACAGGGCGAAGCACACAGGGTGTGAAGCTGATCCGTCTTGGCGATGAAGAACACGTTGCAACAGTAACACGTATTGAAAAAGAAGATGAAATTGATGAAGCAGTCGATGAGATGGAAGAGCAGCATGAATCTGCACCGGCTGATACAGAAGAATAAATTTTCAAAAGAAAGCAGGAAAAAAACACCTGCTTTCTTTTTTTTATGTGATAAAATGATAAAAAAGAACTAGATGTCTGGAGGTGCAGATGATGAAAGTACATATAGATGAAGTCACAGAAGGCTGCAGAATCGCAGAAGATATCATGGGTTTGACGACTCACCCGATTGTGAAAAAAGGAACTGAGCTAGAAGCCATTCATATTGAAGCGCTTAAAGCTTTTCATATTCAGTATGTAGAGGTTTTCTCCACGCTTTCTGACGGCAGTAGTGTAGAAGCTGAGCCTGTCAGGGAAGAAGAGGTAGAAGTAAGGAAAGAACCTGAATCGACACCATTTAAAAAGCAGTACATGGAATTAATCATTTACTATAATGGTGTTTTTAATAGCTGGCAGTCTGGCGGTAAGATTGATATTGTCGCGTTAAAAAGCAGGCTGATGCCGCTTTTAAGACAAGTTGCTAAAGATAAAAGCATCATTTATCAGCTTCACAGATGGTCAGAAGCAAAGCATTATATTGCCCATCACTCAGTTTCCACTGCACTGATCAGCTATCTGCTTGCTGAAAAAGCAGGGTACGATCAGGGGAGCTGCACACAGCTTGCTGTTGCCGGTATGTTAACTGATACCGGAATGGCTAAAATGCCGATGTCTATTCTGAAAAAGTCCGGTGCCCTCACTCAGGATGAAGCAAGGGAGATCCGCAAACATCCTCTATACAGCTACCAGTACGTGATGGACAGCCCGCTGCTCAGAAATGAAATGAAAGCAGCCATCCTGCAGCACCATGAACGTCTTGATGGGAGCGGTTATCCTAAAGGCAGCAGAGGGGATGAAATTTCAAAGTCTTCCCAGGTGCTTGCCTTAGCTGATGTATTCCATGCAATGACGTCAGAGCGGCTGTATCGTGCAAAAAAATCTCCTTTCAGGTCGCTTGAAGTCATCTGGGAGGATGAAATGGGTAAATTCGATATCGCCCTGCTGAGAGCCCTGCAGGAAATCATAGGCGGTCTTGCAACAGGCACACCTGTGATATTATCAGATGGCCGCACTGCTGAAGTCATCTTCACGCAGCCTCAGCACCTACTGAGACCTGTAGTAAAATCAGGTGAAGACATGATTGATCTGACTAAAGAAAGAAAGCTATACATCGAACAGGTTATTTCTTAATTGAAATAGCCTTTTTATTTTTTATTTTTGGTTTTGTTAAGGGTGGCTGCCCGATTCCGCTCCAATCACCAGCTGTGATAAAACGAAATTGACCTTTAACATAACTTTTTTAAAAAGATTTATTTTCAATTGAACAAATCGAGCAGTTTAAACGTATAAGCTTTAAATAAAGAAAAAGGAGGGACGGTATGAGCAGGGATGACGAACAGCTCAGCCACTGGCTGCATGACAACTATTCATTTTTATACGCCTATCTGATCAAGCTGACGCTGCATCCTGCAGAAGCGGAAGATCTCGCACATGACACGGTTGTCCGGTGTATTGAACGCTTCTCACAGTACCGTCCGGAGAAAGCTTCTTTTTCAACCTGGATGATCCAGATTGCGACGAATCTCTGGCTTGATAAAAAACGCAGGAAAAAGCGCGAACAGCAATACCTGAACAGACAGCAGCTTGAGTGGCACCTTGGAGAAGGAATCGGACTTGAAGTGGCTGAGGCATTAGGTAAGCTTGGTGATCATCACAGAGTGCCTGTCGTTTTGAAATATTATTATGGATACTCTTATGAAGAAATTGCAGCAATCTGCCAGGTCTCAACAGGCACAGTAAAATCAAGGCTGCACCATGCCATGGCAAATTTAAGAAAGGAGCTGGGAGAAGATGAAGGACAAAACAGAAGAAAAACTGATCAGAGGTCTGGAAGAGTTTGACCGGCTTGATCGCACGCCGCCCCGTGAATCTTTTACGCTGATGATACAAGAAATCAGGCAGCGTCAGAGGAAAGAACTGATCTTATTTTTCATTGCAGCCCTTTTTATTGTCACGCTCACAGTCATGGTCCTGATCAACGAACCGATTTTGTATGTGGCAGGCCAGCTTCTGTTTTTAATTGTTGCCGGAGCGGTCCTCACAATCCGAAAAAAACGGGTGAAGCAGCATGAATGAAATCAATCCGCTGCTTTTTATCCTGATCGTTGTCATATTAATAGCTCAAAGTACATTTTTATTTACTGATGCAAGAAAGAGAGGACACGCAAAATGGTTCTGGGGACTCTGGGGGATGATTCAGACACCAATGCCACTGCTGTTTTATCTTTTATGGTCACGTGTATTGAAAAACGATCTGCAAAGAAGGAGAGAAGAAAAATGGAAGAAATAAATTTTGCCATCGTGGCGCCGCTTGCTTTAATCAATATTATTATAGCGGTTATTGGACTGATTGACTTGGCTAAAAGACCATCTGTTAACGGACCGAAATGGGTTTGGGTGCTCATCATTATCATCATTAGTCTGATTGGTCCGATCCTGTATTTTGTTTTCGGCAGAAGGGACACTTAAATGATCACAGTGAACAATCTGACAAAAACATTCGGTTCATTTACTGCGGTGGATCAGCTGTCTTTCACACTGACAGCGGGTCGTACAACCGCACTCGTTGGCCCAAACGGTGCGGGGAAAACCACCGCGCTTCATATGATCAGCGGTCTGTCCAAGCCGACATCAGGGAGCATTACATTTGAAGAATCCTCAGCAGACCCAAGACAGCATATCGGTTTCCTGCCGCAGTACCCTTCATTTTTCAATTGGATGACTGCAAAAGAATATCTCGTGTTTTCAGGCAGACTCGGTAAAAAGTCAAAAAGTGAATCACAGAAAAAAACTGCTGAACTGCTGGAGAGAGTCGGCCTTGCTGAGCATGCCAATAAAAAGATAGGCGGGTTTTCAGGCGGAATGAAGCAGCGCCTCGGTATCGCCCAGGCGCTGATCCACAGTCCGAAGCTTCTCCTGCTGGATGAGCCTGTCTCAGCACTTGATCCGACCGGAAGAAAAGAAGTAATGACGCTGTTAAATGAATTAAAGAGTGAAATGACAATCCTTTACTCCACTCATGTATTACACGATGCGCAGGTGTTGTGTGATGACGTGCTGATGATGAATCAGGGAAGAAAGGTGCTATTTGATTCAATTGGTCAGGTGTACCGGCAATTTGAGCGTCCGGAGATGGTGATTCGTAGTGATGAAGCGATCAATCATTGGGTGCAGTCACTAAAAGAACGTTACCCGGACCTGACAATAGAAGAAACTGAAACAACAGCGCGGATAAAAGGCAGGGAAATCAAAGAACTTAGGACACTTCTGCTCAAGGAGGCGCTCGATTACCATCTGCCTCTCAGGTCTCTTGAAGTCGGCACAGCTTCTTTGGAAGATGTGTTCCATGAGGTGATGAAAAAATGAGTGTATTATTTAAAAAAGAAATGCTGGAGATGGCAAGAAGTTATAAGTGGGTGTGGATGCCGCTGGTTTTCATCGCACTTGGCATCATGCAGCCACTGACGAGCTATTATCTACCGGATATTATCGAAGAGTTTGGCGGACTGCCTGAAGGTACAGTTTTTGATATTCCATTGCCTGGTGCTGATCAGGTTTTTGCTGAAACGCTCGGGCAGTTTTCGCAGATCGGTGTCTTTGTAGTTGTCCTTGCACTGATGGGCGCACTGGCCGGAGAGCGTTCGAGCGGTACAGCCGTAATGGTGCTTGCCAAGCCGGTATCACATGCTGGTTATTTTTTAGCTAAATGGATAGCAGGTATCCTGCTTGTATTTGCTTCTTATGCGGCAGGCGCTGCTGCTGCGCTGTATTATATCTTTTTATTATTTGACCCGATTAACTTTCAACAGATTTTACTTTCGTCATTCTTTTATTTCATGTGGCTCTTATTCACTGTAACGCTGGTGCTCTTTTTAAGTACATTTTTAAAAAAGAGTGCCGCAGCAGCAGGAGCCTCCCTCGTTATTTTAATTATCCTTGCACTGGCTTCTTCCATCTTTAAAGAGCCAATGATGTGGACGCCCGGGTATCTGCTTGAGCTTTCAAGTCTTGCCATTCAGGAAGAAACGCTTGATGGTTTATGGAAGTCACTGATCAGTACAATCGTGTTGTGTACGCTGTTGATCAGTGGATCGATCGCATATTTGAAGCGGAGAGAATGGGTACAGGGATAAGCTTTTACGTCTGGCAGCTGGTAAAGCTGTCAGGCTTTTTATATGGTATTGAGTGACACTGAAATTGTGATAAATAATCTAAATTAATAGTCTTTTTCAAAAGTCTTGCGTTAATGCAAAGTTCCATGATATATTATTCCTCGTTGCTTCAACAACGCAGCACACAATCAAAACACACAACAAAAAACAGCGAAAAACTTTTTTGAAAAAGTGATTGACTTAAAACGCTGAAAGATGTTATGATAGATT
>NZ_JXRQ01000031.1 GCF_000829445.1 Jeotgalibacillus alimentarius
AAAGAGGCTGGGACAAAACCAGTGAATAATTGAAAATGTCCGCGGGAAGGTGCAACCTTCCCACGGACATTTTTTTATAATGAACGTAAATTTTAGTACTAATAAAAGGACAACCTCTGATAAAATTAGAGTTACCACACAATAACCATCGGAGGTGTCCTTATGTTTAAAAATTATAACATGAATCAGATTATTTTGCCCCTGGATTTAGCGATTACGCTTCAAGAAAATGATATCGCTTTTTTAGTCCATGACCTCGTCGAACAAATTCCTCAGGAAGCTTTCGCTCCATTTATCAAACGAACAGGCTGCCCTGCTTACCATCCGCGTATGATGATGAAAATTATTCTGTGTGCGTATACCCAGTCTGTATTTTCCGGTCGGAAAATTGAAGCCTTATTAAAAGATAGTGTACGAATGATGTGGCTTGCGCAGGACTATCAACCAACTTACCGTACGATTAATCGGTTCCGGGTACATCCTGACGCAGAGATCCTGTTGCGTGAATGCTTCGTGCAGTTCCGTTGTCACTTAGTAGAAAAACAACAAATCGATGCAGAAGCGATCTTTATTGATGGCACTAAAATTGAAGCTAACGCGAATAAATTTACATTCGTTTGGCGAAAATCAGTCGAAAAATACAGTCAGTCACTTGTTGATAAATCAAATCAGATCTATGACGAGTTAGTTCAACAGTCCATTATTCCAGCGATTGAACAGGAAAGTCCCGAAGAACTCTCTGTATCTGAGCTTTCAGCAGTCGTAGAAAAACTGGGTGAAGTCGTAGAAGATATGACACAGAAAATCAATGCGAGTGATGACACAGCTGAAAGAAAGAGAATTCGTTCAGCACGCAAACTGCCTAAACAATGGTATAAACAATTTCAGAATTTCCTATTACGCAAACAAAAGTATGAACAGGATATGATCACGTTTGGTGAGCGCAATAGCTATTCGAAGACGGATCCTGATGCCACCTTCATGAGAATGAAAGATGACTATATGAAAAACGGTCAGTTAAAAGCCGGATACAATGTTCAGATTGCGACTGAAGGACAATACACACTTGCTTATGATATTTTTCCAAATCCGACAGATACACGTACATTCATTCCATTCCTAAATCAGATCAAAGAGCATTTCTTTTCATTACCCTCTTATATTGTCGCAGACGCTGGATATGGGAGTGAAGAAAATTATCAATACGTGTTTGAAGATCAAGCAACCACGCCGCTGATTACGTATAACATGCATCGCAAAGAACAAACAAAAAAATATAAGAAAAATGAATTCAACACTGCGAATTGGCACTATGATCCGTTGGCAGATGCATATACTTGCCCAAATGGGCAACGGCTAACATTTCGTCATCATTCCCATAAGACGGACCGATATGGTTTTACCAGGAAGTACAAGGTTTACGAATGTGAAAGTTGTGATGGTTGTCCACTTCGAGCGAGCTGCACAAAAGCAAAAGAAGGGAATAATCGAAAGATCTCATATAATGAACATTGGGAACAACAGAAAGAGTTGATCCGCACATTGCTTTCAGAAGCAAAAACTGGTGAAATCTACGCCAAAAGAAAAATTGACGTAGAACCAGTTTTTGGATTTCTGAAGGCTAATTTAGGTTTCACACGTTTTTCCGTCAGAGGAAAAGAGCGTGCAAAAAATGAAATGGGCTTTGCGCTCATGGCAGTCAACCTAAGAAAGTTGGCTGCCTCAGGCACAAGAATTGCGTAAACCAGCACAAATATTTGGTAATAAAAGGCGCCGACCATCTTTTTAGATGATCAGCGCCTTTTATTTTAGTCTTTGGCTAGTTTTTGTCCCAGCCTC
>NZ_JXRQ01000032.1 GCF_000829445.1 Jeotgalibacillus alimentarius
TGATATGCTCCCTTCAAAGTAGACAGAGAAATAATAAAACTTCTCTACTACTATGAAGGGGGCATTTTTGTGTCTAAAAGAACGACTGATTATACAATAGATGAAAAGTTAAAAGCAATATTATCTGTTTTAGATGAGAAGAAGTCAGTGAGTGCGGTCTCAAGGGATTATCAGATTGGGAAAACGACCTTCAAAGATTGGATCCGTAAATACCAATCAGATGGAATCGACGGATTGAAGGAATCGAAGACCTGGAAAGCGTACTCTCAAGAATTGAAACAACAGGCAGTGGACTATTATCTGGCGGGTCAAGGGAGCCTCAGTGAGACTTGTGCTCGTTTCAACATCTCAACCTCCTCTGTTTTACGAAGATGGATAAAACGTTACACTAGTGGAAAAGATTTAAAATCCACTAGTGAGGGGAATAAAAAGATGAGCACAGGACGCAAAACAACACTACAGGAACGGGTAGAGATCGTCCAATACGCAATCGCCCACGACCTTGATTATCATGGGGCTGCGGAGAAATATCAGGTCTCGTATCAACAGGTCTATGGATGGGTACGGAAATATCAAGCTGACGGGGAATCAGCACTTCACGATCGCCGCGGTAAATCCCTATCCTCTAAGCAGAACCTGACAGAAGTAGAGAAACTGAAGCTTCGCATCAAAGAACTGGACCATCGCAACCAATACTTGGAGACGGAGAACGGTCTGTTAAAAAAGCTGAAGGAGATCGAAAGGAGGGCCAGAATGCGCGATTAGGGATTCATCTGCATAAGTTTCAGGCGATCCATGACTATCATGAAGAGACAAAAGCGTCGATCCAACTGCTTTGTCAACTGCTTGAAGTTTCACGGTCCGGTTACTACAAATGGCTGAACCATACGCCGACTGACCAACAGGAAGAAAATGAATGGCTACTCGAGGAGATCAAGAAGATATTCAACAAGCACCAAGGGATTCTGGGCTACCGACGAATCACCATGTTCATCAACCGTCAGTTCAAGAAGCAGTACAATCGCAAACGGATCCGTCGTCTGATGATCAAGCTAGGTCTGAGATCCTTTATCCGCCAGTCGAACGGCTACTGTACGAAGACCAGCTATGTCAACATCGAAGATAACGTCTTGAATCGCGAGTTCACAGCGAACCACCCTAATCAGAAATGGGTGACAGACATCACGCATCTGCATTATGGTCTTGGGAACAAGGCTTATTTGAGTGTGATTAAGGACTTGTACGACGGATCTGTCGTAGCCTATAAGATCGGTCACTTCAACAACAACGCCTTAGTGATGGACACGCTGAAGGTAGCCATGGAAGCAAACCCGGACGCGACTCCCCTGCTCCATAGCGACCGTGGATCACAGTATACATCGAAGGAATACCGCTACATCACGACAGAGGCAGGGATCACGCGCAGTATGTCCCGTGTTGGGAAGTGTATCGACAACGCACCGATAGAGAGTTTTTTCGGTCACTTCAAATGTGAGAAATATGCATTGAAACAGTACAAGAGCTATGAAGAATTAGTCAACGACATCGATCAATATATGCGATTTTACAATGAAGAACGTTATCAAGAGAAATTAAACAACCTGGCACCGATAGAGTATCGGTACCAGGCCGTAGCGTAGTTCTAACCTTTTTTCTTTTTTACTGTCTACTTGACAGGGCGCAGTTCA